>JBOGHK010000102.1:0-35588 GCA_050744325.1 Acidimicrobiales bacterium
GCTCGCCATGGGGTGGCGGATCGAAAGTCGAGGTTCGCGCCGGAGTCTGGAAGCTGACCGTGAGTGCCGGCCGCTTCTCGGATGGTCGTCAGCGGCGTGAGTCGAAGACCGTGTTCGCCGACACCGAAGCTGAGGCGAACCGGTCTCGGTGCTCGGCGGCCGCCACGCCGACGTCCATCGCCGCCTGGTACTCGCGGCCGACGACGGAACGCACGAGCAACTGAGGGCCGCGCTCGCTTCGCTGGCAACCGGCATCGCCCAGGCCGGGTACACGTGCCGGCCGCTCGTCGTCCAGCACACCGCCGACCACCTCGACGTACTGATGGATCCGCCAACGCTTCCCGCCGTCGACGAATGGAAGTCCGACACGGAGAACGGTGAGGTGTGGACCCAGCCGGGGCAGCCTGCCGACGGCCTTCCACCGATCGAGCACGAGACCGATTGGGAGCCCACCCCGCTGCTCGTCTCGCTCGGCGAGCCCGGGGACGGCGGGCAGCTCTACCTCGACCTCGAAGCGGCCAGGGTGGTGAGCCTCACAGGGGCGGCCGACGTCGCCCACGGCGTGGCCCGGAGCATGATCGCCGAGCTGGCCCACTCGCCCCTCGCCGGATCCGCCCGCCTGGTGACGGTCGGCGACCTGGGAGTGGCCCGCACCGACGATCTCGACCACTCGCGGTCGGTGGAGACCTGGGACACGATCGGGTCCAACCTCCTCGCATGGGCGGAGCAGTCACGGGCGGCGTTGGCGGCCAACGAATGGCCGAACCCGTTCGTCGCTCGTGCCCTGGAGGGCGCCGACCATCCTGCGCTCCTTCCACTCGTGGTCATCGCCGGCTCGCCGCCTGACGATTCGGACGTGCTCCACGCGCTGATCGACGCCGGACCGGCTGCAGTGGCGGTCGTGGTCGTCGGTCGGCCGATCGAGGGCGGGACGACGATCGAGTGCAGCTCGAACCGCCTGGTCGTGTCCGAGCTCGGCCTCGAGTGTCGGCCCCAACCGGTGGAACCCGAGTTCGTGGACGCCGTGGTCGAGTTGCTTGAGGATGCTGCCGATCCCGGGGCTGACGACCTGCCGCTGCCTGCACCTGCAGGGAGCGGCCACCGGCCTGATGACGTGGTCGACGTCGACCAGTCGCCCTACGAGGACCCGCCGCACGAGGTGCTCGTGCGGGTCCTGGGCGAGATCACGGTCACCGGTACGGACCGTCCTCTCAGTCCGATCCAGACCGCCGTGGTCGCCTACATCACGCTTCACGGCTCGGCCACGTCGGAGAGGCTCCAAGAGGCGATCTGGGGGAACTCGCCAACGAACTCGCCACGGAAGCGGCTGGCCAACACGGTGTCCGAGGCCCGCGACATCCTCGGTCCGGAACTCCTGCCGATCGCCGTCGACCGCCGCTACACGACGGGCGCCGGGCTGACCACGGACGTGGATCTCTTCGAACGCCGCGTGCAGGCCGCCATGCGACAGCAGCAACGGGAAGCGATGAGGACGCTGCAGGGTGCGCTCGACCTCGTGCGGGGACCGGTGTTCACCGATCGGGACGACGACCGGGCGTCCTTCGCCTGGGTGGACGTGGAGAACTGAATCAGCGAGTGGGAGCGGCGAGTCGCGGGTGTGATCCAGCACCTGACCGAACTCTGCGTCGACGAAGGTGACACCGAAGCCGCCATCGAGACGGCCCAGCGCGGCGTGCACCTCATCCCCACCCACGGCGGGGTCACCGAGGCCCTGATGCGGGCTCACGCCGCCGACGGCGACCTCCACTCCGTCCACCGCGTCTACGAGACCCACTGTCGAGCCCTCGACAACCTCGGCCTCGACGAACCCGCCGAGTCAACAGTGGAGCTGTACGACACCCTCCGTCGCCGCAGCGGCCACCACGCCTGACGTGAGCTTGTTGTCTCGCCATGGTCGCGATCTTGTGCCTGGTTATGCGTACTATCGCCGCATAGGGGAGATCGGGCCAATGCGCGAAGGCGCGCGCCACCCTGTCGGTCAGGGGCTCGCGCGACGAGAGGACTTATGGACCTACGGAAGCTTCAAGCTCTTGCGCGGGAGTACGCCCGTCTACGGGCGTTGGAGGGCCACACACGTCAGACTCGGGGGCAACGGCTCAACGGTGTCCTCGCCGAGATGTTCCAAGCCTGGGGGCACCGAGCGCGTGCGGATCTGAACGCTCGGGGCAACATCGACGTGGCCTTCGCGATCGAAGCGCAGCGGTTCATCCTGGAAGCAAAGTGGGAGAAGTCGCCGATCGGCACCGCGGCGATCTCAAAGCTGCAGAAGCGGGTCAAACAGCGACTCGCTGGCACGATCGGTGTGTTCGTCTCCATGAGCGGATATACCCCAGACGCGATCCGCGACGTCAAGGACGGCGAGCGCCTCGAGGTGCTCCTTCTCGATGACCAGCATGTTGCCGCCATGCTGACTGGCTTCTACCCACCGTCCGAGCTGTTCGATCTGATGCTGGACAGCGCCCACTTCAGCGGGGATCCCATGCGGCGCCTTGAGGATCTCTTGGACCTGCAGCTCACGGCGATCGACGGGGAGCCCCTCCGGTCGACCTCGGTGGACCAGCCTGCCCTTCGGCGGGGTGTGCACAGCATCACCGCAGAATGGATCGCAGCGGAGCTTCCCTTCGGTCAGAACGGGATCAGCACGTTCGCTGACGGACGTCTCCTGCTGACGACCGGTGCGGGACTACTCATCGCCGATCCGGAGACTGGCGCGACGCTGCGCCTGTTGCAGGGCGCTGGCGTGACGGACGCCAAGGCGCTCAGTTCCGGCGATATCGCCGTCGTAAGACGTCACGGCGTCGCGGTCATCAGCCCAGCTGGCGTAAAAGCACGGGGTGGTCCCTACGGCGGACGCGTGAGGTTCGCTGACGGTGTCCAAGACGACCTGGTCATCTTCTCCAACGACGCTGATGGACACGGGCGGCCACAGGCACAGGGGTGCGGCGCGACGCTGGTGACGCTGGGTGAAGGCGTGGGCGACGACACGGTCCAGGAGCTTGACTATCCGACGTTCGGCGGTGCCGGGGCGATGCTGCTCGGTGACGAGAGGATTCTCGTGTTGGGAAACCCGCCTGTCCTGTTCCACCCGGACGGCACTCGCCGGGAGTTGCAGCTCAACCTCTCGAATCCCTTCGCCGGCGTTCCCGCGCTGCAGGCCGGCCATGTGCTCGTGAGTGGCGGTGACGTCGACCTTGTCCTGCTGGATCCAACCACCGGTCGCACAGCATGGCTTGGCCAGTTCAACCTCCACGGTTCGGTCACCGAACTCGCGATGGTCCCAGGCTCCCGCACCGCCGGGTATCTCTACGCGCACCATCAGATCGGCAACGAATCGTTCGGCGCAGTTGTGCGGTTTGACCTGGGCGAGGTCACGCTCGACGGTCGTGAATGCCCGAACGCGCTCGCAGCATCGCCCGGTGACATGGCATCGCCAGAGTCAACGACACCGGCCAGCTGAGCGGGGCCGATCGACCGCTCCTCATGCAATAACTCCCGAGACCAAGACCGATCGGGGGCGGTCAGGCTGACGCCCTAGGATATGAATCGCTCCGGGATTCTTGGAGGCTTTCAGCTCGGGGTCGTCGCCGTGACCAGGCTCCACAAGACGCCGGTGCCGCCCAGAATGAAGCGGGCGCACCGCCGATAATCCTCTTCGGTGAGTTCCTCGGTGTGAGCCGCCGGGGTTCCGGTACGTCATCGTGACCTTGCAAGGGCCGCGGGCGCACCGGCGCTGTCCAGGAGCCAATCACCGAGAGGCCAGCGTCGAAGGACCCCCGGGAACGCAGACAGCAAAGTGCTCGTGGCCTGCGCTCCTGGGAATGAGCGGCCGTGACCAGGAGTGCCGAATGGCTCAGGAGTTCTGGTGGCTTGGCCGACCGACCGGCGCAGTATCTGGCAAAGCGGCCAAGATCCCTATCCGCGATATCGGCGGCGAGATCGGTGCCGGCTACTGCTGCGATGAGGGCGTCCACGACGCGACCAATGGCCTCGATCTCCATTGCCTTGCACAGACCAATCACGGCAGCTGACCAGTCGAGCTCGGTGGCGTTCGATAGATGGGCTGCGACGTACTCCGCTGTTGCCAGGAGCCGCAGCGACTTCGGCTCGAGGAGGGCACTGCGCGCCTCCCGGACCCTCAGTAGTTCCTCGGCGCGTCGTGTCTCCTCCTTCGAGTAGAGCGCCAGGAGTTCATCGGCGAGGGCGTCCGTGACCTCGGACGCGTCGGCCGTACCGCGGCGCACGTCGTGCAATGAGAGCAGGCGTTCATGACAGCCATTGCACAACAAGTGGCCCCAGTCGCCGCGGAACACCGTTGGCAGCATTGAAGTCTTCGTTCGGCCGCAACGGAAGCAGGCGAATGACGTCGCGGTGGCGACGCGGTACTGCTGTAGCGGTCCACGCTGCGCGTAGGTCTTCGTCACTTCGTATCGCCCGGGACTTGATTGCGCCTTCACTGAGCGGAGTCTCGCGGGTGACCACGAAGCCGTCGAGGCGCGCCCCACCCGCTGTCCTGCACCTCCAATCAGCGATGCGCAACTCACTAGCGCCTTGCCCCGCGGCGACCGGAACGTAGGCGTCGCAACTCTCTCAAGGCGTTCTTGGTTCGACGTGTGTCCCGATGGTCGTCACCCAGGACCTTCTGTTGACGCGGATACACGTCCAGCAACTCGGCCTCTGCCCTCTCGGGTAGTCCACGGCCCTTGAGGATCGTGGCCAGGAACGTGCGTGTCTTGAGAGTCTCGGGATGATTTGGTCCCTCCCGGCGAACCCTGATCTTCACGAGGGCGCGCACCTCGGCCTCGGCCTCGATCAGTTGACCTCGCTCTCGTAGGACACCCGCCAACCTGCTCCTGGTGGTCAGTGTCTTGGCGTGGTCGGTTCCTAGCTCCTGCCGTTGCGCGTCTAGGAGCTTCCGGTACTCGACCTCGGCTTCTACCAGGTGACGTCGGTCCCGCAACGTCTGGGCGAGTTCGCTGCTCGCGGCGAACGTGTGGGGGTGGGTCTCGCCCAGCACTCGTGCCCGTCCGTCGCGGACGTTCCTGAATTCGGTTTCGGCTTCCTCGAGACGTCCCAGGTCGTAGAGCACTCTTGCCCAGTGCAGCCAGGTGTCGAGGGTCCTTCGGTCCTCGTCTCCCTGGGTCCGTTTTAGCGCTTCGACCACTAGCCGGTACTCCCGTTCAGCCTTCGTCAGGGACCCGGCATCGCGCAGGAGGCCGGCAAGTGACCCTTGAGTCAGCAGGGTGGTCGGGTTCTCTTTGCCAAGGACTTCTTGGCGTGCCGCCAGTAGGGCCCTGTACTCGGTCTCGGCTGCTTCGAGGTGTCCGGCGCGTCGCAGGGCCTCGGCGAGATGGGACCACGTGCCGAGCGTGCGGCGGTCAGCCTCGCCGAGAGCTCGCCTCTGGGTGTCGAGCAGGGGCTGGAAGGCAGCCACTGCCTCGTCGAACCGTCGTTGTAGGTGGAGGCTCCTGGCAAGCTGCGCCGACGTCGCGAGGGTTGCGGGATGCTCCGGCCCCAGAACTCGGCGCTGGGTCTCGACGACCTCCTGGTAGTCGGCGTCGGCCTCCTCGAACCGTCGTTGGTCGCGTCGCACGCTCGCGAGGTGGGCGTGAGTGCGCAGCGTGTCCTCATGCTCCTCACCGAGGGTCCTTCGTTGGGCGTCAGCAGCGGCGCTGAACTCGGTCTCGGCTCGATCCAGGACAGAGAGCCGATGCAGGACGGTGGCGTAGTGGACACGGATCTTCACGGTGTGCGGATGGTCGTCGCCGCGAAGGCGCCGGTACACGTCGACCGCGTCCCGATATTCCTCCTGCGCCTGATCGAGCTTCCCCTGGTCACGGAGCACGCTGGCCAGACGAGCCCGGTTCGCGGCGATCCTGACGTCCTGATCGCCTAATACCCGCTCCATCACCTCGAGCACGGTCCGGTACTCCATCTCGGCCAGGTCGAGCTTGCCCTGGTCGCGTAGGAGGGTTGCCAGCACAGAGCGAGTGGCAACCGTGTTGGGATGGTCGTCGCCCAACGCCTGCTGTTGCGCCTCCAAGATCTCCGCCATCTCGGTCTCGACCATCTCGGCCAGCTCGGCGTGCCCCCTTTCGAGGAGCAATCTCGCCAGCTGCAGGCGGGTAGCCAGCGTGTCGGGGTGGTCCTCGCCGAGCAGTCGCCTCTGTGCTGCGAGAACCGTGTCCCACTCGGCCTTGGCCTCGTCGAAGGCGCCCTTCTCTCGCAGGACGGTGGCCAGGACAGCTCGAGTACGAAGCGTGACGGGGCTGTCTGCACCTTGCGTGCGCACGCGGGTGTCGAGCACCGACCGATATTCGCCTTCGGCCTCGTCGATCGCACCAGCAAGGGCCTTGAGCCAGGCAAGGCCTGCACGCGTGATCAGGGTGTCGTGGTGGTCGGCGCCAAGCACTCGTCGTTGAACGTCCAACACGGCTTCGTACTCCGCCTTCGACCGGTCGAGGTGCCCCTGGAGCCGCCAGACGTTCGCGATGTGCATTCGGCTCAGCAGCGTGCGAGGGTGCGTCGCTCCCAACCGCCTCAGGCGCGTGTCGCGAACCGCCTCGAATTCCGCTTCGGCCTGGTCGAACATCCCCTTGTCCCGGAACAGGGTGGCCAGATGTGACCTGGTAGTGAGGTTCGCCGGGTGATCCTCACCCAAAAGGCCCCTTTGAGTCTCGCAGACGGTCCGCAGCGCGGCTTCGGCCTCATCCAGCCTCCCCTGATCGTGCAGGACCGCGGCTAGGTAGGCGTGGGCATCGAGGGTCTCTGGATGGTGAGGACCGAAGGTCCGCTCTCGGCCGGCGAGCACCGCGGAGTACTCGGTCGTCGCCTGCTGCAGCCGGCCTCGGGCGCGCATGACGCCAGCCAAGCCGGCTCTCGTGGCCAGGGTTTCGGGGTGATCGCCGCCTATCACCCGCTGCTGCGTCTCCAGGACTGAGAGCGACTCGGTTTCGGCCTCGTCCAGCATGCCCTCCGCCAAGAGGAGTACGGCGAGATGCCGTCTGGTCGTCAGGGTGTCGGGATGGTCGTCGCCCAATGACCGGCGTTGGACGTCAATCAGTGCACGGTATTCGGCCTCTGCTTCGTCCGGCCGTCCTGCCGCGCGCAGCATCCGACCAAGATGGGTCCGAGTCCGGAGGGTCGCAGGGTCGTTCGGGCCCAGTGATCGCGCCTGGAGCGCAAGGACCGTCCGGCACATCGTCTCCGATTGGTCGGACAGCCCTCGAGCATGGAGATACCGGAAGGTATCGCCGCCACATCGGGCCACGCTGGCGGCGTTCTCGACGGACAAGCCCGGCGTGGTACTGATCAAGTCGAGGATGTGACCGCAGTGCGGGGCGAGCAACTGCCATGTCGACCAGGCCGCAGGATCCTCGGGGTCGCCGGTGCGAGGGCCATCGATCGCGGCCTGCACAAGAGCTGCAACTACCGACAGGTAGTCGTCGAGATGATCACGCACGTCGGGCTGAAGCCGGTTGGCATCCCTCACCAGGGGGTGCAGCCACAGCGTGTGCTCGACCGGATCGCCGGCATCGGACGCCGGATCCAGGAGCTCGACCAACCCCAACCCGGCCAGGCCACGTAGAAGGATCCACAGACGGCTGTCGGTGATTCCCGGCAGAATCGGCGACTCCGCCAGCATCGCCGGACGCAGCAGAAGGCCGTACGGCACGACGGCGTCACCGAAGCAGGACAGGACTCGCAGCAGGGATCTGGCCTCGGGCATCTCTCGTTGAGCCAGCAGGTCCAGCGACAGCTCCCAAGTGGTGCCGAGCAGATCGCGCCCTCGCTGCTCGGCCACATCGCTCAACGGTGCGACGGGGAGCACATGGGTGAATCGGCCGTCGTCGAGCACGGACCGGTAGGCGGCGAAGGTTCGGATCGTGGCGGGGGCGACGACACTTGAGGGAATGCTGTTGGTGTGGGCCAGATATGAGCCCGCCAATCTCAGCGCCAGCGGAAGGCCGCCTAGGCGCTCGGTGAGCCTCACGGCTTCGGACCGCGGTCCGGCCGATGCGCCAGCCAGCTCGCAGAGCACATCAGCGCCGTCTCCGGCGGCCAGGCTCGGTACCAGGTGCAGCCGGAACCAGTCCGCGTCTCCGTGGCTCCAGGTCTCGCTGCTGCCGTCGCGGGTGGTGACGATCACTGCACCGAACACGGAGATGAGCGGGCGAACCCACCCGGCGCCGTCAGTGACTGATCCGCCCCCCAGCCCCAGGCTGCGGCCCGGGTCGTCGGCGTTGTCCAGCACCAGCAGCCACGGTCGGTCGGTGCCCTCCAGCAGGCGCCACAGCGCCTCGGGCACGCTGCCCAATCGGAGTTGCTCGGGATCGGCACCCAACTCGATCGCGACGGCCTGCAAGGCCGCCGCGACCTCCGCCGAGGTGATGGCCGGCACCCACCACACGGTCACGCCAAGGTCGAGCGCGCGACGGGCGAGTTCGAGGGCGACACTTGTCTTACCGCAGCCGCCGAGACCGTGGAGGACACGAACCCGAGGACTTACGCCGGTTACCGCGGGGTCGATGAGAGCGACGAGTTCGGCCAACAGGTCGTCACGACCACGAAGCCGGGGTTCCCGGCGCCGGCGCCCGATGGGCGGGCGGAGAGGCACGACGATCTCGCTGCTGCCTGATCCATGGGTGACGTAGAGGTCTCGACCCGCCTGATAGGCCACCCCACCCGGCTCGACATGAACGTGCTGCCATGCCCAACCGCCAGAGGGGTCGAGTGGATCATCTTCGGTCGGGGTGTTCACCGCTACGGTGGATGTCTCGACCTGCCTGATAGATGATGCCGCGCGAACCGGCTGTGGCCTGTTGGGAAACGATGTAGTCCGATGACGTCCCGGGAAGCCGTGCGCCGATCTCGTCGATCAGCGTTGCGAGGTCCGCTGCCGCGTCCGGAGCGTCACGCAGTCGCAGATGAAGCGCTCCCTGCAACTCGCTGCGCAGGTTGCGGATCACCTCACCTCTCTCGGTGTCGGGCGCAAGGATCAGCGCGCGACTCGCGTCCTCCAGCCGATCCGCTTCCTCCCCCTCGCGATCGGCATCATCGCCAGCGAAGAAGCGGGCAAGCCGTGAGCGCACCTCCGCCCACGTGTCGGTAGCCATGGCACCAATGATTGCCGCTGCTCCAACCTGGGCCAGTCCTGCCAGGTCCACGCCACCCAACTCCTCCGTCGAGCCGTGAACTCACCCTAGACGACGCTCCATCGGTCGGTACGGCGGGTTCCGCACACCTATGACACAAGCCTGCGACACCACCCACCATCACAGTCGCACGCGTACGGAACGGATCTGGGTCGAGCTTCGCTGGATGCGTAACCGACGCCTCCTCACTCACCGTGGCGAGAGTGGGGCCAGGTCAAGCCATCATCCGGGGCCAGATGAAACCGTCATTCCCAATTGGGAGGGGCTGGGCGACAACACCCGCACAGAGTGAACCGCACGGGCCGCGCTGCCGGCACAACCTGTGGTCCGGGGGAAGGACGCCTTGCCCTGGCCAGCGGCCTCTACATGACCAGCAGGTCTCGGAGGAGTCGGGGCCCCACCCAGGCTGTGCCCGACAAGCAGGCTCGGAGCGGTGTACCGATCCCGCAACATGTCCGCCGCTGCCACAAGGTCCTCGACGTTCGACGAGAACCCAGTGTTGGCGAACTCTCCTTCGCTGGACCCCAAACCGGTGAAATCGAACCTGAGCACCGCGAATCCCTCGTCCCGAAGGCCAGCACCGATCCGTGACGCCGCCGCGATGTCCTTTCCACACGTGAAGCAATGAGCGAAGAGGGCGAAGGCACGTGGCGGTCCCGTGGGGAGATCGAGCCGGGCGGCCAGCTCGTCACCCTGCGAGCCCTGAAACCCAATCCGCACGATCCGGTTCTGCATAGCGAGAGCCTCGCCTACCGGAGAGCGCCTTGCGCCGTGTCCTGCAGAACGAACCGTCGATCTGTGCGGTCAAGGTGCCGGACTCCCGATGGACCGACAGGGGTGTGATCGCGGCGCCAACGGTGCGTCGACCTCGATGCTGTGCCCGCCCGCTGGAGCTGGGAATACCGATGTGAGCGCAGCGACCGCGGCCCCGACGTTCGTCGCTGGGTACGCCGACGGATTCGCTGCGGTCTCAGCGGTGGCCGGAGGTTGCGATCATTGCGCTGGTCGCGACGCCGACGGTTCATCCCGGTACCGACACGCAGGCCGAGGCCCGAGGCTGAGGCCCGGGGCGTCGGTGGGGACGACCCATGCGGGCCGACGCACGCGACAACCGAGCACGCATCCTCGACGCCGCCGACGAGGTCTTCGGCGCGGGCGGTGCTGCCGCCTCGACCGAGGAGGTCGCCCGGCGGGCCGGCGTCGGCATCGCCACCGTCTTCCGGCACTTCCCGACCAAGCAGGACCTGCTCCGGGCCGTCCTCACCGCCCGCCTGGAGGGCCTGCGCGACCGGGCCCGAGACCTGTCGGGCTCGGGCGAGCCCGGTCCTGCCTTCCTCGGCTTCTCCGTTTGGCGCTGACGGGCGATGCTTGGTCGTGTGAGTAGGTCGATTCGAGTGCCGGTGCAGCTCATGGGCGAGGGGATCGTCGGGCGGCGGCGCGAGCTCACAGCGTTGCGGGCGTGGCTCGCTGCCGCCTGCGCTCATGACGGCGGGGGTCGGCTCGTCCTCTGCGTTGGCGAGCCGGGTATCGGCAAGTCCCGGCTGGCCCAGGAGCTCGCCGGGTTCGCGCTCGCCGGCGGCACGGCCGTTGCGTGGGGACGCTGTGTCGAGGGCGAGGGGGCGCCGTCGTTCTGGCCGTGGCGCCAGGTGCTCCGTTCGCTCGGCGTCGACCCCGACTCTGTGCTCGTCGGTGACGTCGAGTCGCCCGAGGACCGTTTCCGGGTCTTCGACGACGTGACCGGGGCGGTGCGGACCGCGGCCGACAAGAACGGCCTGGTCGTCATCCTCGACGACATCCACTGGGCCGACGAGCCGTCACTCCTCGTCCTTCGCCACCTCTCCGACCAGATCCCCGACGCGCGGCTGCTCGTCTTCGCCGCTTTCCGGGACCTCGAACCTGCCAGTGTCCTTCGCCGTGTGCTCCCCGAGTTACTGCGGTCGCCGACGGTCGAGCGCCTCGACCTGCGTGGCTTCGGCCTCGCCGAAGTGCGCGAGCAACTGTTGCGGACGGCCGCCAGCGAGACCGCGGCCGACGCCCGCACCGTCCTCGACATCACTGGCGGTAACCCGCTGTTCGTCCGCGAGGTCGCCCGCGCCATAACGGACGGCACGTGGCGTCCGGAACGGCCGCCGCACAGCGTGCTCGACGTCGTCCGTGCCCGCCTCGACCGTGTCTCGCCCGGCTGTCGTCGGTTGGTGCAGGCGGCGGCCGTCGTCGGGCGTGACTTCTCGCTCGCGCTCGTCGCGGCGACGCTCCACCGGCCAATGGCACAGAGCCTCCCGCTCGTCGACGAGGCGATCGCGTACGGCCTGATCGAGCAGGTCGGCGGCCCCGGCGACCTCCGGTTCGTCCATGCGCTGTCCCGTGACGCGGTCGAGGCGTCGCTCACGACCGCTGACCGTGCCGGGCTCCACCGCGCTGTTGCGGAGGCGACGGAGGCGCAGTTCGCTGGTGACCTCTCCGAGCACCTCACCGACCTCGCTCGACACTGGGCCGAGCTCGCGCCCTACGGCGAGGCCTCAACCGCCCGCAACTGGGCGGTCCAGGCCGCCGCATATGCGGTACGACGCCTCGCCTACGAAGAGGGTGTCCGGCTCTATCGGGCCGCTCTCGCACTCGGCTCGACGTCGCTGCCCGACGTCGAGCGCGGCCGGGTGCTGGTCGCGCTGGCTCGGGCGGCATACTTCGCCGGCGACCTTCACGGTTGCGTGGATGCCGCAATTGCGGCAGCGGACGCAGCGCGTTCGGCCAAGAGTCCCGAGCTCATGGCAGACGTCGCCCTCGTTCTCGAGGCAGCTCCCGACCCCGCCGTCAACGCCGTTGCCAGACAGCTGTGCGAGGAGGCCCTCGCCGGCCTCGGCGACACCGGACATGAGGCATTGCGGGCACGACTGCTCGCGCAGCGCAGCCATCTCGCGTTCTACGACGGTGAGCAGGATCAGGTCGAGTCGTTGAGCGCGACGGCGCTCGGCCTGGCTCGGGCGTCGGGCGACGACCGTGCGCTCGCCGACGCCTTGCGCGCTCGGCAGGAGGCGTGCCCGGGTCCGGCCGGTCGTACCGAGCGGCGACTACTCGCCACCGAGATGCTCACGCTCGCGCAGCGCACGAACGGCCCACGCACCGCGATGTGGGGCGAGCTCTGGCGGATCGACGGTTTCATCGAGAGCGGGCAGCTCGCGGTCGCAGCCGAGGAGCTGCCTGCGTTGCAGGTCGCGGTCGAGCGCGTCGGCGGGCCGGTCAGCAAGTGGCATCTCGACCGCGTCACCGCGTGCGTCGCCCAGGCGCAGGGACGCTACGCCGAGGCCGCCGCGGTCGGTCGTCAGGGATTCGAGCGGATGCGCTCAGTCGAGTTGGCGCCGGCGACCGGCGCTTACTTCGGGCTTCAATGCGCGCTCGCCGGCCACGTCGGCGTGACCGACGAGGCGGCTGCGTTCGCACAGCACCCGTTCGACCCGCCGCCGCGGTTCAGGACGGTTGCTCGGCTGTCGCGCGCAATCCTGCTCCTGCGCGCCGGGCTCACCGACGAGGCAGCGGTGTCATACCAGCAAGCGGGGCCACTCGAGACCTGGTCACTGCCCGCGTTCTTCGTCCTGCCCGGCTACGTGTACGGCGCCCTCTCCGCTGTCGACCTCGGCCGCTACGACGACCTCGCCGTGCTGCTCGACCGGCTCCAACCGTTCCGCGGCGAGCACGCCATCGGCGGCGGCGTCGCGTACATGGGCCCTATCGAGCTCACCCTCGGCCGTGGTGCCGCCGCCCTGGGGCGCCTCGGCCTCGCGATCGACGACCTCACGGTCGCGGCCGAGCAGGCCGACCGGGCCGGCGCCCCCGGCTTCGTCGCCGAGGCGCGCTATCACCTCGCCACGGCGCTGCTCACCCGCAACGGACCCGGCGATCACGACCGTGCCGAGCTCGCCGCCCGCGACGCCGACCGCCTCGCACGTGCGCTGGGCATGGCAGCGTACGTCGACCGCACGGGCACACTCGTCGCGCAGCTCCGCAGCGGTGGGCCTGCCGCCCTGAGCCCACGCGAGGCTGAGGTAGCCAAGCTGGTGGCCGAGGGCCTCACAAATCGGCAGATCGCCGAGCGGCTCATCATCTCCGAGCGCACCGCGCAGAACCACGTCCAACACATCCTCACCAAGCTGGGCTTCAGTACCCGGAGCCAGATCGCCGCGTGGAGCGTGCGCTCGCGCAGATGAGTAGACCGATGAGTGATACGGCGGATGCCCCGATGGCTGCGGATCCTTAGCGTTCCTCCTGCGGCTGACCCCGGTCGCATGACAAAGGAGAACAGCCATGCAGTGGATCACGGTCGCCACCCCGCCCCTCGAGTCGATCGAGCAGTTCGACAAGGTCTTGGCCCATCTCGGCAGGGAGCCCGACGGTCTCGAGGCGCGCTACGTCGGGGCCGCCGACGACGGCAAGCTCCGGGTCGTCACCCTCTGGGACTCGAAGGCGCACGCCGACAGGTTCTTCGCCAACACACTCGGGCCAGCGCTCGCGAAGGTCCTCGGCCCCGAACCGGTCGGTGCGCCCGATGCCATCGGGATCGACGTCGCCCGCAGCTATGCCCGCGAGCCGGTCGCCTGAGACCGGCCGGAGAACCATCCGCAAGGCCCGGTCTGCCGTCGATACGCAGACCGGGCCGTCACCTCTGGCGCTGCTCGTAGCCGGCGGCGGCGAACGAGGCGGGGGGACGCTCCTGTTGGTCAGCCGGTGGCCGTGGCGACCAGGGTCGCCCGGTCGGCGCCAGGAAGCGGGTAGCGGGGCTGGCCGTGGCCGGCGGCGATGATGCGGTCGAGCGTGCCCGGCTCGGCGACGACCTCGGCGGGGGTGGCCAGCAGGCCGCCGATGCGCAGCAGCGCCCGCAGCACGTCGGGGTCGCGGCCCGCGCCGGCGTACATCGCCGTGCCGATCGCCGCCGGTGACCTGGGCGGGCAGGGCCTCGATCTGGTTCATGCGCAATCCGCCCCGCCGCTCGATCGCGGCCACGGCACCAGGGATCTCGCGCTCCGCCTCCTGCCGCCAGCGGGACAGCAGGAAGTGGGGCAGGCGGAGCTGGTTCACGCCGCGGCGCTCCCACGTCGCCCACGCCGCGTGGGGATCGATCGGCGGCCGAGCCGGGTCGCGCTCGACCACGGTCACGTCGTGGCCGTCGAGGGCGAGCACCTGCCCGCTCGCCTCGGCCGCTCGCGCCAGGTCGAGGCGCCGTGACGACTGGCGGTAGGCGTCGACGGCGGCAGCGAGGCGGTCGGGATGCCTCCTGCGCCAGGAAGCAGCCCGACGCCACAGCCCTGCCCCCGGCCCCATCAGCAGGCGGCGGTACACCGAACGCCTGCACGAACGGCCCCGAACGGCCGAGCCCGCTCCAACCGCTCACAGCTGCCGGCGCACACTGCAATGCCCCGAGCCGTGCCCGTTCCCGGACCGCGCGCAGATCCCCGCCTCGCCCTCCACCAGCACGACACCGCCGGACCCCTCCCCAGCCTGGTCGAGCGCCGCCTCGATCGCGGCCAGTTCACCCGCCCGCCCGATCACCGCCACGCCCGGGGCCACCTTCCCCACGTTCGCCATTCTCCCGTCGCTGCACACGTTCCGCGTACTCGCCAGAGGCAGCGTCCTCTCGTCCGCCGATGAGCTCCGAGCGCATGCAGACCCGCTTCGCGGGATCGAGACCCTGAGCTGTCTCATGGTCTCGAAGTTTCCGTAGCTGGCGACCGAGCTCGTCCTCCTTGAGGACTCGGAAGCCGAGGTGTCGATAGAGGGGCGCGTTCCACGGAACGTCCGCAAACGTGGTGAGCGTGATGGCCGAGAGGCCGGAGTCCGCCGCCCAGGCGCGGACGCGCTCGAGGAGCGCTCGGCCGACGCCGGCGCCCTGCTGGTCCGGTCGGACGCTCACCTGCTCGATGTGCGCGCACCCGTCGACGACGTCGACGAGCAGGTAGCCAATTGGCACATCCGTGTGGTCGGCGGCAACCCATGACCTCCCGTCTTCCGCGTAGCGGGCGAGTGCCGCGACCGAGACAGGCTCGTCGTCGGCCACCTCGGGAAGGCCGACCTCGCGGAACTGTTCGCCAGCGAGCCGTTCGATCTCCTGAAGTATCAACCCTTCCTCGGTCCGCGTCGGCCGGATGACAGGAGTCACGCCAGGATCCTTGCAGGGCTCGGGACAGGAAGCCCTAGTCGAGCAGTCCGACCAGTGCCCGTGCGGTAGTGCGCACCGCGTTGCCGCTGGTCAGGTCGATCACCGCTCCGGTGATGGCCGCCGCGTGGTCCGATGCCAGGAAGACGGCCGCATCGGCGACCTGGGCCAGCGTCGGGAGCCGCCCCAGCAGCGTCACGTCCTGTGCCCACTGCCCGAGCCACTGCTCGACGCTGACGCCCGCCGCGGCGGCCCGCGGCTCGAACAGCTCACCGGTGTTGGAGCCCTTGGAGGGTCCGTCGGCGATCACGTGCGGTCGCAGGCAGACGACGCGAAGGCCGCTCGGCCCGAGCTCGACCGCCAGCCGCTGGCTCATCGCCTCGACCGCCACACCGGTGGTGCCGTAGCCGACACTCCCGGACTGCAATAGTCGGGACGCGCCCGACGAGAGCGTCAGGATCGTTCCCGACCGCCGTGCCGTCATGTGCCGCGCGACGGCCTTGGCGGTGATCAGGTTGGTCCGCAGGAAGGCGTCGATCGGATGCATGATGTCCTCGACGGCCAGCTCGGCGAAGGGTGTGCCGTGCACGAACGGGAAGGACACGGCGTTGAGCGCGATCTCGATGCCGCCCGCGTCTGCCGCCACGGAGTCGGCGTGGTCGGCGACGGCTCGTTCGTCGAGTGCGTCGACCTCCGCCACGCCGGCGGCGTCGCCGATGTCGCTCGCTACCTCCTCAAGCCGGGCCCTCGACCGCCCGGCGAGGTAGACGCAGGCGCCGGCATCGGCAAACGCACGGGCGACGGCGCCGCCGATCGCCCCGCCTCCGCCGTAGACCACCGCGGTCTTGTCGTCCAGCATCATCCTGAGCTCCTTCGATGGTGGGATAGGTGCAGCCATCGAGGATGTAGACACCACGACGTCGAGAACGTGGGCGCGCCGCTTCACCCAGTTCCACCAAGCGCGGGACCGGAGTCGGGCGACGGGCTGTCATGGGGCGCGCCGAGCGGCCGTCCATGAGTCGCTGACCTGCAGCGCCGTGTCGAAATCGTCCACAGCGATCACGAGGTGGTGGTCGTGATCGCTGTACAGCACTTCGATGTTGAC
Organism: Acidimicrobiales bacterium; assembly: GCA_050744325.1. Classification (GTDB taxonomy): domain Bacteria; phylum Actinomycetota; class Acidimicrobiia; order Acidimicrobiales; family VFJN01; genus DASXTK01. The sequence goes on from JBOGHK010000102.1 coordinate 16,424, forward strand.
GCCGGCATCGGCCACCGCCCGGCAGAACATGCCGAGCTGTCCGGGTTCGCCTTGGGCCAGTCGTTGCACGAGGACCTGGCGACATCCCGCCACGTCCATCCCGGCGGCCTGGAGCGCGACGCAGGCGGCCGGACCGTCGCGGACCAGGAAGTGCCCGACGCCGACTCCGTCGACCAACCACATCCCGCCGCCTTCGACGCTGATCCCAGCCGCACCGAGCGTCTCCCCCATCAGAGCCAGCTGTCCCGGCTCGTTGCGCATGCGGATCTCGAGGTCGTGCATCTCAGTGCCTCCCATCGTGATGCTGGACGCTGTCGGCTGGCGCGTCATGGCGATCGGTGGCTCCGTAGTCCCGGATCACGGTGGCCACCAACGCAGGGACTCGCATTCTGCGACACCGATGCTTCGGCCTATGCCGAAACGTTCACGCCGTGGGCTGCGCTCGGTCGCTGGCCGACCAGCACCGCTCGAACCGACGACTGAAGCGGTCCTGAGGGCCCGAAGGTGAGCCCACCGCCGGTGCTAAGTCCAGTGGATGCGTCGCTGGAGGAGGGCCTGCTCTGCCGGGTTCGCGGTGAGTGCGAGGGCGCGTTCGTCGGCGATACGGGCCTGGTAGGGGTGCCCGAGCGCACGGAGGAGCTCGGCCCGGGTGGCGTGGTAGAGGTGGTACCGGTCGAGCGGGCCAGCCAGAGTGTCGAGCTCGTCGAGGGCGGCCTGGGGGCCAGCGGCGTACCGCAGCGCGATCGCCCGCTGTAGGCGGGCGATGGGCGACGGGGCCAGGTGGAGCAGCATGTCGTAGAGCACCACGATCTGCTCCCAGTCGGTGGCCGACCAGTCCTGGGCTTCGGCGTGGCAGGCCACGATGGCGGCCTGGAGCTGATAGGGCCCGGGTCTGCGCTGCCGGGCGGCCTGCGCCACGAGTAGTTGCTCTCCCGGCGCAAGACGTCGAGCCCGCGGTTGCGGGCCACGGTGAACAGCCACGTGTCGGGTCGCTCGGGTATCCCCTCGGCGGGCCAGCGCTGCAGGGCGGTGACGACGGCGTCCTGGACCAGGTCCTCGGCGGTGCCGAAGTCACCGGTGACGTGCATCAGCGCCCCGGCCAGCCGGCCCGCGTGTTCCCGCACGACTCGGGCCAGCTCGGCCTGCGACGCGTCGGCGCCGTTGCTGCCGCGGCGACTCATGACTCCAGTGGGCGAATCTCAAGGCGCCCCCGGAGCACCGCACCCCGCGCCGGTAGCGCTCCATGGTGTCCGCGGCCATGGGTCAAATGAGCTCAGGTGATCGGTTGAATAGCTACCAGGCGAGCGGCTCGTCAGCCATGTAAGGCGGTGCAGGCTCGTATTGGATCTTGCGCCGGACGGCCCGAGCGTGTGGCCGGCCGTAGAGACGTCCGACGAGCCAGAGCGCCATGTCGATCCCGGCGGACACGCCCTGGCTGGTGACCAGGTTGCCGTCCACGACGTAGCGCGCGTCGCGGACGACGGTGACCTCGCCGCGGGCCTCGAGCTCGTCCTCGAACGCCCAGTCGGTGGCGACGCGGCGGCCCCGTGCCGGACCCGCCTCGTGCAACAGCAGTACCCCGGTGCACACACTGGTGACCCAGTCCACACGACTGGCGACCTTCTGGATCCACTCGATCACGGTGGGATTGTTCACCTCACGCCGCGTGCCCATGCCGCCCGGCACGAGGAGGACGTCAAGTGGCGGATGGTCGCCGAGGGTGTGGTCGGGAATGACCCGTAGTCCTTTGGCGCAACGGAGGGGACCGGTCCGCTCGGCGATCGTCACCACGGTGTCCACCTCTGTGTTCTCGCTGGCCTGGATCGCGGCTGATGCGGTGAAGACCTCCCAGGGGCCGACGAAGTCGAGCTCTTCTGCCCCGTCGAAGGTCAATAGTCCGAAGGTGGTGGTCATGGCGTCTACCTCTCTGGTCGGGGTGTCTCGCGGTCGGCTCACGCGGCGTCGGATCTGTCGGGCAGGTGGTGTGCGGGCAGTGGGCGGGCGAGCTCGACCACGATCCGCCCGAGAGCGCGCCGCCGGGCCACGTCGGGCTGGCCTCGCCGGTTGACGCGGGACCGGAGGCGGCGGCCTCGTCTCGCATCGGCGGCGAGCCGGGCGCGGGCCGCGTCGACGCGAAGCTCGTGTATGCGCAGCTCGGCGTGCTTGATACTGGTCAAGGGGTGCATGGGATCACCTCGTCAGTCGGCTGGGTCGGTTCGGGACGTTTCGGCGATTCGGTCGGACCGGATCCTGCAGAGATGCGCTTGGCCAACCGTTGGTCACGCCGCCTGCCGACGTAGTGCAGGCCGGTGGCGCGAATCTGTCCGATGTTGATGGCCGCTTGTTCCGCGACCCGATCGGTCCTCGCCAGGTCGCAGAAGAAGTAGGGGATGTCGTCGAGCCGCGTGCACGAGAAGCGCTCGTCGAGAGCGCGCAGCATGTCCGCCACCGGGTGCAGGCCGCCGCCCGCCGCCCATCGCTCGACGTAGGTGTCCCACGGCAGGCCGGACCGCGTCCAGCGCTCCCGGTGACCCTCGAGCCAGCTGGCGTCGGTGCCGAGTTTCGGCGGGCCGAGGCGGTCGAAGCACCAACGGGCGGTGGCCTCGTCGAACCTGTCCCAACCCCACTCCACGACCACGATGCTCCCGGAGGGAACGAGGGCCTCGACGACGCAGTCCAGCACCCGATCAAGGTCGTCGACGTGGTGCAATGAGACACACGCCACGACCGCGTCGACCGGCGGCCCGAGCTCTGCCTGCTCGACGTCCACCCGAACATACGACACGGCCTCGGGCGCCTCAGGATCGACGCCGATGGCGTCGTAGCCGGCATCGAGGAGAGCGGGCACGAACCCACCGTCAGGACCGCAACCCAGCTCGATCACCCGAGCTGGCGCTGCAGGCAGGTGCCGCCCGACGAAGGGCCATGTGTCAGCCATCCGGCAGTCCAATGCGGTCATAGAACGATCGTGACTACCGCCAGCCATAAGCACAACTGCATATTTGACCTACCAGCCATACACTTGATGCATGCCAGATACGTGGAGCCTGAGGATCCTGGTGGAGGTCGCCGAGCGTGGCTCCTTCTCGGCCGCCGCCAAAGCCCTGACGCTCAGCCAGCCAGCCGTCTCCCGGCAGGTGGGCAGGCTGGAGCGCGAATTCGGCGTCGCGCTCTTCCAACGCGCGGCGCGGGGTGTCGTACCCACCACGGCCGGGACCACGGCCATCGAGCTGGCCCGCGACGCCCTCGCCCGCCTGGACGCCATCGACGCCACGATGAAGGGCATCGCCAACATCGATGCAGGCCACCTACGGCTCGCGGCCTTCGCCAGCGCCAACACGTCGTTCGTCCCCGAGCTGATCCGCCGCTTCAGTGCCGCCCACCCGGGCCTGACGACCGAGCTCGTGCAGGTCGGCCCCAACGAAGCGCCGGACGCCGTCGCCGCCGGCCGAGTCGACCTCGCGCTCCTCACTGGCTGGCAGCTCGGCGGCACTCGCGTCGACCGCGTCGAGCTGGTCCCCCTCATGGAGGAACAACTCGCAGTCGCACTACCCGACGGGCACCCGCTCGCACAGCGCCGCACGGTCCCCCTGGCCGCGCTACGCGACGACGTGTGGATCGAGGGCGCCCATCCCGACTGCCTGGGCCCGATCCCTCAACTGGCCGAGGCGATCGGGGCGCCCCCACGGATCGGCTTCGTCTGCGACGACTGGAACGGCAAGCAGGCCCTCGTCGCAGCAGGCGCCGGGATCATGCTCGTCCCCACCCTCGCCCAAGGGGTCATGCGCACCGGCATCCATCTTCGCCCCACGACGCCCCGCCTACCGTCGCGGTGCCTCTACGCCGCCGTGCCCCACCCGCCCTTCCGAACACCAGCGGCCGAGGCCATGCTCAAGCTCCTGACCGACACCCTCCAGGCTGGTCCCGTCACCGCACCGGCACGATCTGCTCGCTAGCCCGACCCGGAGCTCGCTCACCTGGCGCGCTCCGACATGAACCGAGAGTACGGTTGCGAGCCGGGTTGGGACGAAGGGGGATCGACCACACATGCGCCACACCGCGGGTGCTTATGTCATCGGGCCGTACCTTCTCGTCCACCAGCGGCTCTACCGGTTGACCGGGGGCGTCATCGGTCGACACGTGGCCGGACGACCGGCGCTCCTGCTGCACACCGTTGGCCGCAGGACCGGTAAGCCGCGGTCGACGGCTCTGACCTACGCCAAGGACGGTGACGACTACCTGGTCGTCGCGTCCTACGGCGGCGCACCCCGTCATCCGGCTTGGTTCCTCAACCTGCGGGACGATCCACGCGTGGAGGTCCAGGTCGGGCGCCACCGTCAGCCGGCGCAGGCCCGGGTGGCGCAAGGCGAGGAGCGGGACCGGCTCTGGAAGCTGGTCAACCAGCAGAACCGTGGGCTCGCGCCGCTGCTCCACCGGGGAGCGCTCGGCCGCTACGACATCTACCAGCGGCACACCAGTCGTGAGCTACCCGTCGTGGTCCTGACCCCGGAGGCCGCGGGCACCGAGCCGGCCGCCGACGTCTGAGGAACACGGTCAAGCCCGCGGTCCGCAACCTGAACGTGGCACAGCCATACCAATCGAGGCTTGTCGCCATCCCGCCCGAGACTAGGGGGTGGCAGGGTGGGGTGGTGCTGCCGCCGACGATCACCACGACCGACTACCACACGGCCGGAGAACCGTTCCGGATCGTTGCCGATCCTCCGGTGCCGATCACCGGGGGCAGCGTCGCCGAGCGTCGCGCGTTCGCCACCGGTGACCCGGCGGTCCAGGAGTTGCGGGCAGTGCTGTGTTCGGAACCACGGGGCCACGCCGACATGTACGGGGGCTTCGTGGTGCCGCCCGACGACGGCGGCGCGGACCTCGGGGCGGTCTTCTGGCACAAGGACGGCTTCTCGACCGCCTGCGGACACGGCACGATCGCGCTCGGGACGTGGGCCGTGGACACCGGGCGGGTGCCGGCACCGACCACCGGACCGGTCGACGTCGTCATCGACGTGCCCTCCGGGCGGGTCACCGCCCGCGTGCACCGGGTCGACTGCCGGGTGGCGGCCGTGGACTTCGTCAACGTGCCAAGCTGGGTGGTCGCACGCGACGCGCCCGTGTCCACAAGCCGCGGCGAGCTGAAGGTGGTCGTCGCCTACGGCGGTGCTATCTACGCGACGCTGCCAGCCGCCGACGTCGGGCTGACCGTGATCCCGAACCACCTCGGCGACCTCATCGCCCTGGGCCGTGAGATCAAGTGGGCGCTCAACGACTCCGACCATGCGATCCATCCGACCGACCACCGCCAGGACGGCATCTACGGCACCATCTGGTTCGACGAGCCGAGCGACGCGGCCAGTGCCAGTGGTGAGGTACACCAGCGCAACGTCACCGTCTTCGCCGACGGCGAGGTCGATCGTTCCCCGTGCGGGTCGGGCACCTGCGCCCGGCTCGCTGTGCTCGCCGACAACGGCCAGCTACCCGCCGGTGGCATCCTCCGGCATGAGTCGATCGTGGGCTCCACCTTCACGGGCACCGTGCTGGACACCGTGACCGTCGATGGCCGGCCAGCCATCGTCCCCCAGGTCACGGGGACGGCATACCGCACAGGCGAGCACGTCTTCTACATCGATCCCCACGATCCGCTCCTGCCAGGGTTCGTTCTGCGGTGACCGGCGCCTCGGCTCCTCCCCCCAGTCGATCCACGTGGTGGTCGAAGAAGAGACGGGAGACCAGCTCGCCCCGTGAGCTCGTGCCGGACTTGTCGAAGATGGCCTTCAGATGGTCCTGCACCGTGTACGCGGACAGGTGCAGCCGGTGGGCGATCTCGGTCGTCGGCAGTCCCCGTGCCACGAGCGCGGTGATGGTCCGTTCGCGCTCGGTGAAGCCGTAGGCGTCGGCGATCGCGGCGGCCAGCTCGGCGGGCCGGGCGGCTTCGAGGAGGACTGCCACCTGGTCGGGGCCGGCGGGCGACCCGCGGACCACGAGCCAGCGTCCGGCGCGTGTGCGGACCCGGGCACTGGCCAGCACGTTCCGATCGCCGGCGGCGATGCGCCTGGCCTGGGCGACGACGGCCCGGATCGCCGCTGGCAGCGCCTCGGTCGGTGGGCCGAGAGGGGATAGCTCATCGATCCACTGTTCGGCCGCCGGGTTGGTCAGCTCGACGGCGTCGTCGGCGCCAAGGACCAGGAACCCGGTATCGGAGCGGTCGCCGTCACCGGCGTCACCGGCGTCACCGGCGAGTGTCGCCCGACGCACGCCTTCGGCCAGGATGGGCGTGAGGGAGGCGACGAAGCGAACGTCCGTCGGCGTGAAGTTGGGGCGCCTGGTCTCGCGCAGCAACGTCAGGGTCGCCCAGCTCCCGGTCGCGTCGGCGAGCACGGTGCGCAGCTCGTCGGCGAAGCCGCTCGGACGGCGGATCTCTCGCTGACGGAGGCTCCTGTCGAGGTCGCCGCTGGTCGCCGCGCTCAGGCTGGCCGCCGGGACGGCGGCGCGGGCGAGCGTGGTGAACTTGTTGAAGTCCGGCTCGCCCAGCTCGATCTCGGTCAGCCGGCCCCTCGCCGTGGGTGGGAGCCCGTTCTCGACGATCTCACCGGTCGGCAGGAGGGTCGCCGGATCGACCGTCAGTAGGCACGTCCCCTCGAACGGGACCGCCGTGTTGAGCGAACGACCGATCGTGCGTGCCAGATCCGGAAGACCGAGGCCCCGATGGATGATCCGGACGATGTCGCCGCGGACTCGGGAACGGGTGGCAGCTGCGGCACCCACCAGGTCGAAGCTACCGGTATCTGTGTCGCGATTACGCCGTCGGCTAAACCGTCAGGTCTCAAGCCGGTCGGAAACCGCGCGGACGAGGTTCTCGATCATCGCGTGATCGGTCGCGCTGCCTCGGGCTGGTGGGCGTCGAGCCGGTCGACGGACTCAGCCCCCTGGTCGGCGACGATGTCCGACCAGGACGTGCCGTCCCACCACCGGAACTCATGACGACCCACCGGGTCGGGGAACCACCCGGGCTCCACCACGCTCACGATCCGACGTTAGCGAGCCGGTCCGGCCCACCTCGTTCAGCCCGGGAACCGAGCCACCGGCCGTGACGGGCGAATATTCATGGTCAGGGGATTAGCAGCTCCAGGTCGAGCGCCGGCCGAAGGCGGAGAGCAGGAGGTCCTGGGGCTCGGACGGGTCGTCGCCTTCGGGGCGGTCGCCGATGACGCCGGCGGCGCGGTAGAGCTCCTCACGGTCGGCGAACCAGACCGCCAACGCCTCCACCAGATCGGGGTCCATCTCGGCGTCGCCACCAGTGGCGACTGCCAGGTCCCAGCCGTGGATCACGTGGTCAGCGGCCAGCTGGTAGGCATACTCCTCGGCTGTCGTGTCGCCGAACGACAGGTGCACCGTGCGCCCGGCCGCCAGCGCCTCGGAAGTCGCCGCCACCGCAGCTCCGGCCGCTGCCCGTGCCGCGGCAACCGGGTCGTCGCCCAGCACGTCGCCCTCGAGACGGTCGCCGGCCTCGTCGACCGTGCCTCCGGCCATGAGCGGTGGTGTCCACAGGTCTTCGGCGACCACGTGGTTGACCAGCGCCCGCACGTCCCACTTGGGGCACGGGGTCGGCACCCTCCAGCGACCACCGACGGCCTCGACCCGGGCGATGAACTCGTTGACCGCTCGCTCGTGCAGCTTGGCGACATCCACGACGAACCTCCTCGACAGACAGCGACGATTCTCCCGTACGGGACCGGGCGGCGTGTCATCGACGGCCGACGGCAGAGCTTCGACCCGCATGGTCGAGCGACTGCTCGACAGCCTCGGACCGTGGTCCCTGACCGCCGACGACATGGAGGTCGAGCGGTAGCTGGCGGCCCGCGCCGGCCATCGACACCCCGATCGGCCGCCCGTTCGCTCGATCACTGATGGCCTACAGTTCGCTCGCGTGAGCAGCGGCACCAGCGACGAGTCCGCGTGGCCTCCGCCGGGCGATCCGATCATCGATACGACCGTGGCCCATCAGGGCCGGATCTACGACTTCCTAGCCGGCGGAAACGCCCACTTCGAGGTGGATCGTGAGGCAGCCACCATGCAGGCCGCGGCCTACGGCGGTCTCGAGCGGACACAGCGCGACATCCGGGCGAACCGCGAGTTCATCGGTAGGGGCATCCGCTATCTCACCGTCGAGGCCGGGATCCGCCAGTTCCTCGACATCGGGACCGGGATCCCCAAGGAAGACGATCTCCATGGCGTCGCACAGCAGACGGCATCGGACGCCCACATGGTCTTCGTCGACAACGACGACGTCGTCCTGGCCCACGCGCACGAGCTGATGAAGTCGACGCCCGAGGGCATCGCCCGGTTCGTCAAGGGAGACTTCTACGATCCGCCAGCGGTGCTCCAAGAGGCGGCTGCGACCCTCGACCTGACCAAGCCGACGGCGCTGATGCTGGTCGCCCTGCTCCACCTGCACAGCGACGACCTGAACCCGCGGGAGACGCTGGCCCGCTACCTCGACGCGCTTCCGTCGGGCAGCTACCTGGCCATCACCCACCTCTCCACCGACATCGACCCGCAAGCCACCGAGGGACTGCGCCGCGCAGCCGAGGGCGCCAACGTCGACTACGGCTTCGCCCTGCGCTCGAAGGACGAGTTCGCCCGATTCCTCGAGGGCCTCGACGTGATCGAGCCCGGCATCGTCCCCGTGACGTCCTGGCGCACCAACGCCAACTTCGTCGCACCCTTCTGGTCGGCGGTCGCACGCAAACCCTGACGTCGTTCCACCTATCGTCCTGGACGTGCATCTTGCGGGCTTGACGAGGCCGAGGCTCCGTGGCCGTCTTCATCAGCTCGCGTTCTTCGTCTCGATACCGGCCGGGATCGCGCTGGTGGCATTGGCCCGAGCAACCACCGCCCGGGTCGGGGCCGCCGTCTTCGCCGCGACCCTGACCGGCCTGTACGGCGTGAGCGCCGCCTACCACCGCGGTCGGTGGTCCGTCAGCGCCGAACGGCTGATGAAGTACCTCGACCACTCGATGATCTTCGTGTTCATCGCCGGCACCTACACACCGGTCACCCTCCTGGCACTACGGCCGGCCTGGGGGATCACCCTGCTGGCGCTGGCCTGGAGCGGCGCGGCCGTCGGTGTCCTGATGACGGTGTTGCGCCTCGAGCGCTGGCACCGCGCCGGGTTCGCGATGTACCTCGTCCTGGGCTGGCTCGCGATCGTCGCGGCTCCCCAGCTCGTCAGCTCGCTGTCCAGGGTGGAGCTGGCCTTGCTGGTCATCGGCGGAATCCTCTACACCGTCGGCGCCGTCGTGCTCGCCGGCAGACGCCCCGACCCTCACCCGACGGTCTTCGGCTACCACGAGGTCTGGCACGCGTTCGTGGTGGGCGCGAACGCCTGCCACTTCACGCTCGTCCTGCTGCTCATCCGCGCGTGATCACCGAGTCGAGGCACTCGCTGCCGCGTCATCGCTTGCTGACGAGCTGTTTACTCTGTTCGCGTGGACGCAGTGGGGGGTCGAGGCGTTCGACTCGAGCCGCCTGTCGCCCGGCGGGCAAGCGTCATGCGACCGCGCCTCGTCGCTCGTCTGCTGGACCGGTTCAAGAGCCCGATCACGCTGGTCGTCGCACCGGCGGGCCTCGGCAAGACCACGCTGTTGGCCCAGGCTGTAGTCGAGAACCGCCTGTCGCCGCGCGGCGTGGACTGCTGGCTGACCTGCACTGCCGCCGACGGCGCCGCATCGTCGTTGGTGGAAGGCCTATGTCAGGCGATCGACACGCCAGCGCCGGAGAGCCTGGAAGGGGCGTCGCAGGCCCTCGCGGACGCGATGTGGCACCGCTCGCCCGAACAGGTGGTACTGGTGCTCGACGACGTGCACGAGGTCCCGTCGGGCTCGCGCGGCGCCGACGTCCTCGCTGCGCTGGTGGCGTCGCTGCCCCGCAATGGCCACCTCGTCCTGTCCGGCCGGCCGCCGCTTCCGATCGGCCTGGCCCGAGTCGACGTCCAGGGTGGGGTCGTGCGCTTGACCGAACGAGACCTGCTCTTCACCGGCGACGAGCTGGCCGCGTTCGCTGCGCACCGGAGCGTCGAGGTCGAGCAGCTGTCCCCCAGTGACGGCTGGCCGGCCCTGGCCGAGCTCGCGGCCACCGCCGTTCCGGGTGTGAAGGCCGCCTACCTCTGGGAGGAGGTTCTGGCCAGCGTCGAGTCCGGGCGGCGCCGTGACCTCGCCCTGCTCGCTCACGTCGGGACCTTCGACGACGACCTCGCGACCGCCGTCCTGGGCCACGACGTGGACGTCGACGCGCTCACCGCGGACATCCCACTGGTTGCCACGACATCCGAAGGCGCACGGCAGATCCATGCCCTGTGGCGCCCGCACCTCGCGAGGGATGTCAGCCCGGCGGAGGTCGCAGAGGCACGGAGGCGCGGCGGCCTGAGGCTGGCGGAATCCGGGGACGTCGCGAGCGCCGTCGGCATCCTCGCCGATGCCGGTGCATGGGACGATCTCACCCGCGTCGTCGCCGAGGTAGTCGCCGCGCCGGATCCACCGGTCCCGGGTGACGTCGTCGCGGGCTGGTTGGGTCGTCTACCGGGTCACATGGCCGAGGGGCCGCTGGCGCGTCTCCTGGGCGCCGTGGCCGCGGTCCAGACCGACCCCGTCGCCGCGACCCGCGACCTGCAGGAGGCGGCGGATGCGTTCCGGCGTGAAGGCAACGACACCGGCGAGCTGGCATGCATGGCGCAGCTCGCGCAGCTTGCTTGGTGGTCGGAACAGCCAGAGCGCCTCGCCGTGCTGGCCGCGCGGCTGTTCGAGATGGAGGCGCTGGGACACGAGAGGGCCGTGCCCCTCGCCTGCCTCGCGAGAGCGCTGATCGCGGACGTGATGGCCGACGCCGATGCCGTGCTCGCCGAGCTCGACCGCATCCCGCCAGGCGCGCTGAGCCCGACGTCCCAGAGTCTCGTCGACTGGCTGAGATCGACGTCGTGGAGCCACCTGGGCCGACCCACCGAGGCGCTCGAAGCCGCCACAAGGGCATGCGCGCAGGCGAGCCCCCTCTACGCACCGGTGGTCGAATCCGCTCGGATGCAGGCCCTCTGGTTCCTCGGCGGCATCGACCAGGTGGTGGACGCGCTCCCGTCGTTGGTCGAGCGGACCGCCGCGACCGGCCTGCGCGACTTCACCGCGCTCATGGCGGCGATCAGCTGCATCGGCTTCGCGGTCGCCGGCCGTCCCGGCGACGCCGCCCGCTACCTGGAGCTCGCCCGGCGCTCGGCCGCGACCCCCGACGCTCCGCTGGTCGACGTGAACCTCGTGATCGCCGAGGCCGCGCTGGCCGTGGCAGCGGGCGACGAACCACGAGCCGTCCGCGTGCTCGACGCCTACGTCGAGCGCTCACCCACGCTCGGAGCCGGCTTGGCCGCCTTCCCTCAGCGGCGCACGCTTCCCCTGTGGTACGTGCTCGTGCCGGAGAGCCGGCCGATGTGGGACAGCAGCACACTCGGGCCGTGCTACACGACCGCACGCGACCTCGCCCGAGCCCTCGTCGCCGTCCGGACCACCGGACGCCTGCCTGCATCCTCGCCCCCACTACCAGCTCCGAACGTGGTGCGCGGCCTGATGACACTCCCGTGGGCGACGGAGCTGGCGCTGGGCCATGTCGCCGCAGGGCAACGGACGGGCTGGTCGCTGCTCGAGGCGCTCTGGCCGCAGGCGCAGGCCGACGTGCGACGCCACGCCCACGACCAGACGTCACCGCTGCGGCGCGCCGCACGAGCGGCGCTCGCCCGGCTCCCCGTTCCGCCGGGAGGACGCCTCGAGCTCACGCTGCTCGGACCGGTCGAGCTGCGGCGCGACGGCGCGTTGGTGGACACGCCCGAGTGGCGCCGTGAACGGGTCCGCTCGCTTCTCGCCTACCTCGTTCTGCATCGAAACGTCAGCCGTGAGCGGGTCGCCGCGGACCTGTGGCCGACCCTCGACACCGACGCGCAGTCGCGCAACCTGCGGGTCAACCTCGCCCACCTGCTGCGCGTCCTGGAACCGGACCGCGCCGAACGAGACGCTTCGTTCCTGGTCAGGGCACACGGCGACGGGCTGACGCTCCATCAGGGCGACTGGCTCGACACCGACATCTGGCTCTTCGACCGACTCTGGCAACACGCGACCGATGCCGACAAGCGGGGGCTCCCATCCGCCGCGCTCGACGCCATGCAGCAGGCGGTCGCCCTGTGGCGAGGCCAGCCAAGTGAGCTCGCCGGCAACGACTGGGCCCTGCCAGACGTCGAAGGACGGCGCCGCCGACTCGTCGGCTTGGCCGCACGGGCGAGCGAGCTGCTGTTGGCTCGGGACGAGCCCGACGAAGCCCGGCGAATGGCCGAGACCGCCCTGCGCGTGGACCCCTGGTCCGAGCGGTCACACCACGTCGTCGTCGCCGCTCACATCGCTGCCGGCGACGAAGGTGCGGCACACCGTGCGATCGACCAGTACCGCGGCACGCTCGAAGAGCTGAGCCTGACGCCTGCTGAGGTGGCGCTCAAGGTCGGTCGGCTCCGCCGGCTCCTTGCGTAACAGGAGGGCTGAACCGGGGCGACGGCGGGTACAGCCGGAGCGTGGCCGGCCTCGCAATCATCACGGAAGCTTGCATCGACGTGAAGGACCGCGCGTGCGTGGACGTCTGCCCGGTCCAGTGCATCTACGAGTTCGAGCCTCAAAGCAACCTCCTGTTCTCGGAGGACGAGGCCGGCAGTGGCGTCGTCGAGAACACCCACACCCCGAACGCCGAGGCCATCGAGATCTTCGGCGACAGCCTGTTGTACGTGAACCTCGAGGAGTGCACGTCGTGCACCGCGTGCTACCAACCGGACGTCTGCCCGGTCGGGGCGATCTACTCCGAGGAGCACCTTCCGGACGGCTCGCCCACCTCGGCGCCGTACAACGCCGAGGATCCCAACAAGGGCAACGACCACACGTTCTTCATGCAGCACAGCCACGACGTGTTCGCGGACTGAGCGGGCTCGTCCGGGCTCAGAAGCCGGGCGGAGCCTCGTAGCCACCCACGATCTCGGCGACGAGACCAGCAGCATGGACCGCGTCGCGGTCGCGCAGGTACGGCGCGACCACCTGCATCCCGACCGGGAGCCCGTCGCGGGTCCGGCCGATCGGCGGCACAGCGGCCGGCAGGCCCAGCACCCCGATCAGCCCGGTCCACGAGACGTTGTCGAGGTACGAGCGGTCGACTCCGTCGACGGTCATCCGGCGGGAGACGACGGCCCCCTCCTGCTGGTGGCGTATGGCCGGTGTCGGGGTCACCGGGCAGAGCAGGAGGTCGTAGCTTTCGAACCACGCCGCCCAGACCTCACGCAGCCGCGCCCGTTCCTGGTCCAAGCCCAGCCACGCGCTGTGCGGTCCCGCCATCGCCTCGGCGACGTCGTCGGGCACGCTGGGCGAGACCGCCGGCCCGATCAACCCGAGAAACACCCTGAGCTGGTCGGCAAACTCGACCGGCGGATGCGCGACATCGATACGGGCGCCAGCCGCGGTGAGCTGCTCGACGGCATCGGTGAGAACGGCGGCATAGCCTGACTCGACAGCGCACACGGGATCGTCGAGCCAGACCGCGATCCGGTAGTCGCCCAGCGAGGTGCCACGAGCCGCGGGAAGCTCGACCCGCCAGGCCAGGGCCCGCTCGGGCTCCGGACCGGCGAGCACGCCCAACAGCAGGTCGACGTCGGCAGCGCTGCGCGCGATCGGGCCGAACACGTTGATGTCGGCGTCGGTGAGACCCCCGTCGACCTGGTCGAGGTAGCCCCGCTGCGGCACGAGGCCGTAGCTCGGCTTGAGCCCGAACACTCCGCAGAAGTGGGACGGGATGCGCACCGAGCCGGCGATGTCGGTACCCAGCTCGAAGCTGGTGAACCCGCAAGCCACGGCCGCTGCCGCACCGCCGGACGACCCGCCTGGCGCCCGCTCCCGGTCCCAGGGGTTGTTGGTCGTCCCGAAGATCTCGTTGAAGGTCTGGAGGTCGCCTGACCAGCGCGGCAGGTTGGTCTTGCCGAACACGATCGCGCCAGCCGCCTTGAGGCGGGCAACTGCTGGGGCGTCACCTGCCGGGACGTGGTCAGAGAGCTCGACTGCGCCGCCGGTCGAACGGAGGCCGGCGGTCTCGATCGCGTCCTTGATCGTGACCGGGAGGCCGTGCAGGACACCGTGCGCATCGCCGCGTGCCGTCGCCTCGTCTGCAGCGGCCGCTGCCGTCCTGGCACGGTCCACATCCAGGGTGACGACGGCGTTGACCGGTGGATCGAGACGGTCGATGCGGTCGAGGTAGACGTCCAGCACCTCGCGACTCGACATCTCCTTGTGCTGGATCGCCGCCGCCAGGTGCACCGCTGTCCAGAGGCCTACGTCGTCGCTCACGGGTCCCCTCCCCACGTCCCGGCCACCCGACGGTCCGGTCGGGTGCCGAAGGTCCGAATCCTCCGAGCGTATGTTCCACGGGCGTCGCGTGGCACCAGGTCCGCGACGGCGGTCACGGGGCTGGGTGCCGGTACGTTCTGTCCGTGCCGAAGGCTCCAGCGATCGAGGTCCAGGTGGGTGAGCGCACCGTGAGGGTCTCGAACCCCGACCGGGTGTACTTCCCGGCGTCAGGAGCGACCAAGCTCGACCTGGTCGACTACTACGTCGCGGTCGGGCCGGGGATCGTCAACGCCCTGCGCGAGCGGCCCTGCATGATGCACCGGTTCCCGACCGGGGTGAGTGGCGAGAAGGTCCATCAGAAACGCGTGCCGGGCGGCGCACCGCCCTGGCTGGAGACGGTGCGCGTCCACTTCCCGCGGTATGGGCTGCACGCCGACGAGCTGTGCGTCACCGAGCTGGCCCAGGTGATCTGGGCAGTGCAGATGTCGACTGTCGAGTTCCATCCGTGGAACTCGCGCCGCGCCGACGTCGAGAAGCCCGACGAATGGCGGATCGACCTCGATCCCATGCCGGAGTGTCCGCCCTCGCGGATTCGTCGTGTCGCCCACATCGCCCAGGAGTTGCTCGACGAGATCGGGGCGGTCGGCTGGCCGAAGACGTCGGGCGGCCGGGGGTTGCACGTCTACGTTCGCATCGAGCCGACGTTCGGGTTCACCGACCTGCGGCGCGCCGCCCTGGCATTCGCCCGCGAGGTCGAACGGCGTGCCCCAGGGGACGTGACGACCACATGGTGGCGCAAGGATCGTGATCCCACAGCGCTGTTCGTGGACTACAACCAGAACGCCCGCGACCACACGATGGCTGCTGCGTACTCGGTGCGCGGCCGGCCCGAGGCCGTCGTGTCGACCCCCATCACCTGGGACGAGATCGACGACGTCAACCCCAACGACTGCACCATCACAACGGTTCCCGGGCGCTTCGCCGAGCTCGGCGACCTCCACGCCGGGATCGACGAGGCGATCTTCACGATCGACGAGCTGCTCGAGTGGGCAGCCCGGGACGAGCGCGCTGGCGCCGTCGACGCAGGAGTGCCCGACGACCAGGACTGAGCGCCGCAGCCGACCTGGCGGCCTGACCTCAGTTGCGCCGGGCGCGGGCGCGGCGCTTGCCCTCGTGCATCGCCTGCACCCGACCGGTCGAGATCGTGTGACCCTCCTCGACGAGGTCGGCGCTCAGGTGCTGCGGGCTCGGTAGCTGTGCCGCCCACGGGTCGCCGTCGCCAAGCTCGCGCAGAGCGGTGTGCACGGTGAAGTCGCCGGGTGCGATGTCGTCGAGGCGGTCCCAGCCGACCGGGAAGGACACCGGCGCGCCCGGTCGTACCCGAGGGCTGAACGCGGCGACCACGGTGGCCCCGCCCACCCGGGTGGCGTCGACGAACACCTTGCCTCCCCGGTCCTCCTTCATGAACGCGGTCGTGGCGATCTCGGGATCGAGGCGCTCGGCCCGCACCGCGATGGCCCGGGTGGCGGCGGCGGCGTCCTCGAGTGAGACCTGATCGTCGATCGGGACGAACACGTGCACGCCCTTGGCCCCGCTGGTCTTGACCGCGCCTTCCAGCCCGAGGTCGGCCAACGCCTGCCGCACGAGGTGAGCCGCCTGGACCGCCATCGGGAACGAACCGGTGTCCGGCGGGTCGAGGTCGAGCACCAGATGGGTGGCGCGGTCAGGACGCTCGGCGAGCACCAGGGTCGGGTGATATTCGACAGCGCGCTGGTTGGCGAACCACAGCAAGGTGCGACGGTCGTTGCAGAGTGCGTAGGACACGTCGCGCTTCGAGGCCTCGGCCCAGAACTCGACGGTGCGCACCCACGGCGGCGTGTACTTCGGGACGTTCTTCTGCATGAACGCCTCCTGGCCGCGGTGGACCCGGATCACCGACAACGGCCGGTCCTCCAATTCGGGGAGGATCCGATCGTGCACCCCGTCGAGGTAGTCCACGAGGTCGCGCTTCGTCGCGTCTGCCCCCTCGAACAGCGATTGGTCGAGGTTGGTCAGCGGAACGCCGTCACGCTCCTCGTCGCTCTTGCTGCTCATGGGAGGAACGCTAGTGACAAGGCCAGCCCGAGCGGTGCGCGCATCAGCTAGCAGCCCGAGTGACCGTCGACCGTCGGCCATGGCTCGACGTGCACCGAGTGCCTCCCGCCGAGGCGGTGCCACAGCTCGTCGGCCACGTGCGGGGCGAAGGGCGCGAGCAGCGAGACCAACGCCTGCAGAGTCGTTCGGTCGGGGGCAGGTTGCAGAGCCCTCAGCCGTCCCACCAGGGTCATCAGCGCGGCGATCGCGGTGTTGAACCGCATCCGGGCGATGTCGCGGGTGACTCGGTCGATGGTTGCTGCCATCAGGGCGGAGCAGTCGGCGTCCGCGGCATCGCCGGGTGGGCTCGTCGCCAGCCGCCAGACCCGCGACAGGAAGCGTTCGACGCCGGCGACGACGGCGTCGTCCCAGGGTCCGTCGGCGTCCCATGGGCGGGTGAACAGCAGGGCCAGTCGGGTGACGTCGGCGCCATGGGCCACGATCAGCTGGTCGGGGTTGACCACGTTGCCACGGCTCTTGGACATCTTGGCGCCGCCCAACGTCAGCATCCCGTGGACCCGCAGTCGGGGGAAGGGCTCGGCGAACGGCACCAGGCCCTGGTCGTGCAGCGCCATGGTGACGAACCGGGCGTACAGGTGATGACGGGTCACGTGTTCCGGGCCGCCCGCATAGTGGTCCACCGGTAGCCAACGGGCGGTCTGCTCGGGATCCCAGGGGTGCTCGGCACTGTCGACCGAGGGAAAGCGCAAGAAGTACCACGCCGAGTCTAGAAACGTGTCGGAGACGTCGGTCTCGCGCTCGGCTGGGCCCCGGCAGCGTGGGCACGCGGTGTGGACCCAGTCGGGGAGGTTCGCCAGCGGCGAGCGTCCGGTGCCCGGGGGCCGGATCGCTGCGGGCTCGTCCGTGTCCGGCAGCCGGACGGGCAGATCGTGGTCGGGCACAGGCACCGGGCCGCAGCGTCGGCAATGGACGATGGGAATCGGTGGCCCCCAATACCGCTGGCGGGAGATCAGCCAGTCGTGCAGCTGGCCGATCCACGCCCGCTGGCGGTTCTTCGCCGACTCGGGCCAGTCCAGGTCGTCCAGGCCAGCCAGGAGACGATCGGCGTAGGTCGTGATGCGCAGGAACCACTGCCGCATGGTTCGCCGTTCCACCGCGGCTCCGCAGCGCTCACAACGACCGCTCCGTGCGTCCTCTGCCCACTCGGCCGAGTCGGCGCCTTCGACCTGCTCGCGGGCCAGCACGGTCTGGCACGAGGGACACCACGACACCGGGGCCTCGGCCTGGTAGGCGAGCCCGCTGTCGAACAGCCGCAGGAACAGCCATTGCGTCCAGCGGTAGTAGGCAGGGTCGTAGGTCGACAGCTGGCTCCCCCAGGTCCAGGCGCAGCCCAGGGCCACCAACTGACGCCGGTAGTTCTCCGTCGTGCGCCCCATCAGGTCGTGGGGATGCTCGCCGATCTGTAGCGCGTAGTTCTCGGCGTTGATCCCGAACCCGTCGAAGCCGATGGGCTGGAAGACCACACGACCGCAACGCCGTTGGTACCGCCCCCACACGTCGGCGCCGCAGTAGGTCAGAGCGTGCCCTATGTGCAGGCCCTCAGCCGAGGGATACGGGAACTCGACCAGGTTGTACAGCTTGCGGGCTGGATCGACGCCCGCCAGGTCGACGTCGTGCAGGTGCTCGGCCACCCACCGCCGCCGCCACGATCGCTCTAGGTCGGCGGGCGCGTACGGCAGCGGCATCGGAGTGGGCCTCCGTCGATCACGCCGCCAGTCGTCCGCATGACGTCGACCTTAGCCAGGCGACGCTGCGGACCAGCCTCGATTTCAGGCGCTCAGGCCGGCCTCGGTCAGCGCTCGGCGTGTCTCGTCGAGCCCACGAACGTGGACGCCCCGGAACCCAGCGGCGACGGCCCCTTCGACGTTGATCAGGTTGTCATCGAGGAACAGGATCTGGTCGGCGGCGACAGCCAGCGCCTCGGCCACGTGGTCGAAGGTCTCGCGGTCGGGCTTGACCATGCCGAGGTCGAAGGACAGGAAGGCGTGGTCGAAGCGTTCGAAGAGCGGCCAGCGCGAGAAGTGCAAGTCCCAGTGGAGTGCGTTGGTGTTGCTCAGGCAGCCGAGCGCCGCCCGGGCGCCGACCTCATCGAGCAGCGCTTCGGTGCCGTCGTACGGCCCAGTGGGCCATGCGGCGAACGCGTCGAGGAAGAGCTGAGGGTCGGTGGCGAGTTGCCAGTCATGCACGACGCCGGCAGCGAACTCATCGGGTGAACAGTGGCCGCGCTCGAATCGGCGCACCCACTCGCAGGCGAGCCAGCGGCGCCAGAGCTCGTCGTCGTTATCGATGCCGGCCAGCTCGCGCATGGCACCCACTCCCGCAACCTCGAGGAGGACGCCGCCGAGATCGAACAGCACCACGTCGACCCCAGCGTCAGCCATCCCGAAGAAAGCTACCGGCAGTCCCCGTTCTCTCGTACCCGGCTGGACGACCCGGCTGGACGACCCGACCGGACGACCCGGCTCGGACCCGACCTCTGGTGTCGGTGCACCGTGCATGGTGTCACCGCACCGATGCGGTAGCGGATCCTGTGCCGGGCCGTCCTCGGTGCGTGGCCCGGGACCTGATGCGTCTATTCGGTTTTCAAGGAGCGTCTCGTGGGC
>JBOGHK010000103.1:0-33319 GCA_050744325.1 Acidimicrobiales bacterium
GCGAAGCGCCTCTTGATGTCAAGGGGTGTGTTGGGGCTTGATGATGGCCTGGATGTCGGGGAAGAGTTCTCGGGCGAGGTAGCGCTTGAGGCAGCGCATGATCTCGCGTTTGGAGAGGCCGTCTGCGGTGCGGCGTTGGATGTAGGCCTTGGTGGGTGAGTGGCTGACCATGCGGACCCGGACGATGGTCCAGAGCGCGGAGTTGGCCTGGCGGTCGCCACCGCGGTTGAGCCGGTGGCGGTTGGTCTTGCCTGATGACGCGGCGACCGGTGACGATCCGCAGAGCGCAGCGAAGCTGCGTTCGTGGCCGAGCCGGTCGGGGTTGTCGCCCGCGGCGACGAGGAGCTGGCTGGCGGTCTCGTAGCCGACGCCGTGGTGGGCGAGCATCCTCGGTGCGAGCTCGTTGAGGATCGCCTGGATCTGGGCTTGGAGCGCCTTGGCCTCGGCATCGAGCACGCGCCAGCGTCGGGCCACACTCGCCAGCGCCTGCTTCGAGGCGGCCTCCACGCTGTGGCCCTGACGAGGTCGCCACCGCTCGGCGGCCGCGATCTTCTGCTTGAAGGTGAGAGGCCGCAGCTGCGCCCGGATCAACTCAGGAGCGGTATCGCTCAGCGAGTGCAGCTGGTTGGCCGCCGCGGTGCGGGCCTTCATCGCGCCTGTTCGGGCCACACGGAGCTGACGGAGCGCTTCGACGGGACCGTCAGCGGTCTTTGGGGTCACCGTCGCGTCGCCGTTGAGGACCGCGCGGCCTGCGGCTTCGGCGTCGACGGGATCGGACTTGCCTCGGCGCCGGCGGTTCTGGCGGTTCGGCCGGTTGACCTCCACGACAGTGACGCCTTCGGCGGTGAGATGGCGGGCCAGGCCTGCGCCCCACGATCCGCAACCCTGCACCCCGACGGCCACGACCTCGCCGTGGCCGTGTAACCATCTCAGCAGCTGCCGGTAGCCGGCACGAGTGGCCGGGAATGACTCGAGGTCGAGGACACGCCCAATGTGGCTCAGAACGGCCGCTACGTGGACGTGCTTGTGGGTGTCGACACCACCGACGATCTGGCCGGGCCCGAGTTGTGCGATTGTGGCCATGCCACCTTCTTCCTGTCATCACGGATACCGGGTGGCGCGCACCGGCTGGGTGACGGACAGGACAGTGATGGGGCCTCTCGCACAGGCGCCTCTTCGGTCACGAGCCCAGCTGATGCGCGCCAGACAGGGTCTCGCTCGCCCGACCGACAGGTCGCATCAAAGGCACGGATCGGCCAGCCGATATGAGGGTCAGGCCGAGCGAGCAAGACCAAGCCACACTGGGCTACCAGCCAGCAACCCAGCCACCCCCATCATCACTGTCCGATATGGGACCGTGTGTGGAGCAGGCTGTGAACTAGCTCGATCAGGCCGGCCGCGCGGATGGGCGGGCGGGTCATCGACCCTGCGCTCCATCAGCGCCCGCCATGAACGGCTCAAACGCGAAGCACCCGATATGTGCGACGCGCCGGGCGGCCTTGGCGGCCGTCCTCAGCCGCCGGCTCGACGTGCCGTTAAGCACGCGTTAAGGCCCCGCCTGTTGGCTAGTTCCATCCATCGCCCTGGAGCCGGTCTCAGCGCGGGCGGACGGCAGTCTCGGGCCCCGCCGTTGACGATTCCTGTTTTGGACCGATAGCCCGGCGGATAGTCCCCCTTACGGATGACTCTCGCCGAACGGCGAGTTCGGCCTGAGAACGCGTGGTACGAGGGCGGGGTCAACATCATCGACTTCAGCCGCCCCACGCGGCTGCGGGAGGTCGCCTGGTACGACATCGCCCCTGACGGCCCCGCCGGGGCCGACAACTGGGCGGCATACCCCTACACCGGACCGCGGTTCCGCCGAGGCCCGGGCATCCCGGTGTACGCGTCGGACGGCGTCGGCGGCGAGGCGGCCCGGGGGTTCCTGGTGTTCCGGGCGTTCGTGCACGGCCCCAGGCGACGTGGCCTGGTCGACCACCTGAACCCGCAAACCATGGAGGAGTAGCGGGCCATCGCTCGGTCCGGCGGGCCTCTGGGGAGGCCCGCCACCAAATCCGGTCCAAACCAATCCCATCCGTTCAACACCCGAGGGGGAGGTGGAGATCGTGCGACCTCACCGTTCGGTCGTGGCGCTGCTCCTGGGCGGGGCCTTCAGGCGAGCGCGAGCGAGTCGATTCGTGCATCGGCGGGGCGGGGTTGTCTAGCGGGACTTCTGCGCGTTCAGCCAGTCCTCGCCGCGACGGCGCGACGCGCGCGCCAGCCAAGCATCCTCGATGATCTCCTTCAGCTCTTGGCGGCTCACCTCGCCCAGCTGGCACGCCCGGACCAGCACTGACGGGTGGCCGTTGAAGTGGGGCGTGGTGAAGAAGGGCGAGGCGCCGTCCTGCAGGAGCGCCTGCTTGTCGTCCTCGGACGGCAGCCACAACACGATCACGTCGTCGTAGCGCTCGCCCGTCACCGGATCGACCGCGTCAGGGCGAGGGTTCCGGAAGAACACGAACGACTTCCCGCCGACCTGATAGACGAGGTTGCCCTGCGAGCCGTGCTCCACCGTCACGTGCGGCATGGCTCGTGCCAGCTCATGGACATCCTCCACACTCGTCGGACATTCTCCCGAGGGCACGTTCCGACACTACGTCGACGACGCCGAACGAGCCCGCACCGCCGTCCGCAAGGCCATCAAACGGGTCATCGACGCAGTCGCCGACACCGACCCCACCCTGGCAGAACATCTCGCCGCCACCGTGCACACCGGCGCCAAGTGCATCTACCTCCCCGACGTCCACCGCCCCATCACCTGGACCACCCACACCCCTGTCCTTGGTACGACGGTCCGGATCGACGGACCTCAGCGAACGGTCGCCCACATGACCGAGCGAGAGCAGCTGTGATCAGGCACGAGGGCAGCCGGAAGCTGAGGAATCACCGAGCGGCCGCGATCGTGACCCGAAAACCCCGATTTCCTCGAGGCTCTGCCCCAGTCAGAGGGGGACGGACCGGTGGGTACCGATCGACCGCCGATCCGCACGAGTCGCCTACAGAAGCAGCCCTAGGTCAGTACATGGCGACTTTCCATCGACACACACGACAAGATCGGTCATGTCGACTGGGTCTCGTCTGGCGGGATGGGCATCTCATAGCTGGCTCCTACTTTCCCTTCTTGAGCGTCATGCAGGGGTTGGCACCGTCGCGGCCCGCAGGTCGTGCGTGTGCTATGACCACGAGCGCGAGCTCGACGCCGTGAGCGTGCGCTCATCCCATACGTGTGACGCGGGTGTGACGCGGGTGTGACGCGGGTGTGCCTTGCAACACCCCGGCAAGCCCCGGACGTCCACCACCCGATCACCTCAGAGCTAGCGGCCAGCCCACTTAGCCCGTGGATGTCGCGGGGTAGCTTGCTGGTGATGCCCATCACCGAAGGCTTCAACCACGTGGCGACCCTCACCACCGACATGGACCTGACGGTCCGCTTCTACGAGCAGGCGTTCGAAGCGGTCGTCACCTTCGAGATCCCGAAGCGCGATGACCACCCCTGGATGAAGATCCTCGATCTCGGTGGTGGTGCCGCGCTCAACGTGCTCGAGGTTCCTGCGGACGAGATCGTTGGCGACCGTCGGCGCCAAGGTGGACGGGGCGCCATAGACCACTACGCGCTCGCCGTCGACTCACACGCCAGGCTCGAGACGATCAAGGAGCGTCTGGTCGCTGCCGGCGCACAGGAGGTCGGCGACATCCAGCGGCTGGGTGACGAGTGGTCGCTGTTCTTCCGGGACCCCGACGGAATGGAGCTCGAGGTCTGCTGCCGCGCGGACAGGTGAGACACGCCGCGACGTCACTTCGACGCCATCGCCAGTAGTTCGGCCATGTTTCCGGCGTAGAACTGATCTTTGTCGGCTTCGCTGACCCTGCTGAGGCTTTCCTCGAACTTGGCCAGGGGGTCGCGGCCGCCTTCGGGATGCGGGTAGTCGGTGGAGAACATGAACAGGTCGGCTCCAGCCTGCTCGATCATCCATCCCACCGGCTCGCCGTTGAACGGCGTGAACTTCAGGTGCCGGTGTACGTACTCCGAAGGCCGGAGCTCGAGCCGGCGTAGCGGCTCCTCGGTGCGCCGGAACGCCCGCTGCGCGTAGTCGAGGTGGTGCATCCACGAGACCACCCAGCCGGCCCCTTGTTCGATGCTCGCCCCGCGAAGGCCCGGGAAGCGGTCGAAGATGCCGTCGAGGATCAGTACCCCGAGGAACACCTCAGGAGAGTGGTGGATGGCCAGGTAGTCCTTGGAGCGGATGTTCTCGCCGCCGCCCAGGTGATCGGTGACCGGCATGGCATTGTCGTGGAACGCGGGATCGAGCAGCCGCCCGCCGCCCCCGACGTGCAGGACGAAGGGCACGCCCGCTTCCTCCAGCAGCGCCCAGAACGGGTCGAGGACCGGATGGGTCGGTGCCCGCTCGCCGGCCGCCGTGGATGGCACCTGGACCGCGGCACAGCCCAGGCCGAGAGCATCCTGGACCAGCGTCACCGCCCGATCGGGATCGGCCAACGGCACGAAGGCCACCGGCAGCAGCCTCGGATCCGCTGCACAGAAAGCCGCGACCGCCCGGTTCATCGCCCGGCTCCCGCCGTACAGGCGATCCAGGTCGCGGCCCACGAACTGAACGGCTGCGAAGGTCGGGAACACCAACTGGCCCTGGAAGCCCAGCAGGTCGAGGACCCGGCTGCGCTCCCGGCCGTCGAAGGCACCCAACGCCATCCAGCCCTTGTCGACCAGCAGGCGCTCCTCGGCCTTCGCAGCCTTCGTTGCATCCGTCCGGCGAGCCTCGGCGAGCGCGACCGCCCGATCGAGCACCGGAGCGAACGTCTCCATCTGCCGTCCTCGCAATCGCTCGACGAGCTCGGGCTCGACGTACGGGTCGAGGAACCCGGGCAGCTCCATCAGGTGGCTATCGGCATCGAGGATGCGTCGGTTCCCCGCGTATCCCATGGCGGTCCCCCTCCCGAACTGGCCGTGTGGCGGATGGCCGTAACGCTGGTGACACTATGTCACCTCCGGAGGTGACATAGTGTCACCACATGGCCAGGACGGCAAGCAACACGGCCGAGACCAAGGTCACGGCGGCCGCTCTCGGACGCCAACGGCTGCGTGGGCAGGACCGCCGCGCCGCGCTGGTCCACGCGGCCACCCACCTCCTCACCGACGGCGGCATCGACGCCATCTCCATGGACACCGTCGCCGTCCGCGCCGGCGTCAGCCGTCCCCTCGTCTACAAGCACTTCGCCAATCGCGACGAGCTGTTAGCCGAGGTCTACCGCCGACAAGCAGCCGAGCTCGACGCCACCATCGCAGCCGCTGTCGAACACGCGTCGGGCTTCGAAGCCAAGCTCCGCGCCCTCCTCCGCGCCGCCATGTCTGCCGAGACCACCCACGGCCCGATCTTCGGGCCACTCCGCCGAGCCGGAGCCCACGACTCGGCCTTCCGTCGCGAGCAGCACAACCGCGACCGGCGCACGGTCCGGTTCTTCGCCCGCCTCGCCATGACCGAATTCGACCTCGACAGGCCCTCGGCGACCGCAGCCACCTCGATGCTCCTCACCGGCATCGAATCGATCCGGGCCCAATGGCGCTCCCGCCCGACCGCCGAACGCCGCCAATTCCTCGAAGACCTCTACATCAACCTTGTCATGGGCGGCCTCACCAGCCTCCGCCCCCGTGGGGACCGCCACTAGCCCAGGGCCACCGATCGGCGGGGACGGTGGCGGCAAGCTTCGCCCATGGGGGCACGAGGTGGCGACCAGAGTCCCAACCGTCAGATGCCCGTCGTTGCTCGTAGTGTGCGTGGGTGACTTGGTCTGGGTCGTTGGTGCCTGGGGCGGGGCGCTCGCCGTCCCTGCCGCGGCTTCGCCAGGTGGCGCTCGTCGCTGGCGATCTCGACGCGGCGTGTGCGGCGGTCGAGGAGCAGTTGGGTCTGGCGGGTTCGTTCCATGACCCGGGTGTGGCCGCGTTTGGCTTGGTCAATGCGGTGTACGAGATCGGTGACACGTTTCTGGAGGTGGTGTCACCCCGGCAGCCGGGCACCACGGCGGGACGGTACCTGGACAAGCGGGGCGGCGATGCGGGCTACATGGCCATATTTCAGGTCGCTGACACGGCGGCAGCCCGCGAGGGTGTGCGTTCGCGGGGATTGCGGATCGTGTGGCAGGTGGATCTCGAGGACATCTCGGGGACTCACCTGCACCCCAAGGACGTCCCTGGGGCGATCGTCTCGTTCGACACGTCTCGGCCGGCGGTGACGTGGCGCTGGGCTGGGCCGCGCTGGACGGGCGGCACTCCCGACGTCGGCCACCGGCCTGGAGCGCCGCAGCGGGGGATCTCGGGGCTGGCGGTGCGACTCCTCGACGTCGAGTCGGGCGCCAAGACGTGGGCGGCGGTCGTCGACGCTCCTCTCGACGGCGACGTGATGGCGCTCGACGAAGGGCGGCAACAGGTGACGTTCAAGACCGCGCATGGCCCGAGCGACGAGGGGATCGCCAGCGTGGAGATCGATGGACTGGCCGAGCCGTCGACCATCTGCGGTGTGACGTTCAGACCAGCGGCTGGATCAGGAGACCGCCCATGACGCAACTCGACACCGGCACCGACCACCTGCTGGCCGAGGTGAACGACGGCGTCGCCACGCTCACCATGAACCGGCCGGAGCGACGCAACGCACTGTCGACCGCCATGCTCGATGCGCTCGCTCGAACGCTGGCCGAGGTCGAGGTCGACGACGACGTCGGCTGCATCGTCCTCACCGGCGCGGGCGGTGCCTTCTGTGCAGGAGGCGACGTGAAGGCCATGGCAGCCGGTGAAGCGCCCAGCGGCCGCGCGGGTGGCGGGGAAGGTGACGTCGAGGATCGTCGAGCCGGCGGCAGCTTCGATGCCGCGATCCATGGGCAGCGCCTCAACCAGCGGGCGACGGCCGGCCGGCTGTGGGAGCTGCCCAAGCCGACCATCGCCGCCCTGCCGGGGCCCGCTGCGGGAGCGGGCCTGTCCCTCGCTCTGGCGTGCGATCTCCGGTACGCCGTGGAGGGCGCGGTGCTGACCACCGCATTCGCCCGGGTCGCGTTCGCCGGGGACTACGGCGGCACCTGGTTCCTCACCCGGCTACTTGGCACCGGCAAGGCGCGGGAGCTGTACTACTTCGCCGACCGCCTGTCGGCCGAGGAGGGGCACCACCTGGGGATCGTGAACGAGGTGTTCCCCAGCGAGACCTTCGCTACCGAGATCGCCACGCGCGCGGCCCGCCTGGCCAACGGCCCTCGGGTGGCCTATCGCTACATGAAGGAGAACCTGAACCGGGCGGTGCACGGCGAGCTGGGCGAGTGCCTCGACATGGAGGCCGCGCACCACGTCCGCACCGGGCTCACCAAGGACCATCAGGAGGCTGCCGCGGCCTTCGTCGAGCGGCGGGAACCCCGGTTCAGCGGACGGTGACGCGCCGGCACGCTGGCCCTTGCCGAGGCCATCGACCCCAATCGCGAGAGCTTGCGCGCCTAGCGATGGGATGAGCTGAGCTCCGATGGGCCTCACCAGCCGCCTCGCCACCCGCGACGACGTCGCCGTGCTCCGGCCGTTGGTCCGCGCCGCCATCGAGCAACTGCAGCGCGGCTTCCTCGATGAGGCCCAGACCCGGTCCAGCCAGGCGATCATGGGTCTCGACATGCAGCTCATCGATGACGCGACCTACTTCGTCGTCGAGCTCGACGGGCGAGTCGTGGGCTGCGGCGGTTGGAGCCGGCGCGCCACCCTCCACGGCGGTGACCACTCGGCCGGGCGAGACGGTGCCCTGCTCAAGCCCTCTACGGACGCCGCCAGGATCCGCGCGATGTACACCCACCCTTCCTTCGCGCGGCGCGGCGTCGGCCGACTGATCCTGTCGCTGTGCGAAGCCGCCGCGGCGGCCGAAGGATTCACGACCCTCGAGCTCATGGCCACGCTTTCGGGCCAACCGCTCTACGAAGCCGCCGGGTTCGAGATCATCGAGCGCACGGAGGACGCATCAGGCGGCACTCCCGTGCCGATCATCAAGATGCGCAAGACCATCGATCCCACCACCACCGACGCTGCTCCTCAAGCCACGAGCTGAGCTCAGGGTCGCGTGTGCGTACGCCACCTCGATCGCGCGCTGGCGATGGCCGCTCGCCGCGCTCAGGTCGCCCGGGGTCTGGGCGGTGGCGGTATGGGTTGGTCTTTGGGGCAGCCTGGCCCTGGGCGCACGGTGATGTTGCGGGGGTCGAGGGGCTCGCCGGTGGTCTCGTCCACGACGAGCGGCCGGATCACCTTGCCGCTGCGTCGGTCGACCAGCTCGGCCGGTGGACCGGCCTCGCCCGCCAGCCAGTCGTCGCCCCAGCGGATCATCGCCGCCAGGACCCCGAACAGGGCCCGGCCTTTGTCCGTCAGGCGATACTCGTTGCGGACCGGCCGTTGCTGGTAGGGCTCGGTCCGCAGGATCCCCTCCTCGACCAGTCGGGTGAGGCGGGCAGTCAGGACGTTGCGGCCAATGCCGAGCCGCTGGACGAAGTCGTCAAAGCGGCGGGCGCCGTAGAAGGCCTCGCGCACGACCAGTGGTGTCCACCAATCGCCGAACAGATCGGTCGTGCGAGCGATGGAGCAAGGCCACTTGTCGAACTTGGTCCTCCTCACAGGCGCACGGTATCAGTTGCACTAACGAACTCACTCTCATACAGTCCGTCTCACAAGCGAACTGACTAGGAGGTCAACCCGATGCCGATGCTCGACGCCTACATCCTGGGGCGGTGGAGGCCGCATCGTCGGCCTCGCCGACATCGCCACGTTCGTGCTCGACGGCGACGCCGCAGCCGGCCAGGCCCACGCCACGCGGCGACTCGCTGCCGCCAAGGCCGAGCGCGACGCCGTCTTGTCGTGACCGACACCGCCTTCAAGCAGTGAGGGCGGCACGCTGGGTCGCGGTGGGCGACTCGTTCACCGCCGGCACGGGGGACGATCCACAGTACGGCGGCTGGATCGCACGGACCGCCACCGCGCTGGCGCGGGCCGGGCGTGTCGGTGACTTCCGCAACCTCGCAGCGCCGGGCGCGCACCTCGCCGCGGTCCTGCACGACCAAGCGCCGCTGGTCGTCGACCGAGCCGAGATCATCAGCGCGATCGCCGGGGCCAACGACCTGATGGCACGGCGCGTTGATCTCGCGATCGTGCTCCAGCAGATGGACGAGCTGCTGGACTGGGCGCTCGATCACGCCGACCTCGTCGTCACCTGCACCTGCCCTGACTTCCTGGTAGGCCGGTCGGCACGACTGCCGCGGCTGGCGGCCCGCATCGACACCGTCAACGAACACGTCGAACAACGGTGCACCGACGCGGCAGGGCGATTATTGGTCGTTGACGCCCATGCTGTGATGGCGGAGCCGGCGCTCTGGGCACCGGACGGGATCCATGCCAATCCCCGCGGCCACGCGCAGCTGACCGAGACGGCCATCCCTCTGCTCGAGCAGGCGACGATCTCGCTCCGCTAGGACCGCCGACCTTGGATCTCGACCGCAAGGTCGAGGGGCGCTATCGAGATGCCCGGGCCAGACGACCTTGTCCCGGCCCTTCACCGGCGCGCCCGCGCGGACGACGCCACCAGGGGTTGCGCGGTAGGGGCGGAGGTTCGAACGGAGGCGGTCAGGGGAGTAGGAGACGTGACCATGTGGTCAGGAGCCAGTTCTCGAAGCGCTCGGAGGACCAACCTCGCTCGTCGGTGAGCATGACGTAGAGCTCGGGGCTGTTCGTGGCCCACACGGTGTCGGCTGCCTCGTCGATGTCGATGCCCGGACGGAGGCCTCCGGCGTCCGCGAGGTCCTGGACGAACAGGCGCATGTTGGCAGCGCGGCGGTCGCTGAACTGGCGACACAGCCGGCGGGCCGAGCGGTCGCGACCGGCGGCGTCGCGCAGGGCGACGAACAGGGGGGCGACCCGGGGCAGCATCTCGCGGGTGGCGCGGGCGTAGACGGCCAGCTTGGACTCCGGAGCCGAGGCTGCACGGATCTGGGCGACGTAGGGGCGCTCGACGGCGGGGATCGCCTGGTCGGTTCCCGACAGCGCCCGCTCGACCAGCTCGCTGACAACGTCGGGCTTGCGGCCGACGAGTGCGTACACGGTGTCGACGTGCACTGCCGCGGCCGCGGCGACGGCTGCCATGGTGGTCTGGCCGTAGCCGCGCTGGACGATCAGGTCGCCAGCGGCATCGAGGATCCGCTGGCGCGTGGCGGCCGATCGGGCCTGCCGCCCCGTGGTGTCGTAGGCGCGGCGCTTGACGGGACCTGACACGACCCGCATACTTCCATCCGCATGTGCTTCGGAGCAAATGGCTGCGACACCGGCGGTCCCGGTGGAGGTGACCAGATGGCAGGAGACGAGACGCCAGCGACCCGCGAAGAGGTGGCGCGGCGCGGCCCGTTCTGGGAGGTCGTCGAAGGGCGAGCGGCGCCGCCCCCGGCGGCGAAGTTCCTCGGCTGGCAGCTGGTCGAGGTCGACCCGGACGCCGGCACCATTGAGATCTCCTTCGATGCGACGGGGCAGATGACCAACCCTGTCGGTGACGTCCAGGGAGGCCTGCTCGCCGCCATGCTCGACGACACGCTCGGTCCTGCCCTGGTCGCCACGCTGCCGCCCGACCAGTTCGCCCCCACGCTGGACCTGCACGTGCAGTTCCTGCGTCCTGCCCGGCCGGGCCGGATCACCGGCCGCGGTCACGTCCGCAGTCGGGGCCGCTCGATCGCGTTCCTGGCCGGCGAGCTGGTCGACGATGCTGGTGCCGTCCTGGCCGTCGCTAGTGCCACCGCCCGCATCCGCACCCAGGCCGACGCGCCAGCGCCGAGCTACGGCGGCTAGCCGAGGAGACGACACGAGTTCGCCGCGCACCTGGCTGGCGGTCTCGCGGCAACTGGATGGGTCGTCGACCGGACGCGGCAGCCCTCCCAGCGCTGCGAGCGAGCCGCACCCACCAGGACATCGACTGGGAGACTTATCCGCTCAGGTCTTCACGTTCCTGAGCCGACGAGCCGGTGGTTTCGGTCAGACGGCGGGCGAGGAAGCGACGCTCGGCGTCGGTCGTAGCCAGCTCGAGAGCCTCGTGGTAGCTCGCGGCGGCCTCCTCGGCCTGGCCGGAGCGGCGCAGCAGGTCGCCGCGGGTGGCGGGGAGCAGGTAGTAACCCGGCAACGCCTCCGAGGTCAGCAGCGCGTCCACCAGCTCGAGTCCAGCGGCGGGGCCGTCGGCCATGGCGACCGCCACGGCTCGGTTGAGCTCCACCACTCCCGACGGGACAAGTTGGGCCAGCTGCCCGTAGAGCCGGGCTGGACCTCTCCGACCAACCTCGGCTTCGCGGCCGTCGGCGGAGCATTGCTGCTCGCGTTCGTCGCTGTCGAGAGCAGTGCCAGCTCGCCGCTGGTGCCGCTGTCGTTCTTCCACCGTCGAACCCTCACCACCGCCAGTGTGGTAGCGGCGCTGGTGTTCGGTTCGTTCCTGGGCTTCAACTTCCAGCTGACGTTGTTCATGCAGCAGGTGTTGGACTACTCGGCCATCGAGGCCGGGATCGCCTGGCTAGCCACCTCGATCAGCGCGGCCGTCGTGGGTGTCGCGGTTGCGCCACGGGCGGTCGGTCGGCTCGGCGCCGGGCGGTCGCTGGTGCTGCGCAAGGCATCGCCGTCGGTAGGCTGGTCTGGCTGTCCCGGACACCGGCCGACGCGACCTACTGGAGCGATCTGTTTCCCGGGATGCTGGCCATCGGCATCGCCATCGGGGCGTCAGGGATGGCGGCGCAGGTGGTGGCGTTCATGGGGATCGACAAGACGATGGCCGGCCTGGCCGGCGGCGTGGTCGAAGCCTCCCGGGAGATCGGCGGCGCTCTGGGCACAGCGGTCGTCGCGATCGTGGTTCTGGGCCGCTCCGAGGATGTCCTGGCTGGCCTCGGCAACGGACCCCAGGACCGTGCCAGCGCTGTGACCGAAGGCGTCCGGCGAGGTGCGTGGGTGGCTGCGGGGTCAGTCTCGGCGCGGTTCTCGTCGCCGCGCTCGTGATGCGAGGGGCCGAGCGGCGGGCTCAACCGTGATGACCGACCGAGACCAGGAGCCGGCCCGACGCAGCATGGACGAGCTACCTGTTGTCGTGGAAGAGCAGGCGTGCTTGACGGACCAAGGGGAGCACCACCATCGCCGCGCCTGTCGCGATCATCAGTGCGATCCAGCCCTCGGCAAGGAGTAGCCGACCGGTCTCCTTCGTTCTCCATCGGCTCGTGCAGTCGCCGAGGTCGGAGGTATCCCGGCACGGCCCCGTGCTGGGGCCGGCGGCGACGGGATCGCTATCGGTATCCGACGAGCCCGCCGGCCGGGGCACGCGCGGAGCGAGGTTCGGGTGCCGGTCCAGCCACTGGACGAGGCTCTCGCGCATGAGGTCGTGGCCGTGTTCGTTGGGATGCAGGCTGTTGTGGAACCAGTTCAGCGGATAGCCGGCCTGCTCGAGGGTGCCGACCACGCTGTTCGCCGCGAGGAAGTTCACCCCCACCTCGTACCTGCCTTCGGTCTCCTCCTCGGCTTCGTCGAGGTCGCACAGACGCGCCCTCTCCTGCACGAGAGCGTTCGGCATCGTGTCGACGTAGTGGAATCCTGCGTCCGCCGCGGCTTGGCGGACGACGGCGTTGAGGGCGATGCCGAAACTGTGGAGGAATCGGTGCTCGTCGGGAGTGAAGCCAGACGAACTGCAGTGCTCGGCCCGAAGCGGGCTCGGATACGGCACGACGAGCACCGGCACGTCGTCGAGCGTCTCGTCGATGTCGTCGTAGATCCCGGCGAGGGAGTCCTGGACGTCATCCAGGTTGTCGATCCAGGCAGGTCCCAACTCCGAACAGTCACCAGGCAACAGGCAGGTCTGCACGATGGAACCGAACCCCGCGTCGTTCCCGCCCACGCTGACCAACACGAACTCGACGTCGAAGTCGGTCTGCTGCCCGAGATCCTCGAACGCGCCGAGTTGGGAGCGAACCCCATCAGACGTCGCTCCCGAGCACGCCAGAAACACCAGATGCAGGCGTTCTGGGATCGCCGTGTGCTCTTCCTCCAGGAGGGTCACCGGATATGCCGTGGGAGCCCGCCGGCATTCGTTGTCGCCCTTCGTGTTGGTTCCCTCGTAGAACGCTTCGGCTCCCTCGCCCGAGATGTAGGAGTCGCCCAAGGCCGCGATCGCGGGTCGGTCGGCCTGGACGACAAGTGACTCGGGGACCGGGACGGTCCGATTGCTCAAGGCCCACACCAGACCGGTCATGGCCACAACGAGGAATGCGTCGGCGCTCGACCGGACGGCGATCGCCACCATCAGGACGAGCAGCGCCGCGCTAAAGACATAGGCGTAGATGTCGTTGACGTCCTTGGCCATGAACCAGAGGCCTCCGGCGAACACGGCCGCTCCGCCGACCGGAATCGCCCAATGCACCCATCGGTGCCGGATGTGCGACAAGCGGTCGATGCCCACCTCGCTCAGCAGGCCGATACCCACAGGGGCGAGCGCGAGCGCGATAGCCAGCGCCAACCAGGCCCAGCTCGCCCCGAAGACCGCCATGACGAGAACGGCGACGATCGCTACGACGGCACTGCCAGCTGCGACGATGCGACCCACTTCCCTTGACGAGGGAACGTCCCGGCGGAGCTCGGCGACGGCTACAGCGGCACCGAGGTAGAACAGCGCGATCCCGAAGAAGCCCAGGCCGTTCTGGTGCCCGACCAACCACACCACGAAGAGGACGGCACCCACCAGCGGTGTGACCACCAGCCAGGCCGCCCGGGCGAAGTTCATCGAGCCACGGACGAGGAGCTGCTGCCGGATGGTGTCGTGCAGTCTTCGGGCGGCCTCGACGACCGCGAAGATGCCGAGAACACTGACGAACAGCGGCCCGCTCCTC
This sequence comes from Acidimicrobiales bacterium, assembly GCA_050744325.1. Classification (GTDB taxonomy): domain Bacteria; phylum Actinomycetota; class Acidimicrobiia; order Acidimicrobiales; family VFJN01; genus DASXTK01. The sequence goes on from JBOGHK010000103.1 coordinate 13,948, forward strand.
ACCGCGACGAATACCCAGCACGCGACCAGGAACGCGATCAGCCAGATGCCGGCCCTGATCCAGGGCTTCCACCGGTCCACCAATTGCATCCCGCTCGCCACCTTCCGCCGAGCCCAGTATGCAAAGCCCCACCGAACCTGTCAGGTTCGATGACGTGAACCCCACCATCCCCCCATCGCCCACGGTCGAGGACACGTCGACCGACCACGAAGACGACGTCGCGGCGATCAGACGGGTGATCGCCGACATCGAGACGGGCTTCAACACGAACGATCCCGATCTCTCGGTCGCGCACTTCACCCGCAACGCCTCGTCGGTCAACGTCTTCGGCGCGCAGCTGACCGGCTGGGACGCCCTCCTCGAGGCCAACCGCACCGGCCTGGCCGGGCACCTGCGCGACGAGAGCGCTCGCTACGAGCTGAGCGACATCGTGTTCGTTCGGCCCGACGTGGCCATCGCGCACAAACACGCTTGGGCCACCGGCCCCAACGGCGAGACGATCGACGTCGGCCACACGATGATCGCCCTCTACGTCCTGGTCAAGGAAGACGACCGTTGGTGGATCGCCGCCCGACAGAACACCCTGGTGCCGGGCCGGAGCTAGCCCGCGCCCGATCCCACCGGGCTGCATCGCTGCACTTCGCCTCGATAGCGGTTGGGGAATTCGGTGCTCCGAAACGCCGGATGAGCCGTCACGTCGGAGCGCAAGAAGTGTTGGTGGTCTTCTGTCCGCCGCGGCGGACTACCTTCCGAGAGGGAAGAGAGGAGGACGCCCATGGGCTTCGCACAGAGACATCCCCCAGGCACGCCGATGTGGGTCAACCTGCAGACAACCGCCGGCCCCCTCACGTCAAGCCGGTTCTATTGCGCCCTCTTCGGCTGGACGGTGCTGGCGCGGCATCGACCGTTGGACGACGCGTCGGGCTGGTGGGTCTTCCGCCTGGACGGTAGGGACGTCGGCGACATCGGTCCGGGTCCGAAACCGACCTGGACCATGAACATCTCCGTGGACGATGCGGACGTCACGGCACGAGCGGTGGTCGACCAGGGCGGTGAGGTCTCCATGTGGCCCACCGCCTACTTCGACGCCGGGCGCATGGCGATCTGTACGGACCCGCTGGGCGCACGGTTCGCGATATGGGAGTCGGCGGGCTACTCCTCGCCCGATGTGATGCACGAGCCCGGTTCGTTTACCTGGTGCGAGCTGACATGCCGGGACGTTGACGTAGCGAGCCGGTTCTACGCTGCCGTGTTCGGTTGGGAATCGAAGAGCCCTCCCTTCGCCGAAGGATCGGGCTACAGCGTGTTCTCCCTCCCTGGCGTCGAGCAGCCCGTCGCCGGGATGGTGCAGATGGACGAGCTGTGGCCGGAGGACATCTCGCCGCATTGGATGGTCTATTTCGCCGTCGCGGACACGGACCGCACCGCCGCCCGGTCTGCCGAGTTGGGAGGCACGGTCTCCATGGAGCCCTTCGACCTGTTCAACGTGGGACGCGTCGCCGTCCTCAACGACCCCGAGGGGGCGGTCTTCTCCATCCTCCAATGGAGCGAGTGAATCGTGAACGCGCCTGGCTCAAGGCGCTTGCGAAGTCCTGGCTCATCAATCGGGACGGCATCGCCGCCAACGGATGCCCGATCGGATCGCTGTGCTCAGAGCTCAACAAGCGTGACCGGGGCCTCGACCGCCGCGGCCACGATCTGACCGCGCCGGTATGGTGGATAGGCCTGGAGTCTGTCGGCTGCGGATCAGCCGGTCGGGCTCGAGGGCGTCGAGGAGTGTCAGGGTTGGGGTGGTTCGCCCGGCGTGTCGGTGAACGATTCGGTGACTGTGTCCGTCGCGTCGGTGACGGAATCCGATGCGTCCGCTGCCACCTCGGTCGCGTCGGCGCCAACATCCTGAGCGGTTCCCACCGCCTCGTCGGTCGCCTGGCTGGCGGCGTCGCCCGCCGACAGGGAGAGATCGTCCAACATGTCCGCCCCGGGCAGGTCGCCGGCCAGCTCGCTGGCCTTGTCGGTCGCGCCGGACAAAAGCTCTGAGGCCTTCTCGCGGATGGTGTCGAACAGGCCCATGAGGATCCCTCTCGTTGAGGACGGACGACTACGACGGTAGCGGTCAGGTGGTCGTTGGCCACACGGTCGGCTCATGGACGACCTTCTCCTCGAGGTTGCTCAGCGATGTCGTCCGAGTTCGATACACCATGCACATCGGCGCGCCGTGGCCCGACCTCGACTCATCCGAGGGTCGTTCCGCGGTGGTCTGAATCCCTCGCAAGGCTGAGGCAGGATATGAACGGTGAGCAGGCGGCAGGTCGGCGCTGAGGCGTATCAGGGGGAATCGGGGCCGGCGCGAGGCACCGGCTCGTGGGTGCCGGTGTTCGTGGGCCTCGGTGTGATCGCCCTGCTGCTGGTGGCCATCGTGGTCGTGCTGGCGAGCGACGACGACTCTGGTGGCAGTTCCAGCGGGACCGTTGAAAGTGACGACCGCCGAGAGGCGGTCAACCTCCAGACCGCGCTGCTGACTCAACAGGACATCGGGAGTGGCTACGTCCCTTTCGAGCTCGGCGAGCCGGCCCAGGTCGAGTACGAGGGCGGTCCGGAGTGCGACGCCATGATCGATCTGCTCAACGACGGCCAGGAGACTCAGGACGACGCGGTCGCGGCCTTCCGTAGCGACCCCGACCTCTACGTCCAACATTCCATCGATTGGTTGGACGCCGGGGACGCTGCGATCGCCGAACGCGAGGCCGCGGTGTCGGCCTGCACCGAGTACCAGTGGGTCGAGCCCACCGCCACTGCCACCGCCATCCAGCAGCGCGTGCCGTCGGACGCGCTCGGAGAAGGCAGCGTCGCCTACGCACGGAACCTGCACTTCACGGAGGACGACGGAGACGAGTACGCCATCCTTCAGCTCATCGTCGTCTGGGAGCGGGACGGGGTCCTCTCGACGATGAGCTACCTCGACGCCGGCACCGATGTGGAGCCGGGCGACATCCTGGTGGCCGGCGAGATCGAGGGCTTCGTGCGCGGGCTGACCGAGACCGCGGACCAGCGACTGCGACCGGTTCTGGAGCAGTGATGTCCGAGGCTCGGCCATGGCAGCCTCGACCACCGGTGAGGCCCGCCGAGGTGACTTTCAGCCAGCGCTCTCCCCTGAGGAGGCAGCATCGACGTAGACACTGGTCTGCTCCAAGTCGACGTCAAGGTCCCTCAGGTCAGCCCCGGACATGACCTCGCCGGCCCTCGACCCTTCGGCCGGGATGAACCCGAAGGTGCCCCCGAACGTGCCGCCCACGATCTCACCCGCCGAGTTGCGGTAGATCACGTGGGCGTAGGGGTCGGTGAGGTCTTCGCCATAGCTCGACGCGACCTCGAAGGTGATGTCCACGAAACCCGTGCTGGCGTCCAGCGTCGACTCGACGCTGGAGACCGTCACGGAGCCGGACGTGTCGGTCGTACTGAACCCCATGTCTCCCTCGTACCGGATCTCGAGCTCTACCGGATCCTGATCGATGGTTGCCAGGCTGGTGTCGCCGAGACCAAGGGTTTCACCGGGCTGGATCGTGAAGGCGCTGACACGATTGTTGTCGAGGAGCGACCCCGAGTCGTCGTACGTGATCCACTCGATCGAAGGGCTTCTCACCTGGTCGCTGGTGTTCTCGATGATCATGCCGATCGTGACGTGCCGCCCGCGGCCGCTCAAGGCGGGAACGGTGCTAGAGCCGTATTCCAGCAGGACGATGCCGTCGCCAAGCTCCTCGCCCTCGGTCGGCGCCCGTTCCCCGCTCCCCGCCTCATCCTCGGGACCCACCTCGGTCGCCGTCGTTGGAGCGGCAGTCTCGTCGGGCTCCTCGTCCAGGGTGTCCGACGTGTTCGGGGCCCCGATGGCCGTCCCGACCGGTTCTGTGGTGCTGGCCTCCTGGCTCTCCTCGCCACTCTCGCCGCTCAGGACGATGCCCACAACCACGACGGCGATGAAGCCGCACGCGGCCAAGAAGGTCAGCAGCAGCGTCTCGCGAGACAACCTGGTCGACGGCGTTCCCGACACCCCGCCCGCTGGTGTTCCCGGCGGACCTTCGGACATCGGCACCGATGGCAGCTCGGCGGGCAGGCCATCAGGCGGGCCTACTGAGCCGTCCGGCACCTCCGGTCGCGGGGGTGGGTACCACCGGTCGTCCGATGCCTGCCACCAGCCTGGCCCCTGGGGAGAGTCGCTCATCGTCCCCTGCCCTCGTCGCGATCGCCGGTCAACCTGCGCCCGTTGGTCTGCTCAGCCGGCGTACACCTCGGAGTAGGCGGCGTCGACGTACACCTCGACCTGGTTCAGGTCGACGTCCAGCGCCCGCAGGTCGCCGCTGGACTGGATCTGGCCAGGGGCCGAGCCGTCGGCCTGGACCAGCCCGAGGTCGCCCCCGAACTCGCCACCCACGATCTCGCCAGCGGAGTTGCGGTAGATCGCGTGCACCATGGGGTGGGCGAGCTCCACGGAGTAGGTCGACTCGACCTCGAAGGTGCTGGTCACGAAACCTTCGGTGGCCCCGGCGCTCTGGTCCAAGGTCGACTCGGCGTTGGACACACTGACCGTGCCGGACACCTCGGTGCCACCTGGGGTAGGGAACTCGTTCTGCGGGACGAGCTCGAGTTCCACCGGCTGCTGATCGATAGACGCCAGGCTGGTGTCGCCGAGGCCGATGGTCTCGCCGGGTTGGAGCGTGGTGGCATTGATGAGATGGCTGTCGACGAGCGACCCCGACCCGTCGTACAGCGCCCACTCGAAGGAGAGCCCGCTCCGGACCTCGTCCCCGGTGTTCTGGATGACGAAGCCGACCGTGGCGCTCTGCCCGGCTAGCGAGGGAATGACGGAGAAGCCCTGCTCGAGCAGGACGATGTCATCGAAGAGCTCCTCGCCCTCGGTCGCGTTGCTCTCCTCGCCGTCGTCCTCGGGATCCACCTCGTTCGTGGGCGTGGGAGGAGCCGCGGCCTCGCCGGTGTCGGACGTCTCCGGGGGCTCAGTGGGCGCAGGAAGGTCGTCAGTGGCGCTGGTCTCCCGGCCGTCCTCACGGTCGCCGCTGGCCGCGACGACGATGGCCACGACGGCAATGACCGCGATCACCGCCACCGTGATCATCAGCGGCGTCCGGTTGGCCGGCGACCCTCCCGGGGGAATCCCTGGCTGTGGCATCTGCGGGGGAGCTCCCGGCAGTCCGCCCAGCGGTGTTCCCGGAGGAGCTCCCGGCGGCGTGGTCATCGGACCCCCGGGGCGGGTCGGTGGGCCTCCGGGTTGACCGCTCGGCGTCTCCGGTCGCGGCGGTGGGTACCACCGGCTATTCGATGCCTGCCACCAGCCCGGCCCCTGGGGGGTATCGCTCATCGTCCCAAGCCTCTCGTCGCGTCGCGGTCGAACGCCTCTGAACCTGAACATCGATGCCCTGCCGGGATCAGGCAGGACGATCACGACCGGCGACCGCTGGTCAGCTCCCTCGGACCCCCGTCGCTGTACGCCCCCGGGACTATGGACGGGGAATCGACGAGCGGCAAAGGCCATTCGATCCTGCTCGAATGTCTCCGTGGCGGACGTTTGATCGGAAGTCCGAAGGTCGAGCCGGCGCTCCGGGACATCTGGTCCGACCTCGGCGGTGTCGGCAGGTCGTCGTTGCCTGGGGCGCGATGCTGGGAGGTGGATGGCTCTGAGGCTCGTTGCGCTCTGCGTCGATGCGAACGACCCGCTCCGTCTCGCGAACTTCTGGGCCGAGGCGCTGGGCTGGGAGGTCGCTCCCGAGACGGGTGAGGAGGTCAGTCTCGTGCCAACCGACGGTACGAGGTTCCGGCTCGACCTCATGCCGGTCCCGGAGCCGAAGGTGGGCCCGAACCGGCTCCACCTCGATCTGACCAGCACGTCCCTGGACCACCAGCAGGAATCCGTGGCAAGGCTCGTCGAGCTCGGCGCGCGCCACATCGACATCGGGCAGCGACCAGACGAGGGCCACGTCGTGCTGGCTGATCCCGAGGGCAACGAGTTCTGCATCATCGAGCCGGACAACTCGTTCCTCGCGGGCTGCGGGCGCCTGGGTTCGATCACCTGTGACGGCACGCGAGCGGTCGGGTGCTTCTGGAGCGCAGCGCTCGGCTGGCCGTTGGTCTGGGATCAGCACGAGGAAACTGCGATCCGCGCACCTGACGGCACCGGGCCGATGATCACCTGGGGTGGTCCGCCATTGGCCCCAAAGCTCGGGAAGAACCGGCTGCACCTCGACATCGCGCCGCTCGGCCGAGCCGACCAGCACGCAGAGGTCGATCGTCTCGTGGACCTCGGGGCAGCTCGGGTCGACATCGGCCAGGGCGACGTCGACTGGGTGGTCATGGCCGATCGCGACGGCAACGAGTTCTGCGTCCTGCGGCCCGAGTAGCGGGTCGCTGTGCCGTCTCCCCGTCACGCGGACGTCACGCCACCTTCTGCAAGACAGATCAACTCTGTAAGGAGGTGGTGCCGATGTGTCTCGCGGAAACGACCGACGACCTGGTGCGCTTCGAGCGCCGCCACGGCCGGATACCTGAGCGCGCGCTCGTGTGCATGGACTCTGGCTGGGCGGCCAAAGCAGACGACCCGCTCGAGTTCCTCGGCGGCCCCGCCTTCCCCGACTACAACTTCCCGGGCTTCAGCATCGAGGCCACCGAGTGGCTGGCAGCGCGGCGCAACCCGGTCGGGATCGGCGTCGACACCGTGAGCCTCGATCCCGGCAACTCGACCACCTTCGACGTCCACGTCGGCTTCCTCGGCTCCGACCGCTACGGCGTCGAGAACCTCACCAACCTGGACCGGATCCCACCCCAGGGCGCCAGCGCCTTCGTGGGCCCGATCCCTTGGGAGGGCGGTTCGGGCAGCCCCTGCCGGGTCATCGCCACCTGGTAGCTGCCGCCAATGACCGACCTGCGAACCACGATGGACCAGCTCGGTGGTGCTGGTTGGCTGCTCCTGGCCTGGCTACCTGGTGCGCTCGTACTGATCGGGGCAGTCCGCGTCGTTGCCGCGTGTCGGCGTGGCAGCTCGCTCCTTGCCGTCGCGGTGGCGACGCTGGCGCTGGTCGTCGCGGTGGTCTCGGCACTGCTGGCCATCGCCGAAGCGGACCTCCACCACGATCTTGGTCTGGCCGAGTTCGACGACGACATCGAGGCGATCTTCGCGGACACGCCGCTGGTCGGACTCAGCGCAGCTCTCGGAGTAGCGAGCCTGGCAGCCGGTATCCTGCTCGTCGCCTGGGCTTCACGGTGGAATCGTCCTGTCCCTCGGTCGGCGCGACTGCTCGTCGGCCTGATCATCACCACGGTGCTGCTCGGCTGCACCGCTGCCGCTCTGGGCCTGTTCAGGCTCGACGCCGAGCACTTCGAAGCCGAGTACTTCGACAGCCAGGAGATCTTGGATCGGGCGATCCTCCTCGGGGTCGTCGGCAGCGTCGTCGCATCGTCCGCGGCGTTGGCGGCCGTCAGCGTCGAGCGTCGACAGCGGCCAACCGGCACGGCGCGGATCCTGAGCCCGTCCGGTCACACCGAGGCGGGTGGGGGTGGTGGACTGCCGGGTGGAGGCCGACGCCGATAGCGCCGGGCGAGCCTGCGGACGACGACCACAACCAGCGTCGCCGTGGCCACCAGGAAGACACCGACGCCCAGCGTCTCCAGGGACGAGGCCGGGGAGTGCAGCTTGCCGTCGCCGCCACCACTGACGATCTCATAGGCGTCCTGGTCGTCGATCGACCGGCACGACCGCTCGTCGCACAGGGTCGCATGGAGCGGCCCGGGAGCCGCTGTCGTGATGGCGGAGGTCAGCCTGGTGAGCGGCATCGTCTCGAAGTCACCGTGGGGTATGCGTACCAGTGCCCCGAGGGTGTGTTGCTCGGTGATCTCGAAGCGCAGCGGCGTCACCGCAGCCGCCACCGCCCCGGCGATCCTGCGCGCGTACCCGGCCGGTCCGTAGACGGTGACCCGGATCTCGGGGTGGTCGGCCTCGCCTCCGGCGGCCTCGACGGCGACGCCGATGCTCCCATCCGACAGCGCGTCGCAGGCCTCGCCGGGGATGGTCACCTCCCCGTCCCTGGAGCCTCCCTCTGGCTGCCGCACCGGCAGCCGCCGGTCCAGGCTGACGGCATAGACCTCGCCGACCTCCCCCGGCCCGAAGCGTGACCGGTCGAACAGGTACTGGTCGTATGCGCTCTCACCTGGCGGGGCCTCGTGGAATCCGACCGTGGCTCTCGCCCCGGTCCCGTCGTGCTGGAGCACGACTGGCTCGTCGCAGCGGTTGACCACTGCGATCCGATCTGGGCTTGAGCAACCTGTCAGGACCAGCGCCGTCAGGGCCAGCGACACCAACGCCAGTGACGCAGTCAACCCGGATGGGTCCCGCACCTCTCCCGTCGCGACGGCGTCGTCATCGGTCGCACGGACGCGGATCCCGACGATGACGCCCCACGCTTGGTGGCCCCGACGTCGGAGGTGACGGGAAGTCCGCACCAACCCGCACACCCGCTGGGATCGCACAGGCGCCCCGAAGATGCGCCCGTACGATCCCAGGCCCCGGCGGGCGGGTTGGGGTCCCACGTCACTGGCCTGCGGGTTCTCGCCAGAACCCGCTACGGCCTCAGCAACAGTGCCTGTCCGGTGTGGAACCCTCTGCTCCGGCGTCTGCCGGTGAAGCGCCGAGGAACGAGACCGCCATGGCCGTTGCCATGACAGTCATGACAACCCGCTTCGTCCACTTCCTCATGGTCTTCGGTTTCTGTGCTTGCATGTGGTCGTGTTCTTTCGGTGATGTCGTCGTCTCTGCTCTTGGAGGCGTGACATCGGTGTGACATCTGGGCGTCCCCGCCGATCGGAGACCTGGGCTGAGCGCAAGCGGCGGGTGCGGCGGCGACTGATCGTGGGGTCCGCGTGCTTGGGTTCGTCAACTCGGTGGTCGGGACGTCATCGTGGGCGGGCGTCAGAGTTGTGCGAGGGTTTGTGCCCAGCTGACGAGCCCGTTGCCGTGGCCGATCTGGCTGGCGAATCTCGCTGGCCGCCAGGGCCAAGTCCTCATCGCCGACAAGGGCTACACCTCAGCCGAGTTCGAGTCCCGCCTCGCCGACCACGGCATCGAGCTCATCCGCCCCGCCCGCCGCGACGAGCCACCCCGACCCGGCGCCCACCAGCTCAAACCACTCCGCCAGATCATCGAGTCGATCAACGCCACCCTCAAGACCAAGCTCAGCCTCGAACGCCACGGCGGCCACAGCCCCCAAGGCGTCCTGGTCAGAGTCCTCCAACGACTCCTCGCCCTCACCGCCGCCATCTGGCACAACCACCACGCCGGCCAACCAGTCCTACGATCCCTCACCGCCTACGACCACTGACCAACCCTTGGATTTTCTCATCTAGGGCAGCGGCGTGGCGGTGAGGGTGTGGGCCAGGGTCTGGTAGTGACGGAGGTCCTGGTGGGGGACGGCGTCGGCCTTGGCCAGGGTCTTCTGGAGGCGGTACAGCTGGGTGAAGGCCTGCTTGGGGTCGCGCTGGATGAGCCGGGCCCTGATCTGCGCGGCGGCCTGGGCGACCTCGGGGGACGCCTCGTCGCCTGCGCCCGGTGCCACCGAGCGACCGGCGAGCGTCTCGTGGGTTGCGAGGAACCGCTCACACTGCTCGAGCTGCTGGGGCTTGAGGGCCACGGTGTCCCCGGTGGCGGCGCCGACCAGCAGCGCGAGGCGCACCGCGTCCGCCTGCCCATGATCGATGGCCACATCACCGGCCACGCTGCCGACAACGATCACCTCGGGCGCGGCCTTCACCGGGGGGTCCAGGTCGGGCTCGGCGAGGAGCAGTCGCAGCGCCAGCAGGTCGGTATCCACCAGGCTGGACGGGCACACCACCGTGAGGTCGGCGGCCCGAGCCGCCTCGTCCACTGCGCTCAACGCCGCGGATGCCCGCGTACCGTCGCTTGCCGCCACCCGGAACGTCCCCATGCCGGCATCGGTCCACGGCTCGGCCAGGCCCCGGTCGGCGGCCGTGCGGAGGTGGGCCTGACCGGCCTGGTCGAACGGCAGACCGTCGGCAGCGCCGGCCCGGAACGCCACTCCCGAGCGGATGTATGGCGGGGTGACCCGCTCCCGAGGCGAGCCGTCGTAGCCGTCGGGCACCAGCGAGAAGCGGACCGGAAGGCCGACCTCCCGGGCGAAGTCGAGGTCGGCTCGGTTGTGCGCGGGGTTGAGGATCACGGCGCCGGTGCCGAACTCCGGCTTCACCCAATCGGCGACCCAGATCGGCAGCAGGTCGCCGGTGAGCGGGTGACGGCAGAACCGGCCCGTGAAGGCTGCACCATGCCCCGGCGGGAGCGGCGCGCCGAGCGGATGGTCGGGGTGGAGTGCCATGGCGCAGGCCGACGGCATGCCGGTCCAGTCGGTGACGAAGGTCTCGACCCACGCGGGCACATCGGCGCCGTCGCTGCCCGGGTCGATCACGTCCAGGGGGAAGCGGAAGATCGCCCCGGGAGTCCGGCGCACCACCTTGCGGTGGCGGCTCGCTACCGCTCGGGGCCAGGCACCGTCTTCGTCGGCCGCCACCCGATCGCGGGCCGCACGGGTCGGGACGTAGCGCCGGTCGTCGCCGTCGACCACGACGCCGCACGCCGTGGTCAGCACGTCGAGCGACGCCGCGGCGTCGGCGGGCCGGACCACCAGGGCGGCGGCGTCGAGGCGGGAGAGGAAGCCGCCGTAGGCCTCGCAACGCCAGCGGGTCGCCAACGTCGCCAGGGTTGCGCGCGTCGTCGGCGACGTCGTGTCCGAGAGCACGAGGACGATCTTTCGCATGCCCCGATCGTCCAGTGGGCTTCCGTGGGGTGTCTTGTACGTTGTTGATGTGGGCGACGGGATGCCGAGCCGCTGCCAGGTACAGGCGTGGCGGCCCTCGGTGCCCGGGATCGCCGAGGTGTTCCACGCCAGCATGGTCGGCTACGCCTACCCGCCGCACTGCCACGACGTTTGGACCCTGCTGATCGTGGACGACGGTGCCATCCGCTACGACCTCGACACCCGGCACTGCGGCGCGGCGGGCCAGACCGTCACGATCCTGCCGCCGGACGTGGTCCACGACGGTGGGCCGGCGCCCGGCCTGCACGGGTTCCGCAAGCGCAACCTGTACCTCGACCGCGACGTCCTACCCGACCGGCTGATCGGCTCCGCCGTCGACCGCACCAACCTCAGCGACCCTGGCCTGCGCCGGGCCATCGTCGGGCTGCACGACTCGTTGGTCAGCCCCGAGGAGAGCCTCGACGGCGAGGCCCGGCTCGCCCTGATCGCCGAACGGCTGGGTACGCATCTCGATCGGGCCCAGCCGTCGCCATCCCGACCGGAGCGAGGCATCGCCCATCGGCTGCGCGAGCTGCTGGACGAGCACTCCACCGAGCCGATCACCCTCCGCGAGGCCGCCGCGCTGCTCCATCGCTCGGTGCCCCACCTGGTGCGCAGCTTCACCCGGCTGTTCGGCGTCAGCCCGCACGCCTACGTGATCGGCCGGCGGATCGACGCGGCACGGCGCCAGCTCCTCCGGGGCGCCCGCCCGGCCGACGTGGCCACCGCCGTCGGCTTCTTCGACCAGGCCCACTTCACCCGCCACTTCAAGCGCCACACCTCGGTCACCCCGTCTCGCTTCGCCGCCGGCAGCGCCTGAGCCGAAACACAGGGACGAACCACACGGGGTTCGGCGCTGGGTACACCTTTCGACCCTGATCGAAGCCGACGCTCATAGTGGGGCGGGCGTGCCCGTTGTCCGTAGGTGAGGCGCAGGACGTGAGCGAATCAGGGCGCAAGGTTGAGGTCCTTCGATGAAGGCACGAGTAGTCGGTGGTGTGATTGTGGCGCTGCTGCTCGGCGGCACCGCGTGCCGGCGGTGCGGCCGACTCGCCGGGCGAGGAGCAGCAGAGCAGTGGCGACGAATCGACGACCACCGCGCCGACAACCACCGAACCCCCTGCTCCGTCCACAACGCGCCCTCCCTTCGCGCCAGACGTCTGTATGGACTCTGCGGATGCCGTGCCCGCCTACGGGTGCCCTTCTCGCCTCCCGGCGATGGGTGGGGCGTGGCTCGGTGGGTGAGGATGTTGGCCATGACCGTCGATCACGATCTGGCCGGCATCGCGGAGGAGTTCTGGGAAGCGAAGCTCGCCGCGAGCCCGATGCTCGCGGCTTTCCTGGGCGATCATCGCTTCGATGATCAGGCCGACGACCTGTCGGCCGAGGCGGAGCATGGTCTGCGGTCCACATGGGTGGGGCTGCGGGGCCGGGCCTCGGGGGTCGGCGGCGAGCTGTCCGACACGGACCGTGTCACCCGCGACCTGCTGATCGAGCAGCTCGACGTAGAGATCCGGGGCATTGACCTGCGGTTGCGCGAGCTGATGTCCGATCAGATGCAGGGGGTCCACGCCGACCTGTTGATCACCGCAGAGCAACTCCAGGCGGCGGAGCCCGAGCACGCCGCGATGGCCGTCGAGCGGATCCGGCAGTTCGGCCGGATGCTCGACCAGGCCGCCGAGCGCTATGGCGAGGGCCTGGCCGCGGGTCGCACGCCCGCACGGGTCAACGTCGAGCGATCGATCAACCAGGTGGAGGGCTACCTGCCCTCGACGCTGGCATCGGACCCGTTCACCACCCTGGCCGGCCCCGAGGGCTGGGACGGGCTCGACGCCTGGCGCGACGAGCTCGCCGACGCGGTCTGCACACACCTACGCCCGGGGTTCGCCCGCTACCGGGACACGCTGCGCGACGATCTGCTGCCGGCGGCCCGGCCCGACGACCGGTGCGGGCTCGTGTGGCTGGAGGACGGCCCCGAGCTGTACCGGGCACTGATCGAGCAGCACACCGGCCTGCCGCTCGAGGCCGACGAGCTGCACGCCGCCGGGGTGGCCGAGGTCACCGAGTCGTTCCCGGCCGAGTACGTCGAGTGCGGTCGCCGCCAGTTCGCCACCACGGACCTGCCTGAGATGTTCGCCCGGCTCGTCGACGACCCCGGCCTGCGCTACCGGGACCGCGACGAGATGCTGGCCCACGTCACCAGGTGCTGCGAGGCCTCGCACGCGGCGATGGGCGACTGGTTCGGGCTGATGCCCGAGTCGCCGTGCGTCATCGGGCCCATCGCCGACTATCTGGCCGCCGACGCCACCCTCGCCTACTACTCACCCCCCTCCGCCGACGGGCGCCCGGGCGAGTACCACGTCAACCTTCACGAGCCGACCGGGCGCAGCCGGCCAGTGACGGCGTCGGTCGCCTTTCACGAGGCGATCCCCGGCCACCATCTGCAGCTCGCCATCTCGGCCGAGCGCACCGACCTGCCGGCGTTCCGGCGCCAGTCGTGGAGCACGTCCCCATGAACCGCAACGAGCTGGTCGTCGACATCGACCGCTACATCGGCTGGCCCGCCCAAGCGCTGGCCTACAAGGTCGGCCAGCGCGAGGTGCTGGGCCTGCGCCGCCAAGCCCAACAGGCGCTCGGTCCCCGCTTCGATGTCAAGGCCTTCCACGACGCGGTTCTGGGCGCCGGCACCGTCAGCCTGCAGGTCCTCCGCGACCAGGTTGCCCGGCTGACCCTCGCGGGCTGACAGATTAGGCGCTGACGCCACAGGTCTCCCGCGCGCCGGTGAGCCACTCGGGGAGCTCGTCAGCACCCATCTCTCCTGACTGCAGCGCCTCGTCGACGGCTATGTACTCCTCGTACGGGACGTTCGCGACGAATTCGTCCAACACGCATTGACACTGCTCCTCGGTGGCGGCGCCCGACACGCACCTGCTCATGAACGAGGCCTCGAACCCCTCCGTGTAGCCAGAGCCTCCGGCAGTGGCCGGCTCGCCGCTGCTGTCCTGCTCGGCCTCGGCTGGGTCTGAGCCTTGCGTGATGTCCGAGAGCCCTGACGCATCGTCGTCGTCGCTACAGGCGGCGGTCAGCAGCAGGCTCGCGGTGACGAGCCCGATCAGTGTCCTATGCACAGATTTCCCTTTCGGGTGAGTGGCGGGTTGCTGGCAGGCCCACACGACGCGCACGAGGGGGGCAGCCGATCAAGAGCCGATCACCACTCGCAGGATGTAGCCCGGCTACACGGTCCGATCGATGTGCGCAGCGCGGGGCTACTGATGGCCTCGCTGTCGGAACGCCGCGCATGCACGACGACGGCTGTGACAACCCCGACGGCCGCGCCCAGAACCCCAGGGTCGAGATCATCATCGAAGGCGTCGACCCCCGCTCTGGACGACGGGGCGGGCAATGACAACATTCGGTGGTGACCGCGATGCAGCGCCCTACGTCGCTTCCAGTCGGCGGGACGATCGAGCTGCGCGAGCTGCGGGTCTTCCTTGCCCTGGCGGAGGAGCTGCATTTCGGTCGTACCGCACAACGGCTCGGACTGACCCCGTCACGGGTCAGCCAGAGCCTGCGAGAGCTCGAGAGCAAGCTGGGCGGTCAGCTCCTGCACCGCACCAGCCGGCGTGTCACCCTGACCCCGTTCGGCGAGCGGTTTCTCGCCGATGCCACCCCGGCTTACCAGCAGCTCGCCGAGGTGCTGGCGCGAGCCCGCGTCGCCAATGACAACCTGGAAGGCACCCTGGGACTCGGCCTGCTGTTCCCGACCGCAGGCGGTTCTCATCTGACAGCGATCATCCAGGCCTTCGAGGAGCACCACCCCGGTTGCGACGTGCAGCTCAGGGACGTGATGTTCGACGACCCGCTCGGGCCACTGCGCAGTGGCGACGTCGACCTGCTGGCAACGCGTACCGGTCGACCGCCCGGATATCGCCGTCGGCCCGACGCTGTCACGCGAGCCGCGAGTTCTCCAGGTCGCCCGGGACCATCCCCTCGCGGCGCGGGATCGGGTATCGATCGAAGACATCGCCGACTACCACGTGATGCCACTCGACGGGTTCCCCGGAGAGACCGTCGACGCAATCATCCCCCACACGACGCCATTGGGCCGTCCGGTCCGCCGGCGGCGTCTCCGGCTGACGCCGCGGACCCCCTTCGAGGTCGAGGCCCTCGTCGCACGCGGGGTCATCGTCCACCCGACCGTCCCGTCATACGCCGACTACTTTCGGCACCCCGACGTCCTCCACGTTCCGATCCACGACATGCCACCGGTGACGACCGGCCTCGTCTGGCGGCGCGGCTCGTCGGATCCTCGCCTTCACGAGTTCGTCCGGTTCACACGGGACGTCATCGCCGGTCGTCAGCCTGTCTAGCTGCCATCATGATCAACGACCGGGCGGATGCGAGCTACAGGATCTGGCGGTCGCTAGGCGGATGGCGGCCAGGGCGCTACTGCCTCGTGCCCAGTGGTCACGGCCGGGCGTGTCAGGTCGAGCTGGGGAGACCGAAGCTGGTGGTCATTGCCTTGATGCCGGCATTGGTTACGAGGAGGGATCGGGGACGTGGGCCGTGGGTGACCCATCGGTTGGCGAGGAGTGCGTCGAGGAAGGCGGCGCCAGCGGCGCCGGCGAGGTGGTGGCGTCGTTCGGTCCAGTCCAAGCAGCGCCGGGCCTTGGGGCGTTTGCTGGATCCAATCGCTTGGGTGTCGACTCCGATGCTGTCGAAGAGCCGTAGGCCCGATGGCGTCAGCGCGAGCCGATCGTCAGCCTCGTCGAGGTGTGCCTGGGCCACGAGGTGGTCGTAGATCCGTACAGCGAGCTCGCCGGCAAGGTGGTCGTAGCAGGTGCGGGCAAAGGCCAGGGCTGTTGGGGCGGAGGGCCGTGGTGCTGGGGTCAGTGTGGGGCTTGCACCAAGGGTCTCAAGGAGTTCCGCGATGTCGCGGCTGGCGAGCCGGAAGTAGCGATGTCGTCCCTGCGGCTCGACAGCAACCAGGCCTGCGTCGAGCAGCTTGGACAGGTGCTCGCTCGTCGTCGAGGGGGCCACTCCGACGTGGCGGGCCAGCTCGCTTCCTGTGTGAGCACGGCCGTCCATCAACACCGTCAAGATCTCGGCGCGGGTGTCGTCGGCCAACATCGACCCGATGGCTGACAGATGACTGCGTGCCATGCACGAACTGTAGTCGGCCAACGTTTCGGCGATGACCGAACTGTCATGTGTCTACGTTCGTCTCGATGGGCGCCCTCGCGCGAACGCTGCGAGCTGCCGACGGCACCAACACCGGGGCGTTCGACTCCGGTGACTGGCTGCTTGCACTCGCCGCCTTCGGCCTCCTCCCGACGCTCCCGTCCGAGTCTTGACACGCTCTCGTGAGTGACCGGAAGCTCCGGGGACGGCGAGAAGTGAGAGGTGGCAACGTGGTTGAGCGAATGATCGAAACGAGCGGAGTTGAGCTCTGCACGGAACCGTTCGGCAACCCGGCTGACCCGCCGGTGCTTCTCATCATGGGCATCGGCGGGTCGATGCTCGGGTGGGAGGAGGACTTCTGCCATCTGCTCGCCTACGGCGGGCGGTTCGTGATTCGCTACGACCACCGCGACACCGGCCGATCGGTGACCTATGAACCGGGGCGCCCCGGCTACACCGGCAGCGATCTGGTGCGGGACGCTGTTGGCGTGCTCGACGCCTTTGGCGTTCCGGCCGCGCACCTGGTGGGCGTCTCCGGGGGTGGGGCGTTCGTTCAGCTCCTCGCGCTGGACTTCGCCGATCGTGTCCTCTCGCTCGTGCTCATCAGCACCACTCCTGCGACGCCCGGTGACCGCGGGCTCCCCCCGCCGACCGAGGCGTTTGGGCGTTTGGCGGCAGTGGAGGTGGACTGGTCGGATCCCGAGTCGGTGATCGACTACCTGGTCGGCTACTACCGGGTGCTCGGCGGAGACCGTCGGCCGTTCGCTGAACGGGCATACCGGGACCTAGCCCGGCGCGAGGTCGAGCGAGCGGTCGACATCGCCGCCGCGCAGAACCACGCCGCCATTCAGGACGCCGAGAGCCCACGACAGGCCCTGTCCTCGATCACCGCGCCCACGTTGGTGATCCACGGCAGCGCGGATCCGATGCTTCCGCTCGAGCACGGCCAGGCGCTGGCGGCCGAGATTCCCGGTGCAGGGCTGCTGGCGCTGGAGGGTGCCGGCCATGGCGTCGATCGAGCCGACTGGGAGACCATCGTCGAAGCGATCATCGAGCACAGCGCGCCGGCTGATGGTGTCAGCGGACGATGACCTTCCCGACGCCGGCGGCCAACTGCTGCCCCAGGCTCTCGGGATCCGCGTCTAGTGGTCACAGAAACCGGGCCGTAACAGCTCACCGAGGTCAGGCTCGCGGTCGAGCACGCCGTACTCGATCATCAGCCCGACCAGCAGCTCCGAGGACACCTCCAGCTCCTCGCAATCGGGGCGGCGGTTGATCGAGGGGAGCGAGTCGATCACGTCGGGGGGCAGCCCGGCGAGCTCTCCGGCCGCCACCCGGGTCTCCTGTTCGTGGTCGGCCGCGTACCGCATCGACGTGCGCAGGCCCGACAGGAACCGCTCGAGCACCTCGTCGTGCTCGGCCGCCCACTCGCTCGACACGAAATAGGTCGTGTGGATCAGCTCAGGCCTCGTCTCGTAGATGCTGAACCCGATAGCCCGGTACCCCCCGTACTGCTCGGCGATGGTCTTGAACGGGGTGGCCAGGAACGCCGCGTCGACCCGCCCCGCGTCGAGCGCGTCCAGCATGTCGGGGAACGGCACCTCGAGTCGCTCGACGTCGGTGGGGTCGACGCCGTGCCGTTCGAGCGCGGCGTTGAGCGTGATGTCGACGATGTTCCCGAGCGCGTTGACCGCGACCGTCCTGCCCTCCAGGTCCGCATACCCGTCGACCGGGCTGTCCTCCCTGACCATGAGGGCGCCCTCGACGTTCTCCCCGCGGTCTTCGTCGGGGGGTGGGCTGCCGACCGCGGGGCCGACGATCATGATCGGGACTCCCTCGACCGCCGCGGAGAACAAGGTCGGCGTGCTCGCGAAGCCGACCTGCGCGTCCCCGTTCGTCACCTGAGGAACGACGTTGGCGCGGCCTGGGTGGTCTGGATCTCGACGTCGAGTGCCTCGTCCTCGAAGAAACCCTTGTCGATCCCGAGGCGGAGGGCGGCCACGTCAACGTTCGGGACGACCGCAACGGTCAGGTCCGACCGCTGGCCGGAGGGAGGTTCACTGCTGGAGGCCTTGTCGTCACACGCCGGCACCGCCCCAGCGATGGCCGCGACCGCCAGCGCGACGGTGGCGCACCTCTCCGTCGCTCGGCTCGCCCGACCGGCTCGTCGGATCATCAGACGGTCACCCGGATGACGCCATTCCAGTGAGGCGCTCGGAGCTGGGTCTCGACCGGCGGCCCGGCGGGCGACGCGCTCGGCGAGCTCTCCCCACGAGCACGAACGACCAGCAAAGGCGGTCGCCACCCCTGTCGGGGCTACCTGCGCGGCGCGCGTGATGCACTGGCTCAGCCGCACGCGGCCGCCTCACACTGCCGGGCTGGGACGTCGAGGAAGATTCGACATGTGGCGAGGTGCGTGGCGCGGAGCCGGTCGAGGATTCGGCGGGCGCAGTCGAGGACCCGCTCGCCAGTGGCCTGGACCGCCTCGATGTCCGATCCGGACCAGCTGGTCACGTAGCTGAAGCTGTATGCGTCAGCGACGACGCCCAGAGCGCCCATCACGACGTAGGCCACGGACTCCGCTTCGATCTCTTGTCGGGCACGGGCGGGCACACCGGGTCCCGGCTCGTGCAGCAGGACGTGGGCGAACTCGTGCGCGGTGGTCTTGGCCCGCTGGGCTGCGGGGAGTCCTCGCTTGACGGTCACCGTGCGGGTGCTGAAGTCGGTGACTCCCAGCGCCCCGGGGTGGTGGTCCGGCATCGGTCCGGTGAGGAACGTGAACCCCTCGGCCCGGATGAGTGAGGCGAGCTGGTGATGGAGAAGTCCGGGTGCTGGCCCGTCGAGGACCTCGACCGGCGGTTGCTCGGGCAGCGGGTCGCCGTCGGTCTGGGCGATGTCGAAGACCGACACGACCTTGAAGCCGCGCAGCTGGGTGACCTGGGTCGCCTCGTCGGTGTCGTCGTCGACGACCAGGCGGCGATACGTGCACGGCGCCAGGATGCGGATACCGACCTCGCCCTTGCGGACCTGGCGACCCAACCGCCGCCACGCCCGGTAGCCGGCGATTCGGGTGGCCTCCGGCCGCTGGGTGAGGATCGCGATCGTGTTCCACCAGCTGTAGTTGTGGAACCGGCGGGCGACGTCGAGGTATCGGCGCCAGTCGTCGCCGGTCACGATCGCCGCGACACCGTCGTGGAGCCGCCCGAGCAGCTCGGTCGTGCGGTCTGCGGGCATCGGACGTGGCCTCCCTGGTGCTGGGTGGGGACGGGCGCTCGTCGGTCGACGAGCGTCAGCGCTCGGTGGCGCTGACGCTCTGGGAGCCGCTGCGCGAC
>JBOGHK010000104.1:0-54900 GCA_050744325.1 Acidimicrobiales bacterium
CTGGCCGCGGCCGGGATCCGCCGGGCGGGCGGGATCACCGTCGAGGCCCCGCTGTCCGGACAGCGCGCGGTGCGGGCCGAGCACTTGCGCGACCTCGAGTCGGTGGAGCGGTTCGGCCTCGAGGTGGCGATGACCATCGACGCGGTGCGTGCCGGCGCCCGCCTCGTCGAGGTCGCGGTGCCGATGGACCACCGTCGCACCGGGCTCGGCCTGCGGGGCTTCACCCACCGAGGGCGCCAGGGGCTCGACGTCGTCGGTGCGCTGTGGTCGCGGCTGACCTCGGCGCGTGCCCGCATCGCCGGGATCGTGCTGGCCACCGTCGTCGCTGTGGGTGCCCTGGTGTGGACCGGCGCCAACCAGGTGCCGGCCAGCGTGCCGGCGCCTGGACGGCCCGACCAGGTGGTGCTGGTGGGTGTGCCCCATCTCGGGCTCGACGACATCGGAACTGGTGCCATGCCCGCGCTCGACCGGCTGGCCGTCCGCGGCGCGGCGGGAGCGACCAACGTCCGTACCTTTTCGGCCCGCCCGGCCAGCGCCGAGGCCTACGCGACGATCGGGGCGGGCACCAGAGTCCGGGCCGGGATCGACGCGAGCCAGGCCCTCCCCGCCGATGCGCTCTACGAGGGGAGCACGGCCGCCGAGGTGGTTGCACGCCGGACGGACGGGGCGCGGCCCGGCGAGATCGTCATCCCTGCGGCACCGACGGTCGCCCGCTCGGCCGGCGCGCACCTGTCCTCGCGGCCCGGCGCGCTCGGCGACGCCCTCGCGGCGGCCGGACACCGGACCGCCGTGGTCAACAACGCCGACACCGTCGCAGTGGACGGCACGCCGGTCGTCTACCGGCCTGCGGCGATGGCCGTCGCTGACGCCCACGGATCAGTCGGTGCCGGCACCGTCAGCCCGGACGACCTGCTGGCCTCCGACGCCTACGAGCCCTACGGCCTCCGGGCCGACGTCGACGGCTATCTGGCGGCGACGGCGACCGCGCTCACCGAGGCCGACCTGGTCGTCGTCGACCTCGGCGACACCAACCGCGCCGCGTGGTACCGCCCGCTGTCGTCACCCGATGTCGCCGAGGCCGCGCGGCGCCGCGCGCTGACCCGGGTGGACCAGTACCTGGAGCGCTTGGCGACCGAGCTCGACTCGGGGACGCTGTTGCTGGTGGTCGGCGTCCGGCCGCCGACCAGCGAGTGGGAGCTGACGCCCGCCGTCGCCTACGGAGCGGGCGTGGTGCCGGGGTCGTTGCACTCGCCGTCGACCAGGCGCGAGGGGCTGATCACGCTGACCGACATCGCGCCGACCGTCCTCGACGCGCTCGGGGTCGAGGCCCCCGCGGGGATGATCGGCCACCCGCTGCGCTACCGCGCCGAGCCGTTCGATCATGCCGCGATGGAACGGCTCAACGACCTCGCCGGGAGCCGTGAGCGCATCTACAAGCCGATGACGCTGGCCTTCATCTGGTTGCAGGCGCTGGTGTACGGCCTGGCCGTGGTGGTGCTCGCCCGCCGCGCGTCGCATCGGATCGGTCAGGTCCTGCGCCTGTTCGTGCTGACCTTCGCCGCGTGGCCCTTGGCGACCTTCCTGGAGCGGGGCATCCCGGGCATCGAGCGCGTCGGTGCCGCACGTCAGGTGCTGGTCTGGGTCCTGGCCGGCGCGGTGGCCCTCGCGGCGTCCCGTGCCCGGCGCCACCCGTTGGCCCCGCTGTCGTGGATCGCGAGCGCGACCGCCGCTCTGCTGGTCGCCGACGTCGCCACCGGCGCCAACCTGCAGATGGCCAGCGTGTTGGGCTACTCACCGCACACCGCGGCCCGCTACGAGGGCTTCGGGAACACGGCGTTCGCCGTCCTGGCGGCGTGCGCGGTGGTGCTGGCCGCCATCCACGTGGCGTACGCACCCCGGCGGCGCGAGGCCGTCGTCGCCGCCGGTGCGTTGCTGGCCGTGGTGTTGCTGGCCGACGTCTGGCCCACCCTCGGCGCCGACGTCGGGGGGATCCTGACGTTGGTGCCCGTGTTCGGCCTGCTGATGGTGGCCCTTTCGGGGCGGGCGCTGTCGTGGCGGACCGTGGTGCTGCTGGGCGGCGCCACCGCGGTCGTCCTGGCGCTGCTGACCACCGTGGACCTGCTGCGACCCGAGGAGAGCCAGAGCCACCTCGGTCGCTTCGTCTCGGGCATCTTCGAGGGCGACGGCACCTTCTGGACCACGATCGAGCGCAAGTGGGCGACCAACATGCGGCTGTTCGGCCGCACCGTGTGGACGTGGATGGTGCCGCTCACCGTGGGATTCAGCCTGTACCTGCTGGTGATCGCCCGCGGCTGGCAGTCGCTGCTGCCAGCCCGGTCGGCCCTGCGGGCCGGCATCGTCGGCACGATCACCGCCGGCCTGGTGGGGTGGCTGGTGAACGACTCGGGCGTGGTCGTGTCGGCCCTGGTGTTCGTGTTCGTCGGGCCGTACCTGACGCTGCTGGCCCTGCACGATCAGACCGGCAAGCCGAAGCTGCTGGTTCCCCATAGCCGCCCCGGGCTCGGGTAGATGTTCGGGTAGGTGTGGTTCGACCCGAGGTCGTAGGCCGGGTGTTGATGCCTCGGTGATGGCTGGTCGAGACGCGCGACTCCGCCCGTGCCCGAGGCCGCCAACGTCGCCGTCGTCACCGGAGGAAGCCGGGGGATCGGCACGGCGACCGCCGTCCTGCTCGCCGGTCAGGGTCTCGCAGTCTGCGTCGGCTACCGCCAGGACGCGGCTGCCGCCGATCAGGTGGTTGCTGCCTGCGAGCGGGCAGGAGCGGTCGCGGTTGCAGCGAGGGCCGGCGCGCTGATCGACGTCAGCGGTGGCCGCTGACCCGCCGATCACCCGTCCGGTGGGCAGACTGGCCCGATGGACGCCATCGAGGACGTGAGGCTGCGACCGATCGAGGAGGGCGACCTCGACCAGCTTCGCCAGATCGCCGTGGACCCCGAAGCCGGAGGCGAGTTCGAGTGGACCGGCTTCCAGGATCCGCACGAGGCTCGGCGGCGTTGGGAGAAGGACGGTTGGCTCAACGCCGAGCAGTCGTTGCTGGCCGTGATCCGGGCGGACGGGGCGTTCGCCGGCATCGTCAGCTGGCGCGACCGCTCGCTCGGGACCATCAAGGGCGTCACCTACGAGTTCGGCATCGCCCTGTGGCCTGAGCATCGGGGCCACGGCGTCGGCACCAGAGCCCAGCAGCTGCTGGTCGACTACCTGTTCAGGAACACCCCCGTGCACCGGCTGCAGGCGTTCACCGAGACCGGGAACCTCGCGGAGCAGCGGGCGTTGGAGAAGCTCGGCTTCCAGCGGGAAGGCGTCCTGCGCGAGCTGTTCTTCCGGGCCGGGGCCTGGCGCGACAGCGTCCTCTACGCGCGCCTGCGCTCCGAGTCCTGACACCGCGCCGGCCCTGGCCGGTGAGCGCACGACAGCAGCCGGTTTGCCATAGTGGGCCCATGGGACGTCTTGTCTTCCACGGTGGTCAGGTGTTCGACGCAGCCGGAGACGAGGCGCGGCCACCCCAGGCCGCAGACGTCGTCGTCGAAGATGGCCGGATCCTCGAGGTCGGTCCGGGGCTCGACGGCGACGAAGCCGTCGACTGCACGGGCAAGACTCTCATCCCGGGGCTGTTCGACTGCCACACCCACGTGATGGTCACCCAGTACGACATGTGGAAGATGGCCCAGACCCCGTTCTCGCTGCAGTTCTTCGAGGCGGCCCGCAACCTCGAGGCCACCCTGAAGGCCGGCATCACGACCGTGCGCGACGCCGGAGGCAGCGACCTCGGGGTCAAGACGGCGGTCGAGCAGGGGATGGTCAACGGCCCCCGTATGCAGATCTCGATCACCATGCTGTCCCAGACCGGAGGCCATGCCGACGACTGGATGGTGTGCGGCGGTAGCTACCCGACGCCGTTCGGCGCCGGCCACCCGGGCAAGCCGCACGGCATCGTCGACGGCCCCGACGAGATGCGCCGCAAGGTGCGCGAGCTGATCCGAGCAGGCGCCGACGTGATCAAGGTGGCGACCAGCGGGGGCGTCCTGTCGCCCCGGGACGACCCGCGGCACGGCCACTTCCGCGACGACGAGCTCGACGTCCTGGTGGCCGAGGCGGCAGCGATGGGCCGCTGGGTCATGGCGCACGCGCAGGCCACCGACGGCATCAAGGCCGCGGTTCGCGCCGGGATCCGCTCGATCGAGCACGGCATCTACCTCGACGACGAGACGATCGCTATGATGCTCGACCGCGGTACCTACCTGGTGCCCACGCTGATGGCGCCACGGGGTGTGATCGACATGGCGGCCGCCGGGTCGTCGGTGGTGGAGGCGAGCCTGCGCAAGGCTGAGATGGTCATCGAGACCCACGACGACTCGATCAGCCGGGCCATCGCCGCAGGGGTCAAGGTGGCGATGGGCACCGATTCGGGCGTGACGCCACACGGCCAGAACCTCCGTGAGCTGCAGCTGATGGTGGACCGCGGGATGAGCCCGGCGCAAAGCCTGGTCGCGACGTCGCGCACCGCAGCCGAGCTGCTCGGCGTCGAGGACGAGCTCGGAACCCTCGAGCCGGGCAAGCGGGCCGACATCGTGGTGGTCGACGGCGACGCCCTCGAGGTCGACAAGCTGGCCGAGCGCATCGACGGTGTGTGGAAGGACGGCGTCGCGGTCGCCTGAAGGGCGGCGGGCGGCGTCTACGGTCCCGGGGATGGGAGTGAGCCTCGACGTCCGCCGCTTGGCCGCCGTGGATCTGCACGGCCTGAAGGGGCGACGCCTGCGTGCCCGCATCATCCTGGGAGAGTTCCTCCTGGCGGCGGTGCTCGGCCCCGCGCTCGGGCTGCTGGTGCTGGTGACCGGCGGCAGCGTCGTGGCGGTCCTGTTCGGCCTGTGGCTGATCGGGGCCGGCCTGAACTACGTGCCTCTGGCAATCCACGCCTGGCAGCTGTCGCGGCCGGGCGCGCTGGACGACGAACTGGAGGGGGTCGACATCCCCACCGAGCTGCGGTACTACACGGTGGCTCAGCTCTGGGTCTTCATGCCGCTGTCGCTGGTCGTCTTCGCGGCGCGCCAACTCAGGACCCGCGAGGCCGGCTAGTCGGTTACTGTCCTCGCAGGGAGGCGAGTTCGGTGCTGCTGCTGGGGGAGCACGGTGCCTCGGGGGACGACCGCTACGGCGACGACGAGTCGGCCCATCGGGGCCCGGTAGGTGACCAAGCCAAGGAGCAGCGCGGCGCGCCTGCCCCGCGACAGCGACGGCCGCGGGCACCGACCCGGCGGATTCCGATCCGCTACAAGCTGGCCGTGGCCATGGCGCCTCCGTTGGTGATCTTCATCGTGGTCCTGGGGCTCGAGGTCAGGCAGATCGACCGTGACACCGACGAAGTCCGGCGCCAGACAGAGCTCGCTGCGGCCGCGGACGGGCCGAGCGGCCTGCTCACCAGCATCCAGGACGAGCGCAGCTGGACAGCCGTCGAGCTGATCGGCCAGGGCGGACAGGTGACGGTCGCCGTCGAGGGCTACGACGAGACCCGGCGCCGCACCGACGAGGCACTGGCTGGGTTCCAGGCCCTGCTGGAGGCCAGCGAGCCACAGACCCGTGAGGCCTACGCCGCCCCGATGGCCGACCTGCCGACGCGGCTGGCCGAGGTCCGGCAACGCATCGACGACAACGACGCCCCACGCGACCTGGGCAACACGGCGTTCGGGAACGGGATCTTCGCGTCCTATTCGGAGTTGATCGAGCCGTTCTTCGGGGCGACCACCCAGATCGCACTGGCCATCGACCAGTCGGAGCTCCGCCAGGGCGCCCAGCTCATCGACACCTCGTCGCGGCAGGTCGAGATCAGCGCCAACATCGCCCGGGAGGTGATCACCACCTCGCTGCTCACCGAGGGCGGCATCGACGAGCGCGACGAGGTGGCGCGCATCAGCGAACTGCTGTGGCGGTTCCAGCGCTACGTGCGCCAGCTGCGCTCGCAGAGCACGGGGCTCTACGCGGACGCCGGAACCGACGAGATGTTCGTCACCTTTACCGAGGAGTTGTCGGCCCAGGTCGACGCGTCGCTGCGCGGCGGCTTCGACCTGACGGCCTTCCTCGAGACCGTGACCATCCCCAACGAGGACTCCTACAACGGGTACCGCCAGCGCGTGGCGGCCATCCTGCGGGACGAGGCCGAGAGCCTCGCCGACGGGGCGGTCCAGCGCGAACGGATCTACGTCGTGCTCATCGCCCTGACCGTGGCGATCGCGGTGGTGATGATGTTCGCGGTGTCGTGGTCGATCACCCGGCCGCTGCAGGCGCTGACCCGTCAGGCCGTGGAGATGGCCCAGCACCGACTGGGCCAGGCGATCTCGAAGGTGCTCAGGACCCCGTTGGGCGAGGACGTGAACGTCCCGGAGGTCGAGGCGATCAGGGTGGAGACGCGCGACGAGGTCGCCGACGTCGCGAAGACGCTGAACTCGGTTCAGGACTCGGCGCTGGAGCTCGCCGTCGGGCAGGCGGTGCTGCGGCGCAACCTGGCGGACTCGTTCGTCAACCTCGGCCGCCGCAACCAGAACCTGTTGAGCCGGCAGCTGGACTTCATCACCCGGCTCGAGAGCGACGAGGCCGACCCCGACAGCCTCGGCCATCTGTTCCAGCTCGACCACCTGGCGACGCGCATGCGTCGCAACGCGGAGAGCCTGCTGGTGCTGGCGGGCAACGAGTCGCCCCGCAAGTGGACGGCACCGGTCCGCATCGGCGACATCATCCGCGCCGCGGTCAGTGAGGTCGAGGACTACCAGCGGGTGGTGGTCCGGGTGGTCGAGCCGATCACGATCGTGGGCACGGCGGCCGCCGACCTGGCGCACCTGATGGCCGAGCTGGTGGAGAACGCGCTCCTGTTCTCGCCGTCCGACGAGATGGTCGAGATCCGGGGTCTCACCCAGCCCGCGGGCTACACCCTGGCGATTATCGACTCGGGTCTCGGGATGCCGCCCGACGAGGTCGCCCTGGCCAACCGCCGGCTGGCGGGCGCGGAGTCGTTCACCGTGGCGCCGTCCAAGTACCTGGGGCACTACGTTGCAGGCAACCTCGCCGTCCGCCACAACATCTACGTGCGCCTCCAGCCCTCGGCCGGCGCCGGGATCACGGCGACGGTCCACCTGCCGGCCGCGCTCGCGGCCGCCGCGACGGGTGTGACGCCGATGCTCGGGCCGGGGCCGACCGCGGCGGGAGCGCTCGGGCCCGGCCCGTTCGCACTGGGATGAATGGCCCACCAGGGCGGTCAGGGGGCGCCCGGACGTGACGCGGCGCACCGTGGCTCAGGGTTCGTAGCCGATCGTGCGCATCAGCGCGACGACCGACGGCCAGCCGCTGCTGCCCTGAGAGGCGAAGGTCACGAGGTCGCGGGTGAGCTGCTCTGGCCGATGGGTCGCGTCGAGGATCTGGATCACCCGGCTCTCGCAGTCCACGAAGTCGTCGGCGAAGGACTTCGAGAGCGTCGGATGGTGCGTCTGCGACGCGGCGACGGCGTTCGGGATCGTGTCGGCCAGGTCGCGCAGCCGTTGCAACTCCGAGCTCAGGGCTGGGAGGTGCTGGCGGACCCGCGTGAGGTCGGGGAACGGGCCGAGGTCGATGAAGCCGCCGGCGACCACGCGTGCCCGCACCAGGCTGTCGGCCAGGTCGCCGATGTCGGGGAACAACAGGACTGCTGCCTCGACGGGGACCGCCGCCGCATCGGCGACCTCCTCCACCGTCGTCTCGGGCTCGGCCTTCCATCGCGCCTCCGCTGCCTGCAGCAGCCGGTCGTAGACGCTCTGGCCGCGCTGGTCGGCGGGCTTGCGCGGGTCGTCGGCCGGGCCTACCTCGCTGAAGGCCAGGCCGAGCATGTACATCGCCTCGGCGGCGAGCTCGGGTGGCATCGAGTCGGGGTCGATCAACCGCCGCAGGACGGTGCCGTCGAGCATGCAGTGGACCAGGCAGACGATCGCCCGGGGGTCCATGCCCTGTCGGGGGCGCCGGCCGAGCTCGGACACTGCGACGCTGATGAACCCGATGAGCTGGTCTTCGAGGCCGCGGTAGAAGTCGCGGCGCAGGGCGAGGATCTTGCGGGCGAGCTCGATGCCGTCGTCGGCGGGCTGGTCGCCCTCCCACGCGTCGCTCGCGGTCAGAGCGGCGGCCTGGAGCAGCCACGCGGCAGCCAGGCCGGGGGACCGGAACTGGGCCTCGAAGGTGGCCTGCATGGTGTCGATCAACGTCTGGGCAGGGTCGTTGCCCGAGTTGACGTTGGCGGCGTAGGCCTCCATGGCAGCGGCCTGGGCGGCGGCGGTCCCGGCCCAGGCCAGGTCGTGGGTGGCCTCGGCGACGGCCGCGACGATCGCGTCGGCGGCGGATTCCTCGCCGATGTCGCTGCGGAACACGCGGTAGGCGGTGTCACGCGAGACGGGCACCTCGCGGGACAGCACCGACGCGTTGAGCAGGGCACGCAGGCCGTCGATGCCCTGGGTGAGCAGGCGCTGGCGGCCGGCGGCGATGAGCGCGTCGCGGGGATCGGTGGGATCGAGTGTCATGCGGACGGCGATCGGACAGGTTGTCCGATGGTCATCGGCATGTTGCCATCGAGCGCGCCCCGTGTCCCGTCACAGAGGCCACGGCCTCCGCGGTCTGGTCACCGCGCTGGAGGGTTGACCTTGTGCTAGGGGAACTGTCTACCATCTGATAAGTATGCCTACTATTAGGATCCGCGGTGGAGAGTGCTGGTGAGCCACCGCTGGTCCCGAGGGGCCCGATGACCGCTGCCAACCTGGGGGCCGACGACCTCTCGCTGGGCTACGACCAGCGCACGGTGGTCGAGCGGCTGTCGGTCAAGATCCGACCCGGCGAGGTCACGGTGATCGTCGGCGCCAACGCGTGCGGCAAGTCGACGTTGCTGCGCGGGCTGGCGCGGTTGCTGAAGCCGCGCACCGGCGCGGTGCTGCTCGACGGCGACGACATCGGCCGCCTCCCGACCCGGGCGGTCGCCACCCGCCTGGGCATCCTGCCCCAGCAACCGACTGCCCCTGACGGCATCACCGTCGCCGACCTGGTGGGGCGGGGCCGCCATCCGCACCAGCGCTGGCTTCGTCAGTGGTCGAGCGCCGACGAGGCGGCGGTCGACGAGGCGTTGGCGATGACCAGGCTGACCGATCTGGCGCACCGGGCGGTGGACGAGCTGTCCGGCGGCCAACGGCAGCGGGTGTGGATAGCCCTGGCGCTGGCGCAGGGGACGCCCCTGATGCTGCTCGACGAGCCGACCACGTTCCTCGACCTCGCGCACCAGGTCGAAGTGCTCGACCTGCTGGCCGAGCTCAACGAGCGGGAGCAGCGCACGATCGTGATCGTGCTCCACGACCTCAACCTGGCATGCCGCTACGCCGACCAGCTGATCGCGATGAAGGACGGCGTGATCGTCGCGGAGGGCCCGCCCGTCGACGTCGTGACCGTCGAGCTGGTCGCCGAGGTCTTCGGCTTGCGCTGCGCGGTCGTGCCCGACCCGCTGACGCAGACGCCCCTGGTCGTGCCGGTCCCCACCAGGCCGTCCCGCCAGCGCCTCTGACCCGTCAGCGCGGGCGCGGGAAGCGGCCGACGACCTCGGCGAACCGGGCGATGGCGCCAGGGTCGGTGCCCAGCTCGGGCAGGGCGACGATCGCCGTCTGGACGCCGGCCTCGGCGAGGTCGCGGTACCGGCCGACCTGCTCGTCGACCGTGCCGGCATCCGGATGCGGCCGAGCCTGGCCGACCGCGACCACCGAGCCGGTGGACAGATGGGTGACTCGGACGGTCGCCGGGTCGCGCTCGGCGTCGGCGCAGTGCCCCCTGAGCACCTCGACCTTGCGCCGCACGGTGGCGGGGTCGCCGAACAGGTTGCAACCGTCGGCGTAGCGGGCGGCCAGTCGCAGGGTGCGTCGCTCACCCGAGCCTCCGACCCAGATCGGGACCCGCTCCTGGAGCGGTCGCGGGTAGCACGTCGCCGCCGGGACCGTCGTCGTGCGGCCTTCGAACCGCGGGCTGCCAGGCCCCCACATGAGCGGCAGCAGCTCGAGAGCGTCCTCCAGGAGGTCGTAGCGGCGCCCCACCGGCGGGAACTCCCAGTCGTAGAGGTCGTGCTCGCGTTTGAACCACGCCGCCCCGAGACCGCACATGGCCCGCCCGCCGGACAGCACGTCGAGCGTCGCGACGATCTTGGCCAGGTGCGCGAGGTTGCGGTACGTCACGCCGGTGACCAGTACGCCGAGCCGGGCCGTCGTGGTGCGCCCGGCGAGGAATCCCAGGGTGGTGTAGCTGTCGAGCATGCCCTCCCACTCCCGTCCGACGGTCGGGATCTGGAGGAAGTGGTCCATCACCCACAGGCTGGTGAAGCCCGCGGCTTCGGCCTCGCCGGCCAGCGCGGCCAGCCGTTCGGCGGTCTCGGCGGTCCCACCGGGCCAGTCGAAGCGCGAGATCTGGAGGCCGAAGTCGAGGTCCATGGGGTCCTCCTGCTGGCGGTTGGCAGCGGCGGTGGCGTGCAGGAACTGTGGCGGCACCAGCGTCACGGGGCCGGGCGCGTGGATGCCGTCCCAGCCGTCCGCAGCGAGCACTGCTGATACCTCGCGCGCCTGACGTAGCTGGGTGGTGAGGACCTTCGCCGGTACGGGCCGCGACCGGTCGCGGTTGCGTGAGCGGCACAGCATGTCGGCGGTGGCGAACAGCACGACGTGCGCGGGCACGCCGTTCTGGCGGGCGACGCGGAGCCAGGCAGCCCGGCGACGGGCATCGAGCCCGGTGCTGTCGACGACGGTGGTCAGCCCGCGTCGACACCGGCGGTCGAGGATCAGCTCGAGCAGGTCGAACGCGTCGGTGCCGGCGCGCTGGTCGTCGGGCCCGAGGCCCACCACCGCGCGCAGGTCGTCGGACGCCACGACGTAGCCCAGGTCGAAGGCCGTGCGAGCCCAGTGCGTCTTGCCCGCACCTGATGCACCGACGAGCACGACCACACACGGGTCGGGGAGTCGTAGCGCCGCGGTCATCAGGGATCGTCTAGCACGGCACTAGCAGTGAGGAATTTGGGAGCGCTCCCTTGACGAGTGGGTCGATCGATCTCTACCTTGGCGGAAACGATTCTGGGAGCGCTCCCAGGCATGAGGGGATGGAGCATGGCATGGAGGTGTTCCGGGCCGCGCACCACGATTCGGGAGCTGGCCAAGCTCTCGGGCGTCTCGGTGGGCACGGTGTCGCGAGCGCTCAACGGCTATCCCGACGTGGCCCGCGAAACCCGGGCCCGCATCCTGCGCCTGGCCACCGAGCTGGAGTACACACCGGCAGCCGCGGCGCGCACGCTGGTCACCCAGCGGTCGCACGTGGTCGGCGTGTTCCTCGAGACCGGCGGCGGCCACCCCGACCTCCAGCACCCGTTCTTCCACGAGGTGCTGGTCGGTCTGAAGCAGGCCATCGGCGAGGCCGGCTATGACCTGCTGCTGTTCGCCACCCAGCGGCCCGGTAACGGTTTCGTGGACCAGAGCTACCTGGGCCGGTGCCGGCACCACAACGTGGACGGCGTCGTGCTGATGGGCGTCTACTCCGAAGACCCCGAGGCGCGCCGACTGGTGCGCTCCGAGGTGCCGTGCGTGGGCGTCGACGTCGACCTCGGTGCGGAAGCGGTGCTGGTGGCGTCGGACAACGTGGCGGGCGCGCAGATGGCGGTGCAGCACCTCTACCAGCTCGGCCATCGACGGATCGCGACCATCACCGGGCTGATCGAGACCCGTCCCTGCATCGACCGCCTGCGGGGCTACCGCCGGGCGATCCAGGCGCGACGGCTCGCCTACCGCGACGAGTACGTGGTCTACGGGGACTACTACGTCGAGAGCGGCAGCGACGCGATGGAACAGCTGCTCGCCCTGGACGAGCCACCGACCGCCGTCGTGGTGCAGTCCGACCTCATGGCCGTGGGCGCGATCCGTGCCGCGGCCGCGACCGGGCTCCGGGTTCCCGGCGACCTGTCGGTCGTGGGCTTCGACGACATGTCGATGGCGCCGCACATGCGGCCGGCGCTCACCACGGTCCGCCAGGACAAGGCGCGGCTCGGCGCCGAGGCCGGGGGGGCCCTGCTGCGACGGATCGAGCGGGACCTCGACCAGCCCTCGACCGTGACCCTGCCCGTCCAGCTGGTCGTCCGGGGCTCTACAGCACCGCACGATCACGCCGAGAGCGAGAGCTAGAGCGAGAGCAACCGACAGCAATCACAAGGGGGAAGGCAAGTTGCAACACCACAAGAGGCGACGGACCACCCGTGCGGTCGCCCTACTACTGACCCCCGCCTTGTTCCTGGCGGCCTGCGGCGGCGACGACGATGACGACGCGAGCGGCGAGGACGAGGCGGCGGCCCAGGAGGGTGGCGAGGTCACCATCCAGATCATGCCCAACGGTCCGAACCCGGTCCCCGACTTCGAGGAGCTCGTCGCGCCGTTCGAGGACGAGACCGGCATCGACGTCAACGTCGAGGAGGCTGGCTGGGACGTGCAGTTCGACCAGATCAGCAACCAGGCGACCACCGGCGAAGGACCCGACATCACCCAGGCCGGCACCACCCAGGTGCCGTTCTTCGCCAACCTCGGTGGCTTCGTCGACCTGAGCGACCTGGCCGGCGAGACCGAGAGCAACTACCCGGACGGTGTCTGGAACACCACCCAGCTCGCCGGGCAGGACGGGGTCTGGGCGGTACCGTGGTTCACCGAGGCCCGGGCGATCTACTACCGCACCGACGTGCTCGACGCGGCCGGCCTCGACCCGGAGACGGCGTTCAGCGACTGGGGCACGTTCCGCGAGACGCTGCAGACCATCAAGGACGAGGTGCCCGAGATCGACGGTCAGGAGATCTGGCCCTTCGGGCAGCCGGGAGGGCTGGCGTTCGACCTCGTCCACCACGTGTTCCCGCTGATCTGGTCGTACGGGGGCGCGGAGCTGAACGAGGACAACACCGAGTCGACCGTCGCCAGCGACGAGGCTGTCGACGCCGTCACGTACTTCGGCCAGCTCCTCCAGGACGGTCTCTGGGACCCGGCGACGCTCGAGCTCGACGGCACCCAGACCGAGAACCAGTTCAAGAACGGCACCCTGGCGATCTGGATCGGTGGTCCGTGGACCCTCGCATCCGTCCCCCGGGAGGACGACGAGAACTGGGTCGACGCGGCCCGCAACAACGTCGGCATCGCACCCTTGCCGTCCGGTCCGAGCGGTGACGCCTTCACCTTCGTCGGCGGATCGAACCTGATGATGTTCGAGTCGTCCGACAACCAGGAAGAGGCCTGGCAGCTCCTGGAGTACCTGTCGCAGGACGACGTCCAGCTGCAGTACGCCGAGATCCTCGGCTTCTTCCCGTCGACCACCAGCGCCCAGGAAGAGCGCGCCAGCGCCGACGAGAACCAGGCTGCGTTCTTCGAGGCCATCCAGCAGGGTCGTACCTACGCACCGATCGCTCAGTGGGGAGCGATCGAGAACACGTACAAGACCCACTTCGGCACCATCCTCGACAGCGCGGCCGCCGGTGACTTCAGCGCCGACGCCGTGCGGTCCGAGCTCGAGGCTGCGGCCACCGAGGCCAACGACCTGCTGGCGCAGGGCGAGTAGGGCCATAGGAGACCACAGAGACCGGGGAAGCGCGGGCTCGGGCGGGCCAGTCCGCGCTTCCCTCCTCCCTACCGTCCGAGGACCCGATGACCACGATCGCTGACGAGATCGAGGAGGCAGCTGTCGAGCCGGCGGCGCACAAGCCGCCTCGACGCCGTGCGATTCCGAAGCTGGAGCGCACGCGCCTGCCGTATGCGCTGATCGCTCCGGCGGTGACGTTCATGGTGCTCATCCACATCCTGCCGATGATCGGCGGGTGGATCCTGTCGTTGAAGCGGCTGAACACCTTCACCTACGCGCAGCTGTTCGCGGCGCCGTGGACCGGCTTCGACAACTACGGCACCCTGCTGTTCGACCGGGACAACTCGGTCCATCGAGGCTTCTCGACCGCTCTGGGGAACACGATCTTCTACACCGGCTGGACCGTTGCCCTGACCCTGGGCCTCGGGCTGGGGATCGCGTTGCTGCTCAACCGGCCGGTGCCCGGTCAGCGCATCATCCGCACGCTGATGCTGATGCCGTGGGTCGTGCCCAGCTTCGTGATGGCCACGCTGTGGCAGTTCATGTGGCGCAGCGACGTCGGCATCGTCAACGACATCCTCGTCGACTGGACGCACCTCCTCGACGAGCGCCCGGTATGGCTCAACGGCCCGAACTCGATCTGGGCGATCATCGTGCCCAGCGTCTGGCGGGGCATCCCGCTGGCGATGCTGATCTTCCTGGCCGGGCTGCAGGCCATCCCCCAGGATCTGCTCGAGGCCGCGGAGATCGACGGGGCGGGGCCCTGGCGGCAGTTCCGCCACATCACCTTCCCGCTGATCCGGCCGCTGTTCGCCGTGCAACTGCTGTTCGGCGTCATCTACTCCTCGTACCAGTTCGCGGTGCCCTGGATCATGATGGGCTCGAACCCCGGCCCCCACGCCGACCTGCTCATGACGTTGATCGTGCGGGAGTCGTTCTCCAACCGGTTGGTCGGCCTCGGCGCAGCGGCCTCGACGCTGATGATGCTCGGGATGCTGGTCTGGGTGGCCGCCTGGTACGCGGCCTTCCGCCGCGACCTGGAGATGGCGCGATGAGCGCGGTCGGACGGCGCCGGGCCACCAAGGTGGCGCTCGACATCCTCACCTGGGTGGTGCTGGTGCTGATGCTGGCGCCGATCGTGTACCTCGTGCTGGCGTCGCTGCAGGACAACCTGAGCCTGTCGACCGGCGAGTTCGAACTGTTCGGTTCCACCTTCGAGGCGTTCGGCGCCATGTGGGACCGGGTTGACTACTCCCACTTCCTGATCAACAGCATGGTCATCTCGGCTGGAGCGGCCACCCTGGCCACCGCGTTCGCCAGCACCGCGGGGTATGCCCTGGCCCGGTTCAGGTTCCGCGGCGCCCGGCCCTACGAGCTGACGGTCATCGGCACCCAGCTGGTGCCGGGGTCGATGTTCCTGCTGCCGGTGTTCCTGGGGTTCATCTGGTTGCAGCAGCACACCTTCCTGCGGATGCAGGACACCCGGTTGGGGATGGTCATCGTCTACACCGCCTTCTTCACCCCGGTGTCGATCTTCCTGATGCGGGCGTTCTTCGTCGCGGTCCCGCGTGACCTCGAGGACGCCGCCCGGGTGGACGGCTGCACCCACTTCGGCGCCTTCGCCCGGGTGGTCCTGCCCGCGACGGCGCCTGGCATCGCCGCGACCTTCGTGTACTCGTTCCTGTTCGCGTTCGACGAAGTGCTGTTCGCGTCGCAGCTGACCCAGGACGACGCCCGGACGCTGCCCATCGGCATCCGGCTGTTCGTCAGCGCCCACAGCGAGCAGTACGCGCAGCTGCTGGCTGCAGGGGTGGTGTCGACGATCCCGATCATGGTGGCGTTCTTCGCCACCCAGCGCTGGCTGGTCAAAGGCCTCACCGCCGGAGCGGTCAAGGGATAGGAGGGATCAAGCGTGGCAAGCATCAGCTTCGACGGAGTGACCAAGGTCTTCGCCAACGGGACCGTCGCGGTCGATGACCTGAGCCTCGACATCGCCGACGGCGAGTTCACGGTGGTCGTCGGCCCGTCGGGCTCGGGGAAGTCGACCGCCCTGCGGATGGTGGCGGGCCTCGAGGCCGCGACCCGGGGGACGCTGCGCATCGGGGCACGGGTGGTCAACGACGTGCCGCCCCGCCAGCGCGACATCGCGATGGTGTTCCAGAGCTACGCCCTGTACCCGCACATGACCGTGGCCCAGAACCTGGCCTTCGCGCTGCGGATGCAACGGCTGCCGAAGCCGGGCGTCCGCGAGCGGCTGGCGCGCGTGGCCAGACGGCTGGCGATCGACGAGCTGCTGGAGCGTCGCCCCGGCCACCTCTCGGGCGGCCAGCGGCAGCGCGTCGCGTTGGGCCGTGCCATCGTGCGGGCGCCCCAGGCGTTCCTTATGGACGAGCCGCTGTCGAACCTCGACGCGAAGCTGCGGGTGGAGATGCGGGCCTACCTGCAGGAGCTCCACCGCGAGCTGGGCACGACGATCATGTACGTGACCCACGACCAGACCGAGGCCCTCACGATGGGCGACAGGGTCGCGGTGATGAGCGAGGGTCGGCTCGAGCAGGTCGCGGGCCCCCAGGAGCTGTACGACCATCCGGTCAACCTGTTCGTCGCCGGGTTCATCGGCTCGCCGGCCATGAACGTGCTGCGCGGGGTGTTGATGCCTCGTGACGACGATCGGGTCCAGGTCCGTCTCGGCGACCAGGCGCTCACGCTGCCCGCACGGGTGATGACCGCCCGGCCGGAGCTGCACCACCACCTGGGCGACGAGGTGCTGCTCGGTGTGCGCCCGGAAGCGATCGCGCTGCCCGACGATCGGACACCGCCGTCCGAGTCGGTGCTCGAACTGGGCGTCGTGCTGACCGAGCTGTTGGGATCGGACGTCCTGGTGCACTGCCAGAGCGAGGGCTCGGCGCTGCCGTCGGCGCGCCAGCTGGACGCGATCGAGGGCTCGGGCCTGTCGACGGCGGCAGTCGTCGCGAAGCACGACCAGGACGGCCAGCACGGCCACGGCCTCCGGGTCGCCGCCCGGCTGCCGGCGGGTAGCCGGGTCGCGGTCGGCGAGCGGCTGCCGCTGGTGATCGACCCCGATCGGGTCCACTTCTTCGATCCGGTGAGCCTGGAGGTCATCCCGGTCGCGGATCCCGCGAGGGACTGCACGCCCGTGCCAACCTGAGTCCGTGCATGCCCGAGTCGTTGGCCGCCGGCTGGTGGTGGCCGCGGTCGTCGTCGGGCAGCTGGTGCTGGTGGCCCGGGGCTACCGGTCGGACCACAAGGAGTTCGCCTTCCAGATGTTCCCCGAGGCGAGCACGTGGCAGGCCGACGTCGTGCGGGTCACCGAGGACGGTCGTCGGGTCGCCGTGCGCCACCCGTGGGCCGGCTACCGCTGGAGCGAGCTGATGGCGGGCCGCGGCCTGCGCTATCCCTGGGTGCGGCACCACGCCGACGCCGGGGTCGACAACCAGGTTGCGTTCCTCGACGCCGCGCTCGACTGGGTGGCGACGCATACACCCCGCGACGACGAGACCCGCTACCTCGAGGCGACGGTCACGTACTGGTACAACGACGACGAGCCCGAGGTCGTGGTGCTACGGAGCGAGGAGCGCTCCTGAGCGCACCAGTGGTGGATCGTCTTGACGAGATGCTCGGCCGGCAGGTGAGCCTGCGGGCGCTGATCGTGCTGCGGACCCTGGTCGGGCCCGTGGTGCTGTTGCATCTCGCGCCGTTCCTCGCCGACGCCCTCGACGGGCGGATCTACCGCGACACCTTCTACGAGCCCTACACCTCGTGGTACCCGGAGCTGCCGCGGGCGCTGTACGTCGGCCTGCTGTGGCTGGCCGCGGCGGCCGCGATCGCGATGTCCTTGGGGGTCCTGGTCCGGCTGGCGACCGCCACGGCCTTCGCGGTCGTGACCTACAACCTGCTGCTCTCCACCACGCACGTCCACAGCAACCGCGCCTACCTGGTGATCATCCTCGGCGGGCTGGTGTTGGCGGGCGGGGCCGGAAAGGAGACCGGGCCGGCGTGGCCCCTGTGGCTGCTGCGCTTCGAGGCGGCCGTGGTCTACGGAGCGTCCGGCGTCAGCAAGCTGGTCGACCCCGACTGGTTCGGCGGCACGGTGACCTGGCTGCGAACGGTGCGGGTGCGTGACGAGCTGGCCAGCTCGCCTCTGCCGGGGTGGGCCCAGGACGTGCTGTTGGACCGGGGCTTCCACACCGGAGCGGCCAAGGTCATCGTGCTCACCGAGCTGTTCGTCGCCGTGGGGCTTTGGTGGCGGGGGACCCGCTATGTCGCGGCGTGGGTTGCGGTGTGCTTCCATGTCGCCATCCAGATCACGGCTTCGGTCCAGGTCTTCTCGTTCCTGGCCGTCGCCGCGCTGGTGATCTGGGCCGTGCCTTCGACCAGGGATCGAGTGCTGGTGATCGACCTAGAGGATCAACGACAACGCCGTCTCGCGGCCACGGTCCGGTTGCTGGACTGGTTGGCCCGGTTTCGCGTCGAGCCCGGAGAGGTCGGCTCGTCGGTCCGGGTGGTCGACCGCGACGGCACGGTGCTGCACGGGCGTCCCGCTGTGACCCTGGCCCTCAGCCGGCTCCCCGTGACCGCCTGGTTCGCGCTGCCGTTCCGGTGGTGGCGATGAAGCTGCCGAGCGTGCCTCCGCTGGCCCGGCACGCGTTCACGGTCGTGGGCGTGGGGGTGCTGGCCCTCGGCGTGGTCGCGCCGCCCGAGCACTGCCCGTCGGCGACCACCGACGAGCTCCACGCGTCGGCGAGCGACGCTGTCGACTGGTTCGTCCGCAACC
Source organism: Acidimicrobiales bacterium (assembly GCA_050744325.1). Taxonomy (GTDB): domain Bacteria; phylum Actinomycetota; class Acidimicrobiia; order Acidimicrobiales; family VFJN01; genus DASXTK01. The sequence goes on from JBOGHK010000104.1 coordinate 18,437, forward strand.
AGCATGCCGACGGCACCTGGCTGTACCTCTACGAGGCCGACACCGACACCGTGGTCGCCGACTACAACGTGGTGCGGCATGCGGGCGCCATCATGGGCCTCTACCAGGCGGCGTCGGCCGAGATCCCCGGTGCGCTGGAGTCCGCGGACGACGGGGTGGACTGGATCGAGGACCGGTTGCAGCGGCGCGACGACTGGGCGGCCGTGCGCTACCAGGGCCAGACCCCGGTCGGAGCAACGGCGTTGCTGGTCGCGGGCCTCGCCGAGAGGCGCGAGGCCACTGGTGACGACCGCTACGACGACCTCCTCGGCGAGCTCGGGCGGTTCCTGGTCGCCCAGGTCGAGCCGTCGGGCGCGGTGCTCGCCTACGCGGACTCGACCACCGGCGAGCCGGTGCCCGACGTCTACTCGAAGTACTACACCGGCGAAGCGTGGTGGGCGGTGGCGCGGCTGCACCGGCTGTTCCCGGAGGACGGCTGGGGCGAGCCGGCATCCCGCATCGGCACCTACGTCGCCAGCGAACGTGACGACGTCGAGGACTACTGGCCTCCGCTGCCCGACCACTGGGCGGCCTACGGGCTCGACGACTCGGAGGGACCGCTCGGCGACGCCGAGGTGGCCTACGCGCGCCGGCAGTCCGAGCTGTTCGGCTCGCAGGTTCGCTGGGTCAGCCAGCGGTTCGGGCCGTGGGGCCTGCTGGTGCGAGGGCCGCACCAGCCGCGTGGCGGCGGTTACGGCGTCGTCGGCGAGGCCCTGACCGGGCTGTGGCGGGTCGCCGAGGACGACGAGCGGCTCGCCGACCTCCGCCGCCCGTTGGCCGAGCGGGCCCGATGCGTGGCGGGCCTGGCGATCGAAGCCCAGACCCGCACCGGCAACGACCAGGTCCGGGGGGCGTGGTTCCGCGACGGGTCGACGCGCATGGACGACCAGCAGCACGCGATCTCGGCGCTGCTGCGCACGGTCGCCATCGTGGAGTCCCAAGGCGAGGACAGCTCGGGCTCGGACGACCCGGCCCCCTCGGCGTGGCTGTGGGCGGTCGCGCTGTTGGCCGCGGTCAACCCGTGCCGCGTCGCGTTCGACGTCATCCGGGGGCGCAACGGCTCGCGTGGCGAGCTCGTGCGGGCCGCCGCCCGGGGTGGCGCCGTGGGGGCGCTCGTCGTGTTCGCGATCGCTCTGGTCAGCATCCCGCTGCTGGACGTGATGAACGTGAGCGATCCGGCGCTGCGCATCGCGGCCGGCGCGGTGGCCACCGGTGTCGGCGTCGCCGAGCTCGCGGGCCGCCGGTCCGAGCTGGACGTGCCCTTGGCGTTCGCCGCCCCGGCGCTGGTCATGCTGGCGGTCAGTGCGCGCGCCGACCTGGGCGTCCTCGCGCTGGCGGTGGCGTTGGCCGCAGGTGTCGGCCTAGTTGTGGCCGCGGTGCGGTGGCTGCCGCTGACCTCCGGCGGTGGGCGCCTGGCCACCTGGCTCGGCCGGCTCACCGCCGCCGTGCTCGCCGTCACCGCGATCATCCTGGTCATCGACGGCATCTTCGACGTGTGATCGGGCTGCGCCCGATCGTGCACGTCGGCGCACTACGGTCCACGCCATGACGACGTCCGACAGCGGCGGTCCTCCCGTCGACAAGCCACCGGAGCCGTGGACGACGCCGAGCGTCGCACCGGGCTCGGGTCCGCCTCCCCCAGGGCCACCAGGCCCGTCAGGGCCCCCAGGATTCGGGGGCGGGCCCGTACGGGCCCGTGGAGGGCTCTCGAGCGTGTTCAGCCCGGCCTACCTGCTGGGCCCGGTCGTGACCCTCGGTCTGGTCGGCCTCTACGCGGTGGTGTTCTTCATCACCGCAGACCCGACCGAAGGGTTCCTCAGCGACGTCTTCTTCCGGATCGCCGCACTCCTCGTCCTGGTGGCTGCGCCGGCGGCGCTGTTGGTGGCCTGGGGCGAGATCGACCTGTCGGTGTTCGGGACGTCGGTCTTCGCCGGCTGGGTGTATGCCGAGACGGCGGACACCAGCGTGGCTGCGGCGCTGCTGGCCTGCGCTGCGGTCGGCGTGGCGTGCGGGGTCGGCATCGGCCTGGCCCGATGGTTGACCCGGGTGCCGGCGGCGCTGCTGACCCTTGGCGTGGGGTTCCTGCTGCAGGCCATCGCGCTCGACCAGATCGGCGTGCAGGGCAGGGCGGTCGTCGACGGCGTGATCGACGGCAACGCGTTGCCCGTGGTCGCGGCGATCGCGGTGACCGCTCTCGCCCTCGGAGCATCCTTCCTCGGCGTGGGTGTCACCGACGAGCGTCGGCGCTCGGGCGTTCCGGGGCCGGAGGTGATCGCGGGCTTCGTCCTGTCGGGCCTGGCCGCCGGGCTCTTCGGCGGGATCAACGTGGGCGCGCTGCGGTTCGCCGTACCGGTAGCGGGAGAGAACGTGCTCCTGCCACTGTTCACAGCGGTCGCCATCGCCGGCGTGGTTCGTGGCAGCGGGCCCATCGCCCCGCTGGCCGGGGCGGCAGCCGGTGTCGTGGTGGCAATGATCCAGAGCGGCACCCAGCTGCGGAGCTGGGAACCGTTCGGCAACCTGGTGCTGCTGGGCGGCCTCCTCCTCGCCGCCGGCCTGGTCGGCCACCTCCTCCATCGGGCGCTGGATGCCGCGTTCCGGTCAGGCACGGCCAGCCGGCAGCCGGCACCGATCGGCGGTGACCCGCACCTGGCACCGCCGCCACCACCGGCCGTCGAACCGAGCTGAGGGCCGGCCGGCGAGCGGTCAGGCCGACGAGTCGGGGTCGAGCCGTTCGACGGTGACGACCGCGTTGTAGTCGGGGACCTGGGAGGTCGGTTCCCGGTGGCTCTCGCCGCCGGGAACCAGCACGTTGCCCTCCGGCCAGTGGACCTGGAGCGTGCGTGGGGCGAGGCGCACGGTCTGCAGCCTGCCGTCGAGCGACCCGGTCGTCGAGCGCAGGCGCACCCGGTCGCCGTCGGTCAGGCCCCGGTCCTCGGCGTCGTCGCGGTCGATCAGCACGGAGTCGCGACCGGCGCCGGTCAGCGGGTCGACGGAGGCGTGGACCATCGAGTTGAACTGCTTGCCCCGCCGGGTCACCACGACGAAGGTGCCGTCGGGCAGGTCGGGCTCGGACGGGACCACGACGCTGAACCGCCCTCGCCCCGTGGGTGTCGGGAAGTGCCCGCCGGCACAGAGGTGGCGGCCTCCCCACTGGACCTGGTCACCGGGCTCGGACAACGATTCGATGCCGGCATAGGCCGGGACCGTTCGCGCGATCTCGTCGCGCAGGTCGCGATTGGTCGGCCACGAGAACCCGGCCCGTCGTTCGGGGTGAACGCTGCTTGCGACGTCGGCGAACAGCCGCCACTCGCTGCGGGCCTCGCCCACCTGGCGGGGTATCTCGGGGCTGAAGATGATGCGCCGTTCGGAGGTGGTCTCCGTGCCGCCACCCTCCTGTTCGTAGCGGGTCGTGACCGGGAGCAGGATCACGTCGGCGCCGTCGACCAGCATCTGGCTGGTCAGCACGATGTCCTGATGGACCCGGAGCGGGACCCGGCCGAGTGCCGCTTCGACCCGTCGCGGGTCGGGGAGCACGTCGAGGAAGTTGCCCCCGGACATCCACAGCAGGTCGATCTCGCCGCGGTCGGCCGCCTCGACCATCTCCGGCGCGGTCCGTCCCGGGGATGCGGGCACCGGGAACCCCCAGCGCCCAGCGAGCGCGGCAGCGTGGTCGGCGTCGACCGGCAGGCCCCCGGGCAAGGCCGTGGCGTAGGCGCCCATCTCGGCTCCCCCCTGGACCCCGGAGTGGCCCCGGATCGGCATCAGCCCCGCGCCGTTGCGGCCCACGTCGCCGCGGGCCAGCGCGAGGTTCACGATCGCACGCACGCTGTCGACCGACTCGCGGTGCTGGGTGATGCCCATCGACCAGACGTGGATCGCTCCCGACGCGCCCGCGATCTCGTCCGCGAAGCGGTGGACGGTGGCCACGTCGACGCCGGCCAGACGCACCAACTCGTCGAGGTCCTGGCCTTCGAGGGCAGCGGTCAGCTCGGCGAAGCCGTCGGTGTGCTCGGCCACGAACCGGCGGTCGAAGGCGTCGCGCTCGATCAGCACCTTGAGCACCGCGTTGGCCAGTGCGACGTCGCCCCCCGGTCGCACCGGCACGTGGAGGTCGCACATCTTGGTGCCGAACAGCGCCGATTCGAGGTTCGACGGCACCCAGTAGCGGTCGAGGCCCGGTTCGAGGAACGGGTTGACCACCACGACGCGGGCCTTGCCCTGGCGCCGTGCGAGGTAAAGGTACTTCATGAACACCGGCTGGCTGTTCGCCGGGTTCGCCCCCCACAGCACGACGAGGTCGGCCTCCATGACGTCCTGGTAGGAGCAGGTCGTCGCGGCCACGCCGACGGTGGCCTTGAGGCCGAGCGTCGAGGGGGCATGGCAGACCCGTGCTGCCGAGTCGATGCTCGCGATCCCGAGTGACCGGGCCGCCTTGCCGGCGGCGTAGTAGGTCTCGTTGGTGAGGCCTCGGCTGGTCAGGTAGAGCGCGGTGCGGTCGGGGGCGCCCTGGCGCAGGCTGCCGGTCAGCGCGTCGAGCGCCTCGTCCCACGGGATGCGCCGGAAACCGGGCTCGCCGCGACGCCGGCGCATCGGGTAGCCCAGGCGCCCGAGGTCGCGAAGCTGCGAGCCGGTCATCGTCCGGAGGGTCTCGACCGGTGGCAGCCGCGCGGGGTCGAACGCGTCGGCGGTGTTGAGCTTGAGCAGCTGGAGTCGGGTCGTGCACAGGTGCACACCGTCGATGGTCCAGTCGTGGAGCCCGGTCACGCCCAGAGCACATCCGTCGCATGCGCCCTTGGTGAGGACGTCCAAGGCATAGCGGGGGTGGGCGCGGTTGGCCCAGGCCGCCTTGACCATCTCTCGGTAGTGATGGGGTTTCTGCTCGCCGATGCCGTTGGGCCTCCAGCCGGCCCACAGCTTCGGGTTCCAGCCGCTGAACGACGCCATCCACACACCCTGGCAGAACGGCGCCGAAAGGTGCACGATGACGCTGTCTCTAGCGAGGGGGAGGACGAGACGTGAACATCACTCTGACGGTCAACGGTGACCAGAGCAGCGGCGAGGTCGAACCTCGTGTGCTGCTGGTGCACTACCTCCGCGACACGTTGGGGCTCACCGGGACCAACGTCGGCTGTGACACGTCGTCGTGCGGTGCGTGCACGGTGCTGCTCGACGGCGAGTCGGTGAAGGCGTGCACCGTGCTGGCGGTCCAGGCCGACGGCCACGAGGTCACCACCATCGAAGGCCTGGCGGCCGGAGACGGGCTGCACCCGATGCAGGAGGCCTTCCACACCGAGCACGGACTGCAGTGCGGCTACTGCACACCCGGGATGATCATGGCGGCCGTGTCGCTGCTGCAGGAGAACCCGCAGCCGAGCGAGGGCGACGTCCGCCTCGGGCTCGAAGGCAACCTCTGCCGCTGCACCGGCTACCACAACATCGTGAAGGCCGTCCTCGCTGCAGCCGACCAGGGGGTCGTGGCATGAGTGCCGGCACGATCGGCGACCGCCTCCTCCGCAAAGAGGACGCCCGCCTGGTCACCGGCGAGGCGCGCTTCGTCGACGACCTGCAGATCCCGGGCGCGCTCTGGGCCGGGTTCGTCCGCAGCCCGTACGCGCACGCGCGCATCGGCGAGATCGACACCAGCGGTGCGCTCGCGCTGCCAGGCGTGCGCCACGTCTTCACGGGCGCCGACCTGCGCGACCACTGGGCGAACCCGATGCCCTGTGCCTGGCCGGTCACCGAGGACATGAAATCCCCCGACCACTGGCCCGTGGCCGTCGACCAGGCGAGCTTCGCGGGTGACGCCGTCGCCGTGGTGGTCGCCGACAGCCGCTATGCCGCCGCGGACGCGGTGGACGCGGTCGTGGTCGACTACGAGCCGCTCGAGCCAGTGATCGACATCGCCGACGCGGTGACCGACCGGGTGCTGGTGCACGACGGTCTGGGCACCAACAGCAGCTACACGTGGACCCTGGCGCCCGACAGCGACGCGGTGGACCGCGCCTTTGCGGACGCCGCGCACGTGGTGCAGGCGCGCTACCTGCAGCAACGGCTCATCCCGGCCGCCTTGGAGCCACGCGGCGTCGCGGTGGTGCCAGGGGCCTACGGCGGGGACTTCACGATCTACTCGGCGACCCAGATCCCCCACATCCTCAAGATCATGACCGCCGTGACCTGCGGTCTGCCTGAGCAGAAGCTGCGGGTCGTCGCCCCGGCCGTCGGCGGCGGCTTCGGGTCCAAGCTCAACGTCTACGCCGAGGAGCTGGTCGCGGTCGCGCTGGCCGGCCGGCTCGGTGTCCCGGTCCGCTGGACCGAGACCCGCAGCGAAGCCGGGGTGGCCACCATCCACGGCCGCAGCCTGATCCAGGACATCGAGCTGGCGGCAGACGGAGACGGCAAGATCACCGCCGTCCGGGTCAAGCTGCTGGCCGACATGGGTGCCTACCTGCAGCTGGTCACCCCGGGCATCCCGCTGCTCGGCGCGTTCCTCTACCACGGCGTCTACGACGTCCCGGCCTACCACTTCGAGTGCACCGGAGTGTTCACCAACCGGACGCCGACCGACGCCTACCGCGGTGCCGGCAGGCCCGAGGCGACCTACGCCCTGGAGCGCACGGTCGACGCCCTGGCCCGCAAGGTCGGGATCGACGCCGGTGAGATCCGGCGACGCAACTACATCGCCGCCGACGCGTTCCCCTACACGTCGATCGCCGGCCTCACCTACGACTCCGGCAACTACGCGCCCACCCTCGAGCGTGCCTTGGAGCTGGTGGGTTACGACCAGCTCCGTGCCGAGCAGCAACGCCGCCGGGACCAGGGCGACACCAAGCACCTCGGGATCGGGGTCGCGACCTACGTCGAGATGTGCGGACTGGCCCCGAGCCGGGTGCTCGCGTCGCTGAACTACTCCGCCGGGGGTTGGGAGGCGGCGACGGTCTCGGTGCTCCCGACCGGCGCGGTGCAGGTCGTCAGCGGTGCGACACCACACGGCCAGGGGCACGAGACCAGCTGGTCGCAGATCGTCGCCGACAAGCTGGGCGTCGATCCCGCGCAGGTCGAGGTTCTGCACTCGGACACCGCGGTCAGCCCGTTGGGCATGGACACCTACGGCAGCCGGTCGCTGCCGGTCGGCGGTGTCGCCGTGGCCATGGCGGCCGACGAGGTGCTGGCCAAGGCTCGCCTGATCGCGGCGCACCAGCTGGAGTGCGCCGAGGACGACCTCGAGCTCGTCGAGGGCGAGCTACGAGTGCGCGGCACGCCGACCACGGCGATGACCCTCCAGGCGGTGGCTTTCGAGGCGTTCACCGCTCACGACCTGCCCGACGGCGTGGAGCCCAACCTCGTCGGCCAGGTCACCTACGATCCGCCGAACTTCACCTTCCCCTTCGGCACGCACGTGGCGGTGGTCGAGATCGACGAGGAGACCGGTCGAGTCGACCTGGTCGACTACGCGGCGGTCGACGACTGCGGCAACCAGGTGAACCCGATGATCGTCGAGGGCCAGATCCACGGCGGCATCGTCCAGGGAGCGGCCCAGGCGCTCTGGGAGGAGGCCGTGTATGACGACGCGGGGAACCTCCGGAATCCGACCCTGCTGGACTACTGCGTGCCCTCGGCGGCCGAGGTGCCCAACTTCCAGTTGGACTCCACGACCACCCCGAGCCCGACCAACCCCCTGGGGGTCAAGGGCATCGGTGAGGCCGGCACGATCGCCGCGACCCCCACGGTGGTCAACGCGATCGTCGACGCGCTCTCACCGTTCGGCATCACCGACATCGAGATGCCCGCGACACCCGAGCGGGTATGGAAGGCGATCCAGGAGGCTCGGCCGTGATCCCCGCGACCTTCGACTACCAACGGGCCTCGTCGCTCGACGAGGCCGTGACCCTGCTGACCGAGCACGGCGACGATGCCAAGCTGCTCGCCGGTGGGCACTCGCTGCTGCCACTGATGCGGTTGCGGCTGGCGATGCCGGCGGTGCTGGTCGACATCGGGCGGATCGACGACCTGTCCTACGTCCGCGAGGACGGCGACACGGTGCGCATCGGTGCCCTGACCCGCCACCACGATCTCGAGCAGTCCGACCTGTTGCGGCAGCGGGTGCCGCTGCTGGTCGAGGTTGCCGGCCAGATCGGCGACCCGCAGGTCCGCCACCGGGGGACTCTCGGTGGTTCGATCGCCCACGGCGACCCCGCCTCGGACCTGCCGGCGGCCCTGCTCGCCCTGCGGGCTACGCTGGTGGTCCGTGGCCCGGGCGGCGAGCGCGAGCTCCCCGTGGACGACTTCTTCGTCGGCTTCCTCGAGACGGCGCTGGCGCCGAACGAGGTGCTGACCGAGGTCCGGGTGCCTGCGGCCGACGCCGCGGGCTGGTCGTTCCAGAAGTTCAACCGCCGCGCCCAGGACTGGGCGGTGGTCGCGGTCGCCGCCGTGTTGGCCGACGGTACCCCCGGTGTCGGTCTCGTCAACATGGGGGCCACACCGCTGCGGGCGTCCGGGGTCGAGGCCGCACTCGGCGGTGGCGCGACCGCGGCCGACGCCGCGGTCCGGGCCGACGAGGGCACCGACCCTCCCGAGGACCTCAACGCCTCGCCGGACTACCGCCGGCACCTGTCCCGGGTGCTGGCCCGTCGAGCCTTGGAGGCAGCCGGAGCTTGAACCGCTTCGCATCGGTCGGCGAGGTCGCCACGGGGCTGGCGGCCCAGGACTATCTGGCCGACGAGGGCTTGGCCACCTCGGTGTTCCTCGCGTTGCAGTTGCAGCGACCGCTGTTCCTCGAGGGGGACGCGGGGGTCGGGAAGACCGAGGTCGCCAAGGCCCTCGCGGGCTGGACCGGGGCGCGCCTCGTCCGGTTGCAGTGCTACGAGGGCATCGACGCCGCGCAGGCGCTGTACGAGTGGGACCACGCGCGCCAGCTGTTGCACCTGCGGGTGTCCGAGTCGTCGGGTGTCGGGCGGGACGCGCTGGAGGCCGGGCTGTACGACGAGCGGTTCCTGGTGCGTCGACCGCTGCTCCAGGCGTTGGAGCCCGGTGAAGGGCCACCGCCGGTGCTGTTGATCGACGAGATCGACCGGGCCGACGACGAGTTCGAGGCCTTCCTGTTGGAGCTCTTGTCGGACTGGGCGGTCACCGTGCCCGAGCTGGGCACGGTGCGGGCAGCGGTGCCGCCGGTGACCGTGCTGACCTCGAATCGCACCCGCGACGTGCACGACGCCCTGAAGCGGCGCTGCCTCTACCACTGGATCGACCAACCGGGTTTCGAGCGCGAGGTCGCGATCGTCAAGGTCCGGGCGCCCGAGGTGCCCGAGACCCTCGCCCGCCAGGTCGCTGCAGCGGTGGCCGAGATCCGGTCGCTGCGGCTCTACAAGGTGCCGGGCATCGCCGAGACCATCGACTGGGGCCGTGCCCTGGTGGCACTGGGCCGCTCGTCCATCGACGAGGCCAGCGTCGCGGCCACCCTCGGATGGGTGGTCAAGTACCGCGAGGACCAGCAGCGCGTCCGCGACCACGGACTGGACGTGGTCGTCCGCGAGGCGGTGCAACGCAGTGCATGACCCGTCGTCGGGCGTGTCTCATCCGGAGGCCGCCGCGGCGGTGGCTTTCGTGCGGGTGCTGCGCCGGTCCGGGCTGCGGGTGTCGACCGGCGCCACGGTGGTCTACGCGCGAGCGCTGGCGGCCGTCGGCGTCGACCGGCCCGAGGCCGTGTACTGGGCGGGACGGGCCACGCTGGTCCGGCGACCCGAGGATGTCGGGCTCTACGACCGTGCGTTCGCGGGGTTCTTCGGCCAGGTGCCGGCTGACCTGTCCCGACCGCCGGTCCGGCCGGTCGAGCTGCTGCTCGACGCCGACGACGGAGGAGGGGACCCCGACGAGGTCGGCGAGGGGGACGAACACGACGTGCGGGTCGTCCGGTGGTCGACCGTGGAGGTCCTCAAGGACAAGGACCTTGCGGCCTGCACTCCCGACGAGCTCGACGAGGCCCACCGGCTGATGGCCGACCTGCGGATGCACGCGGCGCTCCGACGCAGCCGCCGGCGTCGCCGCGACCCCCACGACCGGGGGCGGCCTGACCTGCGGCGGTCGCTGCGTCGGGCGATGCGCACCGGCGGTGAGGTGCTCCGTCCGGCGACGACGCGGCCCGCGGACCGGCCACGACGGCTGCTCCTGCTCCTGGACGTGAGCGGATCGATGGAGCCGTACGCGCGCGCCCTGGCCCGGTTCGCACACGCCGCCGTCGCCGCCCGGCGCCAGGGCCAGGTCGAGGTGTTCGCGTTGGGGACCCGGGTGACCCGCATCACCCGCGAGCTGTCGAGCCACGACCCCGACGAGGCGTTGGCTCGCGCCAGCGACGCGGTGGCCGACTGGGCCGGTGGGACTCGCCTCGGTGCCGGCCTGCGCCGGTTCAACGACCGCTGGGGCGTCCGGGGCTTGGCGCGCGGGGCAGTGGTGGCGGTGCTGTCCGACGGTTGGGACCGGGGTGACCCCGAGGCGTTGGAGGCCGAGATGGCTCGGCTGCACCGGGTGGCGCACCGGATCGTGTGGGTCAACCCGCTCAAGGCATCGCCGGGCTACGCGCCGGTGGCACGGGGGATGGCCGCCGCGTTGCCCCACGTGGACGAGTTCGTGGAAGGGCATTCGGTAGCGTCCTTGGAGGCCCTTGCCGAGGTGGTCGCGAGATGAGGTGCACGACATGAGGGACCTGCTGGACGAGCTCGACCGCTGGCGGCGTGAGGACGTGGCGGTGGCCATCGCCCGGGTGGTCGACGTGGCCGGTTCGGGCCCGCGCGAGCCGGGCGCGGCGATGGCGGTCAACGAGCGGGGCGAGGTCATCGGGTCGGTATCTGGGGGGTGCGTGGAAGGCGCGGTGGTCACCGAGGCGCTCGAGGTGCTGGAGACCGGTCATCGGAAGCTGGTGACCTTCGGCTACAGCGACGACGAGGCCTTCGCCGTCGGGCTGACCTGCGGCGGCACGATCCACCTGTTCGTGGAACCCCTCGACTGGTGAGCCTCTACGACGAGTTGGCAGCGGCCATACGCACCGACGCCCCGGTCGCGCTGGCGACCGTGATCGACGGGCCGAGCCGGGGCGCCAAGCTGCTGGTGCGACCCGGCATCGAGGCCCGAGGATCGCTGGGCGACCCCGACCTCGACCGGGTCGTCGCCCGCGACGCCCTGGGCGAGCTGGCGGCCGGTCGCACCGAGGTGCGCCACTACGGCGAGCACGGCGAGGCTCGCGAGGCCGCGGTCACCGTGTTCGTCGAGAGTTTCGCCCCGCCGCCCCACATGCTGGTGTTCGGGGCTGTGGACTTCACGATGGCCCTGGTGCGGGTGGCCAAGGTGATGGGCTACCGCGTGACCGTGTGCGATGCGCGTGAGGTGTTCGCCACCCGCAACCGGTTCCCCTACGCAGACGAGGTGGTCGTCGAATGGCCCGACCGGTTGCTTACCCGTGTCGGAGACACGCTGACCGCGCGCGATGCCGTCTGCGTGCTCACCCACGACACCAAGTTCGACGTGCCCGCCCTGGTCGCGGCACTGGCGACCGAGGCCGGCTACATCGGGGCCATGGGCAGCAGGCGGACCCACAGCGAACGGGTGCGGAGGCTGCGGGAGGCCGGTGTCGACGATGCCGGCCTGGCCCGGATCCGCTCGCCGATCGGCCTGGACCTCGGGGCGAGGACGCCGGAGGAGACGGCGGTGTCGATCTGCGCGGAGATCATCGCCGACCGAACCGGCCGGTCGCCCGCCCGACCTCTCAGCGTCGCCGACGGCCCGATTCATGGTTAGCGGGGACCCCGCGGCCCCACGCGCGAGTGTCCGCGCGGTCCTACTGGCGGCAGGGGAGGGTTCGCGGTACAGGTCGTCGGGCGGCGAGGGGCACAAGCTGCTCGCCGACTTCCGGGGTCGACCGATGCTCGACTGGGCCATGGAGAGTGCCCTGCGGGCCGAGATCGGCCCGGTGACGGTGGTCTTCGGCGCCGCGACGGCTCCCGTGCCCGAGGGGGTCGAGGTCGTCGACAATCCCGACTGGGCCGCCGGCATCGCCACCTCGTTGGAGGCAGCCCTTCGGGTCGCTAGGGCCGCAGGTGAGACCGCAGTGGTCGTCGGCCTGGCCGATCAGCCGCTGATCGAGCCCGACGCCTGGCGCCGCGTCGCTCGTGCGGTCACCGACGCTGCCGACCGCCGTCAGGGGTGTATCGCGGTCGCGACCTACGACGGTATCCGTGGCCATCCGGTCGGCCTGGGCCAGGACGTATGGCCGCTGCTGCCTCGGACCGGCGACCGGGCGGCGCGTACGCTCATACGAGCGCATCCGGAGCTGGTGCTGGAGGTGCCGTGCCCTGGCTGCTCCGTTGACGTCGACACAGTGGAGGATCTGTCGCGATGGAGCTGAGGAACGAGTTCCGGGTGAACGAGCCGGTCGAGCGGGCGTGGGAGGTGCTGACCGACGTCGAACGGATCGCCCCGTGCCTGCCCGGCGCCGAGCTGCAGGAGGTCGTCGACGACGAGTACCGCGGCGTCGTCCGGGTCAAGGTCGGCCCGATCACCGCGCAGTACAAGGGCGCGGCCCGCTTCCTGGAGAAGGACGACGACGCCCACCGGGCGGTTCTCCGCGCCGAGGGTCGCGAGACCCGGGGCCAGGGCAACGCCAACGCCACGGTGACCGCCGAGCTCGTCCGCGACGGCGATGGCACCAAGGTCTCGGTGGTGACCGACCTGATGATCACCGGCAAGGTTGCCCAGTTCGGCCGTGGGGTGCTCGCCGACGTCTCGTCCAAGCTGCTGGACCAGTTCGTCGCCTGCCTGGAACAGAAGCTCGAGGCCGGTGGCCCGGGCTCTGGCACTTCGGCATCGGGCACGGCGGGGGCGGCGGGCGCGGACGGCGACGGCGCTGGTTCCACCGGCTCAGCCTCGGCGAAGGCGACCGCGCCCGCTGCCCCGGTCGACCTGCTCGACGCAGCGGGTGCACCGGTCGCCAAGCGGGTGCTCCCCATCGCGGTGGCCACGGCCGCCGTGCTGTGGGTGCTCCGCCGCGTCCGGCGTGGTCGCCGTCGCCGCCGCGCCCGCTGAGGCTGGCGGCCGCTGACATGTTCTGTTGTCAAAGAGCTGGGGATGTGGCGGTTGCAGGCGGGGGATCGTGCAGTGCCGCCGGGGTGTTTCTCGTCAGCCGGTGATCAGGCGGCCGGTACCTGAGATCGTCGTTGGGGCTCGATGTTGTCGGGATGGCGGGGGTGGTCGGGTGGGACCATCTCGCGCTTGCCGGTGCCGGCGACAAGTGCCCACCTGAACCTCGTCTTCAAGGAGTGGTGGTGGGGGCACAGCCCGTCGAGGTTGTCGAGGCGGGTTTCGTGGACTCGTGCCCAGGGGTCGCGGTGGTCGTGTTGGATGCGCCGGTTGACGCACCCGGTGACGGTGCATTCCGGTGAGGTCCAGAGCAGGGCGATGCGTTGGGCGGTGTTGGGGCCGCGGCCGAGGTGGGTGATGTTGGCGGCGTCGTGGCCGTTGGTGATGACCAGTTTGAGGATGGAGTCGCCGAGCAGTTGGCGGGCTCGGGTGACTAGGGATGGGGCCGAGCCCGTCGATCTCGACGATCTCGCCGTCGTGGACCTCGCCACGGATCAGGGCTTGGAGGTCGATGCGTAGGAGCCCCAGGTAGCGGGGGTTGGGGGTCTTTGGCCGTCGGAGTTGTTGGTGTGGTCGATGGCGCGGTGGGCGAGTTGGTGCAAGGCGTCGAAAGCGAGCCGTTCGCGGGGCTCGCGGCGGCTGTCGCTGCGAGCGGCCCTGAACAGCTCGTCGACGATCGGCGCCAACGCGGTGGTGATCTCCGAGCCCGCGTCCACGGTGCCGCGGGCGTGCAGGTGCCACGAGCCGTCCCTGCCGCGCCACTGGCGTAGCTGGCGGTTCTCGTGGATGCGCCGGAACCGGCCATCCGGATCAGGATCGGCAGCGGCCTTGGCCCGGTCGCATTCCTGGCGCAGCTCGGCCAGGCTCACCCGCCCCGCCAACCCCAACAACCGCCCCTCCGCATCAGCATTCCTGGCCGCCGCATCGGTGATCACATCTGTCTGGGCTCCCGACAACCCACCGCGGCGCAGCGCGGCCTCGGTCGCCGGCAGGTCCGCCAGGCGCTTGGACGCCGCCACATGGCTGCGCGCCACCGTGACCGACACCCCGGACCGACGCGCCAGGAACTCCGCTGCCGAGCGGTCACCCGCCCGCTGCCACACACCGGACTCCTCGACCCGCGCCGCCAACAACACCTTGCCCGCCGCCGCCAACCGCGCCACCGCATCAAACGCCACCCACAATCCCGCAACGTCCGACAACGGCACCAACCCGGCAACCAGAGCTCCCAGCACATCAGCCACCCCCGCCAGCTTGTGAGCCTCGGTCAGCTGCCCGGTCGTCGCTTCCATGCCGACCATCATCCTCAGGGGGTGTGACAGTTAAGGCCCTCCGGGACCTTCCTCGGAAGGAATCCGGCAGCATCTCCGGACACGCTGCAGGTCCGCGTCCGCGGCGAGTGAGCAGAGCCCACCGCACGCTGTCCGGGTCGGCGACGAGCGATCCCCGCCGCATCGATCGGTGACTGCCAGCGGCATGGCGGCGGCTCGAGGCCGGGAGCATCGAGCGGGGCGGAGGCGGTGCCGGTGCGCTGAGGTTCTCAGGGGTCGGGGGACTCCTGTGGCGGCCATGTCTGCCGAGACCGGTCGATCGGACTCATCAGGCCGACGTCGTTCCCGTCCGGGTCGGCGACGATCGCATAGCGGGCACCCCAGAAGGCGTCGAACGGAGGCTGACGTCCTGGGTAGCCAGCCTGCGTCAGTTCGGAGTAGCGCTGGTCGACGGCTTCCGGGCTGGCCAGCATGAATCCCATGACGACCGGCGCGCTCGCCGGATCGGCACGCCAGCCGGCGTGCCACAACCGGGCCGACTCGGCGGTGTCGAGCTCGAGGCTGAATCCCGCTGGCATGCGCAACTGCACATGGGCCTCCGAGGAATCCGTACCGTCGGGCACCACCACGCCCAACCGCCGGTAGAACTCGAGGCTCGCCGTCATATCGGTCACGACGACGTTGAGCATGTGCAGGTTGGCCGGGGGATCGCTCATCGGCGGCAGTGTGTCAGCGCGGCGCTACCGCCGCCAGGGGCTACCCGACGTCCGCTTAGGCGTCCTCGGGGACGGGCTCGGTCGCCGGCTCTTCGGCGGGTGCGGTCGACGTTGTCGTCGACGTGCTGGTCGTGCTGGTGCTGGTCGTGGTCGAGGCCGTGGTGGTCGTGGACCCGGTGTTCGTCGTGGCCGGCGCCGTGGTCGTGCTCGCCGAGGGTGCGGTCGTCGGCGCGGTGGATGCCGGGTCTGACGGCGCGGGGTTCAGCCCAGCGGTCGTGGACGGGGCCGAGTCGACCGTGGTCGACGACGGCGTGTTCGGCTCGTCGTCGTCATCGCCGTAGTCGCTCACCAGAAGGAACACCCCCAGAGCCAGCATGGCTGCGATAGCGGCCACGAGCCCGGCTATCAGCGCCCGGCGCCGGGTGCCATGCGCTGGGTCCTCGACTCGGTCGTCCGTCCCGGCAGCGGCAGCCGCCCCAGTGGAGCCAGGTGTTCCGACGCCTGCGCCGTCGACCGCGGTCGGTGGAACGCCCGGGGTCAGAGGCGCCGGAGCCTCGGCAGTGCTGGTCACCAGCGGGAGGGGGTTGGTGGTCTCGTCCCCGGTGTAACCGGTGGGGCCCGGGCTAGGCGGTGCTGCCTCGGAGGACGGCGCAGGATCGGCATCGGCATCGTGGCCGACGTCCGGGCTCGGGGCGGTGGCGGCGCCGTCGCCACCATCGTCATCGAGGTCGGCTCGCGGATCGTCGTTTCCCGGCGTGTCGGAACCCATGCCGATCAGATTCCCACCCTTCCGAAGATCGAAGCGCGAACCACCGCTGGAGGCGTCAGGTCAGCGGCTCGGGTGCTGTGGTCAGCGCGGCCTGGAGGTGGGCGGCGTCGTTGTAGCGACGCACGATCCACGCGTCGTCGACCACGACCAGCTGCGAGATGCTCGCGTTGTCCGCACCGGTGAAGGCGAAGGGCCGAGAGCCCGTCGCCATCGCAAGGACCTGGCCGATCACCCCACCGTGCGACACGACCAGCACCGTCTCGTCCGGATGGGTTGCGGCGATCCGCCGCACCGCCCCTCGGACACGCTCACCGAACGCCTCGGTCGACTCGGCGCCGGGGATGACGTCCCAGCGCTGCTCGGTGAACATCTGCCGGGCGATCGGGTGCTGCTCGACCACGTGCTTGCGGAATGCTCCGCCCTCCCACTCGCCGAGGTAGACCTCGCGCAGCTCGGGCTCGACCCGTGGCTCGATGCCGAGACGGGCTGCGAGGGGAGCCGCGGTCTCGGCGGTCCGTCGCAGGGTGGTCACGTAGATGGCGGTGATGTCCTCGTGCTCGAGCCGCTCGGCCAGCCGCTCGGCCTGCTCGTGGCCGACGGGATCGAGTGGCGGATCGCCGTGGCCGTCCACCAACGGGAACGGCGCGTCGTCGCGGGCGGGGGCTGATTCGCCGTGGCGCACGAGCAACAGCTCGCACCCTCCCGGCGGACGTTGGAACCGGAACTGGCGATAGACCTGGGTTTCGCTCACCGGGACAAGCTACGCAGGTCGCCGCGTTCTACGACCCGGGCGACCGTTGGACCTCGTCGTACGCCGCGGCTACCCGCTTCGGCACAACCATGCGCCAGGAGTCGACGACGATCTCGCGCGTCTCGACCTCGTCGATGGCCGAGAGCCGGACGACCACCCAGTTGTACCGGAGGTCCGAGCGCCCGGGCATCAGGAACTTGTCGGGCTCGGACTCGACCAGCGCAATTCGCTCCTCTTTGGGGAACCCGAATCCCATCAGGGTCTCGTCCCGGGAGAAGGCCAGGTAGACGATCCGGCCGACCCGGAACTTGACCCTGTCCCGGACCAGCACTTCGGTCGTTCGTGGCAAGGAGAGGGCAAGGGGGCGAACGTCGTTGATGGTGACCACCGGTGGTCGAGACTAGGCATAGCGGTCGACGATCCGCTGATGCTAGAAACGACCGATGGTCTGATGGTCAGTCCATCAGACCGACGACCGGTCAGCGGCCGCCACGAGCTGAGGGAGCGTCCATGAAGGCAGTCCTGTACGAGACCACGGGCGGGCCGGAGGTGCTCCAGCACGTCGACGTGCCCGATCCCGTGCCGCTCGCCCCCGATGTCGTCGTGCAGGTGGCGGCGACCGCGCTCAACCACCTGGACCTCGTGCAGCGAAACGGCTGGTACGCCCTCCCCGGCTTCGCCCTGCCGCACATCGCCGGGATGGACGTCGCAGGCACGGTGGTCGAAGTCGGCAGCGGTGTGTCCCGGGTGCGGGTCGGCGACCGGGTGGTGATCGATCCGTCCATGGCCGGCGCCCCGGCCGACTCGACCTACGCCCGGCTCGACGACCTGTACGGCGTGCTCGGCGTCATCGGCGGGACGGTCGCGGGCGGGTACGCCGAGCGCTGCCTGGCTCCCGAGACCCACGTGCACATGGTCCCCGACTCGATGCCGCTCGAGAAGGCCGCCGCGTTCCCCACCACCTGGCTCACCGCCTGGCACGCGCTGTTCCCGATCGGTCGGCTGGCGGCGGACGAGACGATGCTGGTCCACGCAGCAGGCAGCGGGGTCAGCGTGGCCGCGATCCAGCTGGCCAAGCAGGCCGGCGCCACCGTCCTGGCGACGGCCGGCACCGAGGAGAAGTGCCAGCGGGCGCTCGGGCTCGGCGCCGACCACGTCCAGGTCAACCGCGACACCGACGTGGCGGCCTGGGTCCGCGAGGTGACCGGTGGCCCCGGCGTCGACCTGGTGCTCGACCACGTCGGGCCGGCGCTGTGGGAGGCGTCGATGTTCTCGCTCAAGCCCCGCGGCCGGCTGGTCTTCGCCGGCAACACCACCGGCGACCAGGCCACGATCCCGTCGCTGGGCTACGCCTACCACATGGGCCTGCAGATCCTCGGTAGCGACCCCTACCGCCCCGACGAGTTCGTCGCCGCCTGGGAGCTGTTCTGCGCCCACGACTTCGACGCCGTGGTCGACTCGGAGTTCTCACTGGCCGAGGCGGCAGTGGCGCAGGACAAGCTCCAGCGGTCGGACTTCTTCGGCAAGATCCTGCTGCGGCCCTGAGCCAGTGCCGCCCCGCGACCCGCCCTATCCGGAGCTGAAGAAGTCCCACATCCCCGAGCGGGTCGGCCGGCCCTGGCGCGACGTCAGACCGCCACCGGCTGCACCGGTGTGGGCCGTGATCCAAGGGTACGCGTCGTACTCGGCGCTGGTCGCCGCGGTCGAGCTGGGGGTGTTCGACGCGCTCGCTACGGCCGGGCCCTCGACGGTCGAGGACCTCGCGCCGACCCTCGAGGCGTCGTCTCCCCACCTCGCGGCGCTGTTAGACGGGCTGGTCGCGCTGGGACTGCTCGAGCAGGTGCGCGGCATGTACGAGCTGAACGAGACCGCCGAGCGCTACCTGACCAGCGACGGTCCCGCGACCATGGCGGCCCTGGTCGGTGTGGCCAACGGGCCGCCCAGCAACTGGGAGCAGCTGGCCGGCACCGTGCGGACCGGCAAGCCACCGGCGCCGGTCGACGACGACCCCGCGGCGTTCTACCTGCCGTTGGTCCGGGCCACGTTCCCGACGCAGCGCCGGGCGGCCGACCGCACGGCCGGCGTGCTCGGCCTGGCCCGGGCGGGCCGCCCGCTGCGGGTGCTCGACATCGGTGCGGGCGGCGCGCCCTGGACCGTCGCGTTCCTCACCCGGTGCCGCGATGCCTCGGCCGTGGTCAACGATCTGCCGGGCGTCATCGGGCTCGCCGAGGACAAGTTGGCGGAGGCCGAGCTCACGGCCCGAGTCGAGCTGCGGCCGGGTGACTACCACCGGATCCGGTGGGAGCCCGAGACCTACGACCTGGTGGTCCTGGGCCACGTCTGCCGCGCCGAAGGCGACCACGGCACGCGGCGGCTGCTGGCCCGGTCGTGGCGGGCGTTGCGACCGGGCGGCCGCGTGGTGGTGGCGGACTACTTCCCCGACAACGCCCGCAAGCTGAACCCGTTCGGGATCCTGATGGGGCTGACGATGGCCGCGGCGACGGCCCAAGGGCGCGCGTTCACGCCCACCGAGATGCGCGGCCTGCTGGCCGCGCTGGGCTTCGACGCCATCCGCCTGCTCGAGCCGATCGGCTTCAACCAGGTCTTCGTCGCCACCAAGCCGACCGAGCCAGCCCCAGGAGGTCACGAATGACTACCACCGCACAACCCGAGCCGTGCGACCTTCTGGTCAAGGGCTGGTACGTGGTCACGATGAACCCGACCCGCGACGTCATCCGGGACGGCGCGATCGCAGTGCGCGACCGACGCATCGTCGCCGTCGGCAAGCGGGCCGACCTCGAAGCCCGCTACGCCCCGGTCCGGGTCGTCGGCAGCGACCGCTTCGTCGTGTCGCCCGGCCTGGTCAACGCCCACATCCACATCACCGGCGAGCCAGCCACACGGGGCTACGTCCCCGACGACACTTCCTTCGAGGAGAACGTGTTCATGTGGCTCTGCCCGCTCTACGCCACCTACCGGCCGGACGAGGAGCGCATCTCCGGCCAGCTCGCGTCGGTCGAGATGCTACGCAGCGGCACCACCACGTTCCTCGAGGCGGGCACGATCCGCTTCCTGGACGAGGTGGTCGACGGCCTGGTCGAGGTGGGGATCCGGGGCCGGGTCGGTCCGTGGGTGTGGGACCTGCCGCCCGAGCCCGACGTCTACCGGCAGACCACCGACGAGGCGATCGCCCGCCTGGAGCGGTCCCTGACCGAGCACGCCGGCCACGACGACGGCCGGGTGGCGGCGTGGTCGATCCTGGTCGGTCACACGGCCTGCTCCGATCCGCTGTGGACCGCGGCCACCGCGCTCGCCGCCGCGCACGGGACCGGGATGAGCTTCCACATGTCACCGGCGAAGACCGATCCCGAGGGCTTCGTCGCAGCGTTCGGCCACCGGCCGATCGTGCACCTCGCCGAGCTGGGGGTGCTCGACGTGCAGCCCGTCATCACCCACTGCGTGCAGGTGGACGACCATGAGGTCGACCTGCTGGCGGCCCACGGCGCGCACGTCGCGCACTGCCCGACCACGGCGCTGAAGGTGAGCTACGGCATCACCCAGGTCGGAAAGATCCCCGAGATGGTGGCCAAGGGCGTCAACGTGGCCATCGGCACCGACGGCAACAACGCCTCGAACTACTCCGACCTGATGCGGGCGGCCTACCTGGTGGCGGGGCTGTTCAAGGACGCCCGCCAGGACCCCCAGATGTTCCCGGCCGAGAAGGCGTTCGAGATGGCGACGCTCGGCGGCGCCAAGGCCCTGCAGCTCGACGACCAGATCGGGTCACTCGAGGTCGGCAAGCGCGCCGACCTGGTGCTGCACGACACCGACAGGCCCGAATGGCGTCCCTTGCTGAACGTCGCCAACCAGCTCGTGTGGTCGGCCGACGGTCGCGGCGTCCACACGGTGCTGGTCGACGGCCGGGTGGTCGTCGACGACTACCGGTGCACGACCGTCGACCAGGACCGCCTGTGGGCCGAGGCCCAGGCGGCCGGCGAGGCCATCACCGGCCGCTCGGGCCTACCCGACAAGGCCAAGTGGCCCGTGCTGTGATGCATGTCAGCAGCGCTCAGGGGAGGGGACTGAACAGGTCGACACCGTTGCCGTCGGGGTCGTGGATCATGGCGTAGCGCATGCCCCACGGGGCATCCCAGGGCGCCTTGTTGCCCTCGTAGCCCGCCTCGACCAGCGACAGGTAGGCAGCGTCCACGCCGGCGGGCGTGTCGCACCGAAAGGCGAGCCCCATGCGCGGGCTGCCACTCGGCGGCTGCCAGCTGGGGTCGAACGACCTGACGTTCTCGGCGGTGTCCCACGCGAGGCGCAGGCCGCCCGGGAGCGTCACCTCGACGTGGGGCTGCTCGTCGGCCTCGGCGGGCAGATCGAGGCCCAGGTGTCGGTAGAAGGCCAGCGAGCGCGCCATGTCGTCGACGACGATGCCGACGAGGTCGAGCTGAGCGTCCATGGTCGGTGTTGTCCCCTCGGTGAGTGATGTCGTTGGTGATGTCATGCCGTCATGGTCCGACAGCGGCACCCACCAGGTCTTGAACGATTCGGCCATCGCGGTGGCTCGGCTCCCCAAGACGCTGTGCCTCCCAGTCGAGGAGGGCTGCCGGTGGGAGGCCCGCCAGCTCGCGGCTCTCCCGGGTCAGGTGCGCCTGGTCGGCGTAGCCGATCTCCGCCGCGAGCCCCGCGAGGTCGCGCCCACGGACCGACGATCGGGCCGCGTGGAGGAACCGCTGGAAGCGCAGGACCCGCGCGAGCATCCGCGGCGGATACCCGACCGCGGCTTCGACCCGGCGACGCAGCTGGCGGTCGCTGAGCCCGACCTCGGTGGCCAGCTGATGCAACGATCGACCGGGTCGGTCGTGCATCAGCCGTGCGATGCCGGTGCCGACCGGGTCGATCGTGCCCGCGTCGCCGAGCCGAGTGACGAGCGCGTCGACCAGCGTGCGGAGGCGCTCGGTCGCCGTGGTGGTCTCGGCGGTGCGCTCGGTGAGCAGTGCCCCCGACCGGCCCCACAGTTCGTCCAGCGGCACGTCCTGGTCGCGGACCTCGGCCGCGCTGGCGCCGACCAGCGCGGGAGCGGCGCCGGTGCGGAACCGCACCCCGACGGTGACCGTCCCCGGGACGAGCTCGAGGGTCGCGGGCCCGGTCGCCGGGCCCGCGAGCAGTGGACTCCGATCGCCGACGGACACCACGTCGATGCACCCGTCAGGCAGCACCGGCTGCTGGTAGACGAGGTCGCCGATGCCGAGCTCGTGCACCCACAGCCGAGCCACGTAGGGAGCCAGCGCCACCGGCGGCGCCAGCTCGCGATAGCTGGAGGAGGGCCGCTGCGCCACGAGGCCAGTATGCCGGCCAGTCCGCGCCATGGCAGCGGGCACTGCGTCGGTGAGAGCGGTCAGCCAGCCCCGAGCCGGTGGTCGACGGCCTGGGCCTCGATGTCGAGGCGGCGTAGCAAGCCGGGCACGATGCGGCGTTCGGCCATGCTGCCAATCGGGCGGATCGCGACCCGTAGGTCGCCGTCGAGGCGCCGGACCGACCCGGGCTCACCGGCTGGCGTCGTCGCGTCCTCCACGGTGAAGTCCGCAGACCCGTTCAGCCGGTCGGGCGCGGTCTCGGCCGCGAAGGTCAACCGGCCGGTGCCGCGCTCCCGGTGCAGCTGCAGCTGCTGCATCCAGGTGAGCTTGCGGTCGCCGAGGAGCCGCCGGGCGATCGGGTCGAGTTGGCCCAGGTACTCGTAGCGCAGCCGGAGGTTGGCCTGGTCGCCGTCGGTGTCGGCCTCGACGATCTCGGGCAGCGACAGGTCCGGCAGCTGGAGCTGTCGATGGAACTCGGGGTCGAGCAGCACGGCGACGACCGCCGCAGCCGGAGCGGAGAACTGGTGCTCAGCGTGGAACCTCACCAGCACATCCTGACACCGACCCCAATCGGCCGACGTGTAAAAACCCTGGTCGGTGGGGAACCTGTGGCCGCGTGGCGTCGTCTTACAAGTGTGCGGCGCGCGACGGTGCTCCTCGGGTCGTTGGTGGTGGTGGTCGCCGCCGGCATCGGCTGCTCCGGGGACGGCAACGTGAGCGAGTTGCTGGCGGGCGAGACGCCGGAGCCTGCCCCCGGCTCCGGCGACGTCCGCGGCACCGCAACCGTGCTGCAGAGCCCCGATCATGGGCCGCAGCTCTGCTGGGAGGTCGCGGAATCCTTGCCGCCGCAGTGCTCCGGCCCCGACGTGGTCGGCTGGGACTGGGAGACGGTCGACGGCGAGGAGGTGGCCAACGGCACCACGTGGGGCACCTACGAGGTCACGGGAAGCTGGGACGGCGAGAGCCTCACGCTGACCGAGCCGCCGGTGCCGGCCGACGCCCCGGCGTCCGGTTCGGTGGAGGTCGACCTCTCGTCGCCGTGCCCCGAACCCGCGGGTGGCTGGGCGGTGGTCAACCGGGCGGCCACCAGCCAGCAGACCCTGGACGCCGCGACCGCCCTGGCCCAGGCGCGCCCGGACATCGCCGCTGTGTGGCTCGACCAGTCGATCAATCCCGCAGCCGACGATCCCGAGGCGGCCGGTGAGCTGATGAACGATCCCCTGCGTCTGGTGCTCAACGTCCGGGTCGCCGGTGACGTCGACGCGGCGGAGAGCGACGTCCGGACGGTCTGGGGTGGCGCGCTGTGCGTCTCGGAGGCGGCGCACACCCGCGTCGAGCTCGAAGCGATCAGGACGGAGATCGACGGCCGTCGGGAGGAGCTGGGCCTGCTCGCCGTCAACCTCCGGGAGGTGAGCGGCGTGGTCGACGTGACGACCGTGGTCGAGCCGGCCGGGCTCCGGGCCGACCTGGACGAGCAGTACGGCGGAGGGACGGTCGTGGTCAGCGCCCACCTCCAGCCTGTCGGCTAGTGCCGCCCGCGGCCGCCTGGCGGTCACCCGCCCGACAACCGGCCACGCACGATGGCGCCGCCGCCCGGTAGCGCGGTGCCCGCGACATAGCTCCGAGGGGTCAGGTACCGTCCCCCGGACAGGGCTTACCAGGGTGCACAGAGGGGGCGGCATGTATCCCGCGAGGTTCGATTACGAGGCTCCGGAGACGCTGGACGCAGCGCTCGCGGTCTTTGCCGAACGGGGCGAGGACGCCAGGGTCCTCGCCGGTGGCCAGAGCCTGATCCCGATGATGAAGCTGCGCTTCGCCACGCCGGCGGCGCTGGTGGACGTCAACCGGGTGCCGGGCCTCGACCACATCGACGAGGCCGACGGCCAGCTGCGGCTCGGCGCTCTGGTGCGCCACAACGCCATCGTCGGGTCCGCCCTGGTGCATGACCGCAACCACGTGATGGCCGCTGCCGCCCCGTGGATCGCCGACCCGCTGGTGCGCAACCTCGGGACCATCGGCGGTTCGCTCGCGCACGCCGACCCCGAGGGCGACTGGGCGTCGGTGATGCTGGCCTGCCGCGGCGAGGTGGTCGCGACCAGCACCAGCGGACAGCGGGTGATCCCGATGGCGGAGCTGATCTCCGGTCCGTTCACCACCAGCCTGCAGCCGGGGGAGATGCTCACCGAGGTGCGGGTGCCGATCGCCACCCGGCCGAACGGCGGCGCCTACCTGAAGCTGGAGCGCAAGGTCGGCGACTACGCCACGGTCGCGGTCGCCACCCGCCTCGAGCTCGATCCCGGCACCGGGCACATCGCCGACGCCGGCATCGCCCTGACGTCGGTGGCGCCGTCCAACCTGCAGGCCACCGCCGCCGAGCAGGTGCTGGTCGGCGAGGCGCCCGGCGAGGAGCTGTTCGCCGAGGCCGCCGAGCTTGCGGCGCAGGCCGCCAGGCCGCGTCGCGACGTCCGCGGCTCGGAGGAGTACAAGCGCCACGTCGTGAAGGTGTACGTGCGGCGCGGCCTGGCCCGCTGCCACGAGCTGGCCACCGCGGCGGCTCCGAGCTGAGCCCGGCGTCGAGGGAGGGGACATGGAGATCACCGTCACCATCAACGGCGTCGAGCGCAGCTTCGACGTCGAGCCTTGGGTCCTGCTGGCCGACTTCATCCGCACCCGGGCGGAGCTGACCGGCACCCACATCGGCTGCGACACCACCAGCTGCGGCGTCTGCACCGTGCTGCTGGACGGCAAGCCGGTGAAGTCGTGCACCGTGTTCGCGGTCCAGGCCGATGGCCGGACGATCACCACGGTCGAGGGCCTGGCCCGTAACGGCGAGCTCGACCCGGTGCAGCAGTCGTTCAAGGAATGCCACGGCCTGCAGTGCGGCTTCTGCACGCCGGCGATGATGCTCGTCGGCCGGGCGCTGCTGGACGAGAACCCGAACCCGACCGAGGACGAGGTCCGCTGGGCGATCTCGGGAAACCTGTGCCGTTGCACGGGCTACGTGAACATCGTCAAGGCGATCCGTTCCGCGGCGGCGACCGACGCACCGGGCGACTGAGGAGCACCAGTGGCGACCACCGACAACCAGCCATCCGCAAGCACGTCGGCCGAGATCGGCGGCATCGGCCATTCGCTGCGGCGCAAGGAGGACGACCGCTTCATCCGCGGCGCGGGGAACTATGTGGACGACGTCGTGCTGCCCCACATGCTGCATGCCGCCCTGCTGCGCAGCCCGGTCCCGCACGCCCGGATCAACGGCATCGACGCGTCTGCCGCTCTCGAGCTCCCTGGCGTCGTGGCCGTCGTCACCGGTGCCGACCTGGCGGCGCACAACCTGGCGTGGATGCCGACGCTGTCGGGTGACACGCAGGCCGTGCTCGCCACCGACAAGGTGCGGTTCCAGGGCCAGGAGGTCGCCGCGGTCATCGCCGAGGACCCCTACGTCGCCTGGGACGCACTCGACCTGATCGAAGTGGACTACGACGTCCTGCCGGTCATCACCGACCCCGAGCAGGCCATGGCCGACGGTGCTCCGCTGATCCGCGACGACAAGGACGGCCAGGAGGACAACCGCTGTTACCGCTGGGAGACCGGTGACGTGGCGGCAACGGAGCAGGCGTTCGCCGAAGCGGACGTGGTCGTTGCGCTCGACACCCACTATCCGCGTTCACACCCCGCGCCGCTGGAGACGTGCGGTTGCGTCGCCGACGTCAACCCGGCGACCGGTCACGCCACGATCTATCTCACGTCCCAGGCACCGCATGCGCACCGCACTCTGTTCGCGCTGGTGGCCGGGCTGCCGGAGGAGAACATCCGCATCATCTCGCCGGACCTCGGTGGCGGGTTCGGCAACAAGGTGCCGATCTATCCGGGCTACGTGGTGGCCACTGCGGCGTCGTTGCTGATCGGACGGCCCGTGAAGTGGGTCGAGACCCGCACCGAGAACCTCATCTCCACGGGGTTCGCGCGCGACTACCACATGCACGGCGAGCTGGCACTACGCGAGGACGGCAAGATCCTCGGGCTGCGGGTGAACCTGCGCTCCGACAACGGGGCGTTCTTCGCCGACGCCCAGCCCACCAGGTTCAAGGCAGGGCTGTTCCACATCGTCACCGGCTCGTACGACTATCCCGCGGCGCACGTCGTCGCCGAGGGGGCGTACACCAACAAGGCGCCTGGCGGCGTGGCCTACCGCTGCTCGTTCCGGGTCACCGAGGCCTCGTACCTGATCGAGCGGCTGGTGCAGAACGCGGCCTACGAGCTGGACATCGACCCGGCCGAGCTGCGGATGCGGAACTTCATCCGCCCGGACCAGTTCCCCTACGAGTCGCCCACCGGGTTCGTCTACGACTCGGGCGACTACGGGCGGGCCCTGGACCTCGCGCTGGAGCGGGTGGGCTATGAGGACCTGCGCCGCGAGCAGGCCGAGGCCCGCGCCGAGGGGCGGCTGATCGGCATCGGCCTGGCCAGCTTCACCGAAGTGGTCGGTGCCGGGAACAGCAAGGAGTACGACATCGCGGGCCTGAAGATGTTCGACTCTGCCGAGCTGCGGGTCCATCCGACCGGCAAGGCGATCCTCAAGCTGGGCGTCAAGAGCCAGGGCCAGGGTCACGAGACGACCTTCGCCCAGATCGTGGCCAACGAGCTCGGCATCCCCGCGAGCGACATCGCCGTCCAGGAGGGCGACACCGACAACACGCCTTACGGGCTGGGGACCTACGCATCCCGCAGCACTCCGGTCGGCGGTGCGGCGACCGCTGTCGTGGCTCGCAAGCTGCGCGACAAGGCGCGGATCATCGCGGCGCACCTGTTGGAGGCGGCCGAAGAAGACCTGGACTGGGAGCCCGGTCGGTTCTTCGTGAAGGGCACTCCGTCGCGGGGAGTCACGATCCAGGACGTCGCATTCGCGGCGTACACCAACTTCCCCGACGGAGTCGAGCCAGGGTTGGAGGGCGTCCACTACTACGACCCGCCCAACATGACCTATCCGTTCGGCAGCTACGTGGTGGTGGTCGAGGTCGACGCCGAGACCGGCCAGTGGAAGGTGCGGCGCATGGTGGCGGTCGACGACTGCGGCGTGCGGATCAACCCGATGATCGTCGAAGGCCAGATCCACGGGGGGCTCACCGAAGGCTTCGCGATGGCGAACATGCAGTTCATCAGCTTCGACGAGGACGGCAACTGCATCGGCTCGAACTTCATGGACTACCTGGTGCCCACGGCCTGGGAGACGCCGCGCTTCGAGCTCGGCGAGACCGTGACGCCCTCGCCCCACCATCCGATCGGGGCCAAGGGGGTCGGGGAGTCGGCGACGGTCGGCTCGCCTGCGGCGTATGTCAACGCGGTGATCGACGCGCTGGCCCACCTGGGGGTGCGCAACATAGACATGCCGGTGTTGCCCCATCGCGTGTGGGAGGCGATCGACGAGGCGCAGGGTGGTGCGCGGGCGTGAGTCACGGGAGCGGCACGTTCTTTGACTCCATGTGGTTGCTCGCCAACCGCTTCGGGTCAAAGAGCGCGGCGCGCACGGGTCCATGACTCCCGAGGTGCTCGCGCTGGCGGCTGATCTGGCCCGTCGGCGCGAACCCTTCGTGCTGGCGACGGTGGTGTGGCGGCGGGGCCAGTCGTCGGGGAAGCCGGGCGCGGCAGCCGTGATCCTGCCGGACGGAACCGTGCAGGGATGGCTCGGCGGGGCGTGCGCCGAGCCGACCGTGGTCCGCGAGGCGTCGCTGGCTCTCGCCAACGGCCGGTCCTGCCTGCTGCTGATGGGCCCGACCGAGGAGCGGCTGATCCCCGACGGCGCCAAGTCGGTGCCGATGGCATGCGCGAACGAGGGGGCGCTGGAGGTGTACTTGGAGCCGATGCTGCCGCCGCCCCACGTCGTCGTGATCGGCCGGTCGCCCGCGGTGAGCACGCTCGCGGCGCTGGCTCACGGCCTCGGTTGGGCAGCCACGATCGTGGACGTCGGGTCTGCGGGATTCGACCACCCCGAGGGCGTGGCGTTCGCGGCGACGCTGGATCTGTCCACGGTGGAGGGTTTCGACGATTCGACGTGTGTGGTCGTCGCGACCCAGGGTCACTACGACGAGGCCGCACTCGAGGTCGCGCTGGCCACCGACGCGGCGTACGTGGGCCTGGTGGCGTCGAAGGCCCGGGCGGCCGAGGTCTTCGACTTCCTGCGCGATCGTGGGGTCTCCGATCAGGCGTTGGCCCGGGTACGGGCGCCAGCTGGTCTGGACCTCGGTCGCGTCGACCACCAGGAGATCGCCGTCGCCGTGCTGGCCGAGCTGGTCAAGGAACGGGCATCCGGTGGCCTGGTGGGGCCGACCGCGGCCGCCGCCAGCGCAGTCGTGCCGCCCGGCGAGGCGATCGACCCGGTGTGCGGCATGACCGTCGACCGGGTCCGGGGCCTCCACCGGGTCGACCACGAGGGCACGACCCACCACTTCTGCGCCGCTGCGTGCCTCCAGCAGTTCCTTGCCGACCCTGCCCGCTACCTCGACTGAGGGCGACCTGGTGTCCCAGGCCGCGGACGAGGCCAGCAGACGAGGTCAGCAGACGAGGTCAGCGTCTCATGGCGTCGGAGGGACGATCCGGTCGAGGGCCGGCACGGCGATGCCCGTTGGTTCGGCGGCTTCGAAGGCGGCGACCAGGGCATCGATGTCCTGCGCGCCGCCGAGGGCCTCGGTGCCCTCGTTGAACACGGTGAAGCCGTGCAACGGTTAGAGGGCGCCGCGACGCCAGGGGCCCCAAATGGCATAGGTGCGGCTCGGCCTGGGGTTCGCCACCGCCGCGGTCTCGCCCTGGGTGTTGACGAACAGGTATTGACCGCCCGGGCTCCAGCAGGCACCGGCCCATTCGCGACCGTCCGCGATGTTGAGGGCGAAGTCGAAGATCTCGCCCCGCTGCGTCAGGCCCTTGAGGAACTGCTCGCTGAACGGCAGCGAGATCGGCGGGCGACCCGTGTCTTCGCACAGGATGATGCCGCCCCGGGGAGTGATGTTCAGGTTGTCCGGGAACGACAGCGTGTTCGAGCCGGGCGACTCGTAGACCAGCGACAACTCGCCCTCGTCGCGGTCGTGCCGGCCACGCCCGTGACCGTGACCGTGACGCCGCCCTGGCTCGTACCTCCAAACCTGCCCCTGGCCGGCGTTGCCGCCGTCGGTCGAGGTGAAGAACACCGTGCCGTCGTCGAACCAGATCCCCTCCAGGCGCCGAAAGATCGCCGCACCCTTCGAGAACCCTTCGTTGTAGACGGTCTTGGAGCCGCCGACCGCAGGGTCGGGGTCGTCGATGTCGACCCACTCGACGTCCAGCTCGCGCCCGAGCCGCTGGCCGGTGCGGGTGTCGTAGTTGGTGACGCCCTTGACCTTGAGCATCTGCAGCTGGCCCGAGGTGAGTCGTCCGCGCCGGTCGGGCACGAAGCGGAAGAACCCGGAGTCGCCGTTGTCCTCGGTCTCGTAGACGATTCCGCTGTCAGGGTCGACGCACAGCGCCTCGTGGTCGAAGCGGCCCAACCCCTTGAGCGGCACCGGCCGCACCGGGCCGTCGGCGCTCGACGGCACGTCGTAGACGTAGCCGTGCTCGGCCTGGAACCCGTTGGCGAGGCCCACCGTCGTCTCCTCACAGGTGAGCCAGCTGCCCCATGGTGCCTCGCCGCCGGCGCAGTTGGTGTGGGTGCCCGACAGGCTGACGAAGTCGCTCTCGAGTCGCGGCACACCGCGGCGGTCGAAGCCGATGACCAGCGTGGTGTTGCCGCCCCCGGACATCGGGTCGTACACGCGCACGGGCGACGGCGGCGCCGCGATGCCTGCCGGGTCGCGGACCTCGTGGTTGCGGACCAGATGCACGCGGCCCCGATGACCTCGGAAGGCACCCATGCCGTCGTGGCCGTACGGGGTGACGTTTCCGTCGGACATCACGGTGCCGCTCACGCCGAAGATGCTGTACTTGAACCCTTCGGGCAGGGCGACCCACTCGACGTCGGGATCGATGCCCGGACCGACCGTGGTGGGCCGCTTCGGGGCCAGCGGCCCGTAGCCGCCGCGGCCGTGGCTTGCCGTGCGCAGCGATCCTTCGGTCGCCGCGCCGGCAGCGGCGTTCAGTGCTTCGACGAAGGACGGCGCGGTGGCGGCGACGGCCGCGCTCGCGGCTAGGGACCGGCCGAGGAAGCCTCGCCGGTCAATGGTGCTGCTCATCCCTGCCCTGCCTTTCCGAGATGATCATGAACGGTGCCGACGCTAGGAAGCCCTCATGAATCGCTCTCAGCGGAAGGCTGTCCACCAGGTGACGGCCAGGTGAACCGTCGGGGCGGGTTGAGCAGGTCGACGCTGGCCCTAGGCTGGCCGACCCTGTGCTGACCTTCCGGAACGTCGCCATCGTGGCCCACGTGGACCACGGCAAGACCACCCTCGTCGACCAGCTGCTCTGGCAGTCGGGGGCCTTCCGCGCCAATCAGGAGGTCGCCGAGCGGGTGCTCGACGCGATGGATCTGGAGCGTGAGAAGGGCATCACGATCCTGGCGAAGAACACCGCGGTCCGATACGGCGAGATCAAGGTCAACATCGTCGACACCCCGGGGCACGCCGACTTCGGTGGCGAGGTCGAGCGCGGCCTGTCGATGGTCGACGGGGTGTTGCTGCTGGTCGATGCCTCTGAAGGGCCGCTGCCCCAGACCCGGTTCGTGCTGCGCAAAGCGCTCGAAGCGAAGCTGCCGGTGATCCTGGTCATCAACAAGGTCGACCGGCCCGATGCCCGGATCTCCGAGGTGGTCCACGAGGTCGAGGAGTTGTTCCTGGACCTCGACGCCGCAGTCGACCAGCTCGACTTCCCGATCGTCTACTGCGTGGCCCGCGACGGCCGGGCATCCGTGGACCCTCCGGCCGACGGCGCCGGCCTGCCCGAGGGCGCTGACCTGCGACCGCTGCTCGACATCCTGGTCGGGCACGTGCCGGCCCCTGAGTACGACCCCGATGCACCGCTCCAGGCACTGGTCACCAACCTCGACGCCTCGCCCTACGTGGGCCGGCTGGCGCTGTGCCGGGTGCGCAGCGGCACCATCCGGCGCCACCAGCAGGTGGCGTGGTGCCGCACCGACGGCACGATCGAGCCTGCCAAGATCAGCGAGCTGTACGTCACCGAGGCGCTCGACCGGGTCCCGGTCGACGAGGCCGGGCCAGGCGAGATCATCGCGATCGCCGGCCTGCCGGACATCACGATCGGCGAGACCTTGGCCGACCCTGCCGACCCGCGGCCGCTGCCGCTGCTCACCATCGACGAGCCCAGCCTGTCGATGACCGTGGGCGTCAACACCAGCCCCCTTTCGGGCCGCGACGGGACGCGCATGACCGCCCGGCTGGTTAAGAGCCGCCTCGACCAGGAGGTCGTCGGCAACGTCAGCATCCGGGTGCTACCCACCGAGCGGCCCGACACCTGGGAGGTGCAGGGCCGCGGCGAGCTGCAGCTGGCGGTGCTGGTCGAGACCATGCGGCGCGAGGGCTTCGAGCTGACCGTCGGCAAGCCGCAGGTGCTGACCCGCGAGATCGACGGCCAGCGCCACGAGCCGCTCGATCGGCTCACCGTCGACGTCCCCGAGGAGTACGTCGGCGTCGTCACCCAGCTGCTGGCGTTGCGCAAGGGCCGGATGGAGCACATCGTGAACCACGACTCGGGCTGGGTCCGCGCCGAGTTCCTGGTTCCCGCTCGCGGTCTGATCGGCTTCCGCACCGAGATGCTGACCGAGACCCGGGGCACCGCACTGGTGCACCACGTGTACGAGGGCATGGTGCCGTGGATGGGCGAGATCAAGGCGCGTCGCAACGGCTCGCTGGTCGCCGACCGCGGCGGCACGACGACGTCGTTCGCCCTGTTGAGCCTGCAGGAGCGCGGCCAGCTCTACGTCGGGCCGGGGGTCGAGGTGTACGAGGGGATGATTGTCGGCGAGAACGCCCGGCTCGACGACATGGACGTCAACCCCACCAAGGAGAAAAAGCTCAACAACATCCGCTCGTCCACCGCGGAGAGCTTCGAGAAGCTGATCCCGCCACGCTCGCTCTCGCTCGAGCAGGCGCTGGAGCTGATCGCCGAGGACGAGTGCGTCGAGGTGACCCCGGCCACCGCGCGCCTCCGCAAGGGCACCCTCGACCAGACCGTCCGCGCCCGCGCCGCCAAGCGTGCCAGGAGCTGACGCTCGGCTAGGGTCCCCGGCCGTGCGGTGGCGTGCGCCCTGGCGGGGCGGGGTCGGGCGGATGGTCGTCGCCTTGGCGTCCGGTGCCCTGCTCGTCGGTGGCGGCTGCATCGGCACGACCGACCGCGAGGACTTCAACGAGATCATCCGACAACGCGGTGGTGGTCTCACCTCCGACCTGCCGCTCGACGCCGTGGGCGCCGTCGGTGAGGTGCTCGGGGTCGACGACTTCGAGGTCCGCAGCATGACGGTGACGCCGCTGTCCGAGACCGTGGTGCTCGACGTGCGCGACCCGGCCATTTCCGAGAACCTCGACCGCTACGTAGTACGCCGCGGCGACGTCGACTCGGTCGAGCCGATCCGGCTGACGGCCGACTACGACCTCGACCGCGAGACCTTCCCGGTGTCGGGCCTGGCCCTGGACGGGACGGAGGCGATGGCTGATGCCGCGTTGGCGCAGTTCGACCCCAGCGACGGCTACGTCGGCTCCATGACCGTCAGCCAGCAGGGTGACGGCGTGGTCGTCATCCAGCTGGGCCTGGAGTCGCCTCGCGCGACGGGGACGGCCCTGTTCACCGCCGGCGGTGAGCTGGTCGAGGTGACGCCGACGTGAGCGCGGCGGTCACCGGGCTACGGCCTAGGGCCGCCTGCCTCGGTCTGGGGGCGTTGGCCGGGGTCCTCGTCTTCGTCAGTTCGATGATGACGGTCCTGCTCACGGTCGCGATCTGGCCCGGTGAGGCCAAGCTGACCGCACCGCTGTTCTGCCCGGACGGCAAGCCCGACGCCTTCGTGGTCGTCGACAGCCAGAGCATCCCGTCCGGGGGGACGGCCTACGACTTCTCCCTCCATTGCATGGGGCCGCGCGGCGAGGTCACCGAGGTGGGCTTCTTCTGGCCTTGTGCGGTGCTGACCCTGGGCCATGGGCTGCTGGTCGTCGGGCTAGTGGGCATAGTGATGCGTCGGCGCCTGCGGCGTTGGGCCACGAGGGTCCTCAGTGGGCGCGACGACGTCCAGCTCGCGCCAGACGGGCACAGCTAGCGGCACCAGCGTGACGACCAGGTAGAGGCTGCCCACGACGAGCAGGGCGCTGGTCAGCCCGAGACCGTCGACGGCGAGGCCCCCGACCAGCCCGCCGACCGGGATGCCGGCCCAGCTCACGGCGCGGATCATGCCGAGGACTCTGGCCTGGAGGTGGCGGGGGATCCGCTCGTAGCCCACCGCTGCCAGGATCGGGTTCACGGCCGCGGTCGCCAGCCCGGTGGTGAAGCCCACGGCCGCGACCACGGTGACCGAGCTGCTGACGGCCATCACCAGGATGCGCGGCGCACCCCCGAGCAGGAAGCTGAGGGTGAAGGCCCAGAAGCGGGGGAGTCGTGGAGCCATCGCGGTGAAGGCCAGGTTTCCGAGGACCGCCCCGGCGCCGAACGCGCCGACCACCAACCCGAGCGCGGCGGCCGATCCGACCCGGTCGTGCGCCCACACCGGAAGCAGCACGGCGGCGTAGGCCTGGTCGAAGAGGTTGGTCGCTAGGACCATCAGCATGAGGGCGCCGATGAGCGCGTCGCCGCGCAGGAAGCGGATGCCGGTCCGTAGAGCGACCCCATAGGCCTCCGCCCCGGCTGCACGGGGTTCGGACAGTCGCACGCCGAGCCCGATGACCAGCGCTGCGCCACCGAAGCTGGCGGCATCGACCAACAGGACCTGTGCCGCGCCGAGCCACGCGACGAGCAGGCCGCCAAGTGGCCCGCCGAGCAGGTCGGCCAGCCGGAAGACGCCGTCGCGCTGTGCCGCCGCTCGGGTCAGGTCGGCGCCCGATGCCTCGACAGCCGACGGGAGCAGGGGCCGCTTGGCGGTGTCGCCGAGCCCCCGGCCGGCGCCGGCGACCACCATGAGGGCCACCAGCGCGCCGAACGGAAGGTGGCCGGTGGTGGCGAGCAGCGGCACGAGCGCGACGATCGCGGCGCTGGCCACGTCGCAGACGATGCTCACCCGGCGCGGTCCTCGCTGGTCGGCGACCGGTCCGCCGAGGGCGCAGGCGGCGACGTAGGGCAGCATCTCGCCGAAGGCCACGATCCCCATGCGCGCCGCGCTCCCGGTGGTCTCGAGCACCAGCCACGGGACCGCCACGAAGCTGACCCGGGTCCCGGTCAGGGAGACGGCCTCGGCCACCAGCAGCCAGCGCAGCGGGCGCCGTGACGACCGGGTGCGCCGGGTGGCCGCCAGAGCGGTCATGGTGCCGCGGCGCTCGGGCCGAACCGGGTGCCCGCCCGGCGGTTCATGGTGCTGCGGCGCTCGGACCGAAGCGGGGGAGCAGCTGCAGTTGGATCCATACCCGCTCGGCGTTCTTGGGGGCTTCGGTGTCGGGGTCGTCGGCGCGGTAGCGGCGGACGACGCCCCGCAGCTCGCGCAGCAAGCGCTTCGCTTCGGCGGGCGTGAGTCGGAGCAGCGAGTCGCTGAGCGCCCACCCCTCGTCCCATGCGGCCGGGATCGTGGCCAGCTCCGACAGGAACGTCTCGACCTGGCGGTAGTGCCAGGTCGCGATGGAGCGGAGGTAGCCCTCGGCGTCGGCCGAGGATTCGCGGGCTGTGGCCCACGGCAGGTGGGTGGAGTGGGAGAGGGCCTTCCACCAGCGCTCGCGACCGGGGCCAGTTCGCTCGGGGTCTTCCACCACGAAGCCGTAGGTGGCGAGCTGGCGCAGGTGATAGCTGGTCGCGCCGCTGGATTGGCCCAGCCGTTCGGCCAGCTTCGTGGCCGTCGACGGGCCGTCGATGCGCAGCAGGCCCAGGATCCTCACCCGCAGTGGGTGCGCCAAACCCCGCAGGCTCTTGGGATCGAGGACCAGCTGCTCGCTGTCGGATGGATCGGTCGCGTCCTTGACCATGGTCCAAACGTATCCTTGCAAAGACTCCTTTGCAAAGGGTTCTTGTCGTTCTGGCGTTCGTGGGTCGCGGCACTCGCGACGAATGCCCGCCGGAACAGTGGCAAGGTGAGCGGCTTGGAGCTGACCCCGTTCGAGGAGGCCGTGGCCGGGGTGCTCCGGTCGCTACGACCGGGCGAGGTCGTGACGTACGGCGAGGTCGCGGCGGAGGCCGGCTATCCCGGTCGGGCGCGCGCGGTGGGCCGGTTCCTCGCCCACAGCGACGGGACGTACCCGTGGTGGCGGGTGGTCACGTCGACGGGGCGGCTGGTGCCGGGCCACGAGGTCGAGCATGCCCGCCGGCTGCGCTCCGAAGGCGTACCCGTTGCCAACGGCCACGTGGTGAGCCAGCGCTGACTCGTTCCGACGCTCGTTCGTCGCGAATCACCGGGCCGGCAAACGTCGGAGGTCGTGGTCAGGCCTCGGCGAGGCGGAGGCACGCAGTGTGGATAGCGGCGAGCTCGTCCTGGGTGAGATGACGGGTGAAGTTCTCGTCGATGCCGCGCACGTAGGCGGGTGCGGCCCGTCGCATCCGGGCTCGGCCGGCCGGCGTCAGCGTCGCGTACGAGCCGCGGCGGTCGGTGGGATCGGGCTCGCGGCGCACCAGTCCTTCGGTCACGAGCTCGTCCACCACCCGGCTGACCCGGCTCCGGCTGAGGACGGCGCGGTTGCCCAGCTCCTGCATCCGTAGCCGCCGGTCTGGCGCGTGCTCCAGCTCGAGCAGCACGTCGTACCAGGACAGCGGTAGGCCCTTGGCGGCCGCTAGGTGGGCCTCGAGTCGTCGGACCACGGTCGCCTGGCCGCGCAGCAGGGCGGCCCACGCCGCGACGCCCTCGTCGCGCCGTTGGCGTCGGATGCGGCCGGTGGTCGTCGCCATGGCAGGAGGCTACGGGAATATCTGTGCCTGCGCACGGAGTTGAAGATATGTGCGTACGCACGGAAGTGTCGTCACCGACCACCCGAGAGGAGACATGGGATGCCGAAGACCGTGACCCGCGACGAAGTCCAGTCCCGCATCAGCGCGGGCGGGTTCGCTCTGCTCGAAGCGCTGCCGGCTGAGCACTATGCCAAGGAGCACCTGCCTGGGGCGCTGAACCTGCCCCACGACCGGGTCGACGAGCTCGCCGACCAGCTCGTGCCCGACAAGGCCACGCCAGTCGTCGTCTACTGCGCCAACGGCCCGTGCGCGAACTCCGGCATCGCGGCACGACGCCTGGAGGAGCTGGGCTACACCGACGTGTCCGACTACGAGCTCGGCAAGGAGGACTGGGCGCACGCCGGACTGCCGTTCGAGCACGGCACCGTCCCGGCCGTGTGACCACCTACTGGCGTG
>JBOGHK010000105.1:0-11166 GCA_050744325.1 Acidimicrobiales bacterium
GGCGGCGAGGACGTCCTCGCGCAGCGTCGCCGCCGCGGCGCGGTCGTAGTCGTCGTCGGTGGGAATGGCACCGACCGTCCACTCGTGGGGAGCGTCGCCTCGGGATATGAGCAAGTGAAAGGCGCCTACCGCCCCGCGTCCAACGGTGTCCTTCCACTGGTTGTCGATCTCGCCTGGCCGCAGACGGCAATGCGCCGCGGCAGCGATCTTGCGGCCCTCCTCGGTATGGAGATCGACCGTGAACTTGAAGTCAAAGACCATTTGGACACCTCACGACTGCATCTCGTGCAATGGGTCAGTTCTGTGGCCGCCTAATAATCCAGTCCTCGTCGGTGAAGCCCGACACCCCTGCTGGTCCGTCTCCCGGGAAGCCAGCCAGGTTGACGTCTCGGCCGGTGCGACGGGTCCATGTCGACGTCCACGCCTCCAAGCCGCGGAAGCAGTCCTGTAGGGAATCGTTCTTCCAATGGCCGCCGTGGCTGCTGGTGACCCGCTTGTCGGGGTGGTCGCGCTGGTAATCCTCCATCTTGGCCTGGAGGGTGTCACTCGAGATCTGGATGTCGTAGTCGCTGAGCTCTTCGGGCAGACGCGTCACCACGTAGTCCTGGTCGAACATCTTGTCCCGGGGGCGCGGCCCCTCGGCGTAACCCGCGTCGAGATAGCGCTCCACCGCGGCCTCCTCCACTTCCGGGCGGACGTCGAAGCCGTCGCGACGTGCCGCCGCACAGTGCTCCCTGACCGCGTCCGGGCTCGCGAAGAACTGCTTGTCCGGATTCCGCGAGTAGAAGAACGCCGCACTGCCCTGCAACCGCACGTCCGCGTCCTCCAATCCGTCCCGCGCCAATGCCACCTCCAGCTCGGCCTTCATCGCCTGGTACTGCTCCGGCGACATCCCCAGCGGCGCATCACCCCGCTGGAAGTCCTCCCACGCCCCCATGTCCACCCCTACGTGCGTCGGGCCCAGATCCCCGGTGCGGTACCCCGACGAGTCCACCGCACCCCGCTCGAACAGCCGCTCAGCGGCGGCGTCACGCTGGATCCGCGGCTCGCGCCGCTCGATCTCGTCCCGCACGACACCGACGTCCGCGCCCTCGACCGGCCGCGACCGGCCCTCACCAATCCGCGGCTCCGGACCCCGATCCAGACCCCGATCCGGACCCCGACCAGCGTCCCGGCCCTCGCCAGCCGGGGACACCTCGGACTCCACCTCTGATACTCGATCCCAGGAACCCACCACCCGCCATTCAACTCCACAAAGCCCGACCCGCACCACGCAATGTGCCCAAGACAGCACAAACCGAGCTCAGCCAGCATCACCGACCGGCAGGTCCGGCAACACCACCTGGGCGATCCGGGCGATGTTCCGGGCGTCGTCGATGCCTCGGTGGTAGGTCCCCACCAGCGACAGGCCAACGTGCTCGAACGCCGCAGGCAGCTCGCAGCGGCCGACATCCTGCGACTCGGCGAACAGCTCCTTGAGATTCACGTGCTGCTTCTCGAACCGGTCGGGGAACACCACCCCGTGCCGACGACAGTCGCTGCGGAACTGTGTGACGTCGTAGGCGCCCCAGGAGCACAGCCGGTAGTCCGCCGCGCCGATCCACTCGAGGAAGCGGGAGAACACCGCGGGGAAGGAGTCGGCCGCGTCGACGTCAGCCTGGCTGATCGTGGTGAGCTGCTGGCAGAACGGACTGAGCACCGGCTCGGTCGCCGGACGGACGAAGGAGTCGAAGTCGCCGACGACCTCGAGATCGCTGTCCAGACGCACCGCCCCGATCTCGATGATCTCCATGCGGTCCGGCTCCGGAGGATCCCAGCAGGTGGCTTCGAGGTCGACCACGATGTGTTGCACGTCCTGACGGTACGGCCCGGGCCACCCCTGATCCCCGAAGTCAGCCGAGAATCTCGATGTCACTCCACCGTGAGGAGGTTGTCCAGGCGGGTCAGGCTCAAGAGGTCACGCACGTGCGGCGGGACGTCGCGGACGACGAAGCGTGCGCCCTGGGCGGCGGCGAAATGATGGACGGCGACCAGCGCGCCGAGGCCGCTCGAGTCCACGAAGCCGACGTCGTGCAGGTCGATGGTGACCGTCGCGCTGCCGGACTCGACAAGCGCGGCCATCTGCCGCTTCATCTCTTCTGACGTGACGATGTCGAGGTCGCCCTCGAACCGCACCGTTGACCTGTCACCAGATGACATTGGGGCCTGCCGCCTATCAATGGTCTGTTGTCAGCACCCCCCGTCACCCGAACCACCCCTTTTCCGAGGCCCGGAACATTAACCCAGCCAGTCCTCCAGACTGGGGAGTTCATCGGACCGTAAC
The DNA here is from genome assembly GCA_050744325.1 of Acidimicrobiales bacterium. Classification (GTDB taxonomy): domain Bacteria; phylum Actinomycetota; class Acidimicrobiia; order Acidimicrobiales; family VFJN01; genus DASXTK01. The sequence continues at coordinate 2,324 of JBOGHK010000105.1, forward strand.
CAAGCATCGAAGAGAGGCGAAAGGTCGGTTCCCGCGGCCTCGTTGGCCATCGCCTCGAAGTCCGCGGTCGATGCCGACGAGCCGCCGTACTGCTCGACCCAGTCGCGCAACAGCCCGAAGAACGCGTCGTCTCCCAGCTCGTCGCGAAGGACATGCAACGTCATTGCGCCGCGGACATAGACGGTCGCCGCGAACAGGTCGTCGGCTCCCGGGTCGGCGGGCGGCAGGTCGATGAGGCTGCCGTACTCGGCGCCCGACTCGACGCTGGTCTCGAGCGGCAGCAGGTCCGCATGGTCGAGCCACATCCACTCCGCATAGGTGGCGAACCCTTCGTTCAGCCAGATGTCCTGCCAGGTCGCGGGACTCACGTGATCGCCGAACCACTGGTGTGCCAGCTCGTGGGAGGTGAACGACTGGTCCACCCCTGGCGGGAACAGGACCAGCGTCTGGGTCTCCAACGCGAAGCCGAGGTCGTCGTCGACCACCAGGCCCCCGTAGACCTCGAACGGGTAGGGCCCGAACAGCTCGGCGAAGTAGTCGATCATCTCGCCGGTGCCCTCCATCGAGGCGAGGCCGTTCTCGTAGACGTCCTCGTCGATGGCGTGGCGGATCGGCACACCGTCCGGGCTGGTGGACTCCTCGACGCGCAGGTTCCCGATGCCTACCTGGACCAGGTAGCTGGCCATTGGCTCGGGGGCGTCGAACTCCCACGTCCGGGTGCCGTCGTCGTTGTCGGTGGTGCAGTCCAGGGTGCCGTTGGCGACGACCGTCTGATCCGCCGGTGCTGTGATCCGCAGGTCGTAGCTCGCCTTGTCGGACGGATGGTCGTTCGACGGGAAGAAGGTGGCCGCGCCGTCGGGCTCGCTGGCGACGAAGACCTCCTCGCCGTCGCTCTGCCAGCCCCCGAGCTCGGAGAGTTGGCCGCGGAGCGGCGCCGGCTCGCCCCCGTAGGTGATCCCGACGGTGAACTCCTCGTCGGCCGCCAGCGGCTCGGCGGGGGTCACGACCAGGTCGCGCTCGCCTTCCGGCTCGGCGGTGGCCGGCTCGCCGTTGACCGCCGCCTCGGACACCTCGAGCCCGATCAGGTCGAGGTTGAAGCTAGACAGCGCCTGGGTGGCCACGGCTCCGATCGTGGCGACGCCATCCAGGCGGTCACGCTCGGGATCCCAGGTGAGGTCGAGCTCGTAGTGCGCGACGTCGTAGCCACCATTACCGGTCTGGGGGTAGTACGGGTCGTCGACGCCATCGGCACCCGCGCTCGGCTCGTCCTCCTGGCGGTCGATCGCCCCGATCAGCAGGCTGCGGAGCCCGTCCTGCTCGTCGTCGCACGGTCCCGGCGTCGGCGCCTCCTCGGCGTCCGGCGCCTCCGGTGCGTCAGCCAGCTCGGTGTCGTCGTCCAGTTCGGCGCTGGACTCCTGGGCGCAGCCGACCGCGGTCAACGCGATGACACCCGCCAGTGCGGACGCGACCGGTCGCCGGAGAGGAAGGACCATGCGGGCGCGGAGCGTATCCGCCGAACGCACCCCCGAAGTCGCGGTGACCGGGGGGATCACCGCGACTCCCGGGGCGGATTGCTTGGGGGGACTACACCGAGCGGTGGCGGTTCACGGCCGATACGACCGCGCGCAGGGAAGCGGTCTCGATACTCTCGTGGACACCGACGCCCCAACGAACGACACCGTCGGCATCCTGGGTCTCGACGTAGGCCACTGCGGTGGCGTCGGAGCCGGCGCTCACCGCGTGCTCGCTGTAGTCGACCACGTCGATGTCGATGCCGAGCTCGTCGCGCAGCCCGACGACGAACGCCGCGATCGGGCCGTTGCCCGTGCCAGTGACCGTGCGATGCTCACCGTCGACCAGCAGCTGCGCGACCACCTTCGAGCCCGCCTCCCCGGTGGTCGATTCATGGGCCACGAGATGCAACGGTGGTTCCTCGGGGAGGTACTCGGCCCGGAACGCGTCCCACATGGCGCCGGGTGTGATCTCGGTGCCCGTGTCCTCGGTGATGCCCTGGATGGTCTTGGAGAACTCGATCTGGAGGCGGCGCGGCAGGTCGAGGCCGTGCTCGGCCTTCATGATGTAGGCGACACCGCCTTTGCCCGACTGGCTGTTGACCCGGATCACCGCCTCGTAGGTGCGCCCGACGTGCTTGGGGTCGATCGGCAGGTAGGGGACCTCCCACACGTCGTAGCGGTCCGGGTCGCCGAGGGCGTCGAGCCCCTTCTTGATCGCGTCCTGGTGACTGCCGGAGAACGCCGTGTAGACCAGGTCGCCGACGTAGGGGTGCCGCGGGTGGACCGGCAAGCGATTGCAGTACTCAGCCACGCGCCGCAGTTGGTCGATGTCGCCGATGTCCAACCCTGGGTCGAGGCCCTGGCTGAACAGGTTCATGGCCAACGTCACGACATCGACGTTGCCGGTGCGCTCGCCGTTGCCGAACAGGGTGCCCTCCACCCGGTCGGCGCCGGCCATCACGCCGAACTCGGCCGCCGCGACCGCTGTACCCCGGTCGTTGTGCGGATGGAGCGACAGGACCACCCGGTCGCGGTGCGGGACGTTCCGGTGGAAGTACTCGATCACGTCGCCGTAGATGTTCGGCGTGTACATCTCGACCGTCGCCGGCAGGTTCATGATCAACCCGGTATCGGTGTCGGGCTCGATCACGTCGAACACCGCGGCGCAGATCTCGATCGCGTAGTCGATCTCGGTGCCGGTGAAGCTCTCGGGCGAGTACTCGTAGCGCACCTTGGTGCCCGGAACGGTCTCCTCCAGCTTGCGTGCCAGCCGGGCGGCGTCGGTCGCGATCTGGGTGATGCCGTCGTAGTCCAGCCCGAACACCACCCGGCGCTGCAGGATCGAGGTCGAGTTGTAGAAGTGGACGATCGCGTCGCGGGCGCCCTTGATCGACTCGTAGGTGCGCTCGACCAGCTCGGGGCGGCACTGGGTCAGCACCTGGATGGTCACGTCCTCGGGGATCACGTCGTCAGTGATCAGCTCGCGAACGAAGTCGAAGTCGGGCTGGCTCGCGGAGGGGAAGCCGACCTCGATCTCCTTGAAGCCCATCTTCACCAACGTCTCGAACATGCGCCGCTTGCGGACCGCGTCCATGGGGTCGATCAGCGCCTGGTTGCCGTCCCGCAGGTCGACCGAGCACCACAGCGGCGCCTTCTCGATGCGCTTGTCGGGCCATGTGCGATCGGCAAGCCGAAGCGGCAGGAAGGGCCGGTACTTCTCGAACGGCATCGGCGTCGGCGTTACGGGTTCGGGCGACATCGTGTCCTCGTTGCTGTAAGTGGGTGTCTGTCGTCAGGTGGGTTGCTGAACTGGTCCGGAAAACGCAAAAGCCTCCTGGCCCGAGAGGCGCAGGAGGCGACGAGCACCTATGTGCGGTGCCCGTCTTACATAAGGAGGAGGCCGGCGAAGTGCTGAGGCATCGGCGCCATGGTGGCGGACGGTACCGAGGCGAGTCAAGGAGGTTGCTGAACCGTCTGGTAGATGCGGCGGACGATGTCGTCGATCGCAGGCTCCTCGACGGTGACGTCACGGACCGGCGCCACGGCGCTGACCTGCGCGAGGACCGACGCCGCCGTATGAGCGTCGCGCCGGAACCGGAGCCATTGCCGCGGACCCTCGACGCGGGTGACCGCAACTCCGTCGATGGCCAGGGGTCCCCCGGGCTCGACCAGGTCGACGATCAGGGTGCGCTCGGTGCCGTAGCGATCCTTGACCCCGTCGACCGTGCTGTCCTCGATGACCCGGCCGTGGTCGATGATCAGCAGCCGGTCGCAGAGCCGCTCGACATCGACCAGGTCGTGGGTGGTGAGCAGCACGGTCGTCCCGCGCTCGCGGTTGAGCCGGGCGAGGAAGGTGCGCACGGCCTCCTTGGCGACCACGTCCAGGCCGATGGTCGGCTCGTCGAGGAACAGGATCGGCGGGTCGTGGAGCAACGCCGCAGCCAGCTCGCCGCGCATCCGCTGCCCCAGCGAGAGCTGCCGTACCGGGGTCGCCAGGAACGGCCCCATGTCGAGCAGGTCGACCAGCTCGCCGAGACGTCCCCGGTGGTCCGGCTCGGCCACCCGGTAGACGTGGCGTAGGAGTCCGAACGAGTCGGCGAGCGGGAGGTCCCACCACAGCTGGGTCCTCTGACCGAACACCACCCCGATGCGCCGTGCGACCGCGACCCGGTCGCGGCTGGGGTCACGGCCAGCCACCCGCACCCGGCCACCCGACGGCACCAGGATGCCGATCAGCATCTTGATCGTCGTCGACTTCCCGGCGCCGTTCGGTCCGATGTAGCCGACCATCGACCCAGCCGGGATCTCGAACGACACCCCGTCGACCGCGCGAACCTCGGTCTTGTGCCGTCGGATCCAGCCCGCCTTGCGACGAACGGTGAAGGCCTTGTCGACCTCCTCCAGCTCGATCAGTGCATCCACCGTGCCAACCTCCGTGAGCGTGGACGCGCGAACAGACCGCACGCAAGCGTGCAGGCCGGGGGTCACGGTAGCCGAACCGGTCTCATCTGTAGGCCCGGACAGGTCCCCGCCGCTCGGCGTGTCAGCTCCCGGTGCTGCGGTAGTGGCGGATGGCCTCGCCCCACACGGCGCGCGCCGCCAGCGCCACGGCACCCGCGACGAGCGGCCCGCTCCACGCCGCTATCCCGGGTAGACCGAACGGCAGCGGCTTGCCGACCAGCCACGCCGTCGGCAGGTAGGCGATCGACGCGAGCGGAACGACGAAGGTCACGAACCGCCGGAGCCAGGTACCGAGAACGTCGATCGGATAGCTGGTCATGAGGTTGCCGCCGTAGGTGAGTGCATTGGCCATCTCCTGGGTCTCCACGGTCCAGAACGCCATCGCGGACGTGACGACCCAGAGCGCGCTGTAGATCACCGCGCCGCAGAGCACGGAGAGCGGGACCAGCGCGACGGCGGCCGGTGTCCAGTGCACGTCCAGCAGGGTCACCGAGACGACCAGGACGACCATCGGCTGCACTGACCGCCCCAGTCGCCGAGCGGCGAACTCCATCGCGAGCAGTTGCCACAGCACCCCGATCGGCCGGATCAGGAACTGGTCGAACGTGCCCTGCTTGATGTGGCGAGCCGACCATTCGACGGGGCTCACGAACAGGTCGGCCAACCCGAAGGACAGGCCGGAGATGCCGTAGAGGCACGCCACCTCGGCTGCCGACCAGCCCGCCAGGTCGTCCACGGCGGAGAAGATCACGGCGATGGCACCGAAATCGGCCCCCGCCACCAACGTCTGGCCGACCAGGTAGAGCAGGAACGACGTCCGGAACTGCCAGTCGGCACGGATCCGGGCGCCGAGCATCCGCCGGTAGATCGTGAGTGCAGCGAGGGTCGTGGGCTCAGCCACCGTGGATCACGACCTTGCGCACCGCCCGCGCCAGCACCCAGCGGCCGAGTGCGACCAGTGCGACCAGCCACGTCACCTGGCCGGCGTAGATCAGCGCGAGGTCGGATCCGGCGTGCTTGCCGAGGAACACCTCGACCGGCAGCTGGATCATCGAGGCGAACGGCAACACCCGCGCCACCCGTTCCAGCGCCTCCGGGAACAGGAACAGAGGTACGAACGCGCCGGCAAGGAACTGTGCGAGCAGCCAACCGATCTGGTTCGGTCCACGCACGTCGACCAACCAGAACGCAGAGAGCTGTAGGAGGAAGCCCCAGGCGAACGCGATTCCCACCGCCAGCACCAGGCTGGCCGCGTAAGCAGGCCACTGCCATGCTTCGTCCGGCAGCCGGACCTCGAGGAACAGCGCGCCGGCCAGGAAGGGCGGCACACCGCGGGCCCAGAGGAAGAACGACGCCCGCCCGTAGGCCACTGCCGCCCACCAGCCTTGGTAGTCGTAGGGGCGGCAAAGATCCATCGCGACCTCGCCGCTACGGATGCGCTCGGCCATCTCGGGGTCGGCGGCCGACACCCCGGTGATCACGAACATCCCTTGGACTACGAACGTGAACGTGACCGCGTCGACGGCGTCGAAACCGCCGATCGTGGTGCGCTCGCGGAACACCGCGAGCAACACGTAACTCAGGATGAACCCGAACACCGTATTGGTGAAGACACCGGCGACGGTGGCGCCGCGGTAGGTGGCCATCCGGCGGCTGGTCGTGCGGACCACCTCGCAGTACAGGCGCACGGGGCCTCCTCGGTGCGTGCGGGCGCGCGAACGAGCCGCCGCGCGGGCGCGCGGCGGGGCGTGGAAGGTCCGAAACTAGTGCTCACGTGGGGGCTGTTCGACTGCTTTCCGGCGATTGGACCGACCCAGCGGCGTGCCACTTGACTGCCGCCAGCACCGCCCAGCAGACCGCGATGACGACCGTTGCCACCGCCGCGTCGTCGAACGCGAGCGTCGCGACGATGCCGAGCGGGGGCACCACCGCCTTGGTGGCCATCACGTAGCCGGGTCCCTGGCTACCGACGCCGCTGGCCATGATCGTGAGGCCGACCATGACCAGAGTGAGGGCGACTGCCAGCAGCATCACCGGCTCGCCGTCGTGCCCAGCCTCCTCGATGGCAAGCTCGACACCGACGCCGGTGGCGGCGATGGCTGCGTAGACGGCAAGGTGCCCGTAGCCGTACAGGAACGACCGAACCTGGGCGTACCGTCCACTGGCGAGGGCGCGGTCGATGGCGTGCTCGTCGAACGCGCCGAAGTAGACCCACCAGATCGAAGCTGCGATGACGAAGCCGGCCACGGCCGTGACCACCGACGCCATGCCCCAGGTTGCGGCGTCGATGCCGTTCACCACCGCCAGCACCGATTCGCCGAGCACGACCAGCGCGAACAGCCCGAACCGCTCGGGCATGTGCGACACCTGTTGCGGCGGCGCCGTGGTGCGGGCATAGGCGACAGGCCCGGACAGCATGGCGTTGACGACGACGGCGAGGCCCCAGAGCCAGTAGCGGGCGGGCGTGGGGGTAACGATCGACGCGGCCCACAGGGACGCACCAGCCGTGGAACCGGCGACGTACCATCGGATCAGCTCCCTGGCGGCCGGTTCGGTGCGTCCTGCGTGGGCGTAGAGCACAGCGAGCAGAGTGAACATCGCCGCGAATGCGGCAGCAACCACTGTCGAGTCGTCGGAGACCCCGCTGGAGAGCGCGACCGCGACGACCGCAGCGCCCAACATCGCGGCAAGCTGCGCGATGCGGTCGAGCGGACGATCTTCGTCGAACAGGTCGGCGAAGTAGGAGAAGCTGATCCACGCCCACCAGATCGGCACGAACAGCGCAAAGAAGGTCAGGAGCCCGCCGAGATCGTGGTCGTCGTGCAACAGCAGCGCGAGGCGTGCGACCGCGACCACGAAGACCAGGTCATAGAACAACTCGAGCCAGGTCGCGTGCCGGCTCTCCTCCCAGTCGTGGACCCGGCGGCGCTCGACGGCTGGTCGACGACGGCCCTGCTGCGCTACCCGCATGAGCGACGTCCTAGCGCACCTGTCCGGCACTCAGCCCGATGATTTCTGCTGACCCGACGGCCGGCATGGGTGGCGACGGGTTCACGACCTGGAGCGCTTCCGGCGAAGTGCCGGGTGCAGCCGGGTGATCAGCGGAGCCAGGAGACGGTGCGGCAGGATCGAGCCGCCCGCTGCCGTGATCTTGTTGGGCATTCCGGGGACGACGACAGCGGCGCCCCGCGCTAGTCCCTCGACGCCGGCCTTTGCCACGCGGTCGGCGGGGAGCCACATGAAGCCTGGAAGGGGCGCGTCGCGCGTCGCGAAGTCGGCGCCGCCTGCCTGGCCGAACTCGGTGTGGACTGGGCCCGGACACAGCACCGTGACCGTCACACCCGTCCCTCGCAGCTCGGCCCGGATGGCATGGCTGTACGAGAGGACGAACGCCTTCGCGGCCCCGTAGCTGGCCTGGCCGGGCAGCGGCTGGTAGGCCGCGGTGGAGGCGACGTTGAGCACCGCCCCGATGCCACGATCGACCATGCCGGGGACGAAGCGGCTGCACAGATCGACGACCGCTTCGACGTCCGTCCGGACCACTGTGGTCTCGCGTTCGGGATCACTGTCGTCGACGGCGCCGAACGTGCCGACGCCGGCGTTGTTGACCAGGACATCGACGGTGAGGCCTTGTTGGTCGAGCCGCGCTACCAGGTGTTGGCGCTGGGTCGAGTCCGCCAGGTCAGTGGGGACGACCTCGGCCCGCACGCGGTGATCACGTTCGAGCTCGTCGGCCAACGCACGGAGCCTGTCCTCGCGGCGAGCGACCAGTGTGACGCCGTGGCCGCGCCGCGCCATCTCGCGGGCGATCTCGACGCCGATGCCCGAGGATGCTCCGGTCACCAGACAGGTCCTGTTCGGTGCGGGTGTCGGCAAAGTCATCGTCGGTGATCGTAGAGCATCAGCATGGTGTATGGTCACGGCAGCGACTTCCGCTCTCTCCAATCCCCCTCGATAACGATGGATAACTGTTACGAATTGGGGTTACTGTGGTGCTGACCACCGGACGACGTAGTTCTCTCTACAACAAGCTCGTCCCCGTGCTCGGGGAGGAGGACACTGCAGCGTTGCTCGACCAGTACCCCGCTCACGAACTCGAGGAGCCGGCAACCAAGGCGTTCCTGCGTGCCGAGCTAGCCGAGACCCGCGAAGAGTTCCGCGCCGACCTGGCAGTGACCCGCGACGAGTTCCGCGCCGACCTGGCAGTGACCCGCGAAGAGTTCCGCGCTGGGCTCGCAGTGACCCGCGACGAGTTCCGCGCTGGGCTCGCAGAGACCCGCGACGAGTTCCGCGCGGGGCTCGCAGAGACCCGCGAAGAGTTCCGCGCTGACCTGGCGGAGACCCGCGAAGGACTTCGCGCCGAGATGC
>JBOGHK010000106.1:0-8753 GCA_050744325.1 Acidimicrobiales bacterium
TTCTCGTCGCGGCGCCTGAACAGGCGGCCCAGGGCCGGCAGGCCCATCATCGCGGCCATGCCCAGCGGGCAGGCCAACACGATCAGCAGGGGAAAGAGCTCAGACATCGTTCCGGTTCCTCCGTCTCTCCGTCTCGTCGTACCAAGGCCGAGCGGTTATGGATCAATGCTCTCAATGTGATCACCGCTCACCGATGCAGTGTGGCTGCGACGTGCGATCTTGTCAAGAGCGCCGCTCTCTTTGTTTGCAGTGATCTCGTTCAGGTGGCAGACTGGGCCGGCATGAGCACGCCAGCCGCAGCCACCCAGCCCCTGACGCGTCGAGCGCGTCAACGGCAGGCGACCGTCGCCGAGATCAAGACTCTGGCCCGCCGCCAGCTCGCCGAGGCCGGGCCAGGCGCGCTGTCACTGCGGGCCATCGCCCGCCAGATGGGCACGGCCTCCTCGGCCCTGTACCGCTACTTCGCCAGCTACGACGACCTCATCAGCGCCCTGTGCATCGACGCCTATAACGCGGTCGCCGACGCCCTCGCCGAGGCCTGCGAGGGCCAGCCCGCCGACGATCCCGCCCGCCAGTGGTGGGCCATCTGCCACGCCTACCGCGACTGGGCGCTGGACAACCCGGCCGACTTCGCCCTGATCTTCGGCACCCCCATCCCCGGCTACCAGGCACCCCCCGACGTCACCGGGCCCGCAGCCGGGCGCTTCATGGCCGTGCCCGCAGCCGTCTACGCCACCGCCGTCGCCACCGGGGCTGCCGACCCCAACCGCACCCAAGTACCGCCAACCATCCAGACCGGCGAACTGTTGGGCCATCTGCTCGGTGACGCCGCCAGCTTCCCGGCCCAACACGCCGCACTCCTCCTCAACGCCTGGGCATCCCTCCGCGGCTACCTCATGGGAGAGATCTTCGGCAGCCTCACCCAACTCATCGACGACACCGACGAGCTCTTCGACGCCCACGTCCGCACCACCATGCTCGGCATCGGCTTCGACCCCACCCACATCGACACCCCCGACACCTGACAGCCGCCGCCTGCGGCGAACAGGTGTCGGACGCAGCTGCGACCACACGACGGTCGTCTCTGCCGCTCCGGAGGGCTCCTTCCCGACTTAACTACTACACTTTGTCGCAGCTAGTCTGCCGTGTGGCTGGATGCAGCGGAGGTTCTGATGTCGGCGAAGTCGCGACCCGCGAAGCGCAAGGTTCGACGGAAAGGCCCGGGAGGGGGTGCACCGGGTCGGACCGAGCGGGTGGCGTCGTCTGGCGGTGGGGCTCGGTACACGCCGCTGTCGGATCGGGCACTGCCGCGGTTCCGGCCTCGCTGGCACAAGGGGACGGGTGTCGCTCTGGTCCCGGCGGGGTTCGCGCTGTTCGTCGTCTGCCGCTTCAACGGGGGGAACATCCACGCCTACGGGGGCCATGTCTGGTACTTGCTGGGGTTCGCGATGGCGGCGAGCAGCCTGTGGTGGTGGGGCGGGTTCGATCCGCCCGGTTCGGGCTTCCGCACCTGACCGTGCCCACGCTCTGAGCATCGATGAGCGATCCTCTGTTGCCGTTCGTGGCTGTGGTGGCGGGCCTGATCTCGTTCAGCTCGCCGTGCTGCCTGCCTCTGGTGCCCGGCTACCTGTCCTACGTGTCGTCCCTCCCGGTGGCGGAGCTGGGTGAGCGGGAGGCCCGCCGGGTGACGTTGCGGGCTGCGCGCCTGTTCGTGGCCGGGTTCACGGTCGTGTTCACCGTGCTGGGCGTGGGGGCCAGCGCCGTGGGGCAGGCCTTCGTCCGCAACCAGGACTCCGTCACCCGCTGGTTCGGTGTCGCGATCATCGTGCTGGGGTTGTCGACCATGGGTGTGCTGCGGATACCGGTGTTGCAGCGCGAGCGGCGCCTGGACCTGGCCCGGGTCCCGCGGGGCCCGGCGTGGGCGTTCCCGATGGGGATGGGCTACGCAGCGGGCTGGGTGCCCTGCATCGGGCCGGTGCTGGCCACGATCCTGGCCACCGCGTCGGTCAGCGGCTCGGCTCTGTGGGGCGCGGTGCTGCTGGCGTTGTACTCGCTGGGCCTCGGCATCCCCTTCGTCCTCACGGCGCTGGGGTTCAACCGGGCCACCCGGTCGCTGCGCTGGCTGCGCGACCACGGCCGGCTCGTGGAACGCACCGGCGGTGTCCTGCTCGTAGCGGTCGGCGTGTTGTTCGTCACCGGGCGGTGGCTCGAGATGTTCCGCCCGTTGCAGCGCTGGTTCGCCGAGCTCGGCTGGCCACCGGTGTGATGAGAACCTTCACCCAACCAGCGAAGGGCCAGCCCGGCGATGCCCAGGTACGTGAGCTCGCCGATGCCGGTTTCGACGCCGCGGCGAGCCGGTTCGGGGTGATGGTCTTCGCCGACCCCCAAGCCACTGCCGCGCTGCTCGAAGCCAGCGGCTTCGTCGGCGTCACGATCACCGAGGCAGTGGCCCCGATGTGGATGGGTGCATCGCTGACGGACGCGGTCGAGCTCTTGAAGACCCACCGAGCTCGCCATGTTCCTGTTCACCTACGTCGACCCTGCGACTGCCGCCGCCGGTTGGGACGCCGTCAGCCGAGCGCTCGCCGACCACGTCACCCCTGCCGGTGTCGAACTGGGCGGCGCGGCACTTCACCGGACGGCGTGGTGGTTCAGTCGGTGCCGGTGACCAGGTCGTTGGTGAACCAGCGGTCGAGGTAGAGGCGGAGTCCGTCGAGGTTGGTGCCGGTGGCGCGGTAGGCGATGTGGCCGTCGGGGCGGATGAGGTGGTGGGCTGCTCGGTCGGTTGTGCTGAGGCCGAGGCGGGTGTGGGCGTGGCCGGTGGGGTCGTGGAGCGATCCGGGGGTGGGCTGGCGGGTGAGGCGGTGCACATCGAGGGTTCGGGTGTGCTGCTCGCTCAGCTCGCTGAGGTGTTGGGTGGGCCAGGTGCCGGACGGTCCCGTGAGGAGGAGGTGGAGGCGGGGTGCGGCGAGGGCGCGGTGGAGGCTGGTGGGGGTGCTGTCGAGGGTGACGGGCGCGTCGGGGAGCCGGTCGCCGGCGTGGGGTCCCTGTCGTGGTGTGGGGTGGCCTTCTTGGCTGGCGGGGCTGTGGCGGTAGTTGATGGTGAGTTGGGCCAGTGTCCGGTAGCCGCGGCCGCGCACGGGGGTGGAGCGTGTTGCCCATCGGATGAGGTGGGGTGCGACGTGTGTGCGGAGGAGCTTGATGGCGGGGTTGGTGGAGGTGGCGATCTTGAAGGCGCGGTCGGTGAAGCGCAGGACGTAGCGGCCGACGGGTTGGCGTTCGGTCGGGTAGGTGTCGAGCAGCGCGGGGTTCGCGGTGTGGTTGGTGACGAGGGCGAGTTTCCAGCCGAGGTTCCAGGCGTCTTGGATTCCGGTGTTCATGCCTTGGGCGCCGGCGGGGCTGTGGATGTGCGCAGCGTCACCGGCGAGGAACGCTCGACCGGCCCGGTAGGTCGTGGCGTGGCGGTTGTGGAGCCGGAAGTAGGTGCGCCACACCGGGTCGTGCAGCCGGACGGTGTTGTCGGTGTAGGTGTCGGTGAGGGCTTGGAGCTCGGCGAGGCCGGGCCCGTCGCTGACGGCGGGCGCCGAGTTGGCGGGTTGCATGCCGAGCAGGCGCCATGGTGCGGGGTGTCCGAGGGGGAAGAAGAAGAGCATTCCCGCCCGGGAGAGATAGATGTGCACGGCGCCGGGTTCGAGGCCCTCGGCGTCGAGGTCTGCGAGGATGAAGGTCTGGGGGTAGGCGCTGCCGGTGAAGTCGATGCCGGCGTAGCGGCGCACGGCGCTGTGGGCGCCGTCGCAGCCGACGACGTAGCTGGCGGTGACCTGTTCGGTGCGGCCGTCGTGGTGGCGCAGCGTGGCGGTGACGTCGTCGGGGCCCTGGCCGAGATCGGCCAGTTCAACACCCCGTCCCACGGCCACGCCGTGCTGCGCGAGGTGCTCGTTGAGGATCGCTTCGCTGTCGGCTTGGGACAGGAACAGAAGGAACGGATAGGCGGTGTCATCCACGCCGATGTCGAACAACGGGGCCTCACTGGTGCGGCGGTGGCTGTGCATCTGCAGCCGTATTGCAGGGTTGCCTCGTTCGACCATGGTGTCGGCGACCCCGAGTCCGGTGAGGACCTCGAGGGTGCGCGGCTGGACCGCCAGCGCCCGGGACTCGTGCACCTGGTCGAGCTGCAGGTCGATGATCCGGAACCGGACACCGAAGGCTCGTAGCTGGGCGGCGAGGGTCAGCCCGGTCGGTCCGGCCCCGACGACTAGCACACTGGTCGTCGTCGGCGCGGTGTCTGTCACGCCGGTCGCTGCGCTCGGACGAACACCGACCAGAACCCGTTGGCGACGGGGTGACTGTCGACGATCTCGACGTCGACGAACCCCGCGGCTTCGAGCTGGGCCCGGTAGCGGTCTCGGGTGACGGCACCGGCGATGCACGCCGCCCACGCCGCGTCGTTTGCGAGCAGCCCGGGGTCGGGGTCGCGGTCGGCGACGACATCGGCGATCGCGAGCCGGCCGCCGGGGCGTAGCACCCGGTGCGCTTCGGTGAACACGGCGTCCTTGTCGGCCGACAGGTTGATCACGCAGTTCGACACGACCACATCCACGCTGTGATCCGGGAGCGGGACCGCTTCGATGCGTCCTTCGAGGAACTCGGCGTTGGTCACGCCCGCCCTGGCCTGGTTGGCCCGGGCCAGTTCCAGCATCTCGGCGGTCATATCGACGCCATAGGCCCGGCCGTCCGGGCCGACCCGGCGAGCTGACAAGAGGACGTCGATCCCGCCGCCGGAACCGAGATCCAACACGTCGTCGCCCGGCTCGAGGCGGGCCAGCGCCACCGGGTTGGCGCAACCGATGCTCCCCGCCACCGCCTCGGCTGGTAGCTCGGCCAGCTCCGTGGCGTCGTAGAGGCCAGCGCCGAAGGTCTCGGTCGAGTCCTGGGCCACCGGGCCACAGCAGGCGTCGATCGTCGTGCCGCAACCGTCGTCGATCACCGTGCCGCCCGTGGCGGCCTTGCGAGCCGCGGCCCCGTAGTGCGCCTTCAGGTTCTCGGTCAGCGCGTCGTGGTCGGTCATCTCGTCGCCCCCCGTTGTCGAGCCGATCCGTTCTGTTCGGCATGCTCGGTCTGTTCGTCGTCGCACTGCCACGGCGCGACGCACGTGGCCGGGAGCGGGTCGTAGCGGGGAAGCTGACCCATCACGACCTCGGCTGCGGACGGGAAAACCTCCAGGCAGCGCTCGTTGACACGGAGCAAGCTGGCCGTGCCGCGCCGCTCGACGAGCACGAACCCTGTGTCGGCCAGCACCCTGAGGTGGTGCGACACCGTGGACTGCCCGACATCGACGACGTCGACGATCTCGGCGACGGTCATGGGCCGGCCAGCGGTGGCGAGCTGGTGGAGGATCAGGACCCGGGAGGCGTCGCCCAGGGCGCGGAACCAGCTGGCCCAGATCTCAGCGGACGCTCGATCAACGCTCATCGATCATCGACGATAGTCGATCAAGCGGCCGAATGTCACGGCGATCGGTCGCTGGCCCCAGGTGGCGTCGAGGTTGCCAGCATGGATGACGTCGTCGACGCGATGCTGAACGACCGCTTTGGGGTCGGTCACGGGGTTGCTGGTTCGCCTGCCGTCGGGGCCTGTGGTCGTGGCCTGGTGCAGTGCGAGGGTTGCGGCCGCCGCGTGAAGGACGGCGATCAGGGCAGCGAGCGAGGCCAGCCCGGTTCGGTCCGCATTGAGCTGGTGGACCACCTCCGCGGTGTCGAGTAGGGCGAATGCTCCAGCGGCGATGGTGATGACGACGAGCAACCGCCGGTCCGGGCGGGGCCAGAGCACTCCGGCGAGCAGCACCGACACCACAACTGCGGCACCCACCAGAAGAGGGGACTCGAAGTCGATGCCGAGGACTCGCTCTTCCCCGCCTTCCTCGGCCGTGTTCCCCAGGCGTTCGGCGGCTGTGATCTCGGCTGCTTGGCCCTGCTCGGAGTGGCCGACGGATTCGGTGGCCGCCTCGTCGCGGTGGCTGTCTCCGCCGGGCTCGGACGCGATCCGATCACGAACAGCCCCGCGGCGACGATGACAAGAACCCCGGGCATCCGGTGGGTCCGGGGAGGTGGGGAGTCTCATCGGCGAGCCTTGAGCTCGGGAGCTTCGAGCGGCACAGCGCCGGTAACGGGTGCGCACTGCTGTTGCCGACGGCGCCGGCGCTGCCACAGCACCGCAGCGATGGTCAGGACGACGACCAGGCCGGCCGCACCGAAGGCGACGGCGCCGAGCACCGAGGCAATGCCGGTGGCGGCGAGGAACCCGAGGATCGGCCCCGCGCAACAGGCGACACAAGCCGCGGCGCCGGCGCCGGCCAGGCTGAGACCGGTCTTGGCGTTGGGGGTTTCCATGCTGGTCAGCTCGCCAGGCCGAAGAGGGCGTCGAGCACGGGCCGGCCGTCGGGTGGGGCGTGGACTTCGAGGGCGATGCCTCGGCTGTCGATCACCACCGCGAAGCTGAAGAACCCGCAGCACTCCTGCTCGGCGGCGGCGAGCCGGGCGATCTCGGTGACGTCGGTGTCGGGGCCGAACTCAAGCCGCACCCCGTCGTCGAGGCCATGACGGGCTGTCACGCCCCGGAGCGGTCCCTGCTCGTCGGTCAGCAGGGCCTTCCACTCCTCGAGCCGCGTCGGCATCTCCCCGGCGCCGAGCGTGCACGCGATCGGCACGCCATCGGACACCCCAGCGGCCGCGGTGGCGTCGGTGGCGCATCCACATGTGTCGCCGCAGGAGCCGTCCACGGGCTGACCCGACAGGATGCCCGCAGCGCGCGGCGCGCCGGCGGCGAGGGTGGTCGGCCCGGTCATCTGGCGTGTCGTCGTGTCCATGGCGGGACCGTAAGGCTTCATGTCACCTTGAAGGTCAAGGGCAATCGACGGGCACAAATCAGAAACCCTGCTCAGGTACCGTCCGCGGTATGTCGGTGCTGCGCTCCCTGGTTCTGTTCGCCCTCGCTGCTCTGGCTGAGATCGGCGGCGCCTGGCTGGTCTGGCAAGGCGTCCGCGAACACCGCGGCCTCGCCTGGATCGGCGCCGGCGTCACCGCGCTCGCTGCCTACGGGTTCGTCGCCACCTTCCAGGACGACCCCCACTTCGGGCGCATCCTCGCCGCTTACGGCGGCATATTCGTCGCCGGGTCCCTCGCCTGGGGCATGGTCCTCGATGGCTTCCGCCCCGACCGCTACGACATCACCGGCGCCCTCATCTGCCTCACCGGCGTCGCCGTGATCATGTATGCCCCCCGCCCCGCCTGACCGACCGCACCCCCGGTCAAGCCATGGCCTCCCCCCGGGGCTGTCGCTGCGAGCTGAAGCTGCTACTCAGGTGGCGACGGGGACGTCGAGGCTGGCGAGCAGGGCGCGGACGCGTTCGCCGATCTCGTCGCGGATGGGGCGCACCATGTCGAGGTCGTGGCCGGCGGGGTCGTCGAGGTCCCAGTCCGCGTAGCGTTTGCCCGGGAAGCAGGGGCAGGCGTCGCCGCAACCCATCGTGATCACGACATCGGCGGCGCGGACGATCTCGTCGGTCCAGGGCTTGGGGTACTCGCCGGTGATGTCGATGCCGACCTCGGCCATCGCTGCGACCGCCGCGGGGTTGACCTCGGTGCCGGGTTCGGAGCCTCCCGACCACGCGACGGCGTTGCCTCCGGCGAGGTGGTTGAACCAGCCGAGTGCCATCTGGGAGCGCCCGGCGTTGTGCACGCACAGGAACAACACGATCGGCAGCCCGTCGTCGCCTTTGCCCTCGACCCTGGCGAGGGCGACGAGGCGTTGCCGGGCGAAGCGCTCGGCGAGCAGGGGCAGGAAGTTGGTGAACGTGGCGCGGCCGGCGAACTGGTCGTAGCTGGTCTCGAGGAACAGCTGGATGGTCTCAGTCGAGAACGTGCCGGCGTACTCGTCGGTCAGGTTCTTCGTGGCCACCCGCATCGCCAGGTGCTGGTCGGGGCTCAACGAGTTGAGATCGGGCATCGAGGGCCTCCTCCAGAGACGGGTCAGCAGCAGGCGGGAACAGGACCTGGGCCACTCCGACCGCCGCCAGCGCGCCGACCAGTTGGGCGGCGAGGAAGGCGGCGACCGAGGCGGGGGCGATCCCTGCGAACGAGTCGGACAGGGTGCGGGCGACGGTGACGGCGGGGTTGGCGAAGCTGGTCGACGACGTGAACCAGTACGCGGCGCCGATGTAGCCCGCTACGGCGACGGGCACGGCTGCGGCTCGACCGGAGTGGACGACCCCGAAGATCACGATCAGCAGCCCGAACGTGGCCACCACCTCGGCGAACACATGGGCGCCGCTGGCCCGGTCCGTTGTCGACCAGTCGATCGCGGGCAGCTCGAACATCACGTTCGCCGCCACCGCGCCCAGACAGCCACCTGCTACTTGCGCCCCGACGTACGCCGCCGCGGTGCGGGTGTCGATCTTGCCGGTCAGCCGTTCGGCCAGAGTGACCGCGGGGTTGAGGTGGGCGCCGGACACTGGGCCGAACGTCAGGATCAACGCCACCAGCGCGAGGGCGGTGGCGGTGGAGTTCTCCAGGAGCTGGAGCCCGACATCACCGGGTGAGAGCTGCTGGGCCGCGATCCCCGAGCCGACGACCGCGGTGACGAGCATGCCGGCGCCCAGACCTTCGGCGAGCGCCCGGGCCGGGAGCGAGAGCTCGGTGTTCACCAGCAGGGCCGCCGTCGTTGCTGGGCCGGTTGCTCGGCCAGCGCCCCCAGGG
>JBOGHK010000107.1:0-17182 GCA_050744325.1 Acidimicrobiales bacterium
AACACTCGCGACTTTGCCGAGTCCGGAAATGACCTCGATGAGTTGCTAGGGAACGCCCCTCTCCGGGTGCTCGATGACGGCACCATCGAGGGCAACGAGGGTTAGCCCTTCGGCACCATCCGGCAGCCTCGTTCCGGGCTCGTCCTGGATCTTGCCGGGTTCCGACGATCTCGGGCTCGATGATTTGGCCGTCGCCGATCGGTCGGGCATTCCGGTCGGCCCAGAGACCGTGCGGCGTAGCCCATTGAGGGATGCCGTGAGGGGCATCGCGGTGGCCAGCCGCTAGACGGCACATCCCGATTGCCGCCCCCTCGGGGCAGGTTTCCTTCCCGTCCATTCCCAGCGTGACCCCCGCGCGCCTTGAGTGGTGGGGGAGAGTGGGGTAGTTTCCCACGATATGGAGGACGAGGGAGCACCCATGGTCGACGGTGGAGTCGTCGCACCCGCGCGCCCGGCCGGCCCTCGCTTCTTCACCGGCTCGTTCGACCACTCGGTCGACACCAAGCACCGCCTGGTCCTGCCGGCCTCCTTCCGGCCACGGCTCGCGGCCGGCGCCTACCTCGGGCCCCTCGACGGCTACCTGGGGTTATGGCCCGAGGATCGGTTCGAGGCGGTGCTCGACCGCTGGGAGGACGGTGTCGGTCTCGGCATCGTCTCGGCCGAGGCCTACGAGGCCTTCCAGGCCGCCACGTTCGACCTGCAGCCCGACAGCCAAGGCCGCATCGTGGTCCACAAGGACCTGCGGGCCTTCGCCGAGATCGCCGGGCCGGTCATGGTGGTCGGCGCGCGCGACCGCATCGCGGTATGGGCCCGCGACCGCTGGGACCAACGCCAGGGCACCATCCCCGACGGGCCGCACGCCGCCCTCCGCCAGGCCGCGAAGGACCTGAAGCTGTGAGCGACCAAGCTTCCGCGTTCGCCCACCGGCCGGTCCTGCTGCCGCTGGTCGTCGAGCTCTTCGCCCCGGTGCCGCCGGGGGTCCTCGTCGACGCCACGGTGGGCGGAGGTGGGCACGCCGCCGCGCTGCTCGACGCCTACCCGCACCTCTCGATCCTCGGCCTGGACCAGGACCCGGACGCCGCGGCTGCGGCCCGGTCCCGGCTCCGGGGCTTCGGTGCCCGCGCCACCGTGCGCCAGACCCGCTTCGACGACCTGGCGGCGACGCTGCACGAGGTCGGCCACGACCGGGCCAGCGGGGCGCTGTTCGACCTCGGGGTCAGCTCGCCGCAGCTCGACCGGCCGGAGCGGGGCTTCAGCTACCGCGCCGACGGTCCACTCGACATGCGGATGGACTCGACACAGGCAGAGACCGCAGCCGACCTGGTGAACGGATCCGACGTCGGTGAGCTGGCGCGGATCCTGCGGACCTACGGCGACGAGCGCTACGCCCGCCGCATCGCCCACGCCATCGTCGCGGCACGTCCGATCGGCGGCACGGCGCAGCTCGCCGAGGTGGTGCGCTACGCGATCCCGGCACCGGCGCGTCGGCGCGGCGGGCATCCAGCCCGGCGCACCTTCCAGGCGCTGCGCATCGCGGTCAACGACGAGCTCGCGATCCTCGCGCCAGCGCTCGACCAGGCGATCGAGGCCCTGGCTCCGGGTGGGCGCTGTGTCGCGGTGGCGTACCACTCCGGCGAGGACCGCATCGTCAAGGCGCGCTTTCGCCACGCCGCCACCGGCGGCTGGAGCGGTCCAGCGGACCTGCCGCCCCCACCAGACGTCCGTCCCACCGTTCGGCTCGTGCGTCGCGGCGCATGGAAGCCGTCACCGGAAGAGACCAGTACCAACCCGCGCGCCGAGTCCGCCCGAGCGCGCGCGGTCGAAAAGCTCCCCCTCCAGGAGGTTGCATAGTGCCCACTCTCGTAGCACTGCTGATGACTTCGGCGAGCGCTGAGTGCCGCTCGCAAGGACAACGACGACAGCAGGGTGGGGCCCCTGGTGAGGAGGCGGCCGCCGCGAGCGGTGCTCAGCGCCGTCGAAATCGCGGCGTGTGCTGCGAGAGGGGGCACTCCTGATGGCTCCAGCTCAGCGAACTGCTACCGCGCTTCGTGCGCCCCGGCCCAGCGAGGCCGATCGATCCACCGAACGGCTCCGTCGCCTGCGGGTGGTCGGGGCACGCGAACGGCGGGCACGGACCTTCCGCCTGACCCCGCGCGCCGGCGTGACCATGACCGTCGCCCTGTTCGGCGGCCTGTTCGCGGTGGCCGGCAGCCACGCGCTGCTGATCGAGAGCCAGGGCCGGCTCGACCGTCTCGACGACCAGGTCGCCGAGGAGGAAGCCCGCTACGAGAGCCTCCGGATGGAGGTGGCCGATATGGCCGCACCCGAGCGCATCCTGGCCGAGGCAGCCGAGCTCGGCATGGTCGCGCCCGAGGACCGGGCCTGGGTCAGCCCCGACCAGCCGGTCAGCGACTCCGGCTCGAGCGGCGAGGCCGCGGAGGGCTCGACGCATGACGACCCGACCACGACCTGGGAGGACATCAAGCCCCACCTGGGTTCGACCCCCTGACCCTTCGTGATCACGGCGGATCACGATGAGCTCACGGCGTCCGGTGTCCCCGAACCCGACAACCCGGGGGCGCGGCGGCTCCCCACCCCGCGCCCCCAAGGCTCGGTCGCGTCCGCGACCGGGATCCGGTCGCGCCCCCGCATCCGATGGCGAGCGCCGACCCACCGGCGGCTCGACGACCACAGAGGCCAGGCCGGCCAGGTCGGCCACGCAGGCCAGGGCAGCCAGGAAGGCCACGCCGGCCAGGAAGGCCGCGCCGGCGAAGAAGGCCACGGCAGGCGGCGGTCGCAGCGGTGGTCGTCACGGCTGGCACGGGGCCGGTGACCCGCGACGCCGGGTGACCACCCTGCTCGGTGTCCTGACCGTCCTGTTCGCCGTGGCCGGGGTGCGCCTGGTCTGGGTCCAGGTGCTCGGCGCCGACCGTTACGTCCGCTACGGCGACGGCCAGCGGGTCGACGCCATCCAGCTGGTCGCGGGCCGGGGCGCGATCTTCGACCGCAACGGGATCGAGCTGGCGATGACCCGGCCGCAGCGCACGGTCGTCGCCGATCCCCGGCTGGTGACCGACCCCGAGGAGACCGCCGAGACGTTGGCGGGCCTGCTCGGCCGGGACCAGGCAGGCCAGGACGAGATCTACGAGCAGCTGACCCGCGCGTCGGCGTTCGCGTACATCGCCCGCCGGGTGCCCGACGACGTCGCCGACCGCATCGAGGCCAACGAGATCGACGGCATACGCCTCATCGACGAGGACCAGCGGTACAACCCCGCGGGCGCGCTGGCCCGATCGGTGCTCGGCCAGGTCGGCGTCGACAACGAGGGACTGTCCGCGCTGGAGCTGCAGTACGACGACGAGCTGTCCGGGACGCCGGGCCAACTGGTGCTGGAGCGCGACCTCCAGGGGCGGACCATCCCTGCCGGCCGCCACGACCTCGATCCGGCCGAAGCGGGCGAGGACCTCATCCTGACCCTCGACCGGGGCCTCCAGTACGAGGCCGAGCAGGTGATGGCCGAGGCGATCGCGTCGACCGGGTCACGCGCCGGCACGGCGATCGTCACCAATCCCGAGACCGGCGAGATCTATGCCCTGGTGAACATGGAGGCCGACGCCGCGACCGGTCAGGTGGCCGACAGTGGGAACAACCTGGCCGTCACCGCGAACTACGAGCCGGGCTCGGTCAACAAGGTGATCACCCTGGCGGCAGCCATCGAGGAGGGCCTGGTCACGCCGGACACGCCCTTCCAGGTACCCGACTCGCTGCAGGTGGCCGACCACCGCTTCACCGACTCGCACACCCACCCCGTCGAGAACTGGACGGTCACCGACATCCTCACCGAGTCGTCCAACGTTGGCACGATCATGGTCGCAGAGGAGCTGGGGTCGGAGGCGCTCGCAGAGTACCTTCAGGCTTTCGGTTTCGGCGAGGCGACCGCGTTGGGCTTCCCCGCCGAGGCCGCGGGGGACTTCCCCGCACCCGAGGACTGGTCAGGCACGTCGATCGGGACCATCCCGATCGGTCAAGGGATCTCCGTCACTGCCATGCAAATGCTCTACGCCTACAACGCCATTGCCAACGATGGGGTCTACGTCCCGCCACACCTGGTCGGGGGGATCGTCGATGCGCACGGCGAGCGCCGCGACGCCCCCGCCGGCCAGTCCCGGCGGGTGGTCTCGCAGGCGACTGCGGCGCAGATGCGCGAGATGATGGCCAACGTCGTCGCCGAGGGCACGGGCGAGGCCGCTGCGGTCGACGGATACCGGGTGGCTGGAAAGACCGGGACGGCGCGCAAGCCGGCCCCCGACGGCGGCTACGTGTGGGACGACGGTCGAATGCACTACATCTCGACCTTCGCCGGGTTCATGCCCGCGGAGGATCCGAAGCTGTCGATCATCGTGGTGCTCGACGAGCCCGACTCGACCTACGCCTCCACCTCAGCGGCGCCCGCCTTTCGCGAGCTCTCCCAGTTCGCACTGCGGCACATGCAGATACCGCCGATCGCCTCCGGCGGAGGGCCCGAGGCCGACTCCGGCCTGGTGCGCGGCGAGCCTGCGGCGGGGCCCGCCACCACCACCACCGTGCCACCGCCACCGACCACGACGACCACCACCCCGACCAGTGGCGCCGGAGGGGCCACGCCGAGACGAGCGGTGCCTCTTCCCGTCTTGGCCTTCTAGTGCCGATGGACCTTGGCGAGCTGGTTGCCGCGCTTCCAGACCTGACCGTGCAGCAGCTGCACGTCGCAGACGTCGCGGACCGCGAGCTGACCGCCGTGGTCCACGACACGGCCGCCGTGGTTCCTGGTGCGCTGTTCTGCTGCGTCCGGGGCAGCCGCGTCGACGGGCACGATCTGGCGCCCAAGGCCGTCGACGCAGGCGCGACCGCTCTGCTGGTCGACCATCCCGTGCCGCTGGATGTCACCGGGGTCGCACAGCTGGTGGTCGCCGACGTCCGTGCGGCGATGGGGCCGGTGGCGGCGGCGTTCTGGCACCATCCGTCCCGGGCGCTGCAGGTCCTCGGGGTCACAGGCACCGCGGGCAAGACCACGGTCACCCACCTGCTTCGGGCGGTGATGGAGGCAGCCGGCCGCCCATGCGGCCTGATCGGGACGCTGTCCGGCGCACGCACGACGCCCGAGGCCCCGGAGCTGCAGGCCATGCTCGCCGCCGAGCGCTCGGCCGCGCGGGCCGCCGTGGCGATGGAGGTCTCGTCCCACGGCCTCGAACTGCACCGGATCGACGGAACCCGGCTCGCGGTGGCTGTGTTCACCAACCTGTCGCGAGATCATCTCGACTTCCACCAGACGATGGACGCCTACTTCACCGCCAAAGCCCGCCTGTTCAGCTCGGCCTTCACCGACCGCGCGGTGATCTGCACCGACGACGAGTGGGGTCGCCGGCTGGTCGGCCTGGTCGACGGCCGTCCCGGCGTCGACGTGATCCCCTACGCCGCGGCCGACGCCACCGACGTCGAGCTGGGGCCCACCGGCGCCCGGTTCCGGTGGCGCGGTCTGCCGGTTCAGCTGGCCCTGCCCGGTCGCTTCAACGTGCTCAACGCGGTGGCCGCGGCGACCGCGGCGCATGGGGTCGGGGTCGACGCGCCGACGATCGCGGCCGGGCTGTCGCACGCCGAGCCGGTACCGGGGCGGTTCGAGCCCGTGGACGAGGGGCAGGCGTTCACCGTGCTGGTGGACTACTCCCACAAGCCCGACGCGCTGGAGCAGGCCCTGGCGGCTGCCCGCGAGCTGGCTCGACCCGACGGTCGGGTGACCGTGGTGTTCGGCTGCGGCGGCGACCGGGACGCCACCAAGCGCCCCGTCATGGGCGCGGTCGCCGCCCGCTTGGCCGACCAGGTGGTCGTGACCTCGGACAACCCGCGGTCCGAGCGGCCGGAGGACATCGTCGACCAGGTGCTGGACGGCATCCCGGCCCGGACGTCCACCCAGGTCATGGCAAATGTCGACCGTCGAGCGGCGATCGAGGGCGCCCTCGCCGGGGCAGGGCCGGGCGACGTGGTGCTGATCGCCGGCAAGGGCCACGAGGCGACCCAGACGATCGGCGACCAGGTGTTGCCCTTCGACGACCGGGTCGTCGCTCGGGCTGCGCTCGCCGCCGCGGGCTGGGCCCGTGACGACGTGGGGCGACCGGACAGGCCAGGCACATCGGACACATCGGAGGGCGACCCATCGGAGAGAGCGACGTGATCCCGCTACTGCTGGCCGGCGGTATCAGCATGGCGGTCTCACTGCTGGGGACCCGCAATCTCATCGACTGGCTCCGGGCCCACCAGGTGGGCCAACCGATCCACGAAGACGTTCCGGACGGCCACACCACCAAGGCGGGAACGCCGACCATGGGCGGCGTGGCCATCGTGGTCGCGGCGGCTGTGGGCTACGCCGCCTCGCACGTCCACGGTGGCCTGGTGTTCACCGAGACGGGGCTGCTGGTGATGCTGGCGATCGCCGGCGCGGGGATGGTCGGGGCGGTCGACGACTGGATCAAGGTCAGCAACGAACGCAACCTCGGCCTGAACAAGCGGGCCAAGATGGGTGGCCTGCTGGTCGTCGCGGTTGGCTTCGCGATCGCCACCGTGGTCTTCACCGACGTCGAGACCACCCTGAGCTTCACCCGCTGGGACGAGCCCGGCTGGGAGCTCGGGCCGGTCGTGTGGACGATCTGGGCGGTGCTCCTGATCCTGGGCACGACCAACGCCGTCAACCTGACCGACGGGCTCGACGGCCTCGCCGCCGGGTCGAGCATCTACGCCTACCTGGCCATGACGGTGATCGCCTTCTGGGCCTTCCGTCACCTCGACGTCTACGAGGTCAACCATGCCCTCGACCTCGCGGTCGTGGCCGCAGCCATGGTCGGCGCCACGACCGGGTTCCTGTGGTGGAACGCGCCACCCGCCCAGATCTTCATGGGCGACACCGGGTCGTTGGCGATCGGCGCGGGGCTGGCAGCGTTGGCGTTGACCCTCGGGGCGCAGCTGCTGCTCCCGATCGTGGGGGCCCTGTTCGTGTTCGAGACGCTGTCGGTCATCGTCCAGGTGGGCAGCTTCCGGCTGTTCCATCGTCGGGTGCTGCGCATGGCCCCGGTGCACCACCACTTCGAGCTGGGCGGATGGCCCGAGACCACGGTGATCATCCGCTTCTGGATGCTGGCGCTGATGGCGACGGCCGTGGCCCTCGGCATCTACTACGCCGACTTCGTCTCCACGGGGACCCTGGACTGATGGCCGCGACGCTGGTCGTGGGTCTCGGCATCACGGGCGTGGCCGTGGTCCGCGCACTCGCGCAGCGCAGTGAGCCGGTGGTGGCCGTCGACGACGCGCCGAGCGACACCGTCCGTGCGGCGTGTGCCGAGCTGGACGTCGGCCTGGTCGTCGCGCCCGAGCCCGGGCGCCTGGCGGATCTGGTGCGGGCGTCCGAGGCGGTGGTGCCGGCCCCGGGGCTGCCCGACCGGCACCCGTTGTTCGAGCTGGCGCGCTCGAGTGCGGTGCCGGTGCTATCCGAGTTCGACCTGGCAGCGCGGTGGGACGATCGCCCGCTGCTCGCGGTGACCGGTACGGACGGCAAGACCACGGTCACCACCGTGACGTGCGCCATGCTCGAGGCGTCGGGGCTCAGCGCCGGTGCGGTCGGCAACACGCCGGTGCCTCTGGTCGCAGCCATCGACGACCCCACCGTCGACGTGTTCGTGGTCGAGGCGTCGTCGTTCCGGCTGGACCACTCGCAGCACTTCGCTCCCGCCGTGGGCACCTGGCTGAACTTCGCTCCCGACCATCTCGACAACCACCGCACGCTGGCCGACTACGAGCAGGCCAAGGCCCGCATCTGGCGCGACCAGAGCGCCGACCAGGTGGCGGTGGGCAACGCGGACGACCCTGTGGTCGCGCGTCACCTGGCTGCCGCGCCGGGCCGGCGCGTCACCTTCGGCCTGCGCCCCGGGGCCGACCGGGGTTATCGGATCGCCGACGACCGGCTGGTGACCGACGACGACGCGACCATCTGCGCGGTCGGCGAGCTCCCGCGGGCCTATCCCCACGACCTGGCCAACGCCATGGCCGCGGCGGCCACCGCGCTCAACGGCGGGGCCACGCTGACCGGGGTGCGGTCGGCGTTGCTCGCCTTCGAGGGACTCCCCCATCGGGTAGCGCTGGTCGGCGAGGCTGGTGGGGTGCGCTACGTCGACGATTCCAAGGCGACGACGCCGCACGCGGTGCTCGCCGCAGTCGGCGGCTTCGACTCGGTCGTGCTGATCTGTGGAGGCCGCAACAAGGGCCTCGATCTGGCGGTGCTCGCGCAGGCGGCGCCCAAGGTGCGGGCGGTGGTGGCCATCGGCGAGGCGTCGGACGAGGTGGCGGCGGCGTTCGCCGGCCGGCGTGAGGTCGAGGTCGCCGCGTCGATGGACGAGGCGGTGAAGCTCGCCGCGGGTCTGGCCCGACGCGGCGATGCCGTGCTGCTGTCGCCGGGCGCCGCGAGCTTCGACTGGTACGGCTCGTACGGCGAGCGGGGCGACGACTTCGCTCGGGCGGTCCGCGCGCACATCGGCTCCGGCGGTGGGCCATGACCACGACGTCGTCACGTCCTCCGACCGACACGCGTGCGGCCGCCGACGTGGTCGACGAGGCGAAGGCCCGCCGGCGGCACCCGTCGACACGCACGGTCGACCGGCGGTCGGGGGCGAACAACCCCCTGTTCCTCGGCATCACGTTCCTGGTCGTGGTGTTCAACCTGCTGGGTCTGGTGATGGTGCTCTCGGCGTCGTCGGTGACGGCGTACGACGAGTACGGGTCGTCCTGGTACTTCGTCAACCGCCAGGCGATCTGGGCGACGATCGGCGTCGCCGCGCTGGTCGGCATCTCCCGGGTCGACTACCACCGCTGGCGGCGTATGGCCCGTCCGATGCTCTGGGTGGGGGTGTCGGCGCTCGTGCTGGTCCTGACCCCCCTCGGGGTGCCGGTGAACGGGGCCCAGCGCTGGCTGGGCGAGGGTCCGGTGACCGTCCAGCCCGCCGAGATGGTGAAGCTGGCGCTACTGGTCTGGGTCGCCGACCTCTTGGCCCGCCGAGCCGCGTGGATGAGCAACACCCGGGCGACCTTGCGCCCGGTGGTCGTGGTGGTCGGGGCGATCAGCCTGTTGGTGATGCTGCAGCCGAACCTGGGCACCACCTTGGTGATCGTGGCGATCGCCCTCGCTCTGTGCTTCGTGGCGGGGGTGCCGCTGGCGCCGCTCGCCCGTTGGGGTGCCGGTGTGGTGGCGATCGCGACCGCGCTGGCGCTGACCGCGCCGTATCGGCGCACCCGGGTCTTCAGCTTCCTCGACCCCATGGCCGACCCGCTGGGCCAGGGGTACCAGCAGGCGCAGTCGTTGGTCGGGCTCGCGACCGGCGGCTTCTCCGGCACGGGCCTGGGTGCCAGCCGGGCAAAGTGGGGCTTCCTTCCGCTGGCCCACAGCGACTTCATCTTCGCGATCGTGGGCGAGGAGCTGGGGCTGGTCGGTGCCCTGGTCGTCGTGGCGCTGTTCGTGCTGTTCGGCGTGCTCGGCGTCCGGGTGGCGCTGCACGCGCCCGACCGGTTCGGGATGCTGCTCGCCGTCGGTATCACGTCCTGGTTCCTGGTCCAGGCGTTCGTGAACATCGGGGCGGTCATCGGGGTCCTGCCGGTCACCGGTGTCCCGCTGCCGTTCGTCAGCTACGGCGGCTCGTCGCTGATGTTCAGCATGATCGGGGCCGGGATGCTGCTGGCCGTGGCCCGCCACGCCCAACCACCGGCCAAAGCCGACCACGTGCCGGGAGGTGCCGATGCCTGAGCCGGCGCACGCTCGCCGCTCGTGCTACGCCCTGGTCGTCGGCGGTGGCACGGCAGGCCACGTCATGCCAGCCATCGCGATCGCCGACGCCCTGGTGGAGCGGGGTCATCCACCGACGTCCATCCACCTTGCCGGCAGCGCGCGAGGGCTCGAGGCCCGGTTGTTCCCCGACACCGGGCTGCCCTACACGCTGCTGCCGGGCCGCGGCATCGAGCGGCGCCTCAGCCTGCAGAACCTCCGCTCGATGGCGGCGCTCGTCCGGGCCTTCGGCCGTGCCTGGCGGCTGGTCGGTCGACTGAAGCCGAAGGTGGTGGTGTCGGTGGGCGGCTACGCCAGCGTGCCGTGCGCGTTGGCGGCCGCCCTGCGCCGGATCCCGATCGTGGTCGCCGAGCAGAACGCGGCCCCGGGTGCCGCGAACCGGCTGGTCGGCCGGTTCGCCAAGGCCAGCGCCGTCTCGTTCGACGGCACGCCGCTCCCGCGGCCGGTGGTGACCGGCAACCCGGTGCGGCCGGAGGTGCTCGCCATCGACCGGGGCCAGGACAACGAAGCCGCGCGGCACAAGCTCGACGTGTATCCCGGGCGGAAGGTGGTGCTCGTCTTCGGCGGCTCGCTCGGCGCGCTGCGGATCAACCGCGCCGCCCGCGATGCAGCCCGTCGTTGGTCGGCGCGGACGGACCTGCACGTCCGCCACATCGTGGGGAACCGCGACTGGCCCGAGATGGCCGACGAGCTGGCCGACATCGCCCGGGCCGCCGGGCCGCTGCGCTACCAGCCGGTCGAATACGACGACGACATGGCGACCTCACTCGCCGCCGCCGACCTCGCCGTCTGCCGGGCCGGGGCGAGCACCTGCTTCGAGCTGCTCGCCGCCGGCTTGCCGGCGGTGCTGGTGCCGTCGCCGCACGTCACGGCCGACCACCAGACCGCCAACGCTCGCCACCTGCACAAGGCGGGTGCGGCGGTGGTCGTGCCCGATGCCGAGATGGATGGCGCCCGGCTGATGGCCGAGGTCGACGCGCTGCTGGGCGATCCACCCCGGTTGGCGGCGATGGCCCAAGCGGCGCGGGCCGCCGCGCGCCCCGAGGCTGCGGACCACATCGCCCAGCTCGCCGAGGAGCACGCCCGTGGCTAGGGCTCGCCCTAGGCGCACCACCGGTCGTTCCGACGGCGTCCCGTCCGGGAATCCGGGACCGGCTGCGGAGGAGACGGCGAGCGTGCTCGGTCACCACGTGTTCGTGACCAACGTCGGTGGCGCGGGGATGAGTGCGGTGGCGGTGCTGTTGGCGGAGCGGGGTCATCGGGTCACGGGTCACGACCCGGCGCCCACCACGCCGTACGTCGAGACGCTGCGGTCGCTGGGCGTGGACGTCCGCACCGGCCCCGATCACGAGGCGCTGCCCGACGACGTGGCCACGGTGGTCGTGTCCACCGCGACCCCTACCGATGCTCCCGAGGTCGTGGCCGCCCACGACCGGGGCATCCCGGTGCTGCATCGTGCGGCGGCGTTGGCCGAGCTGTGCGCGGCCCGGTCGACCGTTGCCGTCGCCGGCACCCACGGCAAGAGCACGACCGCCGCGATGTTGGCCACGATCCTCGCCGGTGCCGGGCTCGACCCGGGCTGGGTCGTGGGGGCCCCCGTGCCGGGGCTGGGCCGCAACGCCGCGTGGGGGGGCGACGGGCCGCTGATCGTCGAAGCCGACGAGAGCGACAGCACCTTCCTCGCCCTCCCGACGACGGTGGCCGTGGTCACCAACGTCGAGCCCGACCACATCGAGCACTACGGCGACTTCGGAACCCTGGTCGAGGCGTTCGAGCAGTTCCTGGGCCATGCCTCCGGGGCGCGGCTGGTCGGAGCCGACGACGACCTGGTGCGCGACCTCGGGCGGGCCGCGGGCGCGTCGACCGTCGGCACCGCTCCCGAGGCCGACCTGCGGATCGTCGACCTGCGCCCCGACAACGGAGGCACCCGGTTCTCCCTGGCCCGTCAGGCCGCATCGACCGCGGAGCCAGCACCGGTCGAGGTGCACGTGCCGATGCCGGGCCAGCACAACGCCCGAAACGCGGCTGTGGCCCTCGCCGCCGCCGAGGCGGTCGGTGTCCCACTCGACAAGGCGGTCGAGGCGTTGGCGGCGTTCCGCGGCGTGGGCCGGCGCTTCGAGGCGCGCGGCGCGGCGTGGGGAGCGACGCTGATCGACGACTACGCGCATCTTCCAGCCGAGGTCGCAGCAGCCATCTCGGCTGCCCGCGACCTGATGACGAGCACCGGACGCGGCCGGGTGGTGTGTGTGTTCCAACCACACCGCTTCAGCCGCACCGCCACGCTGTGGCGCGACTTCGCCGATGCCTTCGTCGGCGCCGATCGGGTGGCGATCACCGATGTCTACGCCGCGGGCGAGAAGCCACGCCCCGGCGTGTCGGGGAAGCTGGTGCTCGACGCGGTCCTCGACGCGCACCCGTGGCACCACGTCGCCTACCTGCCCCGGCTGGACGACGTGGTGACCTGGCTGCGGGCCACCCTGCGGCCCGGCGACGTCTGCCTCACCCTCGGGGCGGGCGACCTCACCACGGTCCCCACCCGTCTGGTCGAGCTCTCGGAGAAGCGATGAGCGGCCCCGCAGGCTCGCCCATCCGCGGGGACGGGCCCTCGGTTGCGAGGGGTCACCGGTGAGCGAGGCGGTCGCCGCGGCGGCCGAGCAGCTCGGCCCCCTGGCCCAGCGCGCCGTGCCGATCGGTCCTCGCACCACCTACCGGGTCGGTGGGCCGGCGTCGCTGTTCGTCGAGGTGGCCTCCGAGCAGGATCTCGCGCGTGTCGTCGCAGCGGTCCACGTCAGCGGTGTCGAGGTGCTGGCGGTCGGCAAGGGCTCCAACATGCTGGTCGCCGACGCCGGCTTCGACGGTCTCGCGCTGGTGCTCGGCGAGGCGTTCGCGACGGTCGATCTCACCGACCCGGTGCGGGCCGGGGGAGCCGCCAGCCTGCCGGTGGTCGCACGGGCCACCGTGCGCGGCGGCTTCACCGGTTTCGAGTGGGCGGTGGGGGTGCCGGGCTCGGTCGGTGGCGCCGTGCGGATGAACGCCGGTGGCCACGGCTCCGAGATGGTCGAGGTGTTGCGCTCGGCGCGGGTCGTCGACCTGCGGACCGGGGACGACCGGATGGTGGCGGTCGGCGACCTTGGTCTCGGTTACCGCTGCTCGAAGATCGAGCCCCACCAGCTGGTGCTGGCGGCCGAGCTGGAGTTGGCGACCGGTGACCGGGCGGCGGGCGAGCGCCAGCTGTCCGAGGTCGTGGCGTGGCGACGGGCCAACCAACCGGGTGGCCAGAACGCCGGATCGGTGTTCGCCAACCCTCCAGGCGACGCCGCGGGCCGGCTGATCGACGCAGCTGGGTGCAAGGGCCTGCGGGTCGGCTCGGCCGAGGTCTCGGCCAAGCACGCCAACTTCTTCCAGGCGGACGCGGGCGGCTCGGCCGACGACCTCTGGGCGCTGATGCGGGCGGTGCGCGACCGGGTCCAGGAGACGAGCGGGGTCGTGCTGCATCCCGAGACGCGGTTGATCGGCTTCCCACCCCTCGACGGTGCCGACGGTCATGGCTGACGATGACGTCCCGGTCGACGACACCGGGCCCCGGGCGGCGGTGATCCAGCTCGAGCGGCCCGCTGCCGGACCCGCCCCCGAAGCGGGGTCCGGAGACCCGTCGTCGGGCGCGAGCCCGGTCGTGCTGGTCGACCAGCGCATGCGCAGCCGGCGCGTCGCGGTGCTGCGGGCCGCAGGGCAGCGACGGCTCCGGCGTCTTGTCTGGATCCTGGTGCCGATCGCGCTGCTCGTCGACGGTGCCGCGGTAGCTCAGACGCATCTGCTGGACGTCGACCGCATCACCGTCGAGGGCACCGAGCAGACGCTGCCAGCAGCCGTCGCGTGGGCCGCGGAGATCGACCGGGGTGACGCGCTGGTCACCCTTGACGAGCCCGATGCGGAGCGGCGCATCGAGCGCCTGCCCTGGGTGGAGGAGGCGGACGTGATCCGCGAGTGGCCGGGGACCGTGCACATCGCGGTCAGCGAGCGCGTCCCCGCGGCGGCGTTCTTCGGGGCCGACGAGGCGCCTCCGGCTCTGGTGGACCGGGAAGGCCGCGTGCTCGATATCGGGGGACCGGTGCCGTTCGGCGTGATCGCGGTGACCGACCTGGATGCCACGCTGCGTGAAGGGGCGATGCTGCCCGCGTCGGCAATGGACGCCCTCGACCTCGGTGTGAGGTTGAACGAGCAGCTGCCAGGGGTCGCAGCGAGCGTCGACATCGACCTCGACGCGACGTTGAACCGCGGTGGCATCGCGCGGTTCGGGTCGGCTGACGAGTTGGAGGACAAGCTGGTCGCGCTGAATGCCTTCCTGTCCGACGTCGACCTGGGTGACCTCGCGATCCTGGACCTGCGCGTGCCGGACAATCCCACGGTCCGGCGGAGTTAGCAGGTTTTTCCCCGGTTCTTGGGGCTTTTTTCACACCACGGTCTCTACCTGCACCTCCGTCACAGAGGGGGCGCGCGGCCGGGTCTACCCTTTGCTACGTTTCCCCGGAGTTCATCCAAGCTCTCGACCCTGGGACCACTTCGAGCCTCACCCTCAGTGACGAGGGAGCCGCCGCACCCCCACGGTGGGCCCGGGGAACGGTGGCTCAGGGAGTCGTCCCCAACGTTGGAGGTGCCACGACCAATGGCCGGTATCCCCCAGAACTACTTGGCCGTGATCAAGGTCGTCGGCATTGGCGGTGGCGGCGTCAATGCTGTCAACCGCATGATCGACGCCGGCTTGAAAGGCGTCGAGTTCATCGCGATCAACACCGACGCACAGGCGCTGTTGATGAGCGACGCCGACGCGAAGCTCGACATCGGCAGAGACCTGACACGCGGTCTGGGGGCGGGTAGCGACCCCGAGGTGGGTCGCCAAGCCGCCGAGGCCCACCGCGAGGAGATCGAGGAGACCCTCAAGGGCGCCGACATGGTGTTCATCACCGCCGGCAAGGGCGGTGGCACCGGCACCGGGGGCGCCCCGGTGGTCGCAGAGATCGCGAAGAGCCTGGGGGCACTGACCATCGGTGTCGTCACGCGGCCCTTCTCCTTCGAGGGACGGCGGCGAGCCGTCCAGGCCGAGCAGGGGATCCAGCGGCTTAAGGAGAAGGTCGACACCCTCATCGTGATCCCCAACGACCGGTTGCTGACGGTTTCCAACGAGAAGACCTCGATGGTCAACGCCTTCAAGATGGCCGACGAGGTTCTCCTGCAGGGCGTCCAGGGCATCACCGACCTCATCACCACTCCCGGCTTGATCAACACCGACTTCGCCGACGTGAAGATGATCATGAGCAACGCCGGTTCCGCGTTGATGGGCATCGGCTACGGGTCCGGCGAGGGCCGGTCCCTGCACGCAGCCCGCAACGCGATCTCGAGCCCGCTGCTCGAGGCGTCGATCGAAGGGGCGCGGGGCATCCTGTTGACGATCGCCGGTGGCAGCGACCTCGGACTGTTCGAGGTCAACGAGGCCGCCGAGATCATCCACGGCGTGACGCACCCCGACGCCAACATCATCTTCGGCTCGATCATCGACGACGAGATGGGCGACGAGGTGAGGGTCACCGTCATCGCCGCCGGGTTCGACCGCTGGGACGACAGCGGCAAGGGCACGGTGCGGGCCCGGGGCGCGAACGGGTCCGACACCTCGAGGGGCGCAACGTCGTTCGACGACACCACCGGATCGCTGGGCTCGGTCTCGTCGTCGTTGGACGATCTCGATCTCGACAGCGACGACGAGTTCGACGTCCCGTCGTTCCTCAAGTAGCCCGGGAGGTCCTCGGTGGGTGCCCGGGCGCCAACTGCGGTGGTGCCGACGACGTCGCTGGCGTTCGCGCTCCCGTCCGGGCTGACGGCCCACGTCCGGTTCACCACCGCCACCGATGGAGACTTCGCCGTCGGCCAACCGGCGGACGTCCTGGCGGCCCGGCGGCAGGCGCTGGTGCCGTTGCCCTGGACCTGGCTCCACCAGGTCCACGGCGACCGGGTGGTGGTCGTCGACGAGCCGGGTGGGCGGGTGGGCGCATACGCCGACGCCGCGGTGACCTCCAGTCCCGGGGCGGCGCTGGCCATCCAGACCGCCGACTGCACGCCGGTGGCGCTGATCGCCGACGAGGGCGTGGTGGCCGCCGTCCACGTCGGGTGGCGGGGGTTGGTCGCCGGCGTCGTCGAAGGCGCCGTGGAATCCGTTCGCCGAGCGGGTGGCACCGCGGTCCGGGCGGTCATCGGGCCGTCCATCCACGCGTGTTGCTACGAGTTCGGCGCCGTGGACCTCGACCGCGTCGCGGCTCGCTATGGGGACGGCGTCCGGGCGACGACCCGGTCGGGCCGGTCAGCCCTCGACGTCCCCGCCGCCGTCACGGCGGCGCTGGCAGCGATCCCGACGGCCGAGATGACGCGCGCCGGCCCCGGGTGCACCGCCTGCGACACGCCGCCGATGTTCTCGCATCGGGCGCGTGGCGACAGCGCCCGCCAGGCCATGGTCGTGTGGCTCGAGCGTGGCGTCGGGGAGTCCACCCTCCGATGAACACGGCCCCCGCGATCGATCTCCCCGGTCGAGTGGCGGCCGTGCGGGAACGTATCTCCCATGCGGGCGGGGACCCCGAGGCGTTGCGCCTGGTGGCGGTCACCAAGGGTTTCGACGCGGGCGTCGTGGCGGAGGCGCTCGACGCCGGGCTCGAGGACATCGGCGAGAGCTACGTTCAGGAACTGGTGAGCAAGGCCACCGAGCTCGGCGAGAGCGCCGACGACCGGGGACTGCGCTGGCACTTCGTCGGTCGACTGCAGCGCAACAAGGTGCGCAAGGCCGCTCCCTACGTCTCGCTCTGGCACAGCGTCGATCGCCTCGCCCTGGGGGCGGAGATCGCCCGGTTCGCGCCCGGCGCCGCCGTGCTGGCTCAGGTCAACACGTCTGGCGAGGCCGGCAAGGGCGGCTGCGAGCCGTCGATGGGGCCGGCGCTGGTGGATGGCCTGTTCGACCTCGGCCTCGACGTGCGCGGCCTGATGACGATCGCACCGGCCGGTTCGAGCACATCGAGGGCCCGGCCGGCATTTCGGGCCCTGCGCGACCTGGCGCAGCGGCTGGGGCTGGGTGAGTTGTCGATGGGGATGTCCGACGATCTCGAGGTGGCGGTGCAGGAGGGGGCCACGATGGTCCGCGTCGGCCGTGACCTGTTCGGTCCGCGTCCCGATCCGGCGGGGGTGCGAGACTAGTCATCAGACACGGCCGTGGAGGACTCATGGCATCGATGTGGCGCAAGGCGATGCTCTACCTGGGGCTGGGCCCCGACGACGAGTACGACGACTTCG
>JBOGHK010000108.1:0-6484 GCA_050744325.1 Acidimicrobiales bacterium
TCACCTCCTGGTCGAGGTGACGTAGCTTGTCCGGGTTGACGATCGTGCGCACTGCTTGAACGTGGCCGTCGGCGATGTCGAGCACCATGACGGCGAACAGCTTGCCGGAGGCGTCGGAGAGCATGGCGCCGGGTTGGCCGTTGACCTGCACCTGGCGTTGGGACCAGCCGCCGGACAGCTCGGTGGACCGCATCCCCGCCAGCAGGAGCCGGGCGACCTTGGTCCGGCCATGGACGGGGCGGGGGATGGCCCGTACCTGGCCGCCGCCATCGCCTTGGAGCACGACGTCGTGGGCGAGCAGCTCCTCGAGAGTCTGCAGGTCGCCGTTGCTGACCGCGGCCAGGAAGGTGCGCGCCAGTTGTTCACGCCGCTGCTGTGATGCCTCGAAGCGGGGCCTCCGGTCCTCCACGTGCTTACGCGCCCTGGCCACGAGCTGGCGGGTGTTGTCCTCGCCGCGGTCGATGATGGCGGCGATCTGCTTGTACGGGTAGTCGAAGACCTCGCGCAACACGAAGGCGGCCCGTTGCTCGGGCGTCAGGCTCTCGAGCAACACCAGGAACGCCATGGACAACGAGTCCGCCAACTCGGCATGGTCGGCCGGGTCGCTGCGCCCGTCGTCGACCAGCGGCTCGGGCAGCCATTCGCCGACGTAGCTCTCGCGCCGGACCCGGGCCGATCGCAGCTGATCGATGCAGAGCCGGGTCACCACGGTCGAGACGTAGGCGCGTGGCGACTCGATCCGCTCGCCCTTCTGCAGCAGGTGGTGCAGGCGCAGCAGCGCCTCCTGCACGATGTCCTCGGCCTCGCTAACGCTGCCCAGCATCCGGTAGGCCACCGCGAACGCCCGGGGCCGAAGCTCCTCCAAGATCGGCGCCCGCGACATGGTTTCAGCCGAGCCCTTCGGTGACGCCCTGCCGCCAGCTCGGATACCGGAGCTGCCAGCCGAGCTCGCGCTTCGCCTTCTCGTTCGAGGCACCCCTCGCCTCGGTCATCATGACCGTTGCCGCCTCACCGGCCGCCAGCCGCCCCAGCCAGCGTGGGACACGCCTCGGTGGCTTGGCATCCAGCGCGCTCGCCACCACCGGCAGCCAGTCCCGCACGGGCGCGGGCTCGTCGTCGACGATGTAGTAGATACCCGGCTGGCCGCGCTCGACCGCGATGGCGGTCGCCGCCGCGGCGTCTTCGATGTGGATGTGCGACCAGACGCCCCCACCGTCGCCGACGATCGGGAGCCGACGCTTGCGGATCGGCCCGGTCATCTGCGCATCCGGATCCAGGCTGGTCGAGGTCCCCGGTCCGTAGAAGCCGCCGTAGCGCAACGCGAGACCCTCACCCCAGTCGATCGTGGTCACCGCCTCCTCCAGATAGAGGAGCGCCTCCACGACTGGCCGCATCGCCCCCGGCGGGTTGGGATCGAGGGGATCGGCCTCGGTCTGCACCGGCCCGCCGGTGCGGGCGTATCGGAACGCCCCGAAGCTCTGCGCCACGAAGCGCCGTGCACCCACGGCGCGGCCGGCGGCCAAGAGATGGTCCGTCCCCTCGGTACGCAGCCGGTTGGTCATCTTCGCCATGGAGGAGCGATCGGGGTGCCGCGCATCGCGGAGGCTCATCTTCCCGGACAACGCCGTGAGCTGATGCACGATCACCTCCGGCTCGGCCTCACCCACCACCCTCGCCACGGCATCGGGATCGAGAGCGTCGGCCACAACCGGCTCCGCCCCCAACCCCCGCAGCCCATCCTGCTTCGACGCGGTCCTGGTCATGGCCACAACCTCATGGCCAGCGGCCACCAGCTTGGGGACCAACTGCACACCCAGCGCACCCGACGCCCCGGCAACGAAGACCTTCATCGCAACTCCCATCTCGTCTCGGTCACCTACTGAGACGAGATAGCCCTACCCGCCTGTGACATCCCCCCAAGCGACTGACGACGGCAGCCGACGATCTGGGCGGCTCGAACCAGTGCGCCATGGGGTGTCAGCTGGTTTGGGGAGCGGGTAGCCGAGTCGGAGCGGCGTAGCTTCTTGCCCGATGCTCCGTCGGCCGCGTGCCTCGACCCTCCTCCCCCCCCTGCTGGGGACGGCGGCCGTGCTCGGGTTCTTCGAGCTCGCGCCACGCGTGGGCCTGTTCCCCCGGGCATCGTTCCCCCCGACCAGCGAGGTGTTCGGGGTGCTGGCCGACTTGGCCGACACCGCCGAGCTCTGGTCGGCGATCGGACGGACGATGCAGGCCTGGGCCGGGGCGATGGCCATCGCTGCGCTGGTCGGCGTGCCCTTGGGGCTCGCTATCGGGTCGAGCCGGCTCGGGGCACTGCTGTGCCGGTTCACTGTCGAGTTCCTGCGGCCGATCCCGTCGATCGCGCTGGTGCCCGTGTTGGTGCTGGTCTACGGGCCGAACCTGTCGCTGACGGTGGCACTGGGGGCGTTCGCCGCGGCGTTCCCGCTGCTGTTCCAGGCGATGTACGGCGTTACCGACGTCGATCCGGTGGCCAAGGACGTGGGCCGCGTGTTCGGTTTGAGCAGGTGGCGGAGGATCCGTCACATCGTGTTGCCCAGCTGCGCCCCCTACCTGGCGACCGGGCTGCGGATCTCGGCATCAGTCGCGCTGATCTTGGTGGTCACCGGGCAGTACGCGGTCGGTGTGCCGGGCCTTGGCCAGGAGGTCTACGTCGCCCAGAGCGGTGGAGCCTACGACCGGGTGTACGCGTGGGTGATCGTCACCGGGCTGCTGGGCTTGACCGTCAATCTCTGCTTCGAGGCCCTCGAGCGCCGGTTCCTGCGTTGGCATCCCAGCCAACCCCAACGGTCGGCGGCACGGCTGTGAGCTCGATCGACTCTGGCGGCCTCGGTGGGCTGGTCCACCGGCTCGCTCGTCGGTTCGCTCGGCTCGCGGTGCAGGTCGTGGTTCCGGTGGCCCTGGTGCTCGCGTGGTGGGCGACCTCCCGCGACAGCTCCTCGTATCTCTACCCGCCGTTGACCGACGTGCTCGAGAGCCTGCGTGACGAGTGGCTCGGCGAGCGGGTCGCCAGCGACGTGATGCCGAGTCTCGGCCGCTTCGCCGCGGGGTACCTGATCGCCGGGGTGGTGGGCGTCGCCGCTGGGACCGCGATCGGCCTGCTGCCCTCGCTCCGGCGCGGCGTGCTGCCGCTGACCGAGTTCGTGCGCTCCATCCCGTCCCCGCTGCTGTTCCCGTTCGCTCTGGTGGTGTTCGGCATCGGCGACGACTCGAAGGTCGCGCTGATAGCGCTCGGCTCGGTGTGGCCGGTGCTCCTGAACACCGCCGACGGGGTGCGGGGCATCGACCCCGAGATCCACGACGTGGCCCGCAGCTTCCGCATCAGCTGGCCGCGGCGGATCAGCCGGGTCGTCCTGCCCGCCGCCAGCCCGAAGATCGTCGCCGGGTTGCGCATCGCGCTGTCGGTAGCCCTACTGCTGATGGTGGTGAGCGAGATGCGCGGCGGCACCAACGGCGTGGGCTTCCAGGTGCGCTATGCCGAGCGCACCTTCGACACCACCGGCGCCTACGCCGGCGTGATCCTCATCGGGGGGATTGGCCTGGCGCTGAACCTGCTGTTCGTCGCCGCGGAGTCCCGGATCATGCGCTGGCATCGGGGCGCCCGCGGCGTCATCGAAACCGCCGGGAAGGGCGCTGCATGACCGTCCTCGCGGTCGAACACCTCCACAAGGTCTATGGCGACGGCCCCGCGGCGGTCACCGCGCTCGAGGACGTCAGCTTCACCACCCGGCCCGGCGAGCTGCTGTGCCTGGTCGGTCCGTCCGGCTGCGGCAAGACCACACTGCTGCGCTGCGTCGCGGGCCTGCTGACCCCGACCTCCGGGATGACGCACCTAGACGGCGAGCCGATCACCGCACCGCCGCGGACCATGGCGCTGGTGTTCCAGGACTACAGCCGGTCGCTGCTGCCGTGGGCGAGCGTTCACACCAACGTCGCGCTGCCGCTCATGTCCCGGCGGATGGCCCGCGCCGAGCGCGACCGGATCGCAGCCGAAGCGCTGCGCTCGGTGGGCCTCGACGGGCAGGGCCTCCGGCATCCCTGGGAGCTCTCCGCGGGCATGCAGCAGCGCGTGGCCATCGCCCGCGCGCTTGCCTACCAGCCCGACATCCTTCTGCTCGACGAGCCGTTCGCGTCGGTCGACGCGCAGACCCGCGCCGACCTCCAGGACCTGTTACTCGAGGTCTGGGATCGCGCCGGGCTCACGGTCCTGTTCGTGACCCACGACATCGACGAGGCCGTGTACATGGGCGACCGCATCGTGGTGCTGACCACCTCGCCCGCCCGGGTGAAGGAGATCGTTCCCGTCGACCTTCCCCGGCCCCGCGACCAGATCGCGACCCGGGCACTCCCGGCGTTCGCCGAGCTGCGAGGCCAGATCTTCGCCTCGGTGAAGGCCGAGGCCACCCGCTCGGCCGGCGACCTCTAGTCACCCCACTAGCCCGGGGGTTGGACGTTCGCCGCCTCGACCAGCAGGTTCATGCTGTCGCGCACGGACAGGGACACCTCGCGGATGCGCTCGTAGAGTTCCGAGTACGGCTTGACCTGGGCATCCTCGACGAGAATCAGGTCCTCGGTCACGGTGTCGACCGCGACGACGGTGGGGTCGTCGGGATCGGGATAGGTGTAGATCGAGAACGCCGACCGTGGCACCCGGTACCCGGCGATATGGGCGTCGGTGCGCAGCACCCGCACGGTCGTGCTGGGGTCTCTGTTCACCCTGGCCATGATGTGGTACAGCTGCGCGCGGACGACGTCTTCGGGGGCGGCCCGGCGCCTGACCGCCAGCTCGTCGATGATCACCTCGTAGCTGGGTCCCGCCGGCCGGCGTAGCACGCGCTGGCGGCCGTTACGGGCCTCCACGGCCCGGTCGGCGACCCGGCCGTCGGCGGGACCGAGGCCTTCGGCCTCGACGCGGGCCCGGGCGAACTCCGGGGTCTGCAGCAGGCCGGGCAGAAAGGTCATCTGGAACTCGCGGATGGTCGCGGCGCCGGCTTCGAGGTCGGCGTAGCGCGCCTGGCGCGGCCCCATGTCCTTGTTGGACTCCCACCAGCCGCGCTCGGCGCTATGGCGGGCGACGGTGAGGATGCGGGTCCAGCGGTCCTCGTCGACGTCGAACGCCTCGAGGATCGCGAGGACGATCGCCTGGTCGACGGCGTGGCCGTTCTCCAGGCGGGAGATCCCAGCTCGGCTGTGGCCGATGAGCTTCGCGAGGTCCTCGTGGGTCATGCCACGCTCCGACCGCAAGGCCCGGAGCTCGGCAGCGAGCCGCAAGCGACGCACGTAAGGACTGATCAACCGCCGTTACCTCCACCACGCACAGTATGGCATCGGAGGCCATGTGCCACGCCCGACCACGCTGCGCAGTGATGACGGCCGGTCGTGCGGCGCCGGCATGGCCGAGGTCCGATATGGGCGCCTGTCGAGAAGCGCATTAGCCTCCCACGTTCACACGTGGCAGCCGATCTGGGAGGCGTGATGACCGGCGATCCGCAATCGAGCTCTGCGTCGTCACCTCCCGCGGCTGACGACCCGCTGATCGACACGACCGTCGCACAGGCTGCACGGGCCTACGACTACCTGCTTGGTGGTGTCGACCACTTCGCGGTCGACCGCGAGATGGTCGAGAAGATGTACGCGACTGCCGGCGGTGTCGACAAGGCCCGCAAGCGCGTCCGGGCGAACCGCAACTTCCTCGGCCGCGCCGTGAACTACCTGGCCGCTGAGGCTGGCATCCGCCAGTTCCTCGACCTGGGCACCGGCATCCCGAACGCCGACAACGTCCACGCCGTTGCGATCGCCACGGCGCCGGACTCGCGGATCGTCTACGTCGACCACGATCCGGTGGTGCTGGCGCACGCCCACGTGCTCGAGGACGCCGCCCCCCAGGGCGCCGCCACGTTCGTCTACGGCGACATGCGCGACCACGAGTCGATCCTGCGCCAGGCGGCCGACACGCTCGACTTCGACAAGCCGGTCGCGGTCGTCATCGTGGGCGTCCTCCACCACTTCCGCGACCACGACCACCCCGAGGAGATGGTGCGGCGCTACGTCGATGCCGTCCCGTCGGGCAGCTACCTGGTCCTCGAGAACGTGGGCAAGGAGAACGTCGACATCAGCGAGCTGGACGAGGTGATGGACCATCTGTCCGGGGCCGACTTCACCCTGGTCCCCCGCACACGTGAGGAGCTGGCGCCGTTCTTCGAGGGTCTCGAGCTGGTGGAGCCCGGCATCGTCTTCGTCGATCACTGGCGTCCTGACCAACCTCTGCCCGACTTCGAGACGCTCCATCCCTGCGGGGTGGCGCGCAAACCCTGACGACCTTGACGAATGTCAACTTGCCGCAACCGCGTGCCGAGATATCAATAACATCGCTCGACACACCCATCAGCCGGGGGAACAAGTGACTAGACGCATGCGGGCAGTTCTTGGCGCACTTCTGACGGTGGCCGTCGTCGCCACGGGATGTGGC
>JBOGHK010000109.1:0-15081 GCA_050744325.1 Acidimicrobiales bacterium
CGACCCCGTGTGCCAAGGCGGGTCCACCACCCAAGAAAACGGCAGATCCGCCTGCGACATCCACAACTGGTGGGTCTACAACCACCAACAACGCGCCAACCCCCAACCCGACACCACCACCACCAGCAACAGTGCTACCACCACGAGCGGCAAAACCACCAACAGCAACCGCTCAACCAACGACACCACAACCGGCAACGCCGACACCACCACCACCAGCAGCAGCGCAACAACCAGCAGCGCAACAACCGGCAGCGCAGCAACCGGGACCGCACGAACCAGTGGCGCAGCAACCAGTGGCAACCCCATAGCCGGCGGCAACACAAGGGCCAGCGACGCGACGACGACAGCTGATGATGCGACGGCCGGTGGCACAGCCGCCAGGTGACCGCACGACCACCGGCACCACGACCACCCGGCATCGGCCGGGTAATGCGTCAGCTCGGCCACCGGCAGCACGACTGCAGGCAACTCGGCCACCGGCAGCACGACCACCGGCAGCACGACCACCGGCGGCTTCAGGCCGAAAGGCGAAGCACCTAAAGGGCGCCCCTGCGGGCCGAACGTGCGTACCGACACCTACGTGTC
Organism: Acidimicrobiales bacterium; assembly: GCA_050744325.1. Taxonomy (GTDB): domain Bacteria; phylum Actinomycetota; class Acidimicrobiia; order Acidimicrobiales; family VFJN01; genus DASXTK01. Next base: position 589 of record JBOGHK010000109.1, read on the forward strand.
GCCGTCGCCGAGGACCTGTCCACCGAGGTCGGGGAACACCTTCGCCACCTTCGTGAGCAGGTAGTCGCCGTAGGTGCCGCGGAAGTCGTGGACGCTCGCCCCGTCCCAGCGGTCCGCCACGTCGTCGTCTGGTCCCGGCGATGTGACGGACGCGGTCGACTCCGTCGACGCGGACACAGGCAGGGGTGCCACCTCGGCGTCCCAGGACGGATCGAAGAAGAACGCGAACGACACGCGGTCGGCCGTCCCCGGGCTGCGGACCCGATGCGGCGTCGAGCGGTACAGACCGCCCGTCATGCGTTCGAGCATGTCGCCCAGGTTGCACACGAAGGACCCCGGGATCGGCGGTGCGGCCTGCCAGCCCTGGTGGGTCCGCACCTCCAGCCCACCGGTCGTGTCCTGGCGCAGCATGGTCAGCAGGCCGTAGTCGGTGTGCTCGGCCACTCCCCAGCCGGTGTCAGCCGGCGTGGGCGGGTAGTGGAAGATCCGGAACAGGACCGTCGGGTCGGCGGTGAGGTGCGTCGCGAACCAGTCGTGGTCCAACCCGAGGGCAAGAGCGATCCCCTCGACCAGCAGATGGCCCAGGGCCGTGAGCGCGTCGAGATAGGCCAGCACCGCCGGGCGCAGGGTGGCGGGGTGAGCGGGGAACAGGTTGGCCCCGTGAAGCGGCACCCCGGCCGCGACCCGCGGGTGGTCGGGCGCCAGCTCGGCACCGAAGTACACGCCCTCCTTGTGATCGGGGACGCCGGACGTCAGCTCGCCATCGAACGGGAACCAGCCCCGCCATGCCCGACCGCCCCGGGCCATCGCGAGTGCCGCCTTGTCGGCGTGGGGGAGGGCGAAGAACTGCCGGGCGGCAGCCTCCAGCTGGTCCTGCAGGCCGTCGTCGACGCCATGGCCGACGACGTAGAAGAAGCCGGTGGCGCGGCAGGCCGCGTCGATCTGGCGGGCGACCTCGCCCCGGCCCGGATCGTCGGTCGCGCGCCGCAGCGGCGTCACGTCGATCACGGGTAAGGAGAGTCCCGAGGTCATGCTGCCCACCTTTCGACGGTCGACGTCATAGTGCCCGCCGACGGGCAACATGACCTCAGCGCCGGCTCGCCGGGCAGTATTGCCCCGGGGTTGTAGGGGGCCCGACAACCGGCCGCATCCAAGCGGTCATGAGGCGTGCTGTACCGGCCCTGCCGGGGCCTACAGTGCGATCACCATGCTTGACGGATTCAACCGGGTGGTCGTGACCGGAGGCCGCGGGTTCATCGGCCGTCACCTCGTCGCTGCCCTCGTCGCACTCGACAAGGACGTGGTGGTCGTCGACCGGGCCACGTCGTCCTCCTCGGTCTCCTCGGCCCGGGTGCCGCCCGAGGCCTCGGCGTTGCACACCGACATCCGTGATCCCGGTCAGGTCGAGCAGGCTCTGCAAGGTGCCGACCTGGTGTTCCACGTCGCCGCGAATGCCAGTGGTACCCGGTCGATCGCCGAGCCCCGGTGGGACTTCGAGACCAACTCGGTCGGCACGTTCAACGTCGTGCAGGCGGCGTCCGCGGTCGGCGCGGAGCGCCTCGTCTACCTGTCGTCCGCCTCGGCGTACGGCCGTCCGCAGCGCTTTCCGATGGATGAGGACCATCCGCTGCATCCGTTCGTGCCCTACGGCGCGTCCAAGCTCGCCGGCGAGCTCACCTGCCGCGTCTTCTACGAGACCTTCGGCCTGTCCTGCGTCATGGGCCGCCCGTTCTGCGTCTATGGCCCGGGCGAGGATCCTGCGTCGGCGTTGGTCGAGGTGTCGCGCTACGTCCGGTGGCACCTGCGGGGCGAGCCGATCCAGGTGGTCGGCGATGCCGATCGCAAGACCCGCGACTTCGTCCACGTCAGCGACGTCGTCGCCGGGCTGCTGCTGCTCGCCGACCGCGGCATGCCCGGCGAGGTCTACAACCTCGGGTCCGGTGAGGAGTGGTCGATGCGCCAGTTGGTCGACCTGATCGGCCAGGCGACGGGACGGACCCCGCTGGTCAAGGAGATCCTCGACATCGGCGAGGACACATACCGTCTGGTGGGCGACATCACCAAGCTCCGCGGCCTGGGGTTCTCGCCGTCGACCCGCCTTGCCGACGGTGTCGCCGACCTGGTCGCCCGGCTGGGCCCGAGCCCCGAGGCCCCCGGTGGCGTCACCATCTTCCGCCCGGGCCAGCAGGCCGAACGCTAGTAGGGACACACAGTCAATGAATCCGTTGACATAGGCAAGTAACTGGTCTCTACTGGGTGCCATGAACGCGACCTCCGTGGCCGCCGTCGCCGCCGACCAGGACGTGGCTGCGGTGCGTGCCTTCAGCCGCTTCTACACCCGGGTGCTCGACGTGCTCGGCGAGGGCCTGCTCGACACGCCGCACTCGTTGACCGAGGCCCGGCTGCTGTACGAGCTGGCACAACAGGAGGGCGTCGAGACCGCCGAGCTGCGCACGGCCGTCGGCATCGACGCCGGTTATCTCAGCCGGCTGCTGTCCCGGTTGACAGCCGACGGGCTGGTGACCCGCGAGCGCTCGGCGGCTGACGGCCGGCGCCAGATCGTGCAGCTCACCGAATCGGGCCGCGCAGCGTTCGAGGTGCTCGACGGGCGTTCGGCCGAGCAGGTCGCCGGGCTGCTCGAACGGTTGGACGCCGACCAACGGCGCCGCCTGGTGGGCGCTCTGGCGACGGTCGAGGGCATCCTGGGCGAGAGCGTCCCGCCGCAGCTGGTCGTGCTGCGGCCGTTCGGGCCCGGCGACTACGGCTGGGTCGTCGAGCGGCACGGGCTGGTGTACGCGCAGGAGTACCAGTGGGACGAGACGTTCGAGGCGCTGGTGGCGCGCATCGTGGCCGACTTCGTCGACCTGCGGCGCGAGCAGCCCGAACACGCGGCGGCCTGGATCGCCGAGGTCGAGGGGCAGCGGGCCGGCTGCATCTTCTGCAGCCGGAAGGACGGGGCCACCGCCCAGCTGCGGCTGCTGTTGGTGGATCCGGCGGCCCGGGGCGCAGGCATCGGCGGCCGCTTGATCGACGAGTGCATCCGGTTCGCTCAGCGGGCCGGATACCGGCAGCTGGTCCTGTGGACCAACGACGTCCTGGTCGATGCTCGACGCCTGTACGAGCGGGCGGGATTCGAGCTGGTCGAGGAGGACAAGCACCACAGCTTCGGGCACGATCTCGTCGGCCAGGTCTTCTCGCTGGACCTCGCCGATCGAGCAGGTTGAGCGGTCGTCGTGTAGTTAGTTCCGGATGCGATTCCTCATCTATGGAGCTGGCGCCGTTGGTGGAGTCATCGGCGGACGGCTGTTCCAGGCCGGCCACGACGTGACCCTGATCGCCCGGGGAGCCCACGGCGAGGCCCTCCGTGAGCGCGGGCTCGAGCTGATCGCCGGCGAGTCGGTGGCCACGCTGCCGATCCCGACCGTCGGACACCCCTCGGAACTGGAGCTGACCTCGGGCGACGTCGTCGTCCTGGCGATGAAGACCCAGGACACCGCCCCGGCGCTCGCCGCGTTGGCCGCCGACGCTCCGCCGGACATCCGGATCGTGTGCGCGCAGAACGGGGTGGAGAACGAACGGCTGGCCCTCCGCCGGTTCGAGCACGTCTACGCGATGGTCGTCATGTGCCCGAGCTCGCATCTCCAGCCGGGCCAGGTGGTGGCGCACTGGGCACCGGTCAGCGGGCTGCTCGACCTCGGGTGCTATCCCTCGGGGGTCGACGGCGGTGCCGTGGAAATCGCGGCCGCGCTCGCCGGGGCGACCTTCGGATCCGAGCCTCGCCCCGACATCCTGCGTTGGAAGTACCGCAAGCTGCTGATGAACCTGGCCAATGCGGCCATCGCGCTGTGCGGTCGTGGGGGCCTGCGACCGCTGGTCGAGTTGCTGCAGGCCGAGGGCGAGGCCTGCTTGCGGGCGGCCGGCATCGAGGCGACGACCGTCGACGAGGACAGCGCGCGGCGGGGCGAGCTGACGCTGGGATCGACGAGCCATGGATCACGCGCCCACGCCGACTCGTCGTCGCAGAGCCTGGCTCGACAGCTCGGCAGCATCGAGACCGACTACCTGAACGGCGAGATCGTGCTGCTCGGTCGGCTCCATGGTGTCGCGACCCCGGCCAACGCCGTCGTCCAGCGCCTGGCTAACGAGGCGGCGACCGCCCGCCGCCCGCCGGGGGGCCTGGTCGTCGACGCCGTCCTCGCCGAGATCGCCGGCATCGCCGGCTGACGGTCACCCACCGCCCGGCGGTCGTCGCCGACGGGTGCCGAGGCGTTCGAACACGTCGCGCTCGCAGACCATGAGCGCCGCCCGCTTGTCCGGCAGGTCGAGCTCGCCCTCCTTGCGGTAGCCCAGGAAGGCCAGCAGCGACACGAAGTTGTGGTTGCGGACGTCCGGCTCGCCCACGATGCGTCGCACCCGGGGGTCCTGGAACAGGAACCGGGTCACCGACCGACCCAGCGAGACGCTGTAACGGCCCAGGTAGTCCTCGCTGCCGATCAGTACGTGCGCCCCGACGTCACCGGCCTGCACCGGGTAGTGCCCGCCCAACACGTCGTGCGCTGGGTCGTACACCTCGAGGTAGCCGACGGCGTCGTCGTCAACGCAGCCGACGTAGGACGATCGGGTCGGTTCGTCGTCATGGCGTCGCAGGTACGCCGCGATCTCTTCGGGCGGCCACGCCATCGCCCAGTACTCCTCGACGTGGGGCTTGTGCATCCAGAGGTGCACAAGCCCGGTGTCGTGGGTGACGTCGACCGGCCGCACCCAGATCGTGCGGTTCCGAGCCGGGCTGTGCTCCTCGTACACCGCCCGCTCCCTGTGGGTCGCGAGGTCGAGACGGCTCACCGCAGCTCCAGAGGATTGTCGATCCAGCCGGCGGCTGCTGCCACCGGGCGCTCCGCGTCGTCGGCGTAGCCCCGCTCCAGCAGCCGCACCCGGTTCAGGCACAGCTTCACGAAGGCGGGCGCGTCGAGGTCGAACAGCTCGAACCGCTCGGCGAGCTCGTCGGCGAAGCGCTCCTGGTAGGCACGCAGGGTCCGCTCCGCGGAGGCCCAGAAGGCAGCCTCCGGGAAACCGAAGTGGTCCTCCAGCAGCTCGGACAGGTAGCGGTGGACGCACACCAGCAGCCCACCCTGGATCCACTGGACCAGGACGTCGGCCTCCAAGCCGTCGCCGAGCGCCCGGCGCACCTCGTCGGGCAGGCCAGCCAGCTCGAGCAGCGGGTCGGCCGAGATCATGGCGTCGTCGACGAAGTCCTTGACCGCCAGTCGCGCCGGCACGTGGTCGGACAGCACCAGGAGGCAGTTCTGGGCGTGGGGCGAGAACGTGGCCCCGAAGCGGTAGAGGACGTGGACCAGCGGAGGAAGGGTCGACTGATGCAGCCGGTCGACCCAGCTCGCCACGTCCAGGCCGCTGCGCTCGACCAGCGGACCGAGGAATGCCACGCCGGCGGGGTCGCGGTGCAGCAGCGCTGCCAGGGTCACGGCCCGCTCGCCGGGATAGAGGTGGCCGGCGACCGACTCGCGCCAGATCGCCCCCAGCATCTCGGTGTGCTGGTAGGGCACGTCGGGCACCGCCTCGAACGCGTGGTGGGCGACGCTGACGCTGGCGACCTCGCCCAGCAGCACGAGCCCGGTCTCCTTGAGGAACGGATCGGCACCGGTCGTCGCGCTGAACCACTCGGTGAGCGCGGGCGCAGCGAGCGTCCGCTGCCGCGGTAGCCCCCGGTACACCGAGGTATTGAGGATCGACACCGGCAGCTTGAGGTAGCGGCGCTCGGGGTGGTCGAGGTCGACGAGGGTGCGGATCGACTGCTGGGGCAGATAGCGGGCAGGCCCCTCGCCGAGGGGCACCAGCCTGCCGCGGGCCAGGTCGGCTGCGTGGTGGGGCACGATGCGATGACGCCACTGCCACGGGTGGACGGGGACGAACACCGTCCGGTCGGGATCCATCCCCGACGCGGCGGCCCGCTCGCGCAGGTGGTCCCACGTGTGCTCACCCACCTGCTCGCGAACCACGGTGGCGTGGTCCAGCCCGGTGATGGCACGGGCGTCGGCCCGACCGGGCGCTGCGGCCAGCCACAGCAGGCGGACCGGCCGCTGGGCTTCGGGCGCGTACATGGCGAGGTCGTCGGCGTCGAAGCCCAGCCGGCCCTTGTTGGCGACGATCCACGGATGCCCGCGCACCTCGCCTTCGACCAGCGCGGGGTCGAGGTCGACCAATTCAGCCGCTGGTCGACCGTGTGCGAGCTGCCAGGTGTCGGCGAGCAGGGTGTTGGCCAGCTCGCACAACCCGCCGGCGGTCGTGGACGGGTCGACCGCCAGCCCGGGCGCGGCCAGCGCGACGAACTCGGCCACGTCGGGGAGACCCTGCTCGGCGCCGTCCACCAACCAGCGCAGCGACGCGGGATCGACCCGCCAGTGCCCCAGGTAGCGACGCCGCGCGGTGAACGTGACGACGTGGCTGTCGTCCAAGGCCAGCCGGAAGGCCTGCTGGTCCGCCGGGTCGAGCGGCTCGGGGTGGATGACCTCCTCGAAGGTCAGTTCGGTCAGGATCTTGGCCAGCAGCTCGCGGTTGGCACGATCCCAGGTCTCGGGGTCGAGTGCCTCCAGCCAGGCGGAGTGGGCGCCGGTCGGCGGTATCACCGCGGCGCGCCGAAGCTCTGGAACACGTTGCGGTCGCGAACCGGGTATACCCCGCGGCCGGTCAGCGCGTTGACCAGCACGGCGTTGCGGTGGGCGCCGAGCCCCAAGTCCGGCGCACCGACCCCGTGGGTGTGGAGCTCGGCGTTCTGGACGAACAACGTGGACTTCGCTCGGTCCGCCAGCCGCAACCGGTAGTCCAGCCCGACCACGGGCCGTCCCCGCTGGTCGCGTTCGACCGCCTCGGCGGTCGCGGGGTCGAGCGGCATCGTGGCGGGCTCGTAGCCGGTGGCCAGCACGACGACGTCCGTGTCGTGGGTGAAGGCGACGGCTTCGTCCAGGTGGTGGAAGGTGAGCTGCCAGCCCGACCCGTGGCGCTCGATGTCCCGCAGGTCGCAGGCTGAGCGGTAGCCGACGTCGGGGTCGGCGCCGTCGATGCTGGCCTCGTACAGCGTGTCGAAGATCAGGGCGCTGGTGTCCGAGGAGATGCCCTTGTACAGCAGGTCCTGACCGGACCGCAGAGCATCGCGGCGGTGCTCGGGCAGGCGGTGGAAGAACGCCGTGTACTCCGGCGTGAAGTGCTCGAGGCCCAGCTTCGAGTACTCCATCGGCAGGAAGCCCCGGCTGCGGGTGAACCAGTCGAGCCGGCCTGCAGCCGACCTCCGGGCCAGGAGGTCGGCGAACACCTCGGCTGCGCTCTGCCCCGACCCGACCACCGTCACCGATGGCGCCGCGACGACGCGGTCGCGGTGGGGGAGGTAACCGGCCGAGTGGAACACGGTATCGCCGAGGTGCGGCACGACGCAGTCGGGCACCGACGGACGCGAACCGATGCCGATCACCACGGCATCGGCCTGGTACTCGACGAGCCGCTCCTCCTCGGCGACCAGGACCGACCAGCGCTCGTCCTCGGTCGGGCGCACCGCCACGACGCGCCGACCGAAGCGGCACGACGGCAGCTGCTCGGCCACCCATCGGCAGTAGGCGTCGTACTCCTGGCGGGGCACGTGGAACCGCTCGTAGAAGTAGAAGCGGTAGAGCCGCTGCCGGCAGTGCAGGTAGTTGAGGAAGCTGTAGGGGCTGGTCGGATCCGCGAACGTGACCAGATCGGCGAGGAACGGCACTTGCAGCCGCGCTCCATCGAGCAACAGGCCGGCGTGCCAGCTGAATTGGGGCTTGGCCTCGAAGAACACCGCGTCGACCTCGGTCACCGGCGCCAGCAGGGCAGCGAGCCCCAGGTTGAACGGCCCCAACCCGACGCCGATCACGTCGTGGTCACCCCCTCGCCGCACCGGCGTCGGCGCCTCAGGCCAGGTCACGGCGCGGCCTCCAGGTCGGCGGGCCAGTGGGCGGCGTGCGCGGGGCGGGTGCAGGCCATGAGGGCGGCGCGCTTGTCCGGCAGGTCGAGCGTGGCCAACCGCTCGTAGCCGAGCGCGCGGCAGAACCCGAGCATGCGGGCGTTGCGTTCGTTGGGCTCGCACACCACCCGTTCGACGGCCCAGTCGCTCAGCAGGTACGCGAGCACGGCGCGGCCGAGGAGCCGGGGCAGACCGGTGCCGAGCTGCGCAGGCGGGCCGACCAGCACGTGCCACCCGCGGTCGGTGTCGTCCAGGGGGAAGTAGCTGGCGAGGGGATCCTCGGCCGCCCGGTAGGTCTCGACGTACCCGAACGGGACGCCGCCCGCTGCAACGACCCAGGGGAGCAGGTGGCCAGTCGCCAGCTGTCGGGCGAGGTAGGCGGAGGTCTGCTGGCGGTCGCGCTCGGTGCCCCACCACGGTGCCACGTGCGGGCGGCGCAGCCAGTCGTAGAGCAGGTCGGTGTGGCGGTCGGGGTCGGCGATCGCGAACTCGAGCGGGCCCGGCGCGCCGGGCAGCGTGATCCTCCAGGCGTCGGTGACGGCTCTCACGTCAGGCCCCCGCCCGGGCTGGTCGCTACCGCCGCGTCAGGCAACATCGGCGACCTCTCGCGCTGGCCAGGTGACGTCGCTGGTTGCGCCGCCCGCCACGGCACCAGGGGATTCGGGACGGTCACATAGACCGACTGGGTCTCGATGTCACCGACCAGCTCGTCGAGGTCGTGGAACCGGGTCCGCAGGTTGGCCTTGCAGGGCCAGCGTTCGTCGTCGAGCAGCCGGTCCAGCAGGGTCGCCGGGTAGCGCCCTCCCGTGGCGCGCTCGGCCTCGAGGCAGCGACGCAAGTCGCCAAGGAGCACCTCCTCGTCACCGCAGCCCGCAGCGCCGAGGGCGTTCACCACTCCCAGGGTCAGGTTGAGGAACGGGTAGTAGACGAGTCGTTCGTCGGCGAGGGCCTCGGGGAAGATCGACTCGGTGGCCTCGCCCAGGCCCGGGATCACCGCGGCCACGTCCGCGTGCGCCGCCTCGCGGTGGAAGTAGCCCTGGCTGTCCCGGTAGTAGCAGCGCTCCGGCCAGCCGGCGGTGTCGAGCTCGAGCAGCGTGTTCTGCTGGTGCGGCTCGAAGCACAAGCCGAGGTCGAGGTACAGCCGGACCAGCGACCCCACGGCGACGTCGCAGAACCTGGCGAACCATGCACGTCCGGCGTCGGCGGGCGAGCAGCCGTCCCGGGCCGCCTGGCGAGCCACGATCCCGGCCAGCCGGCTCGGCCCACCGCTGAACGGATGGTCCTGGCACAGCGTGGCGACCGCGGTGACGTCGGCGGTCGACCCACCGGGCCACGGGCTCTCGCGCAAAAGCACCGAGAAGCCGTCGATCACCGTGCCGTCGTGCGCGACGGTGAGGTACGCCGGGTCGTGGATGCACCGGAACGCCGGCGCGACCCGGCGGGCGGCCTCGCCGACCGGGGTCTGGGCCAACCTGGCCGCTTCGACCGCACGGTCCAGCTCCTTCGGGAGCGTGACCCGCATCGAGTTCGTCACCCGGACGTGGAGCGAGAACTTGAGCTGCCAGGCCCAATCGGGCTGGTAGACGGTGCGCACCGACGTCGTCGGCGTGACCGGGCTGCCCAGCGGGCCGAGGTCGACGAGGCCGTCGTCGGCGAACAGCGAGGCGAGCTCGGGCTGGGACCGCAGGTAGGCCAGCTCCCACGGATGGGTCGGTAGCAGCACCCGCGGCCCGAGCGTGGCGAGCGTCTGGTTCAGTGCCCGGACGTCGGTCGCCGGATCGTTGCGCAGGATCGCCGCCGCCTCCTCGGGCGCCGGCCGACCGGTGGCGCTGGCGTGACGGACGACATCGGGGTGGGCGGCCAGCCAGCGCAGTGGGAACCGGCCCTGGGTCTCCGGGGAGTACGCGGCGCGCTCGCGGGCGCTCATCTCCCCGCGGCTCTTGGGCGTCGGATGCAGCGGATGGCCGAGGAGCAGGGCCTGCTCGGAGGCGATGAACCCGAGAGGCTCGGGGGACCACAGCCGGTCGACGGCGTCACGCCGCTGGTCGAGGAAGCCGGCGACCGCGTGGAGGCTGTCGAGCATCCGACCGAGCAGCTCGGTCGGCGCCTCGCCCGCTGGCGCTCGGCGGCCGCCGCTGTGGCTGCCGTGGCCAGTGCCGAGCTCGTCGATCAACAGGCCAGCAAGGGCCGGGAAGCTCAGGGCGGATTCCCGGGCCCCGAGGACCAGCCGTGCCGGCCAGCGGTAGCGGTGGCGGAAGGTCGGGCTGCGGTAGCGGAGCTCGACGACCACGTCCGCGCCGCACGCCGCGAGCGGGATCACCACGTTGCCGCCGACGAATCGCCAGTCCTCGCTCTCGCGCAGGTAGCAGTTGACCAGGGCTTCGCTGGCGGCTGCGGTTGCGGCGGCCAGTGGGGACACGCCGGCCGTCTCGGTCGGCGTGGGTGCGAGCGTGGCGCTCACGATGGTGCCTCCAGGGGTGGTCGTGCGGTGGGCGCGGGCGATGGCCGCCGACCGAGGCGGCCGCCCTCCGCCACGATCAGCCCCAGCACCCGGTCGACGTCGGCCACCGTGACCTGAGGGTTGACCAGCGTCAGCTTGAGGGCGACCCGGCCGCGGTGGCGGGTGCGGCCGATCACGGCCCGCCCGGAGTCGAACAACGCCCGCTGGATACCGGTGTTGACCGCGCCCAGCGCCCGGGCCGCCGCTGTCCCGCCACCACTGACCTCCTCGGCCACCGCGCTGTGGGGAGTGCCGTGGAGCCAGGTGTCGCCGCGCGGCGTGGCGTCCGGTGGCGCCGAGCCGGGATTCCAGCGGAAGACGACGGTGACCGTCGAAGCGGGAGCCAGAAGCTCGAGATCGGCGTGCTCGTCGACCAGCCGGGCGACCGCGGCGGTGGTGGCGACCAGGTGCTCGAGGTGGGCTGCGAGCCGGAGTCGGCCCGTGCTCCGCAGCGACAGCAGCACCTTGAGCGCGTCGAACCGCCGGGAGGTGTCCAGCGAGCGGCTGACCAGGTTGAGCACGCCGGTCGCGTCGTCCTCCTCGCGGTCGAGGTAGTCGCTGGGCTGACGGGCCGCGGCCAACGTGCCCCGATCCCGGACGAGGAGCGCCGACGCGCCGATCGGTTGCCACCACAGCTTGTGGAGGTCGGCGGTGATCGAGTCGGCGCGCTCGAGGCCTCGCACCGACGGGCGAAGCCGGTCGCTGAGACAGAACGCGGCACCGACAGCGGCGTCCACGTGGAACCAGGCACCACGGTCGGTCGCCCGATCGGCCAGGGCGTCGAGTGGATCCACCGCGCCGAGGTCGGTGGTGCCGGCCGTGCCGACCAGCGCGATCGGGCGCAGGCCCTCGTCGTCGAGTGTCGCCAAGGCATCGTCGAGGGCGTCCACGTCGATCCGGCCGTGGTCATCGGTCGCGACGCCGACGACGGCCTCTCGTCCGAGGCCCAGCACCGCGGCGGCCTGCTGCACGCTGAAGTGCGCGGCCTCGGAGGCGACGATCCGCCACCCTGCTCTGGTCGCAGAACGGGCGTGGGCGCGGGCGAGGAGCAGGCCCAGCAGGTTGGACGCAGTGCCGCCAGCTGTGAGGACTCCGGATGCGCCGGCAGGAAGCCCGACCAGCCCGGCGAGCCACCGCACCAGGTGGTCCTCGGCCAGGGTGGCCGCGGGCGCCTGGTCGTAGGAGTCCATCGACTGGTTGGTCGCCCCGATGGCCAGCTCGGCCGCCGCGGCGGTGAGCAAGACAGGGCTGTGGAGGTGCGCGGCGCAGGCTGGGTCGAACGTCCGGACCCCGTGGGCCAGGACGGCGTCGCCGACCTCGCGCAGCACCTGGTCGAAGGGGATGCCGTCGTCGGGGCAGGGGTCGAGCGCAGCCACCAGGCCGCCGAGCGCACCAGATGAGATCGCGGACCGCGGCCCCGTCCCCCCGGCCCAGCCAGCGACGGCCGTGGCGACCTGGTTCGCCAGGTCGCGCAGCCGCGCACCTGCCGCGAGATCGCCGGACAGGAACTCCGGGTTCCGGTCCACCGAGGCGCCAGGCGACGGACCGGTCACCGCGACGGGCCCGCCGTGGCCACGGCACGCAGTGCCGAGCCGTAGGTCTCGACCACCTGGTCGATCTCGCGCGGGCCGATGATCAGCGGCGGTAGGAACCGCACCACGGCGTCCCCTCGTCCGCCGAGCTCGACGATCACCCCGCGCTCGAGCACCGCCCGCTGCAGCGCTGCCGCGGCCTGCCCGTTGGGCGACGGCACACCGGTCGCCCCTGGCTGATCGGGGTCGACGAGCTCGACTCCCACCATCAGACCCCGCCCCCGCACTTCGCCCACCAGCTCGACACCCGCGCTCGCCACCCGCAGCCCTTCGATCAGCCGCGCGCCCATCGTCGCGGCGTGCTGGTCCAACCCCTCGGCGACGACGTGGTGGATCGTCGCCGCGCCGGTCGCCATCGCGAGCTGGTTGCCCCGGAAGGTGCCCGCATGGGCACCGGGGGACCACACGTCGAGCTCGCGGCGGTACACGATCACTGCCAGCGGCAGGCCCCCGCCGATGGCCTTGGACAGCACCAGGACGTCGGGATCGAGGCCGAGCGGCGTCGACGCCCACAGCGTGCCCGTACGCCCCAGGCCGGTCTGCACCTCGTCGGCCACGAGCACCGCCCCCGCTGCGCGGCTGCCGGCTCGCACCGCGCGGGCGAACCGTTCGGGCGCTGGATGCACCCCACCCTCGCCCTGCACCGGCTCGAGGACCAGCGCCGCGGGCGGGGTGATGCCGCTGTGGTCGTCACGCAGCGCCCAGTCGAGGGTACGACCGCACAGCTCGGCGCTGGCCCGGGCGTCGGGGTCGGGCGGGCTGCCGAACGGACAGCGGTAGCTGGCAGGGAAGGGCAGGTGGTGGACGTCGGCAGCCAGCGGGCCCAGTGGCAGCTTGGGGTCGCGGGCACCGGTGAGCGCGAGGGTGGCGTGTGTCATCCCGTGGTAGCCGCCGCCGAACGCGACGACCCCGGTGCGACCGGTCGTGGTCTTGGCCAGCTTCACTGCCGCCTCGACAGCATCGGCACCGCTCGGCCCGCAGAACTGGATGCAGCCGTCGGCGAGCCCGGGCGGCAACACCGAGAACAGCTGCTCGACGAAGGCGTCCTTGGTCGGCGTCGCGAGGTCGAGCGTCGCCAGCGGTAGCTCGTCGCGCAGTGCTCGTTTGATGGCGGCCACGACGACCTGGTGACTGTGGCCCAGCGCCAGGGCACCGGCGCCGGCCAGGCAGTCGATGTAGTGGTCGCCCCGGCTGTCGCGCACCACGACCCCGCGCCCGGCCACGAGGACGAGCGGTATGCGCCTCGGGTACGTGCGGGCGGCGGATTCGCGGTGTTGCTGCCGCACGAGCACCGGATCGAGCTCGCGGGCCTGGATGGACGTGATGATAGGTATTCCTACCACCTACTGATAGGAAGCCTGTGCATACACTCCGAGGGATTTCAGATGGTATTGGTCAGCCGCGCCAGCACCGTGTCCAGCGGCAGGTTCCAGTTGTCCTTGTCGTCGTGCCACCGGAACAGGATCGATGCGACGCCCAGGGCCAGGTCGGTGGGCAGCTCGTCGCCGTCGAGGGCGTCGGCGATCTCGTGCAGCTCCGGGGTCCAGCGCCACGCCAGCGCAGCGATGCTGCGCAGCTGGTCGGGCTCTCCCAGCGGCGACGTGGTGTCGTGGCGGGCCTCGGCGATCAAGTGCTTGGTGACGCCGTGGCGGGCGGCCAGCGCGTGCGCCATCGCGGCGAGCACCCGTGCTGACTTCTGGTAGCCGGAGTAGGCCATCTTCAGCGCGCTCGCCGCGCCGATGTCGCCGTCGACGCGGATCGGCTCGACCGCCGTGTCGGCGAAGATGTCGGCCACGGTCTCCTGGTCGGTCCGCTGCCCGGCGAGGTAGAGCGCGGCGTCGGACACGCCCGCCCGGGGTGGTGGCCCGAAGATCGCGGCGTCGAGGACGTGGGCACCCGAGCGGGCGAAGCGTTCGGCGATGCGGCGGCACCGCTGGGGGCTGGTGGCGTTGGCCTCGACGTAGAGGCCCTTGTAGCCGTGCTGGGCCACCTGGATCGCCACCTGCTGCGCGGCTGTCGGCGGGCAGATCGCCAGCACGATGTCGACCATGTTCAGCAGCTTCGCCAGATCGTCGACGGGTTCGAGCCCTGCGCGACGGGCCCGGGCGGCTGTGGCTTGGCTGCGCCCCGTCGGGCACCACACCACCCGCGCCCCGCCTCGACGGGCTTCGGCGCCGACCGCTGCCCCCATCTCCCCTGGGTGCAGCACGCCGATGGTCACCGCAGCGATGGTCATCCTCTACATCCCCGTCCCCGAGCCGTCAGGGCCACAACGTACGCCGTCCTGTGTACCGGAATTCGCGCCCGCACGCGAGATCCCGGTACACAGAATCGGTGTCCGCCCTGGCAGCAGGGGGCGGAGTCATCCGTTGTGGCGTCCGTCAGCGCTTTGATCAGGCGCCGAC
>JBOGHK010000110.1:0-7150 GCA_050744325.1 Acidimicrobiales bacterium
AATCGACTCCGGTCGATTCCCGCCGAGCCCGCACACGGGTCACCGCCGTCGCCCTCATGGTCGGATCGCTGGTCACGGCGGGCCTGACCGCCTGGCACCCCGAACCCGACTCGCACGATCACTTCGCCTACGACGTCGTCGAACCGATCAGGACCGAATGGTGGGCCTGGCACGTGTTCGGCGGCATCGGCATGGCCGCGGCGGCGGTCGCCGCAAGCCTCGCGGTCTGCATGCTGGTTCCCCGACGGGGCGCCATGCTGGCGACGACCGGGGCGGTCCTGACCAGCCTCGGCGGACTGGCCTTCGCCGCGGGAATCGCGGCAGAGGGCGTCTTGTTCGCCTACGCCACCGACACCGACGGTCTCTCCGCCGAGGCCGGCCGTGAGCTCATGCACCACGCCAACGAGAACCCCGAGCTGTACGTGGCGGCGATCATCCCCGGCGCGATCCTGCTCACCCTCGGCCCGCTCCTGCTGGCGGGCGCCCTGTGGCGGGCAGGCTCGGCGCCACGCTGGCTGGTCGTCGTCTGGGCAGTCACCAACATCGTCGGATTCGTCACGCCCTTCGGCCTAGCCGCCACCGTGATCAACCTGACCTTCACCGCCATGTTGCTCGGCATCGCCGCCATCCTCTGGCGAACCACCACCAACCACTGAACGAGCCTCGCTACCCCAACCACGAAAGGAAGAGCCCCCATGGGTGTCATCGATGTCAGTAGGAGCTTCGAGATCTATCAGTCGGACCCAGACATAGGCCGACGAGGATTTCAGCTCATCCTCAGCCAGAACGGGCATGCGATCACCGGAACCGCGAGGCAACAACACCAGAACGGTCAGGTGAAGGGCGATGTGAACGACACCCGAATCTGGATGGGGATCCAATGGGCCTGCTCACCCCCTTCGCTCTCGTCGGCACCGGCATCGTGGTGCGGCGCGCCCGCACCGTCGCCCCGACGTCAGCCGCCCTCCTCATCGCCAGCGGCGTCCTGTTCATCGCCTCACGACCGCCCCGCGTCGAGCCCCTCGCCGTGGTCTCCGACTGCGCCCTGGTCCTCGCCCTGACCCCCATCGGCTGGTCCATCCTCACCCGCTCCCGGTCCCGCACCACCGGCGCCCCCGAACCGACCCTCGCCCACTGAACCCAGCCCAACCCGACCAGCCCGACAGGAGACCCCCGTGAACCCCACCCCCTGCACCACCGCACCAAGCATCGGCCGAGCGGAACGACCTACGGGAGGAGTGGTGCGACGACGACTGGGGAGGACGCTCGGCTCGGTCACCGTGGTCGCCTTGACGGTGGTCTCGTGTGGCGGCGGCGACTCGTCCGAAGCCGGCGACGACATCGATGCGACGACGACCTCCGTGGACGACGCCGACGGGTCCGCCAACCCCGAAGATCTCCGCCTCGACGGGCACATCGTGTTCAGTCGGGCGGGAGGTCGGTTCGGTGACGAGACGGTGTTCGTCGCCAACGCCGACGGCACCGACGAGCAGCAGCTCAGCGATCTCGGTTCGGCGTGCTGCCCCTGGGTCAGTCGCGACGGGTCGACCGTTCTGTTCGCTTCGTATGCCCCTGGTGACCGGGTGACCGTCGAGTCCCTCGCGCTCGATGGCACAGGCCGTACCGTTCGACCGCTGCCCAACGAGACAATGAACTTCGGCGCCGGGCCGTTCTCACCGGACGGCAGCCACGCGGCCCTCGAGGGGTTCGACAGCGCAGACTCGTCCCTCAACGGGATCTACGTCGGCGACATCGACGGCGGTGAGCAGCGTCAGATCACCCACGACGGCGGGATCCCCGGCGACTGGTCGCCAGACGGAACGCTCATCCTCTTCTTCCGAGGCCCGCCAGGTGCACCCCCAGCCCCGGGCAGCCTCTACGTCGTCCAACCCGACGGCCTCGGCGAGCGGCGCCTCACCCCCGAGAACGTCGCGGTGCAGTGCTGCTCCCGCTGGTCACCCGACGGGTCACGCGCGGCATTCGCCGATGCCGACGGGGTGCTCTGGACCATCTCGGCCGACGGCTCCGGGCTCAGCGAGCTGTTCAGGGACACCGAGGGCCGCTACGCGATCACGCCGACCTGGTCTCCCGACGGCACTCAGGTCCTGTTCGCACTCGACCCCACCCCGGACCCGTTCGCCCACCCTGCCAACGGCCTCTACGTCATCGACGCCGACGGCACGGGCCTCGCCCTGGTCATCGGCGGGGACGACTTCAAGCGCACACCATCCTGGGTGCCCTGACCAACACCCCACGTCTGGGGCACCGATCAGGCGAGCTGCGACAGGGGCCGGTGCGCTGACGGTGACGGGCCGGCTCGGCCGCTCAGCGCTGCCGCTGCGGGCGAAGCGACAGGTCCCGATCACCGTCAACGGCGTCGTCTTCATCGGCCTGCGCCGTGGCGGCCCAGAGACCCGCTGGTGCCCCAGCGAACGCCGCCGCCCCCCGAAACGACCCTCGCCCACTGAACCCAGCCCGACCCGCCAACCCCGACAGGAGACCCCCGTGACACCCACCACCTGCACCACCGCAGCGAGGACGGTCGGTTCGGTCGCCGGGCTCGCTTTGACGGCGGTCTCGTGTGGCGGCGGCGTGCGGCGGTGGATCATGGCGGTTGTGGCGGGGGTGATCGTTCTCAGCGGCTGCCGTGGCACGAGGTCGCCTGAGGAGGAGTCGTCGGCGACGACCGAGGCAACGGAGCCCGCCGCGCTCGCCTATGTCGCTTTCGGCGACTCCTGGTCGTTCGGAGCCCATTGCGGCGGTTGCGAGCCGTTCCCGGTGCTCGTCGCCGAGGGTCTCGAAGCCGATCAGGGCGCGCCTGTGGCTTTCGAGAACCTCACGACGAATGGCGGCACCACGCAATCGCTCCTCGACTCGATCGAGACGAGCGCGTCGACCCGCGATGCGATTGCCGGTGCGGATCTCATCGTCATCAACACTGGCGCGAACGACCTGGAACCCGCGATCAACGAGTGGGCGGCCACGCGCGGCTGCGGGGGCGCCGACGGGCTCGACTGCTTCCGGGTCGTTGCCGAGGGCTGGCGCACGGGCTTCGACGGGATCCTCGCCGAGATCGACGACCTGCGCGCCGGCGAGGCGACAGCCGTGCGGGTCATCTCGAACTCGAACGAGTTCCTCGCCGATCCGGGGCTCATCGCGACCTTCGGCGCCGAGTTCGGACCTACGGGCGGCGCTGCGATCACGGCGATGCACCACGACGCGCTGTGCGAGGCATCCGCCGCCCATGGCGCCGCCTGCGTCGACCTGCGACCGGTGCTGAACGGCCCAGACCTCACCACGCCACAGGACGTCAACACCCAGGAAGCCATGCAGGCAGTCGCCGACGCGATCTTCGCGACCGGGCTGCCCGAGCTCGCCCGGGACTGAGCGCGAGCCACCCTCGACCGTGCCGGCGGGCCGACAGCCAGGAAACTACGAAGTCCGACAGGCAAGTCGGCGCTCAGGAGGAGTCCATGAACGGCAGAACGACAGCGAAGCGGTGGCGACGGAGCCGATCCACGAACGCCCTGGCTTGCCGTCGTGTTCAGTGTGCTCGCGGCAGCAGCCTGGTGTGGCGACGACCATAGCGCAACCCATCAGGCCGGTACCACCGCGACGTCCTCGGTCCCCACGGGAGAGCTAAGTGTCGGGATGCGGACCCTGACCCTCGTCGACGACAACCTGCCGGCCCGCAACGAACGGACAATCGAGGTGATCCTGCAATACCCGACCGAAGGGGGCTCCGCCGAGCAAGACGACGACACGGCGATCACGGACGCCCGCCGGCCGACGGACGCTTCCCCCTGGTCGTTTTCTCCCACGGGCTGACCGGGACCGGGTCGGCGCTGCAGGGCCGCTCGCTGGACTGGCAGTCAGACACCGGAAGACTCGACGAGCTAGCCACAACGGTCGAACAGTCTGGCCTGGCGATGTTGCAATCACGGACATCAGCCGGCCGGTCGCTCTGTGACCGCGGGCGGCAGCGCCTGGGTGGGTGCGCTCGAGGTCCCGGGCGAGGGCTTCGAGGGTGGCCTCGGCGGCCAGCGCGCTGGGGTCGTGGTCGGCGGCGCGCATCTTCTTGCCGACCGTCGACGCCAGGTGATCAGGCAGATGGTTCTGAACGTTCCTGATCTTGTGGAGTTGGCACCGGGCGATGACCGGGCGGTCGAACACCGCGGTGACGGCCGTCGCGAGCGCCTTCGCGCCGTCGATCACGACCAGGATCGGGCGACACACATCCAGGCCTCGGTCGCGCAGCCCGACGAGCAGCTCGGTGACGACGGTCGCGTTCTCCGTCGACCCCTCGACGACACCGAGGGGGTGCTTGGTCCCGTCGATGCCGATCCCGAGCGCGACCACGCAGGTGTAGGCGCCGAAGTGCACCCCATCGACCATCAACGCCACCAGATCGAGGCCGCTGAGATCGGCGCCCATCAGCTCAGCGAGAACCGTCTCGGTGGCGGCCACGAACCGGCGGGAGATCGCCGACTTCGACGTCGACCGGGCTGTCGCCTCGACCGCCTGACCGACCGGTTCCAGCCCGGCCCCATAGCGGCGGCACGACAGCTTCGCGAGCATGCGCTCCATCGCCAGGCGGCCCAGGATCTCGGTCTGGGAGAACAGCTCGTAGCTCGCCAGCGGGCGCTCCCCGGAGCCGTCGATCGCACGCACCCGGAGCCGGCGGATCGCCACCCGCCGGCCGCCCAACGTGACCTGGCCGTCGTCGCTGCCATGACGCACCGCGGTGCGCTCGGGGTTCCACTTCCCCTTCGGACCCGCCACTGCCGTGACCTCTTCGTCCATCAGCACGCTCATCACCTGCAACCCGGTGCCCACCGCCAAGGCCAGCAGCCCCCCGGTCGCGGTCTCGGCGAGATCAGCCATCGCGATCTGCACCGACTCGGGCAGTGCCCACCTCAAGCTGATCCGAGACCCGCTGCACGCGGGCGGTCTCGTGAACCTGCCGGAGACACCGGCGAAGGGCGCGACCTGAATGTGAGGGACCCGGTAGATGCCGGTGCACGACGTCGCTCGGGTCTGGTTTGGTAGATTCGCCAACGCTGAGTGCGCTTGGTTGGCTGTCGGTCTCTGCTGACTCGGGATTAGTACGATCAACCTTGCGATGTATTGTTGGAAGTGGCAAATCAGGAGCCGAAGTATGGGTGGGCCTGATACCAGGCGTTCATGGCATAAGCGCCTCTGGAAAGTCATGCAATCATTGCCGCCTTGGACCTCCGCTGTTGCGAGAGGCGAAAATCTGGCCAATGAGGCCCAGAGGAGCCATGACAAGTTAGCGGTCATCCATGGTTGGAAGCAACTGCGTGAGTCTCTGTCGAAGAAGCATCAGGAAGGGATGCGTGCAGTTGTCTCGCTAGCCGAGCGAACGGGAATAAGTGCCGATGAGTTGGATTTCGTCCGTCGAACACGCAACAGGCTAAGCCACAACAAGGGTCTCGGACAATCTGATATCCATCAGGCATTGTCGATTATTTCTCGCGCCAATGATCTCCTCGACGTCCATGGGCGCCGTGAGACGGATGTCTCGTCTGTTGCGCCTCCCTCTGAGCAGACCACGGCATCGTCGCAGCAGCAGGCGACTCACGATGAGCCGCTTGCACGGGTGCCGAATGGCACGTCTGAGGATTCTGCTCTGCGCGCGACCCTCAGGGCTGGCGGCCAGTCGCGCTCGACAACATGGATCGAGTCTCTTAGTCGGTCTCGTCCGCCGAAGAGTCCTCCGCCAGGTTGGGGAGGTCGAGCCCGTTGCCCCCGAACTCGGCCAGCGCAGCCAGTGCCTCGTCCAGGCTGTCGACCCGCACCACCTCGACGTCCCCGGCATGCGCGACAGCCGACTCGTAGTCGGCACTGGGCACCAGGAACACGTCGACGCCCGCCTCGCGTGCCGCAGCGGCCTTCTGACCTGCTCCCCCGATGGGGCCGACCGCGCCGTCCGGCTCGATCGTGCCGGTGACTGCCACCGACACCCCACCGGTGAGCTCGCCAGGCGTCAGCGCGTCGATCAGCGCCAGAGCGAAGGCCAGCCCAGCGGACGGCCCGCCCACCTCGCCGGTATCGAACGTCGCGTCGATGGGGAAGTCGAACTCGATGCCCGTCGGTTGGACCTGCACCCCCATGACGCCCTGCTCGACATCGTCGGGCGAGGCAGCCAGGGTCATCGCGACCTCCTCCTCGGCGGTCTCGGTGAACGGCAGGACCGTGAGCACGGCCTCGTCGCCCGGACCCTCGTCGTCGAGCAGCCGCTCGAGATCCTGCGGGTCGTCGAGGCGCTCGCCGTCGATGGCCACGATCGTGTCGCCCGCCTCGAGCACCCCGTCGGCTGGGAAACCCCCCTGCACGTCGAGCACCAGCTGCCCGGTGATGCTCACCGGAACCTCGTAGCCGAGTGCCTCCAGCGCGACCTGCGTGGCGAACTCCTGCGATGTGTCCATCAGCTGGAGGTTGACCTGCCGGTTCTCCTCGCGGTCGCGGCCCTGCAAGACCTCACTCTCGGAGTGGATGTCGATGTCGGGGTCGATCCAGCCCTGGACCAGCTGGAACAGCGAGACATGGCGGAGCGACACCGTGGTGTAGCTGATGGTCCCCTCGGCGGGAAACGTCTCGGCCCCCGCCACTTCGATCAGGCCGCTCGTGTCGCGCACCGAGCCTGGGCGAAAGGCGTAGTAGTCCAACTTCACGACCGACGCGCTCACGATCGAACCGATCAGCGCCAGCACCACGAACGTGATGATCCACGAGCGGCGGCTCGGTCGCCAGGCCGGCGACGATGGTGGAGGAAGCGGCGGTTCGGACGGCGGAGATGCGGGATCTGAGGGCGACGCGTTCCGTGGCGTTACCATCCCGTCCGAGGTGTCTGCGCTGCTACTCACCGTAGTGATCCTTGGAGTCTGCGTCGCCGCGGTCGTTGCCGACGTGCTTTGGGGGTCGGACCAGCCTGCCACGGACGCGGCACGGCGCAACCGAGACTACGGGGGTCCTCGGCAAGATTGGCTGCGAGTTGGCCAGGAATGGGTGCTTCGGGCCGGCGCGAGGGGACGAAGCTGGATGGTCGCGGCCGGTCGAGCGGTCGCGCGTGTGGGTCGGGGCGCCGCCGCAGGTGCCGAGGCCGGTCGAGGGGCCGCTCGCGAGGGCC
>JBOGHK010000111.1:0-21536 GCA_050744325.1 Acidimicrobiales bacterium
GCGGTGGAGCCGCCCACGCTGCCCGCGGTGTGGACCCGCATGATCGGCTTGCCCGCGGCCCCGAGCGCGTCGGCCAGGTAGAGCTCGGGCATCATGACCCCCTCGAAGGAGTCGGGGGCCGTGCCGATCACCACGGCGTCGATGTCGCGCCACGTGAGCTCGGCATCCTCCAGGGCGCGCAGGACCGCCTCGCGCAGGAGGCCGGCAAGCGACATGTCGTCGCGGACCTTGGCGTGGTGGGTCTGACCGACGCCGATCACCGCACACCGCTCCGCCATACCTAGCTTCCTTCCAGGACGCAGACCAGGTTCTGCTGTAGGCAGGGCCCCGACGTCGCGTGGCCGAGGGTGCGCGAACGGCCGTGGTCGTGGATCTGACGGAAGGCCTCGCCGATCCTGACGAGGCCCGTCACCATCAGCGGATGAGCAGCCAGCGCGCCACCGGAGGGATTGACCACCACCTCGTCACCAAGCCCGAGGGCGTCGCGCAGGATGAGCTCCTCGTGGCTGAACGTGGCCGACAGCTCGGCGACATCGACGGGCGCCTCGCCTGCGCCGGCGTGCTCGCCGGCCAGGCGCGTCGACTCGCTGCGGGTGAGGTCGCGCACGCCCGGGTAGTGCGGCTCGACACGGTGGTCGATGCCGCGGATCCACGCCGGTCGCTCGCACACATCGCGGGCCCGCTCCCCGGCCACCAACACCATGGCTGCAGCGGCGTCGGAGACGGGAGGACAGTCGCCCGTCCGCAGCGGCGCGACAACCACCGGTTCGGCAGCCATGTCCGCGGCCGTGCAGTCGGGTTCCCGGCGACGTCCGCTCCGGCGGAAGTCCTCACCCACCTGGGCGAACGGGTTGCGGAACCCGTCGCGCCGGCTGCGCGCCGCCACCTCGGCCAGGTCGTCCTCGGTCGCCTTGCCGGCGTCGAGCAGCGAGCGCGCCTGCAACGCGGCGAGCGACACGTGGTCGACCCACAGCGGCATCAGGTAGTAGGGGTCGTTCTGCAGGCACAGGACCTCGCGGAGCGCGCCGCGGCTGGAGATGCCCGACGAGAACACCAGCGCGGTGTCGATGTCCCCGTGCTGCAGCCGCACCCATGCCTCGTAGAGCGCCCATGCTCCGTCCATCTCGACGTGGCTCTCCGAGATCGGCGGCCACGCGCCGACGGCCTCCAGGTTCCCGACGAACGCGAACGACGCGCCGGCCAGGTAGTCCGCGCTGCCCGAGCAGGTGAAGCCGATGTCCCGACGAGGTACGCCCGAGCGGGCGACGGCCTCGTCGATCACGGGGAACAACATCTGCGCCTCGGTCTCGGCGACCTCTGGGGACGAGGGCGACTGCGCGAACGAGACGATGGCGACGTCGCGGCGGCTCACAGCACGTGCTCCGCGAACTCTTCGGGGGCCACGTCGGGCTCGCCGGTCGGGCGCCAGCCCCGGACCGCGTTGCCGAAGCCGTATCCCCGGTCGCCAGCCCGGCCGCCGCGCTCGTCGGGCGGCGCCCACACGGCCACGACGCGCATGCCCATTCGGACCTGGTCGAGCGGGACGTCGACCAGCCGCTGCTGGCCCACGGTGCCATCCGCGCCGTCGATCAGGACGGTCGCCAAGGCGTAGTCCTCGCGCTCGTTCTGGCCGTGGTACTGGATGGGCGTGAGCACGGTGAACGATGTGACCGTCCCGGTGTGGGCGAGCTCCAGCTCGTGGTCGGCGCCCATAGCAACCACGCAGATCGGGCAGAACGCCCGCGGCGGCACGAAGACCAGGCCACAGCTCGGACAGCGCTGGCCCATGATGCGACCGGCGCGCAGCTGGCCGCCGAAGCGGTCAGCCAGCGGGCTGACGCGCTGGGTGTACTCCAGCGCGATGTGCTGACGCATGAAGCGCACCGGGCCCTCGTCGGGGGGAGCAGCCGCCCCGGATGTCTCAGTCACGGGCTGCCGTCCGGCTCGAAGCAGGCGATGTCGGTGATGTGCCCGGTGCGGTCCTCGGCCCAGCGGACCCGGACGCGCATCCCGGACGCGACCTCCGGCTCGGCCACACCGTCGAGCGCGTGCAGCAGCGACGTGTCGGCACCGTCGAGCCGAACCAGCACCCAGGCGAAGGGGTGGTCGACAGGATGCTTCGGCAGCGGCTCGGCGACCCAGGCCCAGCTGGTGACCGTGCCGTTGGTGCCCACCTCGAGGATCTCGTCCACGGCGTCGCCGGTGTCCGGGTCGTACTCGAGGGGGGGTACCAGCACCCGGCCCCCAGCCGTCCGGCTGCCGACGACACGGCCGTCCCGAAGCCCGGTGAGGAAGGCCCCGACGACCGGCCCGACGCTGCGACGGTACGGCAGCTCGAGCGTGTACGTCGACGTCTCAGAACTCACCGCCGTAGTAGAACACATTCTACTTTAGGGGTCTATCGCGCCCTGCTAAGCTGGGTTTTTTCTTAGCGTTGCCGACCCTCCGAGAACGTGTTCTACTGATCTGGCTATGGCGTTCAACCTGGCCGACTTCGTCGAGCACACCGTGGACGCGGTCCCCGAGCGCACGGCGCTGATCTGCGGCCTGCGCCAGGCGACCTTCGCGGACCTCGAGGACCGGACGAACCGGCTGGCCCACCACCTGGCCGACCAGGGCATCGGCCGCGGCGACCACGTGGCCGTCTACTCGTACAACAGCATCGAGTTCGTCGAGGCCATGCTGGCCGCCTACAAGCTCGGGGCCGTCCCGATCAACGTGAACTATCGCTACGTCGCCGACGAGCTGGTCTACCTCCTCGACAACAGCGACTCGGTTGCCATGGTGTTCCAGGCGCGGTTCTCGCCGTTGGTGACGGCGGTGCGTGACCGGCTGCCCCGCCTTCGTCACCTGCTCGTCGTGGAGGACGGCGACGACGTGCCCCGCCCCACCGACGCCGTGCCCTACGAGGAGGCGCTCGCCAGCGCCTCGCCCGCACGCGACTTCGAGGCCCGCAGCGCCGACGACCTCTACGTCCTCTACACCGGCGGTACCACCGGCTACCCCAAGGGGGTGATGTGGCGCCACGAGGACGTGTGGCGGGTGCTCGGGGGCGGCATCGACTTCCAGACCGGGGAGCGGATCGAGGACGAGTACCAGATGTCGCGCCTGGCCAAGGGCGCCGAGCCGTCGGTGGGCCTGGTGCTGGCTCCGCTCATGCACGGCGCCGCCCAATGGGGGACGCTCGGTGGCCTCATCCGGGGGGCCACGTCGGTGCTGCTTCCCCAGTTCGACGCCCACGCCGTGTGGCAGGCCGTGGAGCAGTACCGGATCGCGACCCTCGCGATCACCGGCGACGCGATGGCGCGGCCGCTCGTCGACGCCCTGCGCGAGCGCCGCTACGACCTGTCCTCGCTCGTGGCCGTCAGCTCCACCGCCGCCGTGTTCTCGCCGGTCGTCAAGGATCAGCTGTTCGAGCTGCTCCCCGACCTGTTCATCAGCGAGGCGATCGGGTCGTCGGAGAGTGGCTTCAACGGCATGCGCCTGGTCGAGAAGGGCAAGACGGCCAATGCCACCGGCCTGGTCACGGTCCGACCCGGTCCCGACACGGTGGTCATCGGGGACGACGACCGGCCGGTGGCGCGGGGTCAGGTCGGCCGCCTGGCCCGCGGGGGGAACGTGCCGCTCGGCTACTACAAGGACCCGGACAAGAGTGCCGCGACCTTCATCAGCATCGACGGCGAGCGGTACGCGGTGCCGGGTGACCTCGCCCGCCTCGAGCCGGACGGCACCGTCACGCTGCTCGGACGCGGGTCGCAGTGCATCAACTCCGGCGGGGAGAAGATCTACCCCGAGGAGGTGGAGGCCGCGCTCAAGGCCCACCCCCAGGTGTTCGACGCGCTGGTGGTGGGGGTGGCCGACGAACGTTGGGGTCAGCGCGTCGCCGCCCTGGTCGAGGCCCGGCCCGGCCATGCGCCGACGCTCGACGACCTCGTCGCCCACTGCCGCACCAGGATCGCCGGCTACAAGGTGCCCCGTCAGCTGCACCTGGTCGACCGGATGCCCCGCCACCCGAGCGGCAAGCCCGACTACCGGCGCGCCCGCGCCGTCGCCGAGGAGGCCCACGCATGAGGAACCGTCTGACCCAGACGTTCGGCATCGAGTACCCGATCTTCGCCTTCAGCCACTGCCGTGACGTCGTGGCCGCGGTCACCAACGCAGGCGGCATGGGCGTGTTGGGCGCGCTGGCCTTCTCGCCCGAGCAGCTGGACCTGGAGCTCGCCTGGATCGACGACCACGTCGACGGGCGCCCCTACGGGGTGGACGTGGTGATGCCACAGAAGACCGTCGACCGCGACGCCGGCCTGTCCGACCCCGCCAACCTCGGCGCCAAGCTGCGGGAGTACATCAGCCAGGAGTACTGGGACTACGTCGACAAGATCCTCGCCGACCACGGGGTGGCGGTGGACCGCGACGACGTGGAGCTCGAGTCCGGAGCAGGCATGGGCGCCGGGGTGCTGGGCTGGACGCAGGCCACCGGCACTCCGCAGATCGAGGTCGCGCTGTCCCACGACATCGCGTTGCTCGCCTCGGCGCTCGGCCCCCCGCCAGCGGCGGCCATCGACCAGGCCCACGAGCAGGGGGTCTCGGTCGCGGCCCTGGTGGGCCGGGTCGAGCAGGCCCAGCGCGACGTCCAGCAGGGCGTCGACTTCATCATCGCCCAGGGGTACGAGGCCGGCGGGCACACCGGCGAGGTCGCCACCATGGTCCTGGTCCCGGACGTCGTCGACGCCATCGCTCCGGTACCGGTCCTGGCAGCCGGGGGCATCGGCACCGGGCGGCAGATGGCGGCCGCGATGGCGCTCGGCGCGGAGGGGGTGTGGACCGGGTCGATCTGGCTCACTGTCGCGGAGAACACCAACGGTGGGATCGTGACCGACAAGCTCCTGGCCGCCAGGTCCACCGACACGGTGCGGTCCCGCGCCTTCACCGGCAAGCCGGCCCGCCAGCTACGCACGGCGTGGACCGAGGCATGGGAGGCCCCCGAGTCGCCCGGCACGCTGCCGATGCCGCTGCAGTTCATGCTCAACGCCTACGCCAACCGCAAGATGGGGGCCAACCCTCCCCGGGAGTTGGTGGGCATGCCGGTAGGCCAGATCGTGAGCCGCATGAACAACATCCGCACCACCAGAGCCGTAGTGCAGGAGCTGGTGCACGACTACGTCGACACCACCACCCGCCTCGTCGACGACCTCCAGGAGGGCTAGCGAGGTCCCTCGTCAGCCCACTTGACGCGAGCTCAACTAGACGGTTCTGCCCGCGCTCGACCTGGGATCGGTGTCCTGAGCGCGGGCAGTACGGGTCACTCGGCGAAGCGGGCACCGATCCGGAGCAGCTGATCGGTCGCGCCGCCCAGAGCGAGCTCGATCGACTTCGCGGCGAGGAAGTAGCGGTGGAGCGGGTAGTCGTCGGCGATGCCCATGCCGCCGTGGATGTGGACCGCAGCATGCGCGACCCGGTGGCCGGCCTCCGCAGCCCAGAACTTGGCCACCTCCACCTCCGTCGCCGCGGAGCACCCTTCCTCGAGGTGCCAGACCGCCTGCCACAGTGTGAGTCGCAGGCCCTCCACGTCGATGTAACAGTCCGCCAGGCGGTGACCGACGGCCTGGAACGTGGCGATGGGCACGTCGAACTGCACGCGCTCCTTGCTGTACGCCGCCGTGAGCTCCAGCGCCCGCGACAGGACCCCGAGCTGCTGTGCGCCCAACGCGACAGTGCTGCGCTGCAAGCTCCAGTCCAGGGCCTCGGCCCCCACGTCGGGCCGCGCGACGACCGCGTCGGCCCCGACGACGACACCGTCCAGCGTCAGCCGCGCCTCCGCGTGGCCGCTGGTGACCGCCTGCGGCTCGACGACCAGGCCAGGGGTGTCGCGCTCCACCAGGAACAGGGCGGGACGACCGTCGTCGGTCGTGGCCCCCAGCACGACTGCGTCGGCCTGGGCGCCCGCCGGCACCCTGGTCTTCACCCCGTCCAGGCGCCAGCAGCCCGCGACCGCGGCGGCCCGTGTGACCGGCCGTTCCGGACGCCGGTTGCCGGGCTCGGAGAGGGCGGCGGTGAGGACGGCCCGGCCCTCGGCCGCGGCCGGGAGCCAACGGGCCCGCTGAGCCTCGGTGCCGAACCGCGCCAGCGGCGCCGCGCCGAACACCGTGGAGGCGGCGACCGGAACCGGTGCGACGGTGCGGCCCACCTCTTCGAGCACGACGCACTGCTCCACGAGGCCCAGCCCGCCGCCTCCGTGCTCGACCGGCAGGCCGAGCCCGAGCAGCCCGGCGTCGGCCAGGGCCGACCAGGTGGCGGGGTCGAAGCGGATCTCGGCGGCCTCGGCGGCGCGCAGCAGGTCCTCGGTGACCTTGTCCTCCAGGATCCGCCGGGTCAGCGCCCGGGCCTCCTGCTGCTCGTCGGTGAAGCTGAAGTCCACGAAGCCTCCAGGCTTGGGGTCTAGCGCCGCGGCGCCCGGGGCAGCCCCAGGCCGACCATGGCGATGATGTCGCGCTGCACCTCGTTGGTCCCCCCGCCGAAGGTGAGGATGAGGGCCGAGCGGTGCGCCCGCTCCAGGCGGCTGCGCAGCAGCGAACCAGGTGAGCCGGCCCGCACGGCGGCCTCCTCGCCGAGAACCTCCATGAGCAGCCGGTAGGCCTCAGTGGACAGCTCGGTGCCGAACACCTTGGTGGCCGAGGCGTCCTGAGGCCCCACGCCGTTGCGGACCCCCCAGGCGATCTTCCAGTTGATCAGCTTGAGGTACTCGACCTTGGCGTGCACCCGGGCCAGGTGGACCTGCACCCACTCCTGGTCGATCACCCGGCGGCCATCGTCGGGCAGGGTGGTCTCACGGGCCCAGCTCCGGACGTCGGCCAGCAGGTGCTGCAGCCCGGCGGCGGAGCACAGCGCCACCCGCTCGTGGTTGAGCTGGCTGGTGATCAGCCTCCAGCCCTTGTCTTGCTCACCGACCAGGTTCGCCACCGGCACTCGCACGTCGTCGTAGTAGGTCGCGCTGGTGGTCGTGCCGCTCATGGTGGTCACCGGGGTCCACGAGAAGCCCGCCGAGGTCGTCGGCACCAGGAAGATCGACAGGCCTTTGTGCTTCGACACGTCGGGGTTGGTGCGAGCAGCCAGCCACACGTAGTCGGCGTACTGGATCAGGCTGGTCCACATCTTCTGTCCGTTGATGACGTACTCGTCGCCGTCGCGCTCGGCACGGGTGGTGAGCGACGCGAGGTCGGTGCCCGCACCCGGCTCGGAGTACCCGATCGAGAAGTGGAGCTCCCCCCGGAGGATCTCGGGCAGGAAGGCCTGCCGCTGCTCGTCGGTGCCGTAGTGCATCAAGGTCGGGCCGACGGTGTTGATGGTGAGGAAGGGGACCGGCGCACCGGCGAGGTTGGCTTCGTCCATGAAGATCAGCTGCTCGAGCATCGAGCGGCCCTGGCCCCCGTACTCCGTGGGCCAGCCGATCCCTAGCCAGCCGTCCTCGCCCATCTGGCGCACGAGCCGCCGGTAGAGGTCGCCGCCCCCGTACTCACCCTGCCCGGAGGCCATCGCCTCCTGTACCTCGGGGGTCATCAGCTGGGCGAAGTAGTCGCGCAGCTCGAGGCGGAGGGTCTCCTGCTCCTTGGTGAACGCGATCCGCACGTCCGGCTCCACCTCTCCTCGGGGCCCTGGGGCGAGGGCCGGTCTGCTTCGTCCTTCGGCGGCTACGCCACCGCTGCGCCCAGGTAGGCCGCCTGCACGGCCGAGTCGCGCTGCACGTCCGCAGGTGGGCCGGCGGCGATGACGCGGCCGAAGTCGAGCACATGGACGCGAGCACACACCCGCATGACCAGGTCGACGTCGTGCTCTACGAGCAGGATGCCCAGCCCGTCGGTGGCAAGGTCGTGGAGCAACGCGGCGAACCGGTCGGTCTCCGTCGCGCCCAGGCCGGAGGACGGCTCGTCGAGGAGCAGCACCTTCGGCTGGCCGGCGAGGGCCCGGCCCACCTCGACCAGTCGCGCCAGACCGGTGGGCAGCGAGTCGGCCCGCTCATCGGCCACCGCCCGGAGGCCGACCCGGTCGAGCACGGCGTCGGCTCGCGCCCCCGGTGTCCCGGCGTCGACCTCGGGAGCGGCGCCACGGCGACGGCTGTAGGACCGGTGGACCTCGGCGGCAACCCGGATGTTGTCGCGGACCGACATCGAGTCGAACAGCTCGAGGCGCTGGAACGTGCGAGCCACGCCGAGGCGGGCGCGGGCATGCGCCTTGAGCCGGGTGATGTCGGTGCCGTCCAGCAGGACGCGGCCGTGCCCGGTCGGCTGCAGCCCGCAGACCACGTCGAACAGGGTGGTCTTGCCCGCACCGTTGGGACCGATGAGGCCTGTCACCTCGCCTGCCGCCACATCCACGTCGACCGACTGCAGGGCCTGCACGCCGCCGAAGCGCACCGAGACCTGCCCGACGTGGAGGAGAGCCACGGGCTTAGTGTAGAACGCGTTCTCGTCCGCCGCGCCGTGGATGCGACCGACGACCGGTCATCTCGGCAACACCTCCCGCAGCGGGCATCTCTTGCCTCGCTTGCACGAGAACGCGTTCTACCCCAAACTGGCTCCTGGGGCCGGCGTGTCCCCCCAAGGGAGGATCCGTCATGACGGCCACCGAAGCCGACGACCGCTACACGATCATCTCCGCGGACTGCCATGCCGGCGGCTCACACGCCGCCTACCGCGAGTACCTCGACCCGAGGTACCACGACGACTTCGACCGCTGGCGCGGCAAGTACAAGAACCCCTACAAGGACCTGGGCGACAAGCGACGGCTGCGCAACTGGGACAACGAGATGCGCAACTCGCAACAGGAGTCCGACGGCGTGGTGGCCGAGGTGGTGTTCCCGAACACGGTGCCGCCGTTCTTCCCCAGCTTCGTGCTGTTCGCCAAGCCTCCCACCGACGAGGAGTACGAGCACCGGCGCGCCGGCGTCCATGCCCACAACCGCTGGCTCGTCGACTGGTGCGGCGAGTATCCCGAGCGCCGGGCGGGCGTCGGCCAGATCTTCCTCAACGACGTCGACCACGCCATCGAGGACGTGTCGTGGACCAAGGAGCACGGCCTCCGCGGCGGGATCCTGCTCCCGAACCTCGCACCGGACGTGAAGTGGATCAAGCCGCTCTACGACCCGACCTACGACCGGCTCTGGGAGGTCTGCCAGGACCTGAACGTGCCGGTCAACGTGCACAGCGGCACCGGGAACCCCGACTACGGGCCGTACCCCGTCTCGATGCTGCTCTACATCAACGAGGTCGGCTTCTACACGCAGCGCCCGTTCGTGCAGCTCGTGCTGTCCGGGGTCTTCGAGCGGTTCCCCCGCCTCCGGTTCGTGATGACCGAGGCGGGCTGCGCGTGGGTGCCGCCGTTGCTCGAACGCCTCGACAGCACACTCGCCAACATCCGCGACACCGGCGCCACCGGCGAGATCCGCTACGGCAAGGAGCACGTCCTACCGCGGTCGGCCACGGACTACTTCCGGCAGAGCTGCTGGATGGGCGTGAGCCAGCCGGGCCCAGCCGACGTCGAGGCCCGCCACCAGATCGGGCTCGACCGCTTCATGTGGGGCAGCGACTACCCCCACGACGAGGGCACCTACCCCTACACCCGCGAGCACCTCCGGGCGCGCTTCAGCGACATCGACCGGGCCGAGGTCCAGCAACTCCTCGCCGGCAACGCCGCCGCGCTCTACGACTTCGACCTCGAGGCGCTGGCCCCCCTCGCGGCCCAGGTCGGCCCCGCCGTGGCCGAGGTCGCCACGCGCATCGACACCGTGCCGGCCAAGACGCTCGAGCGCCTGTCCGGCGACATGGACCCGAAGGCGATCAAGTGACCGACTCCTTCGTCCTCGTCGACGACCCGGTGCCGGGCGTGCGCCGACTCACGCTCAACCGCCCCGACAAGCGCAACGCCCTCAACCACCGACTCCGCGGCGACCTCATCGCCGCCCTCCAGGCCAACGACGTCGACGACGAGGTGCGGGTGTCGATCATCCGGGGCGCGGGCTCTTGCTTCTCGGCCGGCTACGACCTCGGCGGCGGCAACCAAGGCCTGGAGATGCCCCACTTCACCGCACCGGGGGAAGGGCACTGGCCCCGACACGTGACCGAGACGTGGATGGGCATCTGGGACCTCGCCAAGCCGGTGATCGCCCAGGTGCACGGCTACTGCCTGGCCGGCGGCAGCGAGCTGGCGACCGGCTGCGACCTCGTCTACGTCGCGGAGGACGCCCAGATGGGCTACCCGGCCGTTCGCTTCGGCGTGCCCGACATGCAGTTCCACGCGTGGTTCCTCGGCATGCGAGCGGCGATGGAGATGATGGTGACCGGCGACTCCATCTCGGGCATCGAGGCCGTGCGCCTCGGCTGGGCCAACCGAGCGTTCCCCGAGGCCGACCTCGACGACGAGGTGCTCGCCGTCGCCCGCCGCATCACGCTGTTGCCGCCCGACATCGTCCAGCTCAACAAGCGCACCGTGCACCGGGCCATGGATCACATGGGCCTGCGCCACGCGATCCGCGCCGGCACGGAGCTGTGCTCGCTGGGCACCAAGCAGCCGAGCTTTCGGGCGTTCGTCGACGGGATCCGGGTGAAGGGGCTCACCGCGGCCCTCCAGGAGAGGGATGCTCCCTTCGGCGACTACCGGACGGCCGAGCGACCGACCGCCGCCGACTGACCGACTGACCTGACGGACCTGTCGCTGATCAGGACCTCGGAACACGCCGCTGCCAGCTCATCGAGCCAACTAACCGGTCGTAGCCAGTGGTAGCGTGATCCAGCTGAGGGAGATGGGGACGCCGGGGACTGATGTCGCGACTCGTTGCTGTGGCTCGGCGGCATCCCCGGACATCGGGAGCAGTGGCATCGGTCCTGCTGGTCGGGCTCTTCGACGTCACCGTACGGCTGACGACCGAGCCCGTCGACGGCGCTGCCGCGCCATCGCCGACCACGGCGGAGCGGTCCTCCCCCACGACCTCGACGACGACCACGCCGAGCACCACGACGCCGCCGAGGCCCGCCCCGCCACCAACGGCCGCGGCCGCGGCCGTCCCGTCGCCGCCGCCCGCGCCACCACCGTCCGGTTGGCCCACTGCGGCGACCACCGGGGCACGCAACACCGCGGCGCTCACTCCGTGGACCGGCAGCTGCAGCCTCACGACCGCCAACCAGGTGATCGAGAACGCGATCTTCGACTGCGCCGTCGACATCCAGGCCGCCGGGGTCACGATCCGGAACTCGGTCGTCCGCACCAACGACGAGTGGGGCGTCAACGTCGGACCGTCGAGCGGCGCCGCAGCCGTCATCGAGGACGTCACCATCGAGGCGGCCTCAGGCTGCAACACCTTCGGCGGAGCCATGGCTTTCGGCAACTACCACGCCAGCCGGGTGCGGGTGGTCAACTTCGGCTACGCGTTCGTGGCGTGGCAGAACAACACCATCGTCCAGGACTCGTACGCCAAGCTCTGTGGTCCTGACGGCAGCGGGGCCGAGAGCACCGGCATCGAGGGCTATCAGGCTCCGAGCGCGACGGGCGACCGACCGTACGTCTTCGACCACAACACCATCGACCAGCGCTGCTCCGACTGGCGCTCGGCCGTGCCCGACGCCAACCATCCGGGGAGCGGCAACCCCAGCGACCAGGCCTGCGATGCGATCGCCAACGTGACCTGGTTCGAGTCGGGCAACGGGTTGCAGTTGACGAACAACCTGTTCCGCGGCGGTGAGTACGCAATCGACGTCGACTCGGGTGATGGCCACACAGTGACCGGCAACGTGGTCGAGCGGGCCAGCTACGCCTACGGCGCCGTCTACGAGTGCTTCGATGCCGCCTGGAGCAACAATCGCGAAGCCGACGTCACCGATGGTGGAGCCGTCAGCAACGAGACCCCTCTCCCCTGCGGTGGCTGAGGACCTCGACGCCTTCGACGGCTGGCCAACCTGGGACAGCCTGCGGAGCACGGTCTGGGACCAGTCCACCTGGCGGCGACTCCGGGCCGTCGTCCAGCTCGTGGTGACGCTGGTTGCGCTGCTCGCTCTGGTGGGCCTCACCCCAGTGCTCCTGGTCCGCTGGGGAGGTTGGCCGCTCAGCGAGTTGCCGGGCCGGGAGCTGGTCGAACGGCTCCCGCTCACCTCGGCCAGCCAGCAGCTCGTCCTGGTCTTGATCGGGCTCGCTGCGTGGGGCGGCTGGGCTGCGTTCGTCTTCGGGGTCTGTAGCCAGCTCGCTGCGGCAAACCGTCGGCCGAGGACAGGCCCCCAGCCACGCGACGGTGGTGGGCGGCCGCTCGCCCAGCGGCTCGTCGATTCGGCGGCGGCGAGCCTGGCCTCGCTCCGCTCGGGGAGCGCCGTGCAACCGGCGCCACGGCGAGCGGCGGGTCCCCGACCGGCCGGGCCCGACCGCATGCCCGACGACTCGCTGATCGAGGCCTTTGGGAAGCTGATCGAGGCCGGCGGCAACACCGCCGGCGGTCCTCCAGCCGACGTGGACGAAGACGACGGGGAGGAGGAGCCCTCGGGCGCCTCGCCGGACGCCGACCGGACCGACGACGCGTCGCCGGCTACCGCACCGGCACCGCGACCGACACCCGCACCGCCACCGCCACCGACACCGACACCGACCGACGAGGCCGCAGCCCACCGAACACCGGACGACGACGCTGGGGTCGGCACAGAGGCGGACGAGGCGAACGTCGACCCTGCGCCGGACGACCCGCCGGTACGGACGACCACCGCGGTGGTGTCGTCCGCCGGCCACCTGACGCTCAGCCCGTGGCGCATCGGTGTGGGCACTCGCTGGACGGGCACCCGCGTCACCGTCGTGCAGAAGGGCCTCCATGTCGAGATCTACGACCCGGAGGACCGGCTGATCCGCAACCTCGACATCGACCCCGACCGGCGCTACCAACCCAGCCGGAACGCCCCCGACGGTCAGTAGCCCGGCTCATGGGAAGCGTTATGCGGGTTCTCGCAATTTCTTGATCAATGCCGTCCCGAAGGGTGTGCCTCAACCGTTGGCTCAAGCGGCGCCGACCGTGACAGCGTCCCTGCCATCCAAGTCGTGAGCTGGTCAAACAGGTTGAAGTAGAGGTCCGCTGAGGGACAGCTCAGGCTCATCCGCCGACTCACGATCCATGCGTCAGCTCCTCGTTGAGGCAAGGTCATTTCCAGAATTCTGGGGATTGCATTTGCCGAAGAACCGCAGTACAGATTCATCGACTGCGAGCAGGGACAGCTCCGCGAGGGAGGGGCAAAGATGGGGAAGTCACGACGACACTCGACGCGTTCCGCACGGCAGCGCGCCACGAGCCGTCCACCTCGCGCGACCGCTGAAGGATCGGAGCAGCGTGAGCGCTCCCCGCAATCCGAACCACGGCAAGGCACCACGCGGGCCAAGTCGACGGTGCGGTCGTCGCACTCCGACTTCTGGGAGTTCTGGAACCTCGCCGACCAGGCCCACGAGATCAGGCGCAACATCCGCATCGGCGCCACCACCGTGGTGCCGATGGTCGCCGGGCTGCTGGTGTTCTCGCTCCTGGTCTTGGCCATCAGCCAAGGTCCGACGCTGATCGCCGGCGGCGGATCCGACGGATCGTCAGGCTCGTACGACGCGGCATCCCCGGCTGGCACCGACGCCCACCCCGGGTCCCACCGGGAGGTCGAGGTGGCTGCGACGACCAACTCGACCGGGTCGGACTCCGGCACCGAAGGCGTGCCCGGCGACGATCCCGGCGTCGCCCCCGACGACGCCCGAGCTCGGCCCGCCGAGACCAGCCCCGCCCATCCCGACGGCTCGGCGTCACACCCGCCCGACGAGGGAGCCAGCAGCGGAGGCGGTGCCGACGATGCCAGCAACTACGGACAGGGCTCGCACGCTGCTGCCAGCAACGGAGGCGGCGCCGACGAGGCTGCCAGCAACTACGGACAGGGCTCGCAGGATGCTGTGCCCGGCGGTGCTCCGGCGCCAGGCGGCCAGACCGAGGCTCCGGGTGACGGCGGCGCCACCGCAGTCCCGGCCCACACCAACCCCGGCGCTCACGCCCTCGGTGGTGCGGCCCGCGAGCCGGTCCCCCAGGTCCCGAACATCCCTGACGGGCACGGTGAGGCCTGCGCCACACACGGTGGCCCCCATGCCGTGGGCTCGCCATGTCCCGACGAGGCGGCCGCCGAACCGGTCCCGCCGACGGCGCCAGGGGGCGTGCCGGCGACCGTGGCGATGTGGTGTGTCCTCGAGCCGGTGGGTACGACCGGCATCGGATGCGGCCCGGGCACGACCCAGGTCCTCGAGCTGGTCGAGGTGGCGACCGTCGACCCCCTGACGATCGCCGTCTGGTGCCTCCCCCAGGTCACCGACGTCGGCGTCACCGAGTGCGGCGCCAGCGACCCCCGTCTGCTCGAGATCGTGTCCCCCGGCGTCGTCGTCCCGGCTACCTCCCCGGCGGCGGAGTCGACCACGGTCGCTGCCGAGGCAACGGCTCAACGGGCGGCCGCTGCCCAGGAGGGCGCGCTCGTGCAGAGCGGCACCTCGCCGGACACCACCGCCGCGACAGCTGCGGCCGGGCCCGTACCGGAGGGTGATCCGGCGAGCTGGAGCAGCCCGGACGAGGGCGATCCGCCGATGCACGGCCACACGCACGACCAGTCCTACGACCACTCGGCAGAGCACGGTGGCTGCGACCGTACGTGGGAGCCCCATGACCACGGAGGCGACGCATGAGGACGTCGAGAGCTCAAGAACCAGGCTCGGAGGGCGACGAGGCCTTCGAGGGCACGTGGCCTGAGCCGCACCGAGGGCAGGCTCGTCGCAATGTCGCTCGACGGCTTGCGCGGTGGCTCGCCCCGGCCGTGCTCATGGTCGGTGGACTGCTGGTCCTGGGTCTGCTGGCATCCCCCGCCAGTGCCCAGGAGTTCGGAGGCGGCGACATCGGAGGCGGCGACATCGGAGGCGGCGACATCGTCGGCGGGGGCAGTGACTACGGGGGCAGTGACTACGGCAGCGGGGATATCGGCAGCACCGCCGACACCGGCGCGTACGCCGGATCCGACACCGGCCAGACCGGCTTCGAAGGCTCCCCCGAGATCGGCCCGACCCACGCCGAAGCCGTCAACGACACCACCGACACCGGGAGCGGCGACACGACCGGCGTCGGGGATCCTCCCGGAAGTGGCGTGACGCTCGCCGATGCCGGCGACGCCACGACCACCGCGACCACCACCAGCGCTGGCCCGTACGCCGGATCCGAGACCGGCCGGACCGGCTTCGAAGGCTCTCCCGAGGTGGGCCCGACGCTCGCCTGGTCGATGCGGAACCAGGAGGAGTACGGCCAGCGGGACGCCCAGAACCTGCGCTCGCAGCTAACGGCAGCCGGGCTGGACCCCGACAACTTCCATCCCGACCAGCTCAACGCGCTGAATCCGGCCGATCCTCGGTACATCAGCGTGTTCGGGGCGGTGTACGGGCTGGGCTACAACATGGTGAACCCGCCGCTAGGCGACGAACGCCTGTCGGGGCCCTACGCGACCCGGGCCTACGAGACGCTCGGGGTCGAGGGCACCCGGGCCATGTACGGGGCCATCAACCAGCTCGCGTTCGACCAGAACGTCCGGGGGGCCGACCCGCTCGGCGGCGACATCCGTACCGAGCTCCTCGACCCGGCTGTCCAGGGGTTCGCCGCGGCGACCCGGTCGCCGATAGCGCCCACCGAGGTGTTCGACGGCCTGCGCCAGCTCGACGCGGGCTGGCAGCAGCACCAGCTCGGCCAGATGATCAGCGGCGGGTTCGCCTACGACCCGGCGAACGGCCAGTCGACCCGCGTCCCCGGCTCTGCCTACGATCCGACCCAGCTGGCCCAGTTCGCCGACGCCATCGTGGACTTCGGCCGGAGCCGGCCCGGCGGCATGGTCACCGGCCAGGTCGTGGACCCGGGAACCGCGGGAACGGTCTACGACCGGCACGCCTTCGACCCTCACGCCCGTCCGGGCAACGCGATGTACGCGGACCCGGCAATGTGGGACGGCGACGTCGCCATGCAGGTCCCGGAGGCGCTGGCGCTGCGGGCGCTGTCGGCCGACCCCGAGGCGGCCTGGCAGTTCACCGGCATGCGGCCCGAGAACCTGCAGGCGACCCTCCGGCCGACGTCGAACCTGTCCGCCTACTGGGGTTACACCCCTGACCAGACCGAACAGCTGCGAAGCGACATGAACCAGTCCGCCGCCGCAATGGTCCGCGGCACGTTGGTCGACATCCCGACCAACGACCCCGGTCGGTACCCGCAGGCCCTGGACCGCTACGCCGATGTGGTACGCAACGTCAACGATGGCTACGTGCCTGATCCCCAGGCCTGGGGCATCGAGAACCAGCTGAACTTCGTCGGCAACCGCCTCGGGCTGACCGGCCCCGGCCAGCCACCCAACGAGGTCAAGCAGGAGGTCGCGAACGCGCTCGGCGTCTACATCGACGACATCGGCCAATCGGTGGTCCGTCAGTCGGAGACCCCCTACAGCGCTCTGTACGGACCTCGCGCTGCCGAGGTCCGGGCCTCCGAGGACTTCAACCGGCCCGACCTCGTCAACTTCGCTCAGTCGCTGGGCACGGACGAGGAGTCGGCGCGACGGCTCGGCCTGGTCACGGGGGGCTGGGCGCTGGGCAACGCCTTGCCTTCCGTCGGTGTCGGCGCCCCACCGACCAGCGGCGACCTCACGGAGGCCATGCGTCCTGTCGGCCTGCTCACCGGGGCCTTCGAGGACGGGTTCGACGCCATCGGCACCGACGCCGCCCGCGCCTACCAGGCATACGCCCAAGGCGTGGGCACCGTCACCAGCGTCATCGCCGCCGGCGCCGGCATCGGGGCCTTCGCCATAGGCGGGAAGATCGCCCCTTGGATCTCGGCTGGCGGCGCCTCGCAGTGGGCCGGAGGCACGATCTACGGCCTCGCGACGACGGCCCGATCGCCGGAGCAGCCGATGACCGGTACG
Organism: Acidimicrobiales bacterium; assembly: GCA_050744325.1. Classification (GTDB taxonomy): domain Bacteria; phylum Actinomycetota; class Acidimicrobiia; order Acidimicrobiales; family VFJN01; genus DASXTK01. Next base: position 16,977 of record JBOGHK010000111.1, read on the forward strand.
CACCTGGAGAACGTCATGCTCGGTCAGCTTCGTCAGGACCTCGCAGGAGTCGTGGCGCAGAACAACCCCGAGGTCCTGGGTCGCTTGGGCCTCGACCCCGCTGCACCTGTCCCCGCCGGGTTCCAGTCCCGGGTACTTGCAGAGGCCTTCCCCACCGTACGAGATGCCATCGACGGACTCGACCGGGCGGCGTCGGACAAGGCCGACGACTACGGCGAGTACGACCACTGGAGCACCCGCTGAGATGATCGCCGGTCCTGCCCCGCGCTCACCGCGCGTCGACGTGGGTGAGCGCGGGGCAGGATCGCGTCACTGCGGGTCGACGACGCACGTCACCCGGCTCGCGCGGCGAGGCTGGGGATGACGGCGATCACCCACCCACCTGGGGAGATGGCCGGCGCCGATGAGAGCGGACGGCCTCTTGTCTCGATCCGAACGAGGTCGACGTGGGTGGATTCGGTCTCCTTGCGGTGGCGATCACGTGCGCGCTGGCGCCGATCATCGTGGGCTCGCGTTCAGTCAGGCGGATGGCGCGCAGCAGGGCATCGGGGTTGGCCATGCGTTCCTCCAGGTCGCTGAGCAGCCATCCGAACCCTTCGACGGCGATGAGCTCGATCTCGCCGAAGTCGCCCTCGGCAAGCTCGTTCCGGAAATCGTCGATGGCGTGGAAGTAGGCGAAGAACCCGCCGCCGGTGTCGGTGGCTGGGTCGAGGCTGAGGCCGGTGGTCATGCTGTGCTCGAACTGCTGCCAGATGCCGGGTTCCTCGAGTATGTCCTTGGTGGCCGCGTCCAGCACCCAGGCGTGGCGGGTGATCATCTCCGCGAGCAGCAGGCCACCGGGCTGGAGGCAGCGTCTCGCCTCCCGGAGCGCGGCGATCCGCTGGTCGTGCCCGATCAGGTGGTACAGCGGCCCCATCAACAGCACGACGTCGACCGCGCCGTCCCGGACCGGGAGGCTGCGGGCTTCTGCGGACGCCACGCCGAGGCGAGTGCCAGGGACCGCTCGTGATCGATCGGCGGCCTTCCGGCTGTGGCGCAGCAGCGGGTCGACGGTGAGGACTTCGTAACCGTCATCGGCCAGGTGCGCCGCGTGAGCTCCGGGTCCGCCGCCAACGTCGAGCACGAGGCCGGACCCCGGCAGGACTCTGGAGAAGATGTCCCAGGTCCGCATGCGCAGAAGATCGCCCCGCCCGGGCTGCCAGAGGCGCTCGTCCTCGTCATCAACCTCGTAGCGACGCAGTACCCGGGGATCGACCTGCACGCCCCAAGAGTCCGCCTTCCGGCCATCCTGCGCCAGCGGATTACCGACACCGTCCGCCTGTTGACGGCCAGCTCGGGGCCGCGCCGAACTGGATCGCCAATCCGGCCCCTCAGCCGGGTCAGCGGCGGCGCTGGGCGAGGCGGCGGGTCTGGGCCGAGGGGGTTGCCGACAGGATTGCGGTGACCAGGTCGATGAGGTGGCTGGTGAACAGCCGGTCGTCTCGGTGGGGGCGTCCGGCGGCGCGTCGGGCGAGCTCGACCAGCGCGAACCGGATCGCCGGGTAGCGGGAGTGCAGGATCGTGGTCTCCTCCACCGGCACCACCCGGCTCAACCTCCGGTGCCAGCGGAGCATGCTGCTGTTGGGATCCTTGCGCGGCACCAGCTCCTCGGGGGGAACGGCACGGGTGTAGAACTGGCTGGCGATCTGGAGGTACTCCCGGCCGCCATCGGGATCGGTCAGCTTGGCCGCCAATGGCAGCACCAGCGCTGCCGACAGCGCCCGCAGGTCGTCGGCACCGGTCTCCTCGTACTGGTCGAGCAACGCGTGTCGCCGGGGCTCGCTGTCGCGGCGGTGCTTGTCGAGGATCGCTCTGATCACACCGTCACGGTCGCCGAAGTGGTACTTGACGGCGTTGGTGTTGCCCTGGCTGGCCGCCCGGTTGATCTCGCGCAGCGACACGCCCTCGATGCCCCGCTCGGCGAAGAGGCGCTCGGCCGCGCTGAGGATCTGCTGGCGTGTCCGCCAACCCCCACCGCCACCGCCGGCGCCGTCGTCGTCGCCGGCCTGCACGGCTACCGGACCCGGTGCTGTCGATCTCGCTCGTGCCGCCATCGCGTCACCATTGCACAGACCCGTGGCTGCTCATAGAGTCGGGTTAGCTACTGATTAACGCATACGAGTTAGTAGAGGTCGAAGCGTCGCTGATCGGTGTGGGGAACCCCGCCGAGCGATTGGGGGGAACGACATGGCTCGATCGAACGGTCCGGCACGGCGGTGGGTGCTCACGGTGGCCGGCGTGGCGATGCTCGCCACCACCACATCGGCGGCGCCCGCCATGGCGACGCCTGGTCCCGCCGGGGGACCCTCTCGCCCCGCGCTCCCGGAGCAGGCCGCGGTCGCCCAGGTCGAGGGCCCGATCCCCGGGGCGCCGCCCGGCGATCCCGGGTCCCCGGTGCTCGAGGACACCTATCCGTGGTTCGCCACCTCGGTCGACCTTGCCGAGGACGACTACGTCGAGGAGGAGTTCTACGTCTCGGGGGTCGCCGACGCCTACAGCGCCACGGGGCAGCTGCTGGCGACCGATGTCCCCTACCGCACCCGGATCCTGGTGCGGCGGCCGGCCGAGCGGGGCCACTTCAACGGCACCGTGCTGGCCGAGTGGCAGAACGTCACCGCGGGCTACGACCTCGACGCCCTGTGGGGGTACCGGCACATCCTGCGGGAGGGCTACGCCTGGGTCGGCATCTCGGCGCAACGGGTGGGCGTGAACCACCTGGTCTCGTGGAGCCCGGCCCGCTACGGCGACCTCGACGTCACCGGTGGTGGCCAGTTCATGGCGGACGAGCTGTCCTACGACATCTTCGCCCAGGCGGCAGCCGCTCTTCGCTCGTCGGGCGGCGGTAGGCCAACTGCCTCGACCAGGCCGATGGGCCGGCTCGACGTCGACACGATCCTCGCCATCGGGGCCTCGCAGTCCGCCGGCCGGATGACCATCTACTACAACTCGATCCTCCCGCAGGTCGAGCCGGTGTTCGACGGGTACGGGTTCATCGTCGGCAGCGCACCGACCCGGATTGGTGACGAGCCGGTGTTCCAGGTGCTGTCCGAGACCGACGTCCGCTCGCCCAACCGACCGCCGGACACCGACCAGTTCCGCCGCTGGGAGGTCGCCGGCACGGCCCACTCCGGATGGAACGGTCAGGAGTACCGCCGGCCACTTCAGGAGCGCGACCTCGGCGCAGCGCCGGAGTACGAGTGCGAGCAGCCACCGTTCAGCCGGGTCCCGCTGCACCATGTCGTGGGCGCCGCCCTCAACCGCCTCGTGCGTTGGGTCGAGCGGGGCACCCCGCCGCCCTCGGCTCCGCCGCTGGAGCTCAACCCCGACGGCACCAAGGTTCGCGACGAGCTCGGACTAGCAGTCGGCGGCATCAGCCTGTCGCAGGTCGGGGCCCCGATCGCGCTCAACACGGGCGACAACGCGGGTGAGTCGTTCTGCCGCCTGTTCGGCACCCACGTCCCCTTCGACGACGCGACCCTGGACCAGCTGTACCCCAGCCACGGGCACTACGTGCTGGACGTGGCCCTGGCCGACATCCGCAACGTGCGCGCCGGCTACATCACCCCGGCAGACGCCCGGGAGAACCTGGTGGCCGCTATCCACTCCGACGTCGGCCGCTGACCGAGCGCGCCACGAGCAGGGTGCTGGTAGGAAAGGCCCATGAACGTCGGCGTGGTGTTCCCCCAGACCGAGCTCGGTGGTGACGTCGGGGCCATGCGTGCCTACGGCGAGGCGATCGAAGGTCTCGGCTACTCGCACATCCTGGTCTACGACCACGTCGTCGGCGCCGACCCGGCAGTGCATCAGGGTTGGAACGGGCCGTACGACATCACGACGACGTTCCACGAGCCCTTCGTCCTGTTCGGCTACCTGGCGGCGATCACGTCGGTCGAGCTGGTGAACGGGATCATCATCCTGCCCCAGCGCCAGACGGTGCTGGTGGCGAAGCAGGCGGCCGAGGTCGACCTGCTCACCGGAGGCCGCTTCCGTCTCGGTGTCGGGCTGGGCTGGAACCACGTGGAGTACGAGGCGCTCGGCAGGTCGTTCCGCGATCGAGGACGCCGCATCGACGAGCAGATCACCCTGCTCCGTCGGCTCTGGACCGAGACCTCGGTCACGCACCACGGCCGCGACGAGCACGTGACCGGCGCCGGCCTCGCGCCGTTGCCGGTGCAGCGACCCATCCCGATCTGGATCGGAGGCAGCTCCGAGCCCGCGTACCGGCGCATCGGACGACTGGCCGACGGCTGGTTCCCCCAGGTACGCCCGGGCACCGACCTCGACCGGGCACGTGAGGTCGTGGCCGCAGCCGCCGAGGACGCCGGGCGCGATCCGACGAGCATCGGGCTGGAGGGCAGGGTCAGCTGGGATCCCACCGACCCTGAGCGGTTCCTCCGTCAGGTCGAGCGCTGGCGCGCTGCCGGCGCCACTGGCCTCACCGTCAACACCATGGCCACCGGGCAGGCGACCGTCGACGACCACATCGGTGCCCTCGCCACTGCGGCCAGCCTCCTCGATCTG
>JBOGHK010000112.1:0-50301 GCA_050744325.1 Acidimicrobiales bacterium
CCTTCAAAGCCTCGTGCGCGGCCGGCGCTCACCGCGACGGCTCCGACCGAGCTGGTACCACGGGTCCAAGTAACGTCTTGGCGCTCGACGTCGCCGTGACCCCACAGGACGGCCGCACGGGCGGCGACGGCGTCGACGACGTCGTGCATGGTGGACATCACACCCTCGGCGGCCAGCGAGGTCACCGCCTTGTCGGAGATGCCGCACGGCACGATGTAGCTCCAGTAGCGCATGTCCGGATCGACGTTGAGGGCGAAGCCGTGCATGGCCCGCCCCCGGCTCAGCCGCACGCCGACGGCGCAGACCTTGCGGGGGTCCTCGCCGTCCGGATCGACCCACACCCCCGGGTAGCCCTTCAGTCGCCCGACGTCGTACAACCCGAGGTCGGCCAGCGAGTCGATCACCAGCTGCTCCACCGAGTGGACGTACGCCGAAGGCCGCTGCGGCACCGAGACGATGGGATAGCCCACCAGCTGGCCCGGCCCGTGGTAGGTGACGTCGCCGCCTCGATCGGTGCGGGCAAGCTCGGCGCCCACCGACGCCGGTGGCACCAGGATGTGCTCGAGGTGCGCCGGCCGATGCCACGTGAACACATGGGGATGCTCCAGCAGCATCAGGTGGTCGTCGGCGGACTGCTGATGGAACGCGCGCTGAACGGCCAACGCCTCGGCGTACGGCACCCGGCCCAGCCAACGGACACGCAGGGTCATCCGGTCACGACCACTGCCATCAGGCCAGTACCATCAGGCCAGCTCGGCGGACCAGTCGCGGGTCTCGAGGATCGCGCGCACCCGGTTGAGGAAGCTCGACGCGTAGGCGCCGTCGAAGGCGCGGTGGTCGAAGGTCAGGGTGAGGTTGCCCACCGAGTGGATCGCGATCGCCTCGCTGCCGTCGGCCAGGTGCACAACCACCGGCCGGCGCTTGATCGCATCGGTCGAGATGATCGCCACCTGGGGCTGGTTGATGACCGGGAAGGTCAACACGGTGCCGAACGGCCCCGGGTTGGTGATCGTGAAGGTGCCGCCGGCGATGTCGTCGGGTGAGAGCTGCTTGCTGCGGGCCCGGCCGGCCAGGTCGGCGACCTCGCGGGCGATGGCCCGCAGGCGCTTGCCCTCGGCGTCGTGGATCACGGGAACCATCAGCCCCTTGAAGTCGAGGTCGACCGCGATGCCGAGGTTCACATAGTTGTGCACCACCAGCTCGTTCTCGCCGAAGGTGGAGTTGACCTCGGGGTACTCGCGGATCGCGTCGATGATCGCCCGGCTGATGAACGGCAGGTAGGTGAGGCTGAAGCCCTCGGTGGCACGCCACTCCTCGCGTGCGGCCCACCGCGCCACCTCGACGGCTTCGAAGTCGACCTCGATCGACGCGTAGACGTGCGCCGACGTCTGCTTCGAGCGGATCATGTGCTCGGCCGTGCGACGCCGGATGTTGGTGTGCGGGATCGCCGTGTCGCGCTCGCCGGCGGTGGCCATCGGCTGGGGCGCCGGGGCCCGCGACGGTGGCGGCGCAGGTGGCGCCGGCGTGGGTGTGGGAGCGGGCGCTGTCGGAGCAGGTGTGGCCGCCGGAGCAGGGGCCGCCGGCGCCGCGGTGGCCTTGCCGCCCTCGATGACCGCCAACACGTCGTTGCGGGTGATGCGGCCACCCGGACCCGAACCTGCGATCTGCGCCGGATCGAGGTTGTTCTCGGAGATCAGCCGTCGAACGACTGGCGACAGCAGCCGGCCGTTGGTGCGACCCTCCGGAGACGGTGCCTCCCCCGCGGCCGCCGTAGCGCCGGCGGGCACGGGCTCGGGTGCCGGCGTGGGCTCACTCGGCGCCGGCGCGGGGGCCTCGGCTGGTGCAGCCGGCGGTGCGGGCTCGCTCGGCGCCGGTGCCTGCTCGGCGGCCGGGGCAGGCTCGGCAGGCGGGGCCTCGCTGGGAGGAGCCTCGGCCTGCGACTCGGTCGTCTCGGCCGGCGCCGTCTCGGCGCCGGCGTCGGGCGCGCCGTCGCCGATCCGGGCCAGGAGCACGCCAACGTCCACCGTCTCGCCTTCGGGCACCAGGATCTCGGAGATCACTCCGCTCACCGGGGACGGCACCTCGGAGTCGACCTTGTCGGTGGACACCTCGAACAGCGGCTCGTCCTCGGCCACCTGGTCGCCGACCTGCTTGAACCACCGGGTGATGGTCCCTTCGGTCACCGTCTCGCCGAGTTGTGGCATCTGAATGTCGGCCATCAGGCCCTGACCTCCACGCGTCTCTCGCAGCTCATCCGTGCAGACTCCGGCCCGTCAGGGCCAGTACCGACTCGCCGAACAGTTCGGACAGGCTGGGGTGCGGCTGGATGTAGTGCGCCACCTCCTGAACGGTGGCTTCCCAGTTGACCGCGAGGTAACCCTGCCCGAGCTGCTCGGTCACCCATGGCCCCACCATGTGGACCCCGAGGACACGCCCACCGTTGCCGGTGGCGGGATCCTTCTCGGCGATGATCTTCACCAGGCCCTCGGCCTCGCCGATGATCAGCGCCCGGCTGTTGCCGTTGAAGCGGTGCTTCGACGTGACGACTTTGAAGCCGGCCTCCTTGGCGGCCTCCTCGCTGTAACCGGCGAACGCCACTTCGGGGAAGCAGTAAATTGCCCACGGGACCTTGGCGTGGTCCACCGGGACGACGTCCTCACCGAGGACGCCGGTGATCGCCGCGATCGCCTCGGCGAACCCGACGTGGGCGAGGGCCGGCGTGGCGATGCAGTCGCCGACGGCCCACACACCCGGCTCGCCGGTGCGGCAGACCTCGTCGACCTGGACGAATCCGCTCTCGTCGACGACCACCGCAGTGCCGTCGAGCCCGAGGTCGTCGGTGTTCGGGCGTCGCCCGACCGACACCACCACCTTGTCGACCTCCAACGTCTGGCCGTCGCCGAGGTCGATCGACGTGCCACCCTTATCGTTGGGCTGATGCCCGGAGACCTGGACACCGGTTCGGATGTCGATGCCCCGCTTCTTGAACGCCCGGACCACCACTTTGGTGACGTCGGTGTCGCAGCCCGGGAGGATCTTGGGGAGGGCCTCGAGGATCGTCACGTGGCTGCCGAGGTCGGCGAACACCGAGGCGAACTCGCAGCCGATCGCACCGCCACCGATCACCGCCACCGATGCCGGCACCTCGCCGAGCGATAGCACCTCGTCGCTGGTCATCACCAGCTCGCCGTCGATGTCGAAGCCCGGGATCGTGCGGGGCAGCGACCCGGCAGCGATGACCACGGCGTCGCCGGTCAGCTCGACGTCGCCGGACTCGGCGCCGGCGACCGTGACCCGGCGTTCCGCATGCAGGCGGCCGTGACCGTCGTAGATCGTGACCTTGCGGCCCTTCAGCAGGCTCTGCAGGCCTTTGAACAGCTGGTCGACGACCTTCTGCTTGCGCGCCTGGGTGACCGACATGTCGATGGTCGGCTGGCTGGCGTCGATGCCGAACTCCTTGGCGCCGGCCACATGCCGGTAGACGGCCGCCGTCTCCAGCAGTTCCTTGGCCGGGATGCAGCCGACATGGAGGCAGGTGCCACCGACCTTGTTCTTCTCGATCAGCGCGATCCGCAGGCCAGCGCTGGCGCCGTAGAGCGCCGCTGCATAGCCACCGGGGCCACCGCCGATCACAACGACATCGAAGTGCTCGGCCAGGGGGACCACCTCCACTGCATTGTTGGGGCGACGAGGGCGACTCTATCTATTGACCAGAAGAACCTGAACCGTGAAGGCGACGAGGATGGCGAGCCCGCAGGCCAGCGCGGCGATGATGAGGCGCCGAGTGCTCATTGCCGCCGACCCTAGTGCCGAGGCAGGACCGGTCGGTTTGGTCTAGCGTCGCCAACGCATGGGTAGCTTGGCGACCTACCGATCTCAGCTCGAGCGAACGCTCGCCGAGACGGCCGGCGCCCACGGGGTGCCCGGCGCTGTGGCGGGCGTACTCCTACGCGACGAGATCGAGGTGGCCGCGTGGGGGCTGGCCAGCTCGGCGACCGCCATCGAGGTCACACCCGACACGCTGTTCCAGGTCGGGTCGCTGACCAAGATCTACACGGCGACCCTGCTGTGCCAGGTGGCCGGTGCCGGGGTGATCAGCCTGGACGAGCCGGTGCGGGCCCAGCTGCAGGAGTTCGCCGTCGCCGACCCTGGCGCCACCATCGAGATCACCCCACGGCACCTCCTGGCCCACACCAGCGGGATCCACGGCGACCACCTCATCGACACCGGTTGGAACCCCGACGCGCTCGAACGCTACGTCGGAACGCTGTTCGGGCTCGGCCAGATCCACTCGCCCGACGAGACCTACAGCTTCTGCAACACAGGCTTCGGTGTGCTGGGCCGGATGATCGAGGTGGCGACGGGCGAGCACTTCGACCGGGCACTGCGACGCCGCCTCACCGGTCCCCTCGGCGCCGGCGACACGCTGACCCTGCCCCAGCACGCGCTGGTTCACCGCGTGGCCGTCGGCCACGACCAGGTGCCGGGCAGCAAGGCGACCCCGCTGCGGCGCTGGCCGCTGACCCGGTCGAACGGGCCGATGGGCGGCATCCTGGCGCCTGCCGAGGACGTCCTGGGCTTCGCACGGTTGCACGTCGCCGGAGGTGTGGCTCTCAACGGCACCGAGCTGCTGCCGGCCAGCAGCGTCGAGGCCATGGCGCAGCCGCAGGTCGAGTCGCCCTTGCCGAACGAGGACCAGGCGCTGGGCTGGACCGTCCGGCGCTGGAACGGCCTCACGTGCCTGGGCCAGGACGGCGACACGTTCGGCCAGCGTTCGTACCTTCGAGTGGTGGCCGAGCGGGGCTTCGCCATGGTGCTGCTGACCAACAGCCCGACCGGCGCCTCCCTGGCCCACGACCTCGTGCCCACGGTCGCCGCCGACCTGCTGGACGTGACCGTCGAGCCAGGTGCCGAGATGGGCCCCGCCGTCGGGCTGCACGGCGCGGACGCCTTCGTCGGGGCCTACGAGCGCCTCCACCAGCGCATCGACGTCACGACCGACCCGGTCGGTGGCGTGCAGATGCGGGTCCAGCCTTCCGGGATCCTGCAGGAGCTCGGCCGGGAGCCGACCCAGGTACCGCTGGTCCCCGTCGATCCGGACCGAGGCCTGTTCCGCGCGGTGCTACCCGACACCGGCCTCGACGAGGCCATCGTGTTCACCGCCCCGTCGAACGGCCAGCCCGGCGGCGTCTACCTACAGGGCAGGTTGCACATGAGGATCCGCCACAGGGCGGCGCTCTAGGCGCCTGTGAGAATCTTGCGCACGTCCTCGATGCTCTCGCCCGTCACCATGACCAGCACCTCGTCGCCCGGCTGCAGCCGGGTGTCGCCACGGGGAACCACCACCCTGTCCTTGCGGACAACGGCCACGATCGTCGAGTCGCGCGGCAGCGCCAGCTCGACGATCTCGCGGTCGGCGGCTGGGCTCTCGCTGGCCAGCGTGACCTCGATGAGGCTGGCCCGGCCACCTTCGAAGGACAGCAGCCGCACCAGCGTGTTCACGCTCACCGCTTCCTCGACCAGCGCGGTCAACAGGTGCGGGGTCGACACCGCGACGTCGACACCCCAGTTCTCGTTGAACAACCACTCGTTCTTGGGGTTGTTGACCCGGGCGACTACACGCGGGACCGCGAACTCCTGCTTGGCGAGCAGGCTGATGACCAGGTTGTCCTCGTCGTCGCCGGTGACCGCCGCGACCACCTCGGACTCGGCCAGGCCCATCCGGGCCAGGTTGTCGACCTCGCAGGCGTCGCCGACGACCCAGTGCACGTCGGGCGGTTCGTTGGTGCGCTGAGCCTTCTCGACGCGGTCGGGCTCGACCTCGATGATCGACACCTCGTGGCCCGCCGGCCGCAGCTCACCGGCGATGAACGTGCCGACGGCCCCACCGCCGGCGATCACGACCTTCATCGGTTCCTAGTCCTCCTGGAGGTGGTGGTCGAGGTCGGTGAGCTTGTCGGCACTGACCGCGAGGTAGACCACGTCGCCGTCCTGGGCGACCACGTCGGGCGTCGCCACCTGTGCCACGCCCATCCGGGACAACGCCACCACCCGCGCGACGCCCGGGATCTCGATGCCCTCCAGCGGACTGCCGGCCCAGTTGGCGGCGACCGGTCGTTCGACCAGAACCACGGCGGCGCTGGGATCGGTCCAGGCCGGCTCGGCAGCATCCGGCAGCAGCCTGTGCAGCACACGGTCGGTGGTCCACTGGACGGTGGCGATGGTCGGGATGCCCAGGCGCTCGTAGATCGCCGCCCGGCGCGGGTCGTAGATGCGGGCGACGACGTTCTCGACCCCGAAGTTCTCGCGGGCGACCCGGGCCACGAGGATGTTGGAGTTGTCGCCGTTGGTCACCGCCGCCAGCGCCCCGGCCTCCTCGACGCCGGCCTCGCGCAGCCGGTCGCGGTCGAAGCCGACACCGGTGACCTTGCGACCCGTGAACTCGTCGGGCAGCCACCGAAACGCCCGCGGCTGCTTGTCGATGATGCCGACGGAATGGCCCTGGGCTTCGAGGATCCGCGCGAGCCCACTGCCCACCCGTCCACACCCCACGATCACCACGTGCATGACGGGCGACGCTACCAGGGGCGGCTCTGCCCTTGACCTCCCCTAGCCTGTAAGGCATCCTTATCTACCGCTGCAAGGGTGGCAGGACCCTGACGAGGGAGCGGACCACACATGATCGTGTGCCACTGCGAGGTGGTCAACGACCGATGCGTACGGGATGCGGTGGCCTGTGGCGCCGAGACCGTCGACGAGGTTGGCCAGCTCTGCGCGGCTGGCACGCAGTGTGGTGGTTGCCGGCCTAGTATCGCGGCCCTCCTTGCCGCGCTCCGCCCGTATCGCGGCGAGGAGCAGCCAGCGGCCTGAGCCGGGTCCCCGTCGGCCAGGTCGCACCGCCGCGATCGCCGAGGAGATTCCCGATGCAAGGCCATCCCGAGATCATCGAGTTGCTGAACGACGTGCTGACCGCCGAGCTCACTGCGGTCAACCAGTACTTCGGCCACGCCAAGATGCAGGACAACTGGGGTTACGAGCATCTTGCCGAACACACCAAGCACGAGTCGATAGACGAGATGCGCCACGCGGACGAGGTGATCGAGCGCATCCTCTACCTGGACGGGATCCCGAACCTCCAGCGGCTGGGCTCGGTCCGGCTGGGTGAGAACGTGGTCGAGCAGCTCCGCCTCGACCTCGAGCTCGAGCGTGACGCCGTGCAGCGGTTCAACGCGGGCGTCACCAAGGCCGTCGAGCTCGGCGACAACGGCACCCGTGAGCTGCTGGAGAAGATGCTGGTCTCCGAGGAAGACCACCTCGACTGGCTGGAGACCCAGCTCAACCTGGTCGACGAGCTAGGCCCACAGCTGTACCTCAGCCAGCAGGTCCGCGATTAACGGCTACAGGTCGCGGGCCCCGCGGCCCTCGCGCAGCAGGTCGCGGATCTCGGCGAGGAGGAGGGCTTCGTCCGACAGCTCCTCGGGCTCGACCTCGCCCCGGCGCTTGCGGGCTTCGAGCATGTTCAGCGGCTTCACGACGATGAAGAACACCGCGGCGGCGACCATCAGGAACGACAGGGCGGCGGAGATCACGGTGCCGTACTCGAACGTGCTCTCCCGGATGGTGAAGTCGAGGTCGCTGTAGTCACGCTCGCCGAGCATGCCGACCAGCGGCGTGATGAGCCCATCGACGATGGCCGTGATGACCGCGGTGAACGCGACACCGATGACCACCGCCACTGCCAAGTCGACCACGTTGCCTCGGGAGATGAACTCCCGGAACTCCTTGATCACGACATAGCCTCCCGTCCTGGACGCCTCAGGGCGTGCACCGTAGTCAAGAGTCGGCGGGAGGCGTCGTACATGCAGGTCGCGATCACTGGGGCCAGCGGGCTCATCGGAACGGCGCTGTCCCGATCGTTGCGCGCCGACGGGCATCAGGTGCGGCCGCTGGTCCGTCCGGGAACCGGTCGCAGCGACGACGCTGACGCGATCCGGTGGGACCCCCAGGACGGATCGATCGACGCAGCTGCGTTGGAGGGCGTCGACGCTGTCGTCCACCTTGCCGGGGCCGGGATCGGTGAGGGGCGCTGGACGGCCAAACGGAAGCGGTTGATCCTCGAGAGTCGCACCAAGGGCACGGGGCTCATCGCCCGGACCCTGGCCGGGCTGAAGCGGCCCCCGAAGGTGCTGCTGTCGGCGTCAGGTGTCAACGCCTACGGCGACGGCGGCGACAAGGTGCTGACCGAGACCAGCCCACCCGGCGAAGGGTTTCTGGCCGGCGTGGTTGCCGCGTGGGAGCAGGCGGCGCAGCCGGCGGTCGAGGCAGGGATCCGCACCGCGTTCACGCGCAACGGCCTGGTGCTGAGCCGCGAGGGCGGGGGACTGAAGCCGCTGTTGCGCCTGTTCCGGCTGGGCCTCGGGGGCCGCTTGGGCTCTGGCCGGCAGTGGATGAGCTGGATCTCGCTGGCCGACGAAGTCGGCGCGCTGCGGTTCCTGATCGACCACGACGACATCGCCGGCCCGGTGAACCTCGCCGCCCCCGACCCGGTGACCAACCGTGACTTCACCCGGGCGCTCGGCCGGGCGCTGGGCCGGCCCAGGCTGCTGCCGATCCCTCGCTTCGGGCCGCGGCTCGTGCTGGGCGAGATGGCCGACGAACTGCTGTTCTGCAGCCTGCGGGTCGAGCCGGCGGTGCTCGAGGCCGCCGGCTACCAGTTCGCCCACTCTGAGCTCGACGGCGCGCTCGCGGCCGTGCTGGCCGGCGAGGTCGACCGTTGACCCGCCCGGGGGTGGCCGCGTTCGACTTCGACGGCACGCTGTCGCGCCGCGACACCTTCGTCCCGTTCCTGGCCCGGTCGTGTGGGTGGCCGCGGGTGGTCTGGGCGGCGACGGCAACGGGGATCATCGGTCGCACGATGGACCGCGACCGCCTCAAGGTGGCGATGGTGGACCGCCTGTTCCGCGGGTGGCCGTCCGACCGGTTGGATGCCCGGGGCAAGGATTACGCCGCCACGCTGCCGGCAGTGCTTCGACCCGAGATGGTCGAGCGGGTGGGGTGGCACCAGTCCGAAGGGCACGCGGTGGTCGTGGTGTCCGCCGGGATGGGCGCCTACCTCCGACCGTTGGGCGACCATCTGGGTCTGGACGACGTGCTCGCGGTCGAGCTGCTGACCGACAGCGCCGGGCAGCACACCGGCGCAGTCGACGGTGGCGTCAACAACCGGGGGCCAGCGAAGGTCGCTCGCCTCAGGGCGTGGATCGACGGCCGGTTCGGCCCCGACGCAGCCGTCGAGCTGTGGGCCTACGGCGACTCGTCCGGCGACGAGGCCCTCCTCGCCGATGCCGACCATCCGACCTGGGTGGGCAAGCGCACTACCCGCCGTCAGGCCTCGGCATGACGTCAGTCCGACAGGTCAGCGGTCGAGGTTGGCTTCGATGTGGACCGTGTTGGTCAGCGGGCCGGTCCAGCGCACGATGCGACCCTCGATGGTCGCGCCCTCGCCCCGCGCTGCGACGGGGAGCTCGCCGGCCACGGTAAGGTTCACCGCGATCTGGTCGGGGTTGGCCAGAGGCTGGCGTGGGACCTCCAGGGCGTAGGTGTCCTCGGTCCACGAGCCCGAGACGTCCAGCTCGATGGTGAACGTGGCCCCGGCCGGGATGTCGACGAACAGCGAGTACACCTGTCGGTCCAGCTCGCGGCCCGATTCGACCGCGACCGGAGCACCGTTGACCCGAGCGGCGTCCAGGTCGTAGGGCGTGTAGATCGACACGAAGGACCGGTTGGTGCCGATCGGGATCTCGTCGAGGTCGCTGCCGATCACGTAGTCGGGTAGCCCGGAGGCGGGGGCGCCGTTGGTCAACGTGGCCGTGATCCGTCCGGCGACCGCGCCCGTCGAGGGGTCCCAGGTGGCGTCGTAGCGGAGCCCCCGCTGGAGGAAGTAGTCGATCTTGTTGCCAGCGGCGTTGGACGTCACCAGCGACACGAGGTCGTTGCTGCCGGAGCTGAACAGGCCTGACAGACCGAGACCCGCGAAGTAGAAGGACTCGGACTCGTCGAACGTCGTGAACTGGATGTGGCCGGCATCCACCACCGGGTCGAGGATGTCGATGGCCTCACGAGGGCTGGGCACCTCGGCGTTGCTCGTGAGGCGGTCGAAGGTCAGCTCAGCGACGTCCTCGAGGAAGTCCACCCGCTGGCTGCGATCGGCGAAGTCGACGTACTGCTCGTAGAGCAGGAAGTTCGCGACGTTGGTGCTGTCGAGCGTGCGGTCGAGGCCGCCAGGGTCCTCCAGCTCGTCGGGACGGATCCCGCCGGTGAAGTTCATCAACGCCGCCAGGCCGACGGGATCGACGGTCATCACCCCGTCGATCGGGGCACCACCGGATTGCGGATAGAGCTCTGCGGCGGCCTGGGCCACGGTCGGTAGGTCGGGCGACATGTTGAAGTTCCGCCAGGACGTCGGCTCGAAACGCCCATAGCGGCGTAGGTAGTCGCCGAGATCCGGGTCGACGAGCGTGCGCTGCTCGATCGGGATGCCCTGCTCGACCAGCTCGCTCAGCCGACCGAAGCGCGGCATCGAGACCGCGCCGTTCTCGACCAGCAGCTCGGCGAAGTTGCCGGCGAAGCCCGTGCGGCCGCGCGTCTCGGATGGCGTCGTGAACAACACCAGGTAACGCCGCGGCGTGCCGTTCCCACCCAGCAGGCCGTAGCTGAACTCCACCGCCAACGCAGCGTTCTGCGCATCGGGGAGGTTCTCGTCGACCTGCTCGTCGAGCTTGTCGATGTACGACTCCAGGTACGAGACGAGCCAGGGTGAACGGACGTCGTCCGCCGCGGTCCTGGCCTGCTCGAGCGCGGTGCTGGTGTCACGCAACGGCTGGATCATGTTGCGCAGCACCTGGGGGTCGATCCGTCCGTCGGTGAATCGGATCGCGTCGACGTCTGCGGCCGTCGCCGCGAGGCCGGAGATCCGGGCCACGTCCCCCGAGTCCTCGGCGAGCTGCTCGACCGCATGGAGGTGCTGGCCCACCACCGGCAGGGCGCGGGCGGGACGCACGAACCAGCTGCCGAGGGTGTCCGATGCCGACAGCAGGTGGCGCGACGCCTCGGTCAGGCGGACGGCCGCCTCGTCGGCATCGGCGTCCTGCGCGGCGACCACCCCTTCCTCGATCTGGTCGAACCCTTCCAGCAGGTCGTCGTAGGTGGACATGGCACCTACAGCGAGGCCGACACCGATGAAGCCGACCGGGATGAACAGCAGTGCGGCCACCCTCCGGACCCGGCGCCGGACCCGCCGAGCAGCCAGGTGGTAACCGGACCAGACCACAGGGATCACCGCGACCGCGGCAAGCAGCGCTGTGGCGCCGTGGAACAGCACCGAATCGGTGTCGAGCAGCGACGCCATGCCCAGGCCGGCGACGACTGCCCCGCGGGCGCGTGACCGGGTGTCGGCCAACACCGACCAGAAGCCGATGGCGATGCTCGCGGCAGCCAGAGCCAGGCTCACGCCGCCCGCGGCAAGGGCGGCCCCCGCCGCAGCGGGGAGGAACCAGGTCCAGCGGCGAGCAGATCCGGCGAAGAACGCGACGGTGGCCGCGAATCCGCCCACGTAGAGGAGGTCGAGCAACTCGACGCCGGTCGGCGCCGCGTCGGACACCACCGCGGCCAGGGCCGCGCTCGCAGCGACCGCGAGTGTGAAAGTTGCAGTGCGTGCCCGCCTGGTCTGAAGGACGTCGAGGCGGCCGGCGACGGCGACAGCCATGAGGCCTGGCAGAGTAGTGCCGCGCCCGCCGGCGCGGGCAACCGGCCCGCGCGACGGCGGTGCGCAGGTCAGTACGCGCCCGACCCGCGGATCACCGCGGTGAACGTGCGCACGATGATCGCCAGGTCCATGACCGGTGACCAATGGTCCACGTAGTAGAGGTCGAGGCGTACCGCCTCGTCCCAGTAGAGGTCCGATCGCCCACTCACCTGCCACAGCCCGGTCATCCCCGGCTTGACCAGGAGGCGCCGCGAGACGTGGTACTCGTACTGCTCGACCTCGACCGGCAGCGGTGGGCGCGGCCCGACCAGCGACATCTCGCCACGTAGGACGTTCCACAGCTGCGGGAGCTCGTCGATGGACCAGCGGCGTAGGAACTGGCCCACCCGGGTGATGCGAGGGTCGGCCCGCAGCTTGAACAGCACGCCGTCCGCTTCGTTGTCGCCGTTCAGGCGCTGCTGCAGGGCCTCGGCGTCCTGCACCATCGTGCGGAACTTGACGATGTCGAAGCCCCGCCCGTCCCGTCCGACGCGGGACTGGCGGAAGAAGATCGGGCCCGGGCTGTCGACACGGATCGCGATGGCGACCGCGAGGAACGCCGGCGCCAACACCAGCAAGCCGACAGCCGCGGCCAACCGGTCCATCACGTCCTTGGCCACCCGCTCCAGGCCGCCGAACGCGGGCTCCTTCACGTGGAGCAACGGCAGGCCAGCGACCGGCCGCACCACGGTCCGGGGACCGGCGACATCGGTGATCGCCGGTGCGACCAGGAGCTCGACGCCCGGCCGGCTCGTCACCTCGGCCAGGTCGCGGGGATCACCAGGAGCCGACGCGTCGGTCAGCGCCACCGAGTCCACGCGGCAACGATCGATCGCCGGGCCGATGTCGCGGGTCGATCCCACCACGGCGACGCGGTCGCCCGCGATCTCCAGCTCGCCGGCCGGCGTGTCGACGCACACCCCGACCACCCGGAACCCCGACCACGCCACCCGGGCCAGGTGCTCACCCACGTCGACGACCGTCGCCGGCGAGCCCACGAGCAGCATCCGGTGGACGTAGCGACCACGTGCCCGCTGGACGTAGAGCCAACGGCGCAGCCCGTAGCGGGCGGTGGCGGTCACCACGATCGCCACCGGGATCATCACGCCGACCCAGCCGCGGGCGAACACCAGCCCGAAGACGAAGTGCAGGACGGCGACGACAGCCAGGAAGTGGACACCGCCGTTGAGGATCCGCCGGAACTCCTCGGAGCCGACACCGAGGACGCGCCGGTCATAGCAGCCCGACAGCGCGAGCACGACCAGCCACGTCGGCACGCTGGCGACGGCGATCGCGACATAGGGGATGCCGGGCCCCGGCAGCTCGGCGCGCGTGAACCCGAACCGCAGGACGTGGGCGGTGATCGCCGCCACGGCGACGCCGACGACGTCGACCGCCAGGTAGGTGAGCTTCTCGGGGAGGGCCGCCGAGGCGCGCACCATAGGCGGAAGGCCGGGCCCTGGTGAAGGCTGCTGAACTGCCCCCGACTGGTCGCCCTGTGCCTCACGTCTGCGTGCTTCAGCCACCCCCAACTCAGGCCAGGACACTGAATGCGGAGCATAGGACAGCAACCGGCGCACTGCCGGCTCGTCGTTACCGACCGTTACATGAGCGCGGCGCCACCCCCAATAGAGTGCGCGAATGGACCTCAACGGGATCTCAGCCATCGTCACCGGGGGCGCGTCCGGGCTCGGCGCCGCCACGGCGACCCGCCTGGCCGGGCAGGGCGCTCACGTCGTCCTCGCCGATCTGGAGCGGCAGCAGGACAAGGGCGAGGCCCTGGCCAAGGAGCTGGGAGGGCTGTTCGTCGCCTGCGACGTCACCGATCCCGACCAGGTCATCGCCGCGGTCGAGGCTGCGAAGGACATGGGCCCGCTGCGCGGACTGGTCACAGCGGCGGGTATGGGCTGGGCGACCCGCACCGTAGGCAAGGACGGGCAGTACACGTCGGCCCATGACCTCGGCGCGTTCCAGACCGTGGTCAATGTCAACCTGGTCGGCACCTTCAATTGCATCCGGTTGGCTGCGACAGCGATGTCGCAGACCGAGCCGCTGGACGACGGCGAGCGTGGTGCGATCGTGACGGTCGCCTCGGTGGCGGCCTTCGACGGCCAGATCGGCCAGGCCAGCTACTCGGCGTCCAAGGGCGGCGTGGTCGGGATGACGCTGCCGGTGGCCCGCGACCTGTCGGCGGTCGGCGTGCGGGTGAACTGCATCGCCCCAGGACTGATCGACACGCCGATCTACGGGCAGGGGCCGGGCAGCGAGGAGTTCAAGGAACGGCTCCGCAAGGACGTGCTGTTCCCCAAACGGCTCGGCGATGCCGCCGAGTTCGCCAGCCTTGCGACCGAGCTGCTGGCCAACAGCTACATGAACGCCGAGGTCATCCGCATCGACGGCGGCGTCCGCATGCAGCCGAAGTAGCGGGCCACAGGCTCAGGCCCGCGGGCGGCGCCCGCCGAGTGACATGTGCAGGCGAACCGCCGTCCCAGCGGACGACGACCGCACCTGGACGAGGTCGCAGAGCTGGTTCACCACCCACAAACCGCGGCTGGACTCGGGGCTCGTGCCCGGCGCCAACCGTCCGACCAACGGATCGCTGATCGTGCCGGCATCGCGAATCTCGCACACCACTGCGCTCTCGTCGCGCCAGATATGGAGTGTGCCCGATCCCCCGCCGTACTGGATGCTGTTCGCGGCGATCTCGTTGACCGAGAGCACGAGATCGGCCTCGCGGTCAGCGCCCAGCCCGGCGCGGCGCGCCTGGTCGGCCACCAACACCCGCACCGTGCTGAGGCAGCTGGCGTCGAAGCGCACCTCGACCGTGCCCGTCGGCGGCTCGGGCAACGGGTCGCCAGGCGGGCTGCCGAGGGCCGCGACGTCCTGGTAGATCCCGCTGTCGCGGCGGGCACCGTCTTCGAGGATGGTGGGGTGGTTCCGCCGGGCCTCGTCGAGGATCCCCGGAGCCAGGTCCGCAGCGTCATAGGGGCACAGCAACCACAGGTCCAGCAGCGCGGGGAACGCCAGGTTGAGCAGCGCCTCGTGGTGCTGGGACTCGACCAGCAGGTCGCGGCCGAGGTTCGGGCGGATCGGCTCGCCGACCCCTCGCAGACCGACGCCGCGGCCCAGATGCTCGTCGACGAAGTCGTGCCACGCCGGAATGAGGCGGGCCGGGTTGTGGCCCACCGTCGCCATGTCGGCGAACCACACCCCGGGCGGGTCGCCACCGAGCTCGTCCTGGATCGCCGCCAGCTTGTCGACCGCCAGCACGACCAGCGTCGGTTCACCTCCCCCGACGCCGTCACGGATGAACGAGCTGACGCCGGCCACGAAGTCGTCGGTGCCGGAGTAGAAGAACGCCTCGTGCTTGAACTCCCGCCTCGGGCGCAAGGTTCCGGTCCCGCCACTCACCGGGCATGACGGTAGCCGTCCGGCGGCAGGACTCGCTCAGCCGAACAGGACGACTACGGCGGGTGCCGCGGCGTCACTCGCCTGTTGACATCACAGCACGGCTTCGCCACCGTGCCGGTCGACGTCGAGCTGACCGACGACGAGGCTGTCCGGCGTACGTCCGCCGTCACCTGAGGGGATCACGATATGAGGTTCGCGCTGTTCTACGAGATCCCTGTGCCCCGGCCTTGGCATGCCGACAGCGAGCGCATTGCCTACGAGAACACCCTCGAGCAAGCGATCGCTGGCGACCGCTACGGGTTCGACGCGTTCTGGACCGTCGAACACCACTTCTTGGAGGAGTTCTCGCACTGCTCGAACCCGGAGGTGCTGTACGGCGCGATCGCCGCTCGCACCGATCGGATCCGGCTGGGCTACGGCGTCCGGCTGATGCCCAAGCCCTACAACCACCCGGTGCGCACCGCCGAGTCGGTGGCTGTCCTCGACCACATCTCGGGCGGGCGCGTCGACTTCGCGACCGGCCGTTCGGCGACCCGCGCCGAGCTGGAGGGCTTCGGCATCCACCCCCACGAGACCCGCCAAATGTGGCGCGAGGCCATCGGCCATGTCGTCGGCTGCTGGACCAACGACGAGTACGCCTTCGAGGGCCGGTACTGGCAGATGCCGCGTCGCCGCGTGCAGCCCAAACCGCTGCAGAAGCCTCATCCCCCGCTGTGGGGCGCGACGAGCAGCGACGACGGCCACCGCGAGGTCGGCTCGCTCGGGCTTGGCCTGTGCTCGTTCGCCGTGGGCGTGCCGCCCGAGGAGGTGAAGCGCAAGGTCGACGTCTACCGCGAGGCCATCTCCCGGTGCACCGAGCCCGTCGGCGCCTACGTCCACGAGGACGCGGCGACCTTCACCATGACCATCTGCGATTCCGACCGCGACCGCGCCGTCGAGACGGCGACCGAGTCGTTCGAGTGGTATCCGAAGGCCGGCGCACGCCAGATCGCGACGCTCGCCGGGTGGATGGCGGAGAAGCAGGAGGATCTTGGCAACTACGGCTACGCGGCCGAGATGAAGAGCATCGACGAGAGCGGCCTGCTCGACCAGCTCAACATGGACTACCTGCTGGACTCCGGGGCGGCGATCTGCGGCACGCCGGACGACTGCACCGAAGGCATCCGGCGGTACGAGGAGGCGGGCGTCGACACGCTGTTGTGCCTGGTCAACCCCTACAAGATCCCTCACGAGGCAGTGCTGCGGACCATCGAGCTGATGGGCACCGAGGTCATCCCCCAGTTCCGCACCTGACGCGCGCCCCGACGGAGACCTAGGCGCCGAGGCGCTCGACAGCCACGCAGAACCGGTCCAGCTCGGCGTGGTCGTTGTAGTAGTGGACCGACGCCCGGACGACCGGCGGCAACGCCCGCCGCTCGGCATCGAGCAGCGTGGACGACGGGTACGAGACCGACACGTTCATCCCCTGCGCGACCAGCGCCGCCCGCGCATCGCCGGCGTCGACGTCGTCCTTGGTGAAGGTGACGATGCCGCAGCGCCGCCGGCCGAGGTCGTGGACGTGCACGCCGCGCAGCGACCGCAGCCGGTCGCGCAAGGCCTCGGCGAGTGCCGTGACCCGTCCCGCGATCGCGGCGAGGCCCCATCCTCGGGCGTAGGCGACCGCGTGGCCGAGGCCGACCGTCGCTGCCAGGTTCGACTCCCAGTTCTCGAACCGCCGGGCGTCCGGGCGCAGCTCGTAGCGGTCGGCGGTCACCCAGGTCGCTCCCAACAGGTCGAGGAAGGCTGGCTCCATGTGCTCGAGCAGCGGGTCACGGACGTAGAGGAACCCCGTGCCACGCGGCCCACGGAGGAACTTGCGCCCCGTTGCCGCGAGCAGGTCGCAACCGATGGCATCGACGTCCACCGGCATCTGACCAACCGACTGGCAGGCGTCCAACAGGAATGGCACACCCGCGGCCCGGCATAGCGCGCCGATCTCGACGACCGGGTTGACCAGGCCACCGTTGGTCGGCACATGGGTCATGCCCACGAGGCCCACCGGCGCACCGTCGGCCTCCAGCCGGTCGGCGAGCGCTGTCAGCGAGACCTGCCCCGACTCGTCGTCAGGGATCACCTCGACGATTACGCCTCGTCGTCGTTGGGCCTGCAGGTAGGACAGGTAGCTCGACGCGTACTCGGTGGTACAGGTCAGGATGCGGTCGCCGGGTCGGAGCGGCAGTGACCAGAAAGCCTGATGCCAGGCGAAGGTGGCGTTCTCGACCAGGGCGATCTCGGCCGGGCGGGCACCGAGCAGCTCCCCCACCTCGGCACGGGCCCGCTCGATGTCCGCGGAGCGACGCTCCGCCAGCTCGTAGCCCCCGCTGACCGCCTCCTCCTGCAGCCAGTCGAGCTGCGCCTCCAGGACGGGCCGAGGCGGAAGGCTTGCGCCCGCGTTGTTGAGGTGGAGGACCTTGTCGCAACCCGGGGTCTCGGCCCGGGCGCGCTCGACGTCGAACGGCGGGGTCACGACCCCCATCCTGCCCCGTCGTCAGATCTCATCGGTCAGTCCGGGTATGGCAGGGACATGTCGATCTACGCACTCGAGCACTACACCGAGCTCACGCACGTGATGGTGAAGCACTGATGGCAGACCTGCACCTGGGGGACGCGATGAGCTCCTGGCAGGAAGACGCCCGCCGCCACCTGTGGATGCACTTCACCCGGCTGTCGAGCTACGCCGATGGCGAGGTGCCGGTGATCGTCCGGGGCGAAGGCCCGTACGTGTGGGACCAGCACGGCAAGCGCTACCTCGACGGGCTGTCGGGGCTGTTCGTGGTGCAGGTCGGGCACGGGCGCCGCGAGCTGGCCGACGCCGCTTCCGGGCAGGGCGGCCAGCTCGGCTATTTCCCGATCTGGAGCTACGCCCACCCGACCGCCATCGAGCTGGCCACGCGGCTCGCCCACCTCGCGCCCGGTGACCTCAACCGGGTGTTCTTCACCACCGGCGGGTCCGAGGCCGTCGAGTCGGCGTGGAAGCTGGCTCGGCAGTACTTCCGGGCCACAGGTGAACCGCAGCGCACCAAGGTGATCAGCCGCAACATCGCCTACCACGGCACGTCGATGGGCGCGCTGTCGATCACCGGCATCCCCGACCTGCGCACGCCGTTCGAGCCGCTGGTCCCTGGCGCCCACAAGGCCACGAACACCGACCGCTACCGCTGCCGCTTCTGCGCCGCGGCTCCGGCATGCACGCTGGCCTGTGCCGACGACATCGAGGACGTGATCGAGCGCGAGGGGCCGGACACCGTGGCCGCGGTGTTCGTCGAACCGGTGCAGAACGCCGGCGGGTGCTTCACACCGGGCGACGGCTACTTCGCCCGGCTGCGCGAGATCTGCGACCGCCACGGTGTGCTGCTGGTGTCCGACGAGGTGATCTGCGCCTTCGGCCGCTTGGGCTACACGTTCGGCTGCGAGCGCTACGGCTACCAGCCCGACATCATCACCTGCGCCAAGGGCCTGACCTCCGGTTACTCACCGTTGGGAGCGATGCTGGTCAGCGACCGCCTGGCCGAGCCGTTCCTCGCTGGCACCGCGTCGTTCGCCCACGGCTTCACCTTCGCCGGACACCCGGTGAGCTGCGCGGTCGCGATGGCCAACCTCGACATCTTCGACAACGAAGACCTGCTCGCCCACGTGCGTGCCAACGAGGGCGAGCTGCGGGGCCGTCTGGAGTCGCTCGCCGACATCCCGATCGTCGGCGAGGTGCGCGGTGCCGGTTACTTCTACGGCATCGAGCTGGTCAAGGACCGTGCGACCAAAGAGTCGTTCTCGGACCAGGAGAGCGAGTCGCTGCTGCGGGGCTTCCTGTCCGGCCGGATGTTCGAGTCCGGGCTGATCTGCCGGGCCGACGACCGAGGCGACCCGGTGGTCCAGCTCGCGCCGCCCCTGGTCTGTGGGCCCGAGCAGTTCGACCAGATCGAGACCACGCTGCGCACGGTGCTGTCCGAGGCCTGGAAGCGGATCAGCGCGGCGGCGTAGGGCCGTGGACCGCCACGCAGGTCCCGCTGCCGCTTGGACGGACCGCCGTGGCATCGGCCGACGCCGTCACCGACATCCCGAGGCGGTGGTGCAGGCATGGTGAGCACGGTCGCCGTGCTCGGCGCGGCGGGGACCATCGGGCCGGCCATCGTCTCGACTGTGCTCCGGCGGCGGAGGCCGCGCGGCGTCTGCTGCGTGGTGAAGTCGTCACCGTCGGAGTGGTGCCGCCGGAGGGGGCGTTCGAGCCGGCTCCCTTCCTCGACGCTCTTGCCGCTACCGGCTGCTCGGTCGAGTTCGGGGAGCCCGGGAGTCTCGAATAGGCGGAAGGTCAGGAGCTCGAGTTCGAGCTCGGGTTGGACTTGAAGCGATAGGTGATACGGCCACGACTGAGGTCGTATGCGGATACCTCGACCTGGACCCGATCGCCCGGCAGGATGCGGATGCGGTTCCGTCGCATCTTGCCGCTCAGGTGCCCCAGCACCGTGTGGCCGTTGTCCAGAGAGATGCGGAAATGTCCGCCCTTGAGGGCTTCGTCTGTGCGTCCTTCAAGAAGGAACGCGTCTTCTTTGGGTTTCGGCAAATGTTCAATCCTCGCAGTAGGGAAACCAAGCCATGCTAGGGGGATATGGACCGAACGGGAGTAGTCGCGTGGATCGCGAGCTACGAGGATGCCTGGAGAAGCGCCGGCACCGAGCGTCTCGCCGACCTGTTCACCGAGGACAGCACCTATCTCGCGTCACCGTGGCGGCCGCCGTTGCGCGGCCTGTCCGCGATCGCGCGGTTCTGGGACGCCGAGCGAGATGGACCGGGCGAGGTCTTCGCGATGGACAGCGAGATCGTGGCGGTGGACGGCGACGTCGCGGTCGTGCGGGTGGAGGTCAAGTACGGCCGCGGCACCAGCCGCTGGCGTGACCTGTGGGTCGTCCGCTTCGCGCCCGACGGCCGCTGCGTGGCCTTCGAAGAGTGGCCCTTCGCGCCCAACCAACCCGACGGCCACTAGGACACGCCCTAGTGGGGTGCTCGCTCTGGGGTCGACGACGTCGACCACCGGGGTGGGATCGCCGCTGCGTTCGGCGCCCGTCACCGCTGCTCCGACTTGCGGCCGATCGCCCCGTAGAAGGGGATCGGTAGGGGATGGGGTGCGGGGGGCGGGACCGCCGGCGAGTGCCAGCGGTCGATGAGCACGAGGCCGGGCGGTACCAGGTCGAGGCCCTCGAAGAATCGGGCGATCTCGGCTTGGGAGCGAGGGACGAGTGTGAATCCGGGCTGTTCGTTGAGGCGACGTGCGGCCTCGGTGACCTCGTCGGTCATGATGTCGCTGGTGAGGTGGGAGGCGAGGAGGTAGCTGGCGGGTGCGAGGGCGTCGACGTACCGAGCGACGATCTTGTGGGGGTCGTTGGTGTCACAGATGTGGTGCAGGATCGAGGCCAGGATGACGCCGGTGGGTTGACCGAGGTCGAGCGTGTGCTCGGCCTGCTCGAGGATGGTGCGAGGGTCGCGAGGGTCGGCGTTGATGTAGTCGGCAGCCCCCTGGGGGCCGCTCCTGCGCAGGGTGTGGGCGTGGGCGAGCACGACCGGGTCGTCGTTGACGTAGACGATGCGGGAGTCGGGCGCGATGCGCTGGGCGAGCTCGTGGACGGTGTCGACGGCGGTGGGGATGCTGGCGCCGACGTTGAGGAGCTGGCGGACGCCCAAGTCGCGGACCAGGTAGGTCACGGTCCGGAGGAGGAACGCCTGATTGGCGTGGACGGCGGCGCGGGCGTGGTCGAGGCCACCGCGGCCGGCGGCAGCGGCGTCGTCGGCGGCCTTGCGGTCGGCGGCGAAGTGGCCGTCGCCACCGAGGACATAGTCGTACACCCGGGCCGGATGCGCGACATCACCGGCGATGTCGACGGGCTCGGCCTCGCCACGGCTGTGGTTTGACTGCTGGTCGGTCACAGCGTCGTACCCCAGTGGTGCTGATGGATCCGGCGGTAACCCATCCCCCGAAGCGCTATGCCGTACCTCGAGCGGCACGACAAACCCCCTCCGTTCGGGATCGTAACAGGGGATGCTCGACGGGTCGGTTCCCCTTCGCTCGCCACGTCACCCGTCAGCGTCGTCGGGGTCGTCGGGGTCGTCGGGGTCGTCGGGATCGTCGGGATCGGCGAGGTCGTCGAGGAGGAGGACCGTGTGCTCGTTGGTGCGGGATCGCAGCTCGGCCTCGACGTAGTCGTCGACCGCCTCGAACGTGTCGACGTCTCGGCCCAGCTGCTCGCCGAGATACCACCGGTGCGCGAGGATCTCGTGGAACAGCTCGGCAGGGTGCAGCTTGTCGGCGAGATCGGGCGGGACACGGGCCAAGGTCGGCTCGAACACCTCGGTCAACCACCGATACGCGGCGACCGCGTCCGGCAGCTCGCGACCCTCGCGGCTCCGCAGCCAGGCACGGTGCTGGGCGATGTCGTTGAGCAACCGCCGCGCCTGGTTCTCGTGGACGTCGAGGCCGGTCAGCTCGGCGAGCCGGCGCCTCTGGTGACCCTCCTCCAACACCCGGGCGACCATCTGGACCTCCCGGCGACCGGGCACGCCGACGAGCTCGAACTCCTCGACGTCGAAGCCCAGGTCGTTCAGCCGGCGCAGCCGTGCGGCGATCCGGTGGCGCTCACCGGGACCGATCTCCTCCTTGCGGGTCAGCTCGTCCCAAAGCCCCAGGTACCGACTCTCCAGCTCCTCGGCGGCCTCGAACGGGTCCACGTCCGAGGGCAGGCGGCTGGCGGAGCCGAGGTCGAGCAGCTCGCCGACCAGGTTCTCGGTCGCGATCGTGAGGTCGTGGCCGCGCTGACCGTTCGACAGCCGTGGATGGTGCTCGCCGGTCTCGGCGTCGACGAGATAGGCGGCCAACGCGCCGGCGTCCCGGCGGAACAGCACGTTGGACAGCGAGCAGTCGCCCCAGAAGTACCCGCCGAGGTGGAGCCGCACCAGCAGCACCGCGAGCGCGTCGATCAACCGGCTGCGGAGGTCGGGCACCCCCCGACCGGTGAACAACAGCCGGTAGGGCAGCGAGAACTCCAGGTGCCGGGTGATCAGAACCGCGCCGAGCGCCTCGCCGTCCGGCGCGGCACCACGCCCACTGACGACCCCCACGGCCTCGACCACCGGCAGGTCGTCCTCGGCCAAGGCCCGCAGCAGCCCGTACTCCCGCTCGGCGAGCGACAACGACGTCTCCTTGAGGGCATAGGCCCGGCCGCCCTCGGCGACGAAGCGGACCACGTGGCGCGAGACACCCTTCGCGTAGTCCACCAGCCGGGGGTCGTCCCAGTCCTCCAGGGGCTGGTCCCAAGGGAAGTCGAGAAAGTCCGGGTGCCCGGTACGCGCCACCAGGTGCCCGGGCTGGAGCCTCCACGGACCGGACGCGTCGGTGACGCCGGCAGGGTCGTCGTCACTCATCGAGGATGCTCCATGGCCGCCAGTCAATCTTTGACCGCAAGTGGTTGGCCAGCAACCGTTTCCGGTCAAAGAATGGCGGCCCGACGCGGCCGTGAGGACCGCCGCCTACCTTTCCAGCTCGGCGAGATCGTCGTCGGTGAGCTGCAGCGCGGCTGCAGCGACGTTCTCCTCCAGGTGGGCGACGGACTTGGTGCCCGGGATCGGCAGCATCTGGGGCGACCGGGCCAGCAGCCAGGCCAACGACACCTGCACCGGCGAGACACCACGACGTCGGGCGACGGCCGCCAGCGCGCGGCCTGCGCCCGGCCGATGGCCACCGACCGGAGCCCACGGGATGAAAGCGAAGCCCAGTTCGCCCGCCAGCTCGACCACCGACTCGGAATGGCGGTCACTGGGGTTGTACCGGTTCTGCACCGACACGACCGGTGTGAGCGCCATGGCCGTGCGCACCTGGTCGGCGTCCACGTTGGACAACCCGACGTGTGCGATCTTTCCCTCGTCGCGCAGCTCGACCAGGGTGCCGACCGAGTCCTCGAACGGCACCGCCTTGTCCGGGACGTGGAACTGGTACAGCGGGATCTGATCGAGGCGCAGCCGCCGCAGGCTGCCCTCGCAAGCAGCGCGCAGGTGCTCCGGCCGACCGTCAGCCTGCCAGCGCCCCGGCCCGTCGCGCCGGAAGCCGCCCTTCGTGGCGATCACGAGGCCGTCGGGATAGGGATGGAAGGCCTCGGCGATCAACTCCTCGCTCACGTTCGGGCCGTAGGAATCGGCCGTGTCGACGAAGTCGACACCCAACTCGACGGCGCGTCGCAGCACACCGATCGCCTCGTCGTGGTCCGCGGGTGGCCCCCAGACCCCGTCGCCGGTGATGCGCATGGCGCCGAAACCCAGACGGTTGACGGTGAGATCCTCGACGATCGCCAGCCGGCCTGCGGCCCCTGCGGAGAGATTGTCGACCATGCTTGGCATTCTGGCGTCACTTCACCAGTTGCGGCGACCTCGGTCGCTGGTCTTGACTAGCAGGTTCGAACGCGGTGTCGCGGCAGGCGATCACCTCGGCCGATCCGCTGGGGAGCTGATTGAGACACGTCAGGCACCGACTCGGATCGAGCGGAGCACCGATCTGACAGCCCGCTATTCGGCAATGCGCCGGGCTGTCGTACCCCCTGCTCCGAGCAGACCCCCAGACAAGGGACGACAACGATGAGCACACCGAACTGGCCACCCTCCGAGCCGCCGGGGCCTCCACCCGGGCCGCCGCCCGGGCCGCCAGGGCCGCCGGGGCCTCCGGGGCCGTACGACCCTGGCCCGCCTCCCCCTCCGGGTGGTGGCTGGCAGCCCGAGCCCGTGGGCCCACCCCCGGGACCGGCCGAGTGGGGCCCCGACCCCTACGGCGCGCCACCGCCTGGCGGCAGCGGGCAGTTCGGCCCCCCGCAGAAGTCGGGGTCGTCGACCGGCCTCATCATCGTCATCATCGTCCTGGTGGTTGCCGCCGTGGGTGGTCTCGCGTTCGTCCTCACCAGCGGCGACGATGACGACGACGACACCGCGACCGACCCAGCGACCGAACCCGGCCAGCAGGTGCCGGGGGGCGACGACCAGGTGACCAACCTCCCCGGTGGCGACGACACCGTGGAGCCGCCGGACGTCACTCTCCCGCCCGACGATCCTGGCGACCCCGACATCCCGTCCGGTGACGTGCAGGAGATGACCACCTCCTGGGTGTATTCCAACACGCCGGGCGGTGTCGACATGACCGAGTCCGCTTGCATTGCCGAGGTCGTCATCCTCATCGTCGGCGAGGACGAGGTAGGAGCCGCGGGCGGTGACCTCGACGCCGTCTACGGCGGGACCAGCTTTGAGCAGGATGCCGAGATCAGGTCGGGGATCTCCCCGTGTGTCGACAGCGATTCGGCCGCCGCGCTGGCCTCGGACTCCGGCTGGCACTGGCCGCCGGACTAGGCCACGGACACGACGCGGGGAGCGGGCACCCTCCGTCCGCTCCCCGCCTCCCATTGCCGCCCATTTTGTGTGAGCGGCGCCTGACCGGGTAGTCGAGGCGAGCCGGGGCACCAGGGGGAAGGGGCAACAGGGGGAACCACAAGGGGGGAACCGAATGCTCAGGAAACCCGCGATTGCCGG
The DNA here is from genome assembly GCA_050744325.1 of Acidimicrobiales bacterium. Taxonomy (GTDB): domain Bacteria; phylum Actinomycetota; class Acidimicrobiia; order Acidimicrobiales; family VFJN01; genus DASXTK01. The sequence continues at coordinate 24,800 of JBOGHK010000112.1, forward strand.
GCGTCTGTCCGTCGCGGCGATGCTCACGATTGCAGCCGTCCTGTCCGCTGCCGTCGCGGTCGGCGCGACGCCGGGCGCGCCGACGTCACCTCAGGCGCCCGGTCGGCCCGATGCGGCCACCGGCGCCTACATCGTCGTGCTCGAGGACTCGGTCCTGTCGCCGGCGGTCGTCGCGGGCCAGCACGCCGCCCGGTTCGGCGCCGACGTCGGATCGGTGTTCAGCAACGCCCTCAGGGCCTACACGGCCGACCTGACCGCAGGCGAGGCCGCCAACCTCAGCGCCGACCCCGGTGTCGCCTGGGTGGAGCCCGACCGGGTGCTCCACATCGCGCAGAACCCACAGACCGTCCCGACCGGCGTCGGGCGCATCTTCGCCCCCGGCAACCCGAACATCGACATCGACGGCACCGACGACGCCCGCATCGACGTCGACGTCGCCGTGATCGACACCGGCATCGCCGAGCACGGGGACCTGAACGTCGTCAGCCGCGCCACCTGCGCTCTCGGCATCTGCATGGACGGTGGTAGCGACCTGAACGGCCACGGCACCCATGTGGCCGGGACCATCGGCGCGATCGACAACGGCATCGGGGTGGTCGGTGTTGCCCCTGGAGCGCGCCTGCATGCGGTGCAGGTGTGCACGCCCACGGGCTCGTGCCTGACATCGGCGATCATCGCCGGGATCAACTACGTCACCGCCCGCGCCGGCACCATCGAGGTGGCGAACGTGAGCCTCGGTGGGCCCGGCACCAGCGCCGCGATGGACCAGGCCATCAGCAACTCGGTGAACGCCGGCGTGGTCTACGCCGTCGCCGCCGGGAACGACGACGCCGACGCAGCGGGCTTCACGCCAGCGAGCCACCCCGACGTGATCACGGTCTCGGCGGTCGCCGACTCCGACGGTCAGCCCGGTGGGTTGGGCGGGAGCACGGCCTGCCGACCCAGCCAGGACGACGTGCGTGCCGACTTCTCCAACTTCGGCGGGACCGTCGAGGTCGCAGCACCGGGCGTCTGCATCCTGTCGACCTGGAACGACGGCGACTACAACACGATCAGCGGCACGTCGATGGCGACACCGCACGTGGCCGGGGCTGCAGCCCTCCTGGCGAGTGGCCCACGCGACCCGGCGAGCCGGGATGATGTCCTGGCCATCCGGCAGCGGATCGTGGACACCGGCAACTTCGGCTGGACCGACGACTCGGGCGACGGCGTCCAGGAGCCACTGCTCGACGTCGGCGACCCAGCCCAGTACCCCGGCCCGGGGTAGCCGGCCGGTCGACCACTCCGGCCTGCCGGGTCGTCAGTCGCCGAGGGCCTGGTCGGTGGCGGTCCATCACGAGGGCGCGAGGCCGGAGGCGAGCTGGTCGAAGACCTGGTCGAGCAGCCTGTCGAGCGAGGTGGGGGTGTCCTGGCCCTGCCAGATGGTCATCGCCACCCGGGTCGCGGCCAGCGCAGCGCCGACGGCGGTCGCCGGGTAGGTGTGGTGGTCCGGGTCGAGGCCGAGGCGCTTGGCCAGTTCGACCACCAGGTCGCGCTCCATCTCGGCGAGCCGTGCGGCGTACCGGGCCGCGAGCTCGGGATGGTGCTCGACGAGGCGACGGCGGATGACCCATCGGTCCGGGTCTTCGTGGAGGTGCTCGACGCTGGCTTGGATCGCCGCCCGCAATGCCTCGAGCGGCGCCTCGTCCGCCGCACGGCCCCGCAGGTGGTCGATCACCGGCGACGGCATCGACGGCGCCATCCCGATGATCGCGTCCTCCTTGGAGGGGAAGTAGTTGAAGAACGTGCGCGTCGAGACCCCGGCGGCATCGGCGATGGCATCCACGGACACCTTGTCCAGCCCGTGCTGGTCGGCAAGCCGGAGTGCGGCGTCGCGCAGCGCCGTGCGGGTCTCGGCCTTCTTCCGTTCGCGCAGTCCGTCGACCATCAGTTCTCCAGCGTCGCACGATGCAGCTGCGCGGAGGTCGTTCGCAGCGCGGTCTCGCGTAGCAGCCAAGTCAGGAGGAAGCCGATGACGACCACCGGGAGAGCGTCCAGGAAGACCTGGCCGATCGCGTCGGCGAACGCGGAACCGAGGATCGCCTGCTCCCCGGCCGGGAGCTGGTGGATCTGCTCGGGGGTCATGGCGACCGTCGATCCCTCGCCGAGCAGGTCCGTGAGCCGGTGGTTGACGACCGCTCCGAACAGCGCCACCCCGACCGAGCCGCCGACGGAACGGAAGAAGTTGACCATCGACGTGGCGACGCCAAGGTCGGCGACCGGTGCCTCGTTCTGGCTGGCGAGCACCATGATCTGCATCACGAGCCCGATTCCGATGCCCAGGATCACCATGTATCCACCGGACTCGAGGCGTGAGCTGTCGGTGTCGAGGGTCGACAGCAGGAACATCCCCAGGCTGGCGATCGCCATCCCCGTGATGGGGAACACGCGGTAGCGCCCGGTGCGCGTGACCACCTGCCCGGCGAGCATCGACGCCCCGACGAGCCCGGCGAGCAGCGGCACGAGCAGCAGCCCGGAGTTGCTGGCCGACGCGCCGTTGGCCACCTGGAGGAATGTGGGCAGATAGGTCGTCGCGCCGAACATGGCCACGCCGAGCACGAAGCTGACGGCGCAGGCGATGGTCACCGTCCGCACGCGGAACAGCCGCAGCGGTATGGCCGGCTCGGCAGTTCGTCGCTCGACGGCCACGAAGGCCACGGTGAGGGCGACGACTACGGCCCCGAGGCCGACGATGGTGGGCGAGCCCCAGGTGTACTCCGTGCCACCCCACGTCGTCAGGAGGACCAGGCCGATGATCGCGGCCGACAGCAGCACCGTCCCCGGCCAGTCGATGGCCACGTGCTTGCGTCTGGTGTTCGCCGGTAGCACCACGCTGGTCACCAGCACCGCCACGATGCCGATCGGCAGGTTGACGTAGAACACCCAGCGCCACGACAGGTGATCGGTGAGGAAGCCACCCAACAGCGGGCCGATGACCGTGGCCGCCCCGAACATGGCCCCGAAGTAGCCCTGATAGCGGCCGCGCTCGCGGGGGCTGACCACGTCGGCGATGATCGCCTGGGCCAGCACGATCAGCCCGCCTGCACCGAGACCCTGCACCGCCCGGAACACGATCAGCTGCCCGGTCGATCCGGCCGCCCCGCACAGCCCGCTGCCGACGAGGAAGATGGTGATGGCGACCTGGAACAGGGTCTTGCGGCCGTAGAGGTCGCCGAACTTGCCGTACAGCGGCGTGACGACGGTCTGCGCGAGGAGATACGCGGTCACCACCCAGGACAGCTGATCCAGGCCGCCGAGATCGCCGACGATCGTCGGGAGCGCCGTGGCCACGATCGTGGCGTCGAGTGCGGCCAGGAACAGGCCGAGCATCAACCCGACGAAGACCAGGACGACGCGACGGTGTGGCAGCTCGGTGTCCTCGTCGACTGAGGCGCGGAACGTGCTGGCGGCGGTCATCGATCTCCCCGGAGCCTTCGTTGCATCAACTGCAACTTTGCACGCTATGCAACTATTCCGCCGTCTGACCAGTCCCAGGCCCATGCCCTAGGGTGCGCCTGGGAGGTTCTTCACGGAGTGATCAGCCCCTACGTGCGTCGCCTGCGGTTGGCCGCCGAGTTGCGGACACTGCGCACCCAGCGCGGCCTGACCCATGAGCAACTGGCCAAGAAGATCGGCCAGAGTCGGGCCAGCATCTCGCGGCTGGAGAACGGCCACGTCATCGACCAGGCCGACATCCTCAAGATCCTCGACGCCCTCGAGGTGGAGGGCGACCGGTGGACCCAGCTGTTGACGATCGCCCGCGAGGCCGGCGAGCGCGGCTGGTGGGAGTCGAACAAGGAGATGGGACGGCGCCAAGCGCTCTCTGCCGACCTCGAGGCGGGGGCCAGCACCATCCGCGAGTTCCAGATGAGCTTCCTGCCCGGCCTACTCCAGACCGCCGACTTCGCTCGGGCCCGTGTCGATGCCGAGGGCCTCGGCGAGACCCTCGGGCGGGCGGCCGATCGCGCTGTCGAGGCTCGCAACGGACGCCAGCGCATGCTGCGCCGACCGGGCGGCCCCACCTACCAGGTGATCATCGACGAGCTGGCGATCCGCCGACGTGCTGCCCCTGCCGAGATCGTCAAGGCCCAGCTCTACCACGTGACCGCCCGGGTCAACGGCGACCCCAAGACCACGGTCCACGTGCTGCCGGTGGACGCCGCGATCGAGAACTTCAGCGTGCCCCGGTCGGCCTTCTCGATCTACACGTTCCCCGACCCCGGCGATCCCACCGTGGTCGCGGTGGACACGGTGACCGACGACCTCGTCCTGACCGACGAGCACGACGTGAAGCGCTACGAGGATCTGTTCAACCGGCTGTGCGACGCCGCACTGCCGGTCACCGAGAGCCTCCGGTTCATGATCGGCACCGCGGCCGCCGTCCCGCCGTTCAGCGGACGGTGACGAAGTCGTTGAGGAGCCCCGGGCCGAGGTCGGCGATGCCCGTCGCGGCGTAGTGGTAGACCATCGCCGCCCGGAAGCCGTCCGACTTGTTGTCGGTCGAACGATGCATCAGGTGGCTGTCGAACAACAGCAGGTCGCCGGGGTCCATCAGCACCGGCTCGGCCCTGCCCATGTCGTGGTCGACGATCTCGACGTAGCCGTAGTTGGCGCCCGGGCGACGGTCAGGCACGTGCTCGTGGATCGGCTCGCGGTGCGAGCCGGCGAGCACGTGGAGGCACCCGTTCTCGAGCGTGGCCTCGGTGACCGCCAGCCAGACGCCCACGACCGGTCGGGCCGGTCGGAAGTCGAAGTAGAAGCTGTCCTGGTGCCAGGGCTGACCCCAGGCAGCAGGGTTCTTGAAGATGAACTGCGACAGGAAGCAGTCGATCGAGGGACCGATGAGACCGACGAGCAGGTCGGTGACCCGGTCGCTGCCGGCGAAGTCGGCGAACACGCGGTCGCGGTGCAGCCGGAAGATCTTCGACACCAGCTGCTCGGGCGCGCCCGAACGTCCTGACAGGTTCGCCTCCGGCAGCACGAAGCCAGGAGTGCCGGGCTCGCCGTCGGCGTGCGCCCGCGCGATCTGGATCACCCGGTCGAGCATTCGCTGGCACAGCGCGGGCTCGGCGAAGCCCGGCAGCCGCACGAAGCCCTGCTCGTGGTAGCAGGCCCGCTGCTCGCTGCTGAGCTCATCGATCGTCCGCATCATTCCCCCTCGCCTCAGGGCCTGGCGCACCGCAGCGGTTCACCCACCACCGGGTGTGGCGCCCCTCCATACTGGAGGAAATCCCGGACGTCCTGCTGCCAGTGCCCAGGAATGCTCGCCATGGCGGCGTCGGTATCCCATCACGATCGGCCAGGATGTGACGCCGTGGATGGTCAGCGACGATCGGTGGCCGAGCTGGTTGGCGACCTGGGGCGTCTCGGCGTCACTGCGAACGACCTGCTGATGGTGCACGCGTCGCTGCGGGCGATCGGCCCGGTGGCGGGCGGAGCGGACGGCGTGATCGACGCGCTGGCGGCTGCCATCGCGCCCGATGGCTCTCTGCTGATGACCCTCGGCGCGGCCGACGACTGGGCCTGGGTGAACGAGCGCCCCGAGTCCGAGCGAATGAGCCTGCTGGCCGACGCCGAGCCGTTCGACCACCTGACCACACCCGCCGACCCCGACGTCGGCGTCCTCGCCGAGGTGTTCCGGCAGCGGCCGGCTACCAAGGTCAGCGACCACCCGGAGGGGCGGTTCGGTGCCTCGGGGCCGCTCGCCGAGCGGCTGGTCGCCGACGTTCCTTGGGACCACTACTACGGGCCAGGCTCGCCGCTGGAACGGTTCGTCCAGGCCGGGGGACGGGTGCTCCGCCTGGGAGCCGATCCCGACACGGTCACGCTGATCCACTACGCCGAGTACCTGGCCCCGGTGGCCGACAAGCGACGGGCACGGCGCCACCGCCTCGTCACCGGCCCCGCCGGGCGGAAGGTGCGAGTGGTCGAGTGCCTCGACGACAGCGACGGCATCGTCGACTACCCGGGCGAGGACTACTTCGCCGTGATCCTGCGCGAGTACCTCGCTACGGGCCGGGCCTCGACCGGGGTGGTGGGCGGGGCCCGCAGCGAGCTTCTCGACGGCGCCGACCTCGTCGACTTCGCCGTCACCTGGATGGCCGCCTCCCTCGTCCCGTAGTGGGAACGGTGATCGCCATACCGCCCGTGGTCCGCAGCAAGGTCGTCTGTCGTGACCCGCCGGTTGACCGCGATTTCACCCCCGAGGAGACCGCTGAGCAGCGAGGCGGTCGTGAAGACTGGGGACACCGAAGATCGCGGGATTCGGGGCGGGTGCGATGGTTGCGGGAACGCCGACCGAGGTAGGCGGGGAACGGACGCGCTCCCGACCCGGCACCGGGCATGGCGGAAGCGGCGACGACGGGAGTGGCGCGAGTGGCGACAGCGAGCTCGACGCGTCGGCCCAGCCCTCCTCGTCCTTGCGGCCCTGGCCGGCGTCGGGATCGGTGCCCGCGCCTGGTTCGACACCCGTGCCGCGACCGATCGAACCGAGGCCGCGCTCGAGGATGCGCGTGCCGACCTCGACGGATCCCGCGTCGAGCTGAGCACGGTCAACGCTCAGCTCGCTGCGGCGCGGGCGACCCTTGCCGGCGAGTCGTGGAAACTCGACCAGCGCGAGGGCGAGCGCGACTCCTTCCAGGCGACGCTCGATGCCATCTCGATCCAGCTCGTCGATCTGGTCGCGCAGCGCGATGCCGAGTACGCCATGCTCGCGGACGGCACGACCCGGCTGGACGCGCTCCAAAGCTGTCTGGTCGGTGTCGCCGAGGCGCTGAACCAGGCATCGGTCGGAGACACGCCCGGCGTGACCGCAACCCTCGGAAGCATCGAGGGCACCTGCGCCGAGGCCGGTGTCGCCCTGTGACGGCGCGCACCGAGGCTCTCGCGCGACTGGTTCCTGACCGGCCCGTCCGCCCCGTGCCGCTCGCTGCTCTCGTCGCGGCGGTGGTCCTCGACATCGCCTCGGTCCAGACCGATCGGACGGCCATCGATGCCGCGAGCGTGGTGGTCGCGGCCCACTCCAGCGAGGCCCAGGGGTGCTTCGACGGTGTCTCGGTCGCGATGCATGCGAGCCGCAGGGGCGACGACCGCGCCGCGGTCGACGCCCTCGCCGGCGCGGCCGACAGCTGTACCCAGGTCCTGGCCTATGCCACCGGAGCGCGGTTTCCCTACGACTTCCCGGACCCGTTCGTCCTGCGGGCCGGCGACACCTTCTACGGCTATTCGACGAACTCAGGTGCCGGTGACATCCAGGTGATCCGGTCGACCGACCTGGCGAACTGGGAGCTGGTCGGGAACGCGCTCGCGGCGCTCCCCCGGCTGGGCAGCCCCCAACACGACGTGGGCGCCGGCCGTCCTGCAACGCGACGGTGGCTACGTCGTGTACTACACGGTCCGCGAGGCGGCATCCCAGCAACAGTGCATCTCGCGGGCGGTCGCTGCGGCGCCTGCCGGGCCGTTCCTCGACGACTCGAGCGGGCCGCTCGTGTGCCAGCGCGACCTCGGGGGCTCGATCGATCCGAGCCCGTTCGTCGACGACGACGGCCACGTCCGCATCGACGCTGCGGGCTGACCCTGCCGACGGTCCGCGCTGCTCGCGCACCTGCGACCATGGATGGCGTGGCCGAGACCTTGCAGGTGACCAGGGGGTTGGCGATCCCGCTCGACGAGATCGAGTGGCGCTTCGACACATCCGGCGGGCCGGGCGGCCAACATGCGAACCGGGCGCGAACCCGAGTCGAGGTCAGCTTCGACGTGGCCGCCTCCCCGAGCCTCACCTCGGACCAGCGCGCTCGGCTGCGAGACCGCCTCGGCGACGTCGTGCGGGCCTCCGCCGGCGACGAGCGGTCACAGACGCGGAACCGGGCCGTCGCGCTGGACCGGCTGCGCTCGTACCTGGCCGAGGCGCTCCGCGAGCAGCGTCCCCGCCGAGCCACGAAGCCGTCCAGGACCAGTACCGAGCGCCGGCTCGCCGGGAAGCGTCGCCGCTCCGAGGTGAAGCGGACCCGCCAGATCCCTTCCGACGACGAGTGACCTCGTCCAGCGAGCCCGGACGATCGGGCGAGCGACGGCGGCGCGACCCGATGTTGTCGTTCTCGCCCCGGTTGGGTTTCCTTGGTCACCGATCCGACCGAACTCGACGAGGAATGTGACCGGATGGACGAACAGGCGGTGCTGGCGGACCAATTCGAGGGATACCGGGACCACTTGCGGGCGGTGGCCTACCGGATGCTCGGTTCGCTCGGCGAAGCCGACGACGCCGTCCAGGAGACCTGGCTTCGACTGAGCCGCACCGATACCAGCGACGTCGAGAACCTCGGTGGGTGGCTGACCACGGTCGTCAGCCGCGTGTGCCTCAACATGCTGCGTTCGCGCCGGTCCCGCCGGGAGGATCCCCTCGGCGTGCACGTCCCGGATCCGATCGTGAGCCGCGTCGAAGCCGTCGATCCGGAGGACCGCGCGCTGCTGACCGACTCGGTCGCGCTCGCTCTGCTCGTCGTGCTCGAGACGCTCGGTCCGGCCGAGCGCGTCGCCTTCGTGCTGCACGACATGTTCGCCGTGCCGTTCGACGACATCGCCACGATCGTGGGCCGCTCGCCCACCGCCACCCGGCAGCTCGCGAGTCGTGCCCGGCGACGGGTGCAGGTCGAGGCCCCGACCCCGGAACCGGACCTGGCTCGGCAGCGGGAGGCGGTCGACGCATTCTTCGCGGCGGCCCAGGCCGGCGACTTCGACGCGCTGGTCGCCGTGCTCGACCCGGAGATCGTCCTCCGCTCCGACGGCGGTGTCCTGAGCCCGGCCGCCACGTCGGTCGTGCACGGTGCTGACAACGTCGCCAAGCGGGCCGTCGCGTTCGCGCATCCCTCCCGGTTCGTGCGACCGGCGCTCATCAACGGGGTTGCCGGGGTCGTCGTGGTCACGGACGGGAAGCCGTTCTCGATCATGGCCTTCACGGTCAAGGACGGGAAGATCGTCGCCATCGACTCGCTCGCCGACCCCGACCGCCTCGGCCAGCTCGACCTGTCGGCCCTCGACGCCTGACACCGCCGAGTTGATCCATGATCGCCTCGGTGACGTCCGCCGGCGCCTCGGTGGCGTCGACGGTCCGGAGCAGGTCCCGCTCGCGGTAGAAGCCGAGCAGCGGCTCGGTCTCGGTGTGGAACACGCGGAGCCGGCGCTCGATGACCTGGGGGTCGGCGTCGTCGCTGCGGCCGCCGGGGGCACGCTCGGCAAGGCGGTGGCGCGCGACGTCGTCGGGGATGCCCAGGTAGACCACGGCGTCGGCGCGGACCAGGGACCCGGCATGCCGGGCCTGCGCCACGGTGCGGGGAAACCCGTCGAGCACCCAGCCGCGTGTGGCTGTCATCGGCTGGAGGCGGCTGCGGATCGCCGCGACGACCAGGTCGTCGGGCACCAGCTCGCCGCGGTCGAGGATCGGAGCGACCTGGCGCCCGAGCTCGGTGCCCTCGACAACCTCGGCGCGCAGCAGCTCGCCGGTCGATACGTACGGCACGTCCAGACGATCGGCGACAACGGCACCTTGGGTGCCCTTGCCCGAGCCCGGGGCACCAAGCAGGACGACGCGCATAGGTGCCCTGGTCATACCCCTGATGGTGGTCGTCGCAACGTGCCGTATCGTGCCGCTGCCCGACCATCGCGATCAGGCCGCGGCCACCACTTCGATCTCGACGAGCCAGTCGCTCTCGAGGGTCTGGTCGGCCAGCGTCGCGCCCGGCGTCCCGTCTGCGCCGAGCCCCATGGTGCCGGAGACGAACAGCAGCCGCTCGGCAGCGCGGACTTCCATCGCATGGACGTAGTCGCCGTCAGGGGGGTACACACCCTCGATCGGGCTGTGCGGGATCGTCTCCATGGCTCTCCAGTCGAGGGCGATCGGTTGTCGAGCACGGATCATGACAGACGTTTCGCCCGCAGAACGCCGGGTGCGAGGCTGGGCGGGTGACCGACGAGCAGGGCATCGAGCGGCCCGCCGCTCAGTCCGCGGCCCGGAGCGGACGCTCGCGGCTGGTTGCTGCCGCGGCGCATGCCCTGGCCGGCAGCATCGACGCGCTCACGGTGGTGCTTGTCGAAGGGGTGAGCGACCAGGCCGCGGTCGAGGCGCTCGCCGAGCGCCGCGGCCTGGACCTGGTCGCCGACGGCGTTGCCGTCGTACCGATGGGTGGTGCGACGAACATCGCGAGCTTCCTCGAGGCGTTCGGCCCCCAGGGGCGTGACCTGCGGCTGGCCGGCCTCTGCGACGCCAGGGAGGAGCGCGACTTCCAGCGCGGTCTCGAACGGGCGGGGCTCGGCACCCACCTCGGCCGCGCCGACATGGAATCGCTCGGCTTCTACGTGTGCGTCGCCGACCTGGAGGACGAGCTGATCCGCTCCCTCGGCGCCGCACGCGTCGAGCAGGTCGTCGAAGCTCAGGGCGAGCTCGGGTCGTTCCGCACCCTGCAGAAGCAGGCGGTGCAGCAACGCCGCACCCACGAGGAGCAGCTATGGCGCTTCATGGGCACGCGTGGCGGCCGGAAGATCCGCTACGCGCGCTTGCTCGTGGAGGCGCTGGACCTCGCCCACGTCCCCCGGCCGCTCGACCGCCTCCTCGCCCACGTCTGACGGTCGCCCGGGGACCTCCGGCTTCGCCGCGTCAACCGCCGTCCGGTGCGACGACCTGGAGCTCGATCTCGACGGCCACCTTCTTGCCGAGGGCGACCTTGTCCATGCCGAGGGGCATGTTGAAGTCGATGCCGTAGTCGTCGCGGCTGATCTGGGTCGTCACGACGAAGCCCGCGTGCGTCGTCCCGTCGCCGGGGTAGATCTCGAGGCCCGTGAACTCGACGGCCAGGGTGACCGGGTTGGTGACGCCGTTGATGGTCAGGTCACCGTCGAGCTCGTACTCATCGGCGCCCTCGGAGCGGGCCGCGGTGGATCGGAACGTCATGGTCGGGTGCTTGTCGGCGGAGAAGAAGTCCGTCGTCAGCAGGTGGGCGTCGCGGTCAGGCTGGTTGGTGTCGACCGAGGACATGTCGATGCTGCCTTCGACCTGGCTGTCGTCGAGCGTGGCACCGACTGTGAGCGTCGCGTCGAAGGAGTTGAACCGGCCACGCACGTTGGTGAGCCCGATGTGGCGGATCTTGAAGAAGACGCCCGAGTGGTTCGGGTCGAGGCGCCAAACGCCTGGGGCCAAAGGCAACGCACTGCTGGCGACGGAATCTGCGGACATGGGATCTCCTTGCCGGTGTCATGCCACGCCGCCCGAGCATTCTTCTGTCGTCGTGCGTGACTGTTCCCGGCAGCATATGCGGGGTGCTCGCCGACGACCTCGGGCTCACTCCGCGGAACATGACCGCTCTCGTCGACGCCCTCGAGACCGAGCGCCTCGTCCGGCGCGCCGGTCGGGCTGCCCGCCGGAGACGGGGGCCTGACCCGCGGGTCAAGTGCCGGTTAGGGTGGGCTCGACCCAGCCGGAGCCGTCGGGGGGACAGGGTGACCGAGATCCAGGGCGAGTGCGATCCGCGCTTCGACGCCGTGCGCGTGGCCTTCGGCGCCAACTTCGACCAGGGCCAGGAGTTGGGCGCCAGCGTCGCAGTGACCCTCGACGGCGGGCCTGTTGTCGACCTGTGGGCGGGTGATGCCGACGCCGCCGGCCGTCCGTGGGAGCGAGACACGATCGTCAACGTCTGGTCGACCACCAAGACGATGGCGGCGATCTGCATGTTGATGCTCGCCGATCGTGGCGAGGTCGACCTGGACGCCCCCGTGGCGACGTACTGGCCCGATTTCGCCGGCCAGGGCAAGGAGGGGGTGACCCTGGCGCAGGTCCTCGGCCACACCGCCGGGCTGCCTGGATGGGACCCGCCGATCGTGCCCGAGGTCCTCTACGACTGGGAACGTGCGGCCGGGGCGCTCGCCGCCCAGAGTCTGTGGTGGACGCCGGGCACCGCGTCCGGCTACCACGCCCTCACGCAGGGCTACCTCGAAGGCGAGGTGGTCCGTCGGGTGACCGGTCGCACGATCGGCGCGTACTTCCGCGACGAGGTCGCCGAACCGCTCGGCGCCGACTTCCACATCGGGCTGCCCGAGTCCGAGGAGCACCGCACCGGCCGGATGGTGCCGCCCGGCGAGACGCTCGCCGACGCCGCAGTCGACCCGTCGAGCGTCGCCGCTCGGGCGCTGGGCAGCTGTGTCCTCTCCGGTGCCGAACCGAACGCCAGGGAGTGGCGGGCGGCCGAGATCCCGGCGGCTGGCGGCACCGGCAACGCTCGCTCGGTGGCCCGGGTGCACTCGGCCCTGGCCAAAGGCGGCACGGTCGACGGGGTGACGATCCTGTCCGAGGAAGGCGTCGAACGCATCTTCACCGAGCAGTGCCACGACGTGGACCAGGTGCTGGGCATGCAGATGCGCCTCGGCACCGGGTTCGGGCTCATGAACGAGCTCGTTCCCCTGAGCCTCAACCCACGCTCCTGCTTCTGGGGCGGCTGGGGTGGCTCGCTCGCCGTGATCGACCTGGACGCCCGCATGTCGGTGGCCTACGTCATGAACCGCATGGCCGGCGGGTTGGTCGGCGACCTACGCGGCGCGCTCCTGGTGCTCGCCGCCTACCAGGCCCTCGGGTAGCGGCGCAGACGCCATCGGACGGCCGCGGGCATGACATCGCCGCACACGATCGACGACGCCAATGCGGTGGGTCGGCTGTCGTTCGTCGTACGACCCGCCCGTGGCGTGCCCGGCGAACGCGACCAGCCACTCGGACTTGACGGGCCACGCGACGGTGTCCTCTACGTTCCCGACACCGCCGAGACCGGCGCACCGCTGCTCGTGTTCCTGCACGGCGCGACCGGCACCGGCCGGTCCCACCTGCGTGCCGTGCTCGCCGCCGTCGATCGCTACGGCGTGATCCTGGTCGCCCCCGACTCGCGTGGGCCGTCGACCTGGGACCTCGTCGCCGAGCGCCGTTTCGGTCCCGACGTCGCCTTCCTCGACAGGGTGCTCGAGGCCGTGGTCGACCAGGTGGACGCCGACACCGGGCGCCTGGCGATCGGCGGCGTGTCCGACGGCGCGTCGTATGCGCTGTCGATCGGGCTGACCAACGGCGACGTCTTCCCGACCGTGCTGGCCTTCTCACCCGGGTTCATGGTCGTGCCCAGCCCGTCGGTGGCCAGATCCCGGGTCTACGTGTCGCACGGCACAGCCGACCCGATCCTGCCGATCGACGCGTGCAGCCGCTCGTTCGTCCCCCACCTGCGAGACGCAGGTTACGAGGTCAACTTCCGCGAGTTCGACGGCGGCCACACCGTGCCGCCGCCGACCTCGGACGAGGCCGTCCGCTGGTGGCTCGACGGCACGCCGGCTGCGCCCTCGTCGGGCGCCGCCGGCGTCTAGCGCATCGTGGGGCGGGCCTGCGAGAACGTCCACCTGCGATGCTCGAGGTCGTCGGCGACGTAGACCGTCGAACCTGGGTACGGGTGGGGCTCCTCGATGATCGTGGCTCCCCGTTCCTTGGCGCGGGCGTAGTGCGCTTCGAGGTCGTCGACGTACAACCACGGCACGTGCGTCTGCACGTCCGCGTCTCGTTCGCCGTCGAGCTTGAAGACGTTGAGGATGGCGTTCCCGATGCGGAACTCGATCCACGGATGGCCGTACTGGCCCTCGGGCAAGGGGTCCGGCCCGTCTGGCAGGTCGTCCACTGACTCGAGCCCGAAGACGTCGGCGAGCCACCGGGCGGCGGCCGCGGGCCGGGCGTAGTAGACGCCGATCGAGAGCCTGGCGACGTCGACCTGCTGGTGGGGCACCCGGTCGCGCTTGGCGCACCAGTCACCGAACCATCGCGGCACGACGCGACTCCACGCGGTTCCTCCCGTGTCCTGGCCACCGTCGGGAATCCGGTGCTCGACGGTCACCCGGGTTCCGCCCGACGTGGGGAGGAACCGAACCTGGGTCTCGACGTCGTCGACCGAGCTCGCCCAACCGAGGCGCGCACCGGGCTCCCAGAGGGTGATGCGGGCGCGTTCGAACACGTCGCCGGAGTCCGGGCGGTCGAGCACCTCGACGATCCGTCCCCCCACCCCCGGCTCGCAGCGAACTTCGACGACCCGCCCGGCGTCGGCCCAGAAGTTGATCGGGCCCCGCACCCACCACAGGTCGATCTCGTCGGTGAAGGCCTTGAACGCCGTCGCGGGGTCGACGGATACCTCGACCTCGGAGGTGACCATCTGCGGTTCTGTCATCGGGGCGTCTCCACGTGTCGCTTGAACGAGCCCAGCTGCTCGTCCCATAGGGCTTGGAGCTGGTCGAGCCAGGCCCGCAGGGCCAGGACCGACGTCGGCTGGAGCCTGAAGATCCGCAGGCGCGCGTCGTCCGCCGAGCGTTCGTCGGTGACGACGCCGGCTTGGAGCAGGATCCGCAGGTGCTTGCTGATCGCGGATGCCGACAGCCCGGAGAGCTCGGCAAGCTCGCCGGCACGCCTCGGACCGTGGCTGAGGGCCTGCACCACGTCGAGCCGCGTCGGATCGGCCAATGCCTGCAACAGCGGCGTCAGTTCGATCGGAGCATCCGTTGCCATTGCAGAAATAGTTGCCGAACTGAGCAATTATTGTCAAATCGCTGCACGGACGCCCACCGCTCGGGTGCTACGTCGGTGCTACGTCGGCAGACGAGACTCGCGGTGGCTCGTAGGCTCGGCGCCGTACAACCTCCAGAGCCAGGGATAGGCCCATGGCAACCGTCGTCGAGCAGCTGCGGGCCGAGTACGGCTCGAACCCCCGGGCCCTCGGTGTGCCGCGGCCGCGGCTGTCGTGGGTCGTGGAGTCCGACGTGCCCGGCTACCGGCAGCACGCCTACGAGATCGCTGCACACGACCTCGAGTCGGGTGACGCGGCCACCTCCGGTGCCGTCGCCTCGAACGAGTCGGTGTTGGTCCCGTGGCCGTTCGATCCTCTCGGGTCTCGAGCGCGTCGGCAGCTGCGCGTGCGGGTCACGGCTTCGACCGGCGAGTCCTCGGACTGGAGCAGTCCCCTCGACATCGAGGTCGGGCTGATTGAGCCGTCCGACTGGACCGCCGTGCCGATCACAGCCACGTTCCCCGACGAGCCCTCGGAACGCCCGATCCTGTTCCGGCGCGGCTTCTCCGTACGGCCAGGGCTGGCGCGCGCCCGACTCTACGTGTCGGCCCTCGGCGTCTACACGGCCCACTGCAACGGCCGCTCGATCGGAGACGACGTCCTCGCGCCGGGCTGGACCAGCTACTCGCATCGACTCCGGTACCAGTCCTTCGACGTCACCGACCTGCTGGAGATCGGCCAGAACATGCTCGGCATGACGGTCGCCGAGGGCTGGTACCGGGGTCGCCTCGGGTTCCGTGGAGGACGTCGCGAGATCTACGGCAGCGACATCGGCCCGATCGCGCAACTGGAACTGCGCTACGACGACACGGTCGACACGATCGCGACCGATCGCCACTGGCGTGCCGACCTCGGCCCCTACCTGTCGGCCAGCCTGTACGACGGCGAGAGCTACGACGCCCGGCTGGCCGACCCGTCGTGGTCCACGCCGGGCATCGACGACGCCGGCTGGAGCAGGGTGCACGAGCTCGCTTCGGTCGCCCATCTCCTGGTCGCACCCATCGGTCCGCCAGTCCGCCGAATCGAGACCGTGCCCTCGACACGGATCTTCGCCGCGCCGAGCGGAGCCACGCTCGTCGACTTCGGCCAGAACATCTCGGGACGGGCCCGGATCACGGTGCAGGGCCACGCGGGCGACGTCGTCACGTTGCGGCATGCCGAGGTGCTGGATGGCGGCGAGCTCGGCACCCGCCCGCTGAGGGACGCCGCTGCGACCGACACCTACGTGCTCGGCGGCGACGGGGACGAGGTCTACGAACCCACCTTCACCATCCACGGGTTCCGCTACGTCCAGGTCGATGGCTGGCCGGGCGAGCTGACCACCGATGCGATCGAGGCTGTCGTCTGCCACACCGACATGCAGCCGACCGGCAGCTTCCACTGCTCGCACGACGGGCTCAACCAGCTCCACGACAACGTCCGCTGGAGCATGGGCGGGAACTTCGTCGACCTCCCAACCGACTGCCCACAGCGCGACGAGCGACTCGGCTGGACCGGCGACATCCAGGTCTTCGCGCCGACCGCGTCGTTCCTCTACGACTGCAACGGCTTCCTCGCGTCATGGCTGCGGGACGTCGCCGCGGAGCAGCAGGAGCTCGGCACTGTGCCGCCCTACGTCCCCTGGATCGACCTGCTTTTCGAAGCTCGACCAGCGGCTGCCTGGGGAGACGCCGCCGTCGTGGTGCCGTGGGTGCTCTACGAACGGTTCGGCGACACCGACCTGCTGAGGAGCCAGTACGCCAGCATGCGAGCCTGGGTCGACCAGATCGCCGACCTGGCCGGTGACGACCACCTCTGGGACAGGGGGTTCCAGTTCGGCGACTGGCTCGACCCTGCCGCTCCGCCGGATGATCCCGCCGCGGCGCGGACCGATCGCGCTCTGATCGCCACCGCGTACCACGCCCACACGGCGCGTCTCCTCGCGCGAGCCGCCGCCGTGCTCGGCCGCCAGGCCGACCACGCGCGCTACGAGCAGCTCGCCGGCCAGGTCGTCGATGCCTTCAACGCCGAGTTCGTCACGCCCACGGGCCGCCTAGCCAGCGACGCGCAGACCGCATACGCGCTGGCGCTGCGATTCGACCTTCTGCCCACCGAGGCGCAACGGGTGCGGGCCGCGCGTCGCCTGGCCAAGCTGGTGCGCGAGGAGGGCTACCGCATCGGCACCGGCTTCGTGGGAACGCCCCTGGTCTGCGACGCGCTGGTCGACACCGGGCTGGTCGACGAGGCCTACCGCCTGCTCCTGCAGGAGGCTTGCCCGTCCTGGCTGTACCCCGTCTCGATGGGCGCCACCACCGTCTGGGAGCGCTGGGACAGCATGCTCCCGGACGGCACGGTCAACCTCGGCGAGATGACCTCGTTCAACCACTACGCCCTGGGCGCAGTGGCCGACTTCCTCCAGCGGGTCGTCGCCGGCCTGGCACCCGCCGAGCCCGGCTACCGGACACTGCTGGTGAGGCCCCGCCCCGGCGGTGGCCTCACGGAAGCGGGAGCCACCCTGCGAACCCCCTACGGCACGGCGAGCGTGCGCTGGCAGCGATGCGACGACCAGCTCGTCGTCGATCTCGCCGTCCCCGTCGGCACCACGGCCCGGGTCGCGCTCCCGGGCCAGCCGGTGGGCGACGTCGGCTCCGGCCGACACCGGATCGAAGGCCCGTACCGTCCGGCGGCACTCGACCTCGTCGGGCCCGGCAGCACGGCGTAGCCACACCTGGTGCCCCGCTGCGAGGTCCGGGGCGCCCGCCGACACACCGGTCACCGATGACGAGGCCCGCGAGGAGTGCTGTGTGACATCGAGAGGTGTTCAACGACGTTGCGTGGTGTCACACTGCGTGAAGTAGGCGGCGAAGGGAGCCAGGCTCAACGCGATGGCAGGAGCAGAGGAGTGTCCCCCGGTGAACGCGGGCGCCGGAGCAACCCCCGCTCCCACCCGCTGGGAGCGCCATCCCGCCGACCTGGCGCGGCTTCTCGCCTCGTTGACCGGTCTCGCGCTGGTGCTCGGCTTGACGCTGGCCGAGCCCCGAGCAGCCACCGGGATCTCACGCGACCTCGTCCAGCTCGTCGGGTGGCTGCCGACCACCGTGAAGGTGGCAGCCGCCGGAATCGCCCAGGTCGCGGCGGTGCTCGTGCCGGTCGCGCTGTTGTTGGTACTGCTGCGTCGAGGGTCGTTACGGCTCGTGCTGGTTCTTGCGGTCGCCGGCGCCGTCCCGGCTCTGGCGGCGACTGCGCTGCAGGGTTGGCTCGACGACACCGCGCCGTCGGTGGTGCTCGACGACCTCGACACGAAGTCGTGGTTCACCGGCGCAGCCTTCCCGTCGCCGGCGTACCTGGCCGCGCTGGCGGGGGTGACGACGGTCGTCGTCCCCGGGTTGCGCCCGGCATGGCGGCGGGCCGCCTGGTGGATCCTGGCCGGAGCTGCCGCGCTGCGCCTGCTCACCGCCGTCGCCGTCCCACTCCACCTCGGCGCGACCCTGCTGCTCGGCATCGCCGTCGGGTCAGCGGTGCTGCTGGCGGTGGGCGCGCCGGCGCGGCGAAGTCGGCTCGGTGACAGCGGCGCTGCTGCTGCCGCGGGCGGCCACCCGCTTCGATGGATCGAGCCCACCTCCGACGGCGCCTGGCACGACGCCGAGCTCGACGACGGGTCGCGGGTGACGGTCCGGGTCACCGACCGGGACGAGCGCGACGCCGACCTGCTGTTCCGCCTCCTGATCGCCGTGCAGCGACGTGGACTCGGCGCAGAACGACCAGGGTGGTCGCCCGAGCGTCTCGTCCAGCACGAGGCGCTGGCCACGCTGCTCGCGGCGCAGGCGGACGTCACCGTGCCCGACGTCGTGGGTGTGGGCGCGATCAAGGACGGGCTCGCCGTGCTGCTGGTGCGAGATCGCAAGAGCACACCGCTGGACGAGCTGGAGCCCGGCGCTCTCGACGACGGCATGTTGGCCGCCATGTGGCACGAGGTCGAGGCGCTGCACGCCGCGCGCATCGCCCATCGGCGGCTCCACGTCGGCAGCCTGCGGGCCGAGTTGGGAGCCGCTTCGAACGGCGGCGTGGTGGTCACCAACTTCTCACAGGCCCAGCTCGGCGCCGACGACATCTTGCTGGCCGCCGACGTCGCTGAGCTGCTGGTGTCGTTGGCTCTGCGGATCGGGCCCGAGCGGGCCGCGGCGAGCGCAGTAGGCCTTGGCCCGGCGCGCCTGAGCGCAACGTTGCCACTCCTCCAGCCACTGGCACTGTCCCCCGTGACGAGGCGCGAGCTGCGGACGGATCGCCGTGCGGGCCGCGCCCTGCTGGAGGACCTGCGGCGGCACGTCCAGGAGGCCGCCGACGTCGAGGCGTACGAGCTCGCCGAACTGCAGCGATTGAGCATCGGACGGATCGTCGGGCTGCTCGGCGGCGCCCTGCTCGTCTACGTGGTCCTGTCGTTCGCGTCGAACTGGTCCGAGATCGCCGACGCCCTCGGCGAGGCGGACCTGTCCCGACTCCCCGTGGTGCTCATCTTGACGGCGACGACCTATCTCGCCGGGGCCCTCTCGTTGCAGGGCGCCGTCCTCCGGCCCCTACCGCTGGCGCAGACGACCGAGGTCATGCTCGGTCAGTCCTTCCTGAACCGGTTCACCCCGGCCAACGCCGGAGGCATGGCGCTGCGGGCCCGCTACCTGCAACGAAACGGCGTCGAGCTCCCGGTGGCCGCGGCCAGCATCGGGCTGACCAGCGCCGCCAGCGGCGCCATGCAGATGCTGTTCATCGCGGTGTTCCTGACGTGGTCCGGTCGCGGCGGAGGGCTCCACTTCGACATCCCCGACGCCAGCGTGCTGGCCGTCGTCCTCGTCCTACTGGGGGCGGCAGCCGGGCTGGTGTGGTTGACACCGCTGCGGCGACGGGTCGTCGACAACCGGCTCGTCGCCTCGGCGCGACACAGCCTCGGTGAGCTCCGCTCGCTCGCCAGCGATCCCGCCAAGGTGGCGCTGCTGTTCGGTGGTGCGGGGCTGGGCAAGCTCGTGACCATCCTCGCCTTCGTGCAGTCGGCCCGAGCGTTCGGCGTCGACCTGGGATTCGCCGAGATGGGGGCCTTGTACCTGACGGCGAACACCGTGGCGTCGGCGGCACCGACCCCTGGCGGCGTTGGTGCGGTGGAGGCCGCGCTGGTCGCGGTGCTCACCGGTTCCGGCGTCGACTCCGCCATCGCCCTGTCTACCGTGCTGGTCTTCCGGCTGGCGACGTACTGGCTGCCGGTCCCCGCGGCCTGGCTGGCGCTACGCCATCTGCGCAGCACCGACGCCGTCTGATCCGACGCCGACCGGTGCCGAGGTCAATGGCCGCGGTCGATCCACTCCTGGAGATGCGGAGCTTCCGCGCCGATCGTGGTCGACCCGCCGTGGCCGGTGTGCACCACCGTCTCGGGCGGCAGGCTCAGCAGCTTCCGGCGGATCGAGTCGATGATGGTCGGGAAGTCGCTGAAGCTGCGACCGGTTGCCCCCGGCCCACCGCAGAACAGCGTGTCGCCGCTGAACACCACCATATGGGCATCGCCGGGCGAGCCGGCGAGGTGGAAGCAGCAGCAGCCCGGCGTGTGGCCTGGCGTCTGCAGCACGGCCAGCTCGCAGCCACCGGCCCGCAGCACGCTGCCGTCGGCCAGGTCGCGGTCGGGAACCCGATCGGTGTAGACCGCGTCCCACAGCATGCGGTCGTCGGGATGCAGCCAGATCGGCGCGTCGACGGCATCGGCCAGCGCGGCGGCTGCGTTGATGTGGTCGTTGTGACCGTGGGTGAGCGCGATCGCCGTGACCCGTCGCCCGGCGACCGCGTCGACGATCGGCCGGTGATCGTGCGCGGCATCGATCACCAGGACCTCGCGGTCGTCGCCGACCAGCCAGATGTTGTTGGTCACCTGCCACTCACCGCCGTCCAGGGCGAAGATGCCGTCGGTCGTGACCAACTCGATCATGGACGGCTCCCGCCCGCATCCGTCTGGGACGCGGCGGCGTCGCCGACGACGACGACGCTGCGGAGCACCTCGCCCCGCTCCATCTTGGCGAAGGCCTCCTCCACGTCGTCCAACGCCAGCGTCTCGCTGACGAACGCGTCGAGCGGGAGCCTGCCCTGGAGGTGGAGGTCGACCAGCAGGGGGAAGTCACGGCTGGGCAGGCAGTCGCCGTACCAGCTGGGCTTGAGCGCCCCGCCTCGTCCGAAGAAGTCGATCATCGGGATGTCGGGGAAGCGCATGTCCGGCGTAGGCACCCCCACCTGCACCACCGTGCCGGCGAGGTCGCGAGCGTAGAAGGCCTGCTCGAGAACCTTGGGGTGGCCCACGGCCTCGATGCAGACGTCGGCGCCGAACCCACCCGTCGCGGCCCGCACTGCCGCGACGGGATCGTCGCGACTGGCGTCGACGGTGTGGGTGGCACCGAACTCGGTGGCCCATTCCAGCTTCCGCGGGTCGAGGTCGACGGCGACAATGATCGTGGCCCCGGCGAGCTTGGCGCCGGCGATGGCCGCATCCCCGACCCCACCGCAGCCGAAGACCGCCACGCTGTCGCCGCGCCGCACGCCACCGGTGAGCATCGCGGCACCCAGCCCGGCCATCACCCCACAGCCCAGCAGTCCCGCGACCTCGGGCGCGACCGCCGGATCGACCTTCGTGCACTGCCCGGCGGCAACCAGCGTCTTGTCGGCGAACGCGCCGATGCCGAGCGCCGGCGACAACGCCGTCCCGTCGGACAGCGTCATCTTCTGGCGCGCGTTGTGGGTCCCGAAGCACAGGTGCGGTCGGCCTCTCTTGCAGGCCCGGCACTCGCCACACACCGCCCGCCAGTTGAGCACCACGAAGTCGCCGGGCGCGACGTCGGTCACGTCGTCGCCCACGGCCGCCACCACACCGGACGCCTCGTGGCCGAGCAGGAACGGGAAGTCGTCGTTGATCGCACCCTCGCGATAGTGCAGATCGGTGTGGCACACACCGCACGCCGCGATGTCGACCAGCGCCTCACCCGGACCCGGGTCGGGCACCAGGACCGTCTCCAGCATCACCGGCTCGCCCTTCGCCCGGGCAACTACCCCACGCACCTCGTGTGTCATCAACCGTCTCCCCTCGACCGATCCGTCGAAACGATACGGGCTGCACCCGCTCGGGGGCGGTGATCGAGCCGTCAGGCGAGCGACTGTGGGCGCGCGGCGGGATCGAGACCGACCTGGGGTCGACGGCGCGGTGACGGTCCACGGCCTAATGTCCGGTGCATGGGTGTCACCGTGGCGGAGGTCGCCCGCGCCATCGACGGGATCGCGTCGCAGTGGCGCGCCGAGAGGGCTGAACGGCAGGCGCGGCGCCACCTCGACCGTGCCGACTTCGCCCTGCTGCGTGACGCCGGGCTCCTGCGCCTGGTCGCCCCCGTCGAGGTTGGCGGCCTGTGGGAGGGCTTCGGGTCGTCGCTCCGGCCGGTCTGCGAGCTCTACCGCAAGCTCGCGTCAGCCGATCCGTCGGTGGCCCTGGTCTCCTCCATGCATCCTGCGGTCGTGGCCTTCTGGCTCGCGAGCCCTGACCCATCCCAGCCCGCCTGGGAGGAACAGCGGCGCGCGGTCTTCGCCAGCGCTGCTGACGGTGAGCAGTGGGGAACGATCACATCCGAGCCCGGCAGCGGCGGCGACATCGGCCGCACCCAGGCGGTGGCCACAGCGATCGGTGCCGAGCCGTTCCTCGTCGGAGCCTCCTACGCCGTGACCGGCGACAAGCACTTCGGCAGCGGTCTCGGCGTGACCGACCGGATGATGACCACCGCCATCCCCGAAGGCGAGTCGGATCCGACGATCTTCGTGCTCGACGTCCGTGACCGACCCTGGGACGGCAGTGCCGGGCTCGAGCTCGTTGCCGAATGGGACGGCATGGGGATGGCTGCCACCCAGAGTCACGCGATGCGGCTGGAGGCTGCTCCGGCGGTGCGCCTGGCCTGGACCGGAGGTCTCGATCCGATCACCCGGGCCGCGGGCCCGACCATCGCCTCGCTGTTCACCGCCGTCGTGCTCGGTGTCCTCGACGAAGCGATCGCAGTTGCCCGCGACCAGGTGCGTCGCAGAGCCGACCAGCTGCGTGCATACGAACGGGTGGAGTGGGCGCGCGCCGAGCAGGACCACTGGATCGCCGTGCAGGCCTACGAGGGCGCACTTCGTGCTGTCGAGGGCGGCACCCGCACCCTCGCCGGCGCCTCCCACGACGCCTTGCGCGCTAAGCAGGCCGTCGCCGACCTGGCGGAACAGACGCTGGTGCGCCTCACGCGCGTCCTCGGCGGGGGGACCTTCTCGCGACGGTCACCGTTCGCCCACTGGTTCGAGGACGTGCGAGCCCTCGGCTTCCTCAGACCCCCATGGGGACTGGCCTACGACAGCCTGTTCGCAACGTCGATCGAGTGAACCAGCCGGCCCCAACATGGACGAACCGCCGGCGCGGTGCCGGCGGTTCGCACGATCACGTCAACGACGCGGGTGATCAGATCACACGCACGTTCTGGGCTTCCTCGCCCTTGCGACCCTGTCCGAGATCGAACTCGACGCGCTGACCCTCGTCGAGGGACTTGTAGCCGTCGCCCTGGATGTTGGAGTAGTGGACGAAGACGTCTTCACCCTCTTCGCGAGAGATGAAGCCGAAGCCCTTCTCGGAGTTGAAGAACTTAACCGTACCTGTAGCCAATGATTTCTCTCTTCACTATCGAGCTGGTCCGGATGACCTGCTCATCTAATCGATTCGGTCGTGACCGACCCGCTGTGCGCAGCGATCCTCACGTGGGTAGAGCGCCAATCCTACGGACTCTCGTCCCCAACCCCAAGCCGGCCGGCGTGGCGACGGTGGGCATCGACATCCACCGATGAGGAGGTCGACCTCGGCACGCCGGGCGGATCGGCGACGTCCTCGCCCACCGCCGCGCCGGCACTCCACCGGCATTGACCGGCCGGACGGCGACGCTGGTGGGCGTGGTTCGTGCGCGTTGTGTGCGGTTTGGGGGGGCGCGAGAGCGCTTCGTCGAGGCTGCCCGGTCCGGTGCTCGAGGTCGACGGGTGCTGGAGGTCGGCACTGGACCGGGCCGCGATGCCGTCGCGCTCGTCGAGGCCGGTCTCGCTGTCGTGGGAGTCGACCTGTCGTTCGGGCACGCTGCACGAGCAGCCTCGCGTGGCCTGTCGATCACCGTGGCGTCGGCCCGCAGGCTGCCGTTTGCGACGGGTTCCATCGGGGCGGTGTGGTCGATGTCGACGCTGATGCACGTCCCTGGCGTCGCGATCGAATCCGTGATGCACGAGATCGCCCGTGTCGTCGTGCCCGGCGGGACGGTCGCGATCGGTGTGTGGGGCGGGCCCGACACCGAGCACTACGTTGACGCTGCGGTCCGGCCTCGCCGGCGTAATATCGACGACACCGACGACCGTGTTCCCTCTGACCTAGGCAGCCCGGCTAGAGGCTGGCGATCAGGCGTTCGACGCGTTCGTCGTGGGAGCGGAAGGGGTCTTTGCAGAGCACGGTGCGCTGGGTCTGGTCGTTGAGCTTCAGGTGGACCCAGTCGACGGTGTAGTCGCGCTTGCGTTCCTTGGCCCGGCGGATGAACTCGCCCCGCAGGCGAGCCCGGGTGGTCTGGGGTGGCACCTCGACAGCCTCGTCGATCGCCTCGTCGCTGGTCACCCGCTCGACCAGCCCGCGCTCCTGCATCTTGTAGAACAGGCCGCGTCGCCGGTC
Source organism: Acidimicrobiales bacterium (assembly GCA_050744325.1). Taxonomy (GTDB): domain Bacteria; phylum Actinomycetota; class Acidimicrobiia; order Acidimicrobiales; family VFJN01; genus DASXTK01. The sequence goes on from JBOGHK010000112.1 coordinate 49,169, forward strand.
GATGTCGTGGTACTGCAGGTCGATCAGCGCCACCCGCGGGTCCGACAGCGGCAGCTCGTGCCGGGCGCTGTAGGACTCGATCAGCTTGTGCTTGATCACCCAGTCGACCTCGCGGTCGAGCGACAGGGGGTCGTCGGCCAGCCGGGTCAGGCAGTGCTCCCACATCTGCAGCGCCTGGGCCTCCAGCGGCGAGAGGTCGCGGGTCTCGGCGTAGCGCTGCGCTCGCTCCAGGTATTCGGACTGGATGTCGAGCGCGGAGGCGTCCCGCCCGTTCGCCAGCCGGACAAGGCGCTTCATCGTCGGATCATGGCTGATCTCGCGGATGGCCCTGATCGGGTTCTCCAGGGTCATGTCCGGCACCACGAACTTCGGGTCCTCCAGCATCCGCAGCAGGATCGACGTCGCCCCCACCTTGAGGAACGTCGTGTACTCGCTCATGTTCGAGTCCCCGACGATCACGTGCAGCCGGCGATAGCGCTCGGCATCGGAGAGGGGCTCGTCACGGGTGTTGATGATCGGCCGGCTGCGGGTCGTCGCCGACGACACGCCCTCCCAGATGTGCTCGGCCCGCTGGGAGATGCAGAACATCGCACCCCGCGCCGTCTGCAGCACCTTGCCCGCCCCGGCGTAGATCTGCCGCGAGACGAAGAACGGGATGAGCACCTCGGCGTAGTGGCCGAAGTCGTCACGCCGCGAGGTCATGTAGTTCTCGTGGCAGCCGTACGAGTTGCCCGACGAGTCCGTGTTGTTCTTGAACAGGTAGACGCTGCCCCGGATGCCCTCCTCGCGCAGCTGCTGCGACGCCGCAACCAGGAGCTGCTCGAGAATCCGCTCACCGGCCTTGTCATGGGTCACCAGGTCGAGGATCGAGTCGCACTCCGGCGTGGCGTACTCGGGGTGACTGCCCACGTCGAGGTACAGCCTGGCGCCGTTGGCGAGGAACACGTTCGACGACCTGCCCCACGACACCACCCGACGGAACAGGTAGCGCGCCGCCTCGTCGGGGCTCAACCGCCGCTGCCCCCGCAGGGTGAACGTGATCCCGTACTCGTTCTCGAGCCCGAAGATCCGCCGCTCCATCACCGCAACCTACCGCCGCCCCCGCCGCTCGGGGCCGGGAAGGTCCGGTGTCC
>JBOGHK010000113.1:0-37672 GCA_050744325.1 Acidimicrobiales bacterium
CGCGCTCGAGGCTGCCTTCGTGGCCGGCCCCGAGCCTGGGGTGCTGCACCGGACGAGGCGCAACGTGCTGAACAACGGGTTCAGGACCGCGTCCGCCAAGGTCACGGCGCTCGGGGTGATCGCGAAGATCGTGCTCGGTGCCGCCCTGGCCACCGCCGGGCTGGCCGGGGCCGGCGCTGCCGGGACGCTGCCTGGCCGGATGGAAGACAAGGTGCGGAGGGCGATCGAAGCGGTGACGCCCGTCGACTTCGAGGACCCGGCCGCCGGGGACGGTCCCGCCCGCTTCGGCGAGCGCGTCTCGAGCGACGCGACCGGCGCGGCCGACGGCGACAACGGTGTCGACGGACAGACGATCGCCGACCAGGCGCCCGGGGCGGCCCATCGGCCGGCGGACCCCGGCCAACACGGGCACGACCGTGCGAGCCAGACCCCGGCGGCAGAGCACCTGTCCGACCGCGCCGGGAACGAACGGGGCGGCGCGGCGCCGGCGGCGCCGAACGGGTCTACCAGCACCGTGCCGTCCGAGGCTCCCCCGGCGGCGCCGACCGTCCCGAGCACCGTGCCGCCACGCGAGAACCGCGACCGCTAGAGCGACGGCTGAGCACACCGCATCCGGCCGGCCCGCACGACCGGAAACCAGGGGATGTGGCGGGGCGTACCCCTGGCGGCAGCTCCGGCGATCACGGTGCAACGGGCGACGAGCGGGCTCGCGAACGAGGAGAGAGGTGCTCATACATGGTCGGAACAACGGGGTTCCGCTGCCTGGCAGCGGGGGTGTGCGGTGCAGGGCTGCTCACGGTGTTGGCCGGGCCGACGGCAGCTACGCCGGATCCACCCGGCAACAACGGCACGGTCAAGATCGACGAGGTCGAGTTCGACGTCCACCCCGACAACGAGCCCCACGTGGGCTGTGTGTTCCAGGTGGACTTCTACGGCTTCGACGAGGGCGACCTGACAGCGAGCGTGTTGTTCGAGGCCATCCCGCCCACGGCCGGCGACGTGGTGCCGCCAGGCGCGGGCCAGGAGCTGTTGACCGACGAGGTCGCCATCGGCGAGGACGCGGCAGGCGGCGGCACCGACCTGGACGCCGAACGCACCTATGACCTCGCCGACGTCCTGGCCGGCATCGAACCCCATCCACAGCAGGGCTGGCACGTCCGGCTGACGGTGAACGCGGAGGGCTCGATCGGCGCGGACACCAAGCACAAGGTCTTCTGGGTGGACGGCTGCGGTGACACGACACCGACCACTTCGACGACCACGCCGGGGTCGACCACCACGACAGCACCAGGTTCGACCACGACGACCGCTCCCGGGTCCTCGTCCACCACGACGACACCCGGTGCCACGACGCCCCCGTCGTCGAGCCCTCCGACCGGGGGCCCGCCCGCCGGGCCGGGTGCGTCCAGCCCCACCGGGGGCCAGGGCGCGCTGCCTGTCACCGGCTCGAGCGTGCTGCCCTTGGCGGCCGGCGCTCTCGTGCTGATCGGCCTCGGCGGCGCACTGGTCGCGGCCCGACGCGCTCAGCTGCGCCTCCACACCGACACCTGATCCCTCGCTCCCTGGGCGCACCGGGCTACTGCCCGATCCCCAACTTGGGCTCCCCCGTGGCCCGGTGCGCCCGGCAACCCGATCCCGCCGGCCCGGTCATAGAGCGCCGAGGGCACTTACAGTGTGAGCATCGAGGGTGAAGGGGCTGCCATGAGTGCTGGCACACGGGTGTTGCGCGTGATGACCGCTCTGCTGATGGGGGTGGGGGCGCTCGTCGTGGCGGACGGCGCCACAGCCGCGCCGAGCGGGCGGAGGTTCACCGCCGGTGCCCCCGGCGCGGGCGATGCGTACTTCCCGTTCGCCGGCAACGGTGGCTACGACGTCGAGCATTACGATCTCGACCTCACCTACGTGCCACCGGCACCTGCCCCAGCGCCGGTCGTCGGCCAGTTGCAGGGGGTCGCGACCATCGACCTCGTCGCCACGCAGGACCTCGATCGCTTCAACCTCGACCTGCGCGGCATGGACGTGGACTCGATCACGATCAACGGGAAGCCGGCCCGGGAGGTGACGCCACCCACGCCCCGCGACGCCGTCGGTGGCCCGGCCTTCTGGCACGTCCAGGACGACGCGGCCCGCGGCTGGGAGTTGACGATCCAGCCCCGGCCCAAGCTCCACGAAGGACGCACGGCGCGGATCGTGGTCACCTACAACGGCGAGACCATCCGGCCGGTGGACGTCGAAGGCGCCCTCTACGGCTGGGTGACCACCCGGGACGGCGCCATGGTGGTGGGCGAGCCCGAGGGCTCGATGACCTGGTACCCGGTCAGCGACCATCCGACGGACAAGGCCACCTACAGCTTCGAGATCACCGTGCCCGAGGGAAAGGTGGCGGTCGCCAACGGGCTGCCGGCGCGCGACCCAATCACCGAGGACGGCTGGACCACCTGGTACTGGGACGCTCCGGACGAGCAGGCCAGCTACCTGACGACGGCCTCGGTCGGCGACTACGCGCTGCGTCACTCCGAGACGGACGACGGGCTGCCGATCATCGACGCCGTCGACGACAACCTCACGACGGCGAACGCTGCCACCACCGATGCCAGCCTCGACCTGCAGGCGGACATGATCGCCTTCCTCGGAGATGCCTTCGTCCCGTACCCGTTCAACTCCTACGGCTCGATCGTGGACGACGACAGCGTCGGGTATGCACTCGAGACCCAGACGCGGCCCGTGTACTCCCGGGTGGCCAGCGAGTCCACCGTGGTCCACGAACTGGCCCACCAATGGTTCGGGAACGCCGTCAGCCCGGCGCGATGGCAGGACATCTGGCTCAACGAAGGCTGGGCCACGTACACCGAGTGGCTGTGGAGCGAGGACGCGGGCCGTGACCCGGCCCAGATGAGCTTCGACGCGGTGATGGACATCCCCGCCGACGACCCGTTCTGGGGCCTGGCCATCGCGGACCCGGGCCCGCTCGGTCTCTTCCACGCTGCGATCTACGACCGGGGTGCGGCGACGCTGCATGCCTTACGGGTCAAGGTCGGCGACGAGGCGTTCTACGCGGCCGCCCAGGAGTGGCTCACGCGCCACGACGACCTGACCGGCACCACGGAGGACTTCGAGGCGATCTACGAGGAAGTCTCCGGCCAGGACCTCGGCGCCTTCTTCGACGTGTGGCTGCGGACACCCAGCAAGCCGACAACCTGGTGATGTTCCACTCCGGTGCCTGCGGCCGGCGATAGATCGGCGGCGACGGGAAGGGTCGGGTCTGGCCAGGTAGGGAGCCACAAAGGACAGGAGTCGACGAGATGAGTACTCCGAGAACGTATCCGGCTCGGTTCGAGTTCGATCCGCCGGAGCAGATCACCAACTGGCGACCACTCGTGAACTGGTTTCTCGCCATCCCGCACCTAGTGGTTCTGAACGCCCTCCAGAGCGTGGCGCGGATCCTGGCGGTGATCTCGTGGTTCGCGATCCTGTTCACCGGGCGTCTCCCCGAAGGGATCGCCAGCCTCCAGGCCATGTACATGCGCTACCGGCTCCGCACCGCCACCTTCGTCGGCTTCCTCCGCGAGGGGTATCCATCGTTCAGGTACACGACCACGACCTCGGACCCTGCGGAGGAGACCGAACCCCGTGTACGCGTCGATGTCGTGCCCGAGCTCGAGGATCGGAACAGGCTCACCGCCGGTTTCCGCCTGATCCTGCTCATCCCTCACTTCCTCGTGCTCGCAGCACTGATCGTCGCGCTGGTGGTCGTCGCAGTGGTCGCGCTGTTCGCGGTGCTGTTCACCGGCCGATGGCCACGGGGCCTCCATGACTTCGCCCTCGGCGTGGGCCGCTGGTGGCTGCGTGTGGAGACCTACCTGCTCCTGCTCACCGACCAGTACCCGCCGTTCAGCCTCGACGACATCCCCCTGCCGCAGCCGGTCGACTAGGGCGTGTCCCAGTGCCGCCGACTCGGCTCCGCCCGCCCGGCTGACGATCGACGATCCCCGGCGGTGTGGAGCTGGCGCTGGAGGAACCGCCGATCGTGGTCGGTGGGGGCGAGCCGGGCGGCTCGCTGGTACGCGTCCTCCGCTGCGGGATCGCCGAGGCGGCGCAGGGCGGCGCCGCGTGCGGCATGCCAGAGGTGGTAGCTGTCGAGCGCGGTGGCGAGCCGGTCCAACTCCTCGAGCGCCCGGGCCGGGCCGTCGACCTCGCCGATGGCGATCGCCCGGTTGAGAGCGACGACCGGGGTGGGGGTGAGCTCGTGGAGGTGGTCGTACAGAGTGACGATCTGGGCCCAGTCGGTGGCCTCGAACGACCGGGCACCGCAGTGCACGGCCTGGATGGAGGCTTGCAGCTGGAGCGGCCCGGGACGGTCGCGACGGATGCAGCTGCGCACGATCTCGTGGCCTTCGGCGATCAGCGTCCGGTCCCAGCGTGCCCGATCCTGGTCGGCGAGCAACACCTGCTCTCCGGCCGCCCATCGGGTCGAGGCTCGGGACTCGACGAGGAGCAGCAGTGCCAGCAGCCCCGCCGTCTCGGGCTCCTCGGGCATCAGAGCGACGAACGCCCGTGCCAGGCGGATGCCCTCGTGCCGGAGCCCCGCCCGGCTCGGGTCGTCGGCGCCGGTGTTGTAGATCAGGCAGACCACCGACAGCACCGCATGCATGCGCTCGGGGAGGTCTGCGTCCCCGGGGACCCGGTACGGGATCCTGGCGGCTCTGATCTTGTGCTTCGCGCGCACGAGGCGCTTCGCCATGGCGGCGTCGGTGACGAGGAACGAGCGGGCCACCTCCTCGACCGAGAGGCCGCCGAGCAGGCGGAGCGTGAGCGCGACCTGATGTTCGGTGCGCAGCGCCGGATGGCAGCACGTGAAGATCAGGCGCAGCTGGTCGTCGGTCCGCAGCTGGTCATCACTCATCGGGCCGTCGCCCTCGTCGAGGTCGGGGGCGTCGCGGAGCTCGAGGCCGGGAACCTCGCCGTTCCCTCGCTCGGTCGCCTCGACCAACCTGCCGAGCTCGCGCCCCCGCGCCGCACGCCGTCGGCGGTCGATCGCACGCCGACGGGCGGTCGTGACGATCCAGCCGGCGGGGTTCGGCGGGACGCCGTCTCGAGGCCACCGCTCGCTCGCCACGACGAACGCGTCCTGGACCGCGTCCTCGGCGAGGGTGATGTCGCCGAAGATGCGCACCAGCGTGGCCACGACCTGGGGGTACTCGTCACGGAAGACCCGCTCCACCGCGGACGGCTCAGGCGTCATGCGGTCACGGCTCGGATGTGTCGGAGAACGGCCACACCTCGATCGGCGCACCAACCGCCTCGACCACCTTGCCGGCCCAGGCCAGGGCAGCGTCGAGGTCGGGCGCATCGATGATGTAGAAGCCGCCGATGTGCTCCTTCGACTCGACGAACGGCCCGTCGGTCATCACCAGCTCGGGTGCGCCCCGGCGGACCACGGTGGCGGTCTCGGGGTCGTGCAGGCGGCCACCGAACAGGAAGCTGCCCGACGACTTCATCTCCGCCTCGAGCGCCTGGATGCGCCCCATGAATGCCTGCATCTCCTCGGCGGTCATCGGCGGGCGGGCGGCGTCGCCCTCAACGGTGTGAACGGACAGCAGGTACCGGCTCATGTGTGTCCACCTTGGGTGCGCGTCCTGCGGGTCGATCCCGCGTTCACCCTCCCTACGAACAGGTCCCGCCCACCAGGACACCATGGAGCATGCCAGCCCCGATCGGGGCCGCTTCAGTCCCGGGTCCGGCTGGCCCACCGGAGGATGACGATGCCGAGCCCCGCGGCGACGACCGAGGTGGCGAGGGTGGCGAGTCGCGCGGCGTCCTGCAGGTCGGGCCGGTCGAAGGCGAGCCCGGCGATGAACAGGGAGACGGTGAAGCCGATCGCGGCGGTCGTGGCCGCACCGACGAGATGCGCCCAGGTGACGGTGTCGGGCAGCTTGGCGACCCCGAGACGAACGGCGAGGGCGCTGGCGCCGGTGATGCCGACGGTCTTGCCGGCGAGCAACCCGAGGGCGACCCCGGCCGCCACCGATCGGGCGCCGGGTGCGGCAAGCGCGTCGCTGGTGACGTGGACCCCCGCGTTGGCGAGGGCGAAGATCGGGACCACCATGAAGCTGGTGATGGGGTGCAGCACGTGCTGGACCCGCTCGGCCACCGAGACCGTCGCGTTGGCGATGGTGGTCATCTCGCGGAGCTCGCGGGCGCTCGGTTCGTCGGAGAGGTCGTCCGCCCAGCGGCGGGCCACCTCGGCCGGGGCGAGGGGTCGGGCCGGAGCGAGCAGCCCGAAGGCGACGCCGGCCAAGGTGGGGTGGATGCCGGAGTTGTAGGTGGCGAGCCAACAGACGATCCCGAGCACCACGAACACCGGCGGCCACCACACGCGTGCCCAGCGCAGAGCGGCGACGGCGGCGATCGTCGCGGCCGCGAGCCCGAGAGCGGCCAGGTCGAGGGTGTCGGTGTAGAAGACGGCGATGACCGCGATGGCGCCGATGTCGTCGACGATCGCGAGGCTCAGGAGGAACACCTTGAGTCCGGATGGCACCCGTGACCCGAGCAGGGCGAGGACCCCGACCGCGAAGGCGATGTCGGTGGCGACGGGAATCCCCCATCCGTCGGTGCCGTCTCCGCTGCCGTTGACGGCGAGGTAGATCGCGGCCGGGACGACCATGCCGCCTACGGCAGCGATCGCGGGCAGCGCGGCGACGCGCGGGTCGCGGAGCTCGCCGGTGATGACCTCGCGTTTGATCTCGAGCGCCACGACCACGAAGAACAGGGCCATGAGGCCGTCGTTGACCAGGTGCCGCAGGTCGTCTTCGACGCCGTGGCTGCCGATCCGCAACATGACCGTCGTGTGCCAGAGCGTCTCGTAGCTGTCGCGCCAGGGCGAGTTCGCCCACACGAAGGCGACGAACGCAGCCGCGACCAGGACGATCCCGCCGGCAGCCTCGGTCTGCATGAAGCGCCGCAGCGGGACGGGCAGGCTCCGTGCCGGCAGTTCCTGACGGGCGGTGCGGGAATCGGTGTTGGGAGGCATCGGTCTCCGGACGGACAGCACACACGTTGCCGACCAGGCTTCCCGGCGCACCTGGCGGCAAGGGTACCGCCGCCACGGATCTGGCCGGCACGAGGAGGATCCCGACGACGGGGACCCCGCCTGACGGCACCCGCTGCGACTCAGGTCCGGGGCGCGTCCGACCGGTGCTGGCGGCGCCAGGTTGCGGTCGCCCACACGGCGGCGGCCAGCCACACCAGCGCGAGCGCGGCGGCCAGGCCGGCGCCGTAGTCGCGAGGGAGCAGCGACGGGATCGCCGGGTCGCGTCCGTAGCCGCGCACCAGCGGCCAGGCGACGAGGCTCAGCGCGACCGTCACGAGCAGGCCGGAGCGGAGCGCCGGCCACGCCCATCGGGGGACGACGCGGCGCAGGCCCCAGCCGACGGCGAGGGCCAGCGGGGCGAGCACCGCGTCGTGGACGACCGCGGCGCCGACCACCCACCGGACCAGCTCGGCCGGGTGGGTGTCGTCGGCGTCGACGAGGACCCCGCGGATCCCATAGGCGATGACCGGCAGGCCGACGACGAGGCCGGCCACCAGGCCCCTGCGGGACGTGGTGTCGGGGAGGTCGTCCATCGCGCTACCGGACCAGCAACCGGCTGACCCACTTGGTCTGCAGCACTCCCGGCCGGTTGGGACCGACGAGGCGTACCGGGAAGCCGTGGTCGATGTGCAGCGGATCACCGTTCACCTCCACGGCCAGGAGGGTGTCGTGGTCGGCGATCTGGCCCGGGTTCAACTCGGACCGCCGGTAGCGGCCGCGCGGTTGCAGCGACTCCACGATCGCGGTGGCGTCCGCCCGATCGTCGATGCCGGCCAGGTCCAGCAGGTCGCGCACCGGGACGCCGCGCCACTCGGCGGAGGCGCTCCAGCCCTCGACGCAGGCGATCGGGAGCTCGGCCGAGCGCTGGGGCAGTGCTCGCAGCTCGGCCAGGGACAGCTCGATGCGTCGGCTCACGGCACCGTCGACGACCAGCCGATAGCCGGGGTCGCGGGCGGTCTCGAGGACGTCAGCGCCCGCCGCGGACTTGTTGACCGGAATGCCCTGGGGACCCAGGCTCGGTCGGCGCTGGGCCAGCACCGACACGGCGCTCAGGGGCGACACCGTTCCTCCGGCGGTCGCGACGGCCAGCGCTCCCGACGCCACCGCCACACCGCCCAGGAACGCCCGCCGGTCCCTCGGAGTCGCTTCGCTGGACGCCAGCATCGGCGCCACGGCCTGGCCCTGTGGGCGGACTACCTCAAGAGCGGGACCGCCCTCAACCACGTGCGGACCGGCACCTGGCCGGGCGGCCGCGGCATCAGGTCGTCCCGACCGCCGGAGGGCGTCTCGGGCCGCGGCGGCCTTGGCGCCGACGTGCACGGCCAGTGCACCGATCGTGATCCACGCCACCCAGAAGTGGGCCCGGGGGAAGAAGAACGTCCACGGGTACCAGCGGGCGACGTTGGCGGCGCCGGACAGCAGCATGAACAGCCCTCCCCCCACCAGGGGCACCAAGGTCACCCGCTCGACCGCATGGAGCGCCGAGCGGGCCGGCGGCCACTGCACCAGGCGGGGGTGGACCACCCACAGCTTGGCGAGCAGCAGCGGGACCGACGCCATCCCGCTCACGACGTGGAGGCCCTGGGTGATGCGGTACAGGCCGGCGGGGCGGGCGGGATAGGTGAACCAGCCGGGCGGGTCCTGCGCGAGATGCGACCACAGCCCGGTGAGGAAGCACACCGTGAAGCTCACGCCGAGCGCAAGGCCGAGCCAGGCGGCGTTGCGGGTGTCGTGCAGCGGGCTCTGGTAGCGCTCGGCCAGGGTCCGCAGCGTCCACCGCGACCACCGTGTCCAGGACGCCAGCGTCGACCATGGCCGCCGACGCCGAGGTGGCGGGCAACCCCGGTTCACGGCTTGAGCACCCGGCCGTACCACCGTCCTCCGGTCGACACGCAGCCCGCCACGGCCAGCCCGGCCGCCACCGCGAGGCCGGGGAGACCGTCCACGCCGGCGAGCGCCCACGGGAACCAGGGCCCATGGCCCAGCGGGGACCGCAGCCGGACCGTGATGGCCCGGGTCGGCGTCCCGGGAGGCTCGAGCTCCACGAGGACCTCCCCACCGGGACGGAGCAGCTCGGCACAGCGCCGTAGCAGCCGCCGCGGGTCGCCCCCGATGCCGACGTTGCCGTCCAGCAGGAGCACGCTGCCCCAGCGCCGCTCACCGGGCAGCGGCCCGAACACCGAGCGCTGCAGGACCGGTGCCCGCCGTTGTCGAGCTTCGGCGACCGCCCGGGGGCTGGTGTCGAGCCCGAGCACGACCCGGCCCGCCGCGGCCAGGGCGCCGACGATCCGGCCAGGGCCACAGCCGACGTCGAGCACCGGATCGGTGACCGTGGTCAGCAGGCTGAGCTCGACCTCGTCGGGGTGGTCCCGCCACCGGTCCACGGGGAGGTCGATCACCTCGCCGGTGGCGGTCACGAGCGCGGGGCTCACGCCAGCACGACCCAGCGACTGGCCACCAGCTGGCGGACGGCGCCGGCGAAGCGGGTGCCTGGCCATCCCGAGGCGACCGCCAGCGCGTCGTCCCACTGGTCGACGTCGGTGTGGGTGGCGAGGACCCGGGTACGCAACCCGAGGTCACCGAGCCGCTGCTGCTGGCGCTGGCCGGTGTCGGGCCGGCTGGTCGGTACGCCGACGAACGCCATCGGGTGGGGGCGCCGCAGCCCGATCGCCCACCACCCGCCGTCGGTCGCCGGGCCGAGGACCGCGTCGACCCGCCGAGCGAGCAGCGTCGCCATCCCGGCGTCGAGCTCGACGGCCGTGACCTGAGGGGTGTCCATCCCGACCTGGAGGGCTGGCCCCCGGGTGGCCGACCATGCCCGGGTCAGTCGACGGTCGAGACCGCCGGTCCCCTGGGCGACGATCTCGACGCCGGGTGGGCACCACTCGCCCGGCGACCCGTCGAGCGCGAGCACCACCCGATCGGCACCGGACGCGCACGCGGCGTCGAGCGTGTCCGCGAGCGCCGCCTCGGCGAGCCTGGCCGCAGTCGCCGGCGTGCACGGTGGGCACAGCCGGGTCTTGACCCGGCCGGGCACGGGCTCCTTGGCGAGCACGATCACGTCCACGGTGACGGTGTAGGACAACCTTGCGACCGGGTCCCCTGCACAGCCCGGTTGTTTCTGAGCCTGTAAGACCTGGAAGCCGACCCAGCCCGTACGCTCGGAGCCATGGTCGAGGCGCCAGCACGGATCCTGGTCGTCGACGACGACGCGACGGTCTCCGAGGTCGTCGCCCGCTACTTGGAGCGCGACGGCTACTCCGTCGAGACCGTGGCCGACGGCCGCCTGGCCCTGGAGCGAGCATTGACCGCACCGCCGGACCTGGTGGTGCTGGACCTCATGCTCCCCGGCATGGACGGCCTGGAGATCTGCCGGCGGCTGCGCGCGATCGCCCCGGTCCCGGTGGTGATCCTCACGGCGCGGGGCCAGGAGTCCGACCGCATCATGGGACTGGAGCTGGGCGCCGACGACTACGTGTCCAAGCCGTTCTCCGCCAAGGAGCTGGTCGCCCGGGTGCGCGCGGTCCTGCGCCGGGCGAAGGGGCCGCTGGCGCCGCCGACGCCGAACGGGCCCCGGGTCCACCGGGACGGCGACCTCGACGTCGACGTCGCCGCGTGCCAGGCGCGGCTGCGGGACGAGGTCGTGGCGCTGACGGCACGCGAGTTCGAGCTGCTCGCGTTCCTGGTCCGCCATCCCCGCCAGGCCTTCCGACGGGAGGAGCTGCTGGAGCAGGTCTGGGGCTACCGCTACGGCGACACGTCCACGGTGACGGTCCACGTGCGTCGGCTGCGCGAGAAGATCGAGCCCGACCCCGCCAACCCGGTGCGGATCGCGACGGTGTGGGGTGTCGGCTACCGCTGGGAGGGTGTGGGATCGCGGGCGCCGCAGTGAAGCCGGCGGCCGTCGTGGCTGGTGGGTTGCTCGTCGCGGTGGCCGCGGCGGTCGCGGTCGGTCTACCCGGACGCGACGCGGTCGACCTGCTGGCCTACAGCTTCGGTGGCGGTCTGGCGACCTATGCCGTCGCGCGGACAGCGCTGCGGCGTTCCCGCAGTCCACTGGTCGTCGCCCTCATCCCGGTGGTGTCGATCGGGCTGGGTGCGCTGGCCGCGGCCCAAGCGATGTTCGTGTCCAGCCACGACCTGTCGGCGTTGGTGGTCGTGGTGGTCGGGGCCGGGACGGCGGGGGTGTTGGGCGCGCTGACCCTGGCCTCCGAGCTCGACCGGGTGCGGCGGCAGGTCGAGGCGATGACCGAGCGCGAGCGGGCGCTGGAACGGAGCCGGCGCGAGCTGGTGGCCTGGGTGAGCCACGACCTGCGCACCCCGATCGCCGGGATCCGGGCGATGGTCGAGGCCCTCGACGACGGGGTGCTGGACGAGCCCGGCGAGGTCAAGCGCTACCACCTCCAGCTGATCACCGAGGCCGACCGGTTGGCGAGGCTGGTCGACGACCTGTTCGAGCTGTCGCGCATCGAGGCCGACACGCTGCAGCTGACCCTGGAGCGTGTCCCGCTCGGCGAGCTGGTCTCCGACGCCGTGGCGACGGCGACCGCGGTCGCGCAGGCCAACGGGGTGCGGGTCGACGGCCGGATCGCCGACCTGCAGCCGGTGGTAGCCGGCTCGGCGCCCGAGCTGACCCGTGTGGTCCACAACCTGTTGGACAACGCCATCCGCCACACGCCGCCGGGCGGGGCGGTCGAGGTGTCCGTCGGATGTCACGGCGGGATGGCCGAGGTGTCGGTCCATGACGGCTGCGGCGGCATCCCCGACGACGACCTGGAGCGGGTGTTCGACCTCGCCTATCGCGGCGACCTGGCTCGCACTCCCGGTGCCGCTGCGGGTGCAGGGCTCGGTCTGGCCATCGCCCGGGGCCTCGTCGAGGCCCACCACGGCGACATCGCAGTGCGCAACGAGCCCCGGGGGTGCTGCTTCATGGTCCGCTTCCCGCTGGCGTGAACGGCTCGAACGGCGTGAACGGCTCGATGGCCTCGAAGCCCAGGTAGGCGGCGGCGCGGTCGGGGCTGGCGACCACGTGGCGGACGTCGCCCAGCCGGCCGCCACCGACCACCACCGGCTGCGGCGCCCGGTCGCCACAGACCGCCCGGGCCAGGTCGAGCACCGTGCGCGGGGTGCCGGAGGCGATGTTGAGCGGGCCGTCCACGGGCTGGTCCACGATGAGGGCCGCGACGTTGGCGCGGGCGACGTCGCGCACGTGGACGAAGTCGCGGGTCTGGCCCCCGTCCTCGAACACCCGGGGTGCCTCGCCGCGCTCGACCGCCGAACCGAAGATGGCCGCCACCCCTGCGTAGGGCGTGTCCCTCGGCATCCGGGGGCCGTAGACGTTGTGGTACCGCAACGCGGTTACCGCCACCCCGTGCTCCCGACCGAAGACCCGGCACAGGTGCTCCTGGTGCAGCTTCGTCGCTGCATAGACGTTGCGTGGGTCGAGCGGTGCGTCCTCGTCGATCGGCGCCCACGCCACCGGCTGCCCGCACCGGGGGCAGGGCGGCTCGAAGCGACCGGCGGCGAGGTCGCCACGGGTGCGCGGACCGGGGCGGACGTCGCCGTGGCGGTCGCAGCGGTAGCGGCCCTCGCCGTAGACGACCATGCTCGACGCCAGCACGATCCGACCGCGGAATTCCAGCTCGTGCAGCACCCACAGCCCTGCCGCCGTACCCGTGTCGTTGTCGCCGACGTACGCGAGGACGTCGGCGAAGTCGACGCCCAGGCCGACCCGCGCCGCTTGGTGGCAGACGGCGTCCACGCCGCGGCACGCCGTCTGCCACGCGCCCGGGTCGCGGACGTCGCCGGCGACCCACTCCACGTCCGCTCGCAGCCACGGCGGCGGACCGTCGGGGTGGGCCGCCAGTGAGTCGAGCACCACGACCTCGTGGCCGCCTGCCACCAGCAGGTCCACGACGTGGGAGCCGACGAACCCCGCGCCGCCGGTGACCAGGACACGCGACGACATCACCGCTCCTGAGGGACCGCTACCACGGGGACACCAGCACCGACTGCACGACCAGGGCCACCCCGGCCTGAGCGGCCAGCCAGCGGCGGCCGCTCCGGGGAGCGGCCAGGGCGAGCCACGGCACGAACGGCAGCCAGATCCGCTCCACTTCGCCCCGCGCGTGCTGCGACAGGTCCGCCACCACGACGACAGCCAGCATCGCCAGAGGCAGGATCCCGGTCCGCAGGCCGTCCGGCACTCGCCCCTGGCGACCCGAGGCGATGTCATGGCCTCGGGTGACGGACCGGCCGCGGCGGACGGTCCTCGCCACGACGTCCGCGAGGCCCACCACCACCGCTGGTCCGACCGCCACGGCCAACACCGCGGGGTTGCCCAGCAGCGTGAGGTACCCCGCTGGGCGATGGGCGGCGATCCCTGACCAGTACGCCGCGCGCGTCGCCGCCAAGCCGTCGAACCAGCCGAACCCGGCCAGCGCCGCCAACGCGAGCGGAACCACCACCCCCGCCCCCAAGACGCCAAGCATCCGCGCCGGGTGGCCGGCCAGCGCGAGCATCAGCACCACCGGGACGAGCAGCAGCGGGATCGTTCCGTAGGTCAGCAGCAGCGCCGAACCCAGCGCCATCCCCGCGACCAGCACCAGTCGTCTCGAGCCACGGGCGGCGCCCGTCGCCGCGAGGGCGATCCCGGCGGCGACGATGCCGGCGAACAGCCCGTCCAACGAGGTGCCGGCCCAGACGGATGCAGGCAGCAGCACCAGCAGCGGCGCCGCCCGCCGGGCCACGCCTTCGCCGGCCACCACCCGGGCCGTGACCAGTGCTGCTGCGGCCGCGGCACCCCAACCGGTGATCGCCACAGCCGCCAGCCATCCGGCACCGCCGAGGCCGACCCGGTCCAAGGCCCAGGCCACGACCACCGGCCCCGGCGGATGCCCCTGGACGTGGATCGGGTACCCACCCAGCCGGTCGACGTAGCCGCCCACGAACCCGTCCAGGTCGCCGACCCGTCCAGCCAGGGGCTCGTACTCGTGGCGCGACGTCAACGGCGCGCTGAGCCGCGCCCAGCCGTCACCGGCCGCCAGCGCGACCGTCCACGCGGCGGCAGCGGCCCCGGTGGCCAGTGGCACCCACGGCCATCGCAGGCGCGCCGCAGCCTGGGGACCCCACGCCACGGTGACCGCCGCGACCACCAGCGCCGGCACGAGCAGCAGTCCGCCGTGCCACCCCCACCGGCCGGCGAACGGTGCAGCCCGCAGACCGACCCGAACGCCGTCGACGACCAGGGTCCCCCAGGCCACAGCCGCCACCACGACGACCGCCGTCACTGCCACGACCAGGCGCTCGTCGACCGCGGCTCGGCGAGGCACATCCGGGGGCAGCCCGTGATCGACCTCCGGGGCGCGGTCACGCTCCTGGGCGGCGACAAGTACGAAACCAGCCACGGCCGGAACCTACGGCCCGACTGCGGGCCGCCGAGAGCCACCGGCGGGGTTGTTTCCCACGTCGTAAGACCTCGCGGGCCTACGGTCCGCGGCATCGAGGTCGACGTCGTGCTCCCTGTGCTGGACGAAGCCGAGGCCCTCCCGTGGGTGCTCGGGCGGATGCCCGACGGCTACCGCCCGATCGTCGTGGACAACGGCTCGGGCGACGGCTCGGGCGACCTGGCCCGCCGCCTGGGTGCGACCGTGGTGAGCGAGCCCCGACGCGGATTCGGTGCCGCGTGCGCCGCCGGGCTCGCCGAGGCGACGGCACCGATCGTGGCGTTCTGCGATGCGGACGCCTCCCTCGACCCCCACCACCTCCCCACCGTGGTGTCCCCGGTCGCCCGGGGCGACGCCGACATCGTGCTCGGCGCGCGCCGGCCGACGCGCCGAGGGGTGTGGCCGCCACACGCCCGCCTGGCCAACCGCTACCTGGCCCGCCGCGTCCGTCGAGCGACCGGAGTCAGCCTCACCGACCTCGGGCCGATGCGCGCCGCCCGTCGCAGCGACCTGCTCGCACTCCGCGTCGAGGACCGGCGCTTCGGCTGGCCACTGGAGATGGTCCTGCGGGCCGCCCACGAGGGCTGGCGCGTCGCCGAGGTGGCCGTCGACTACCGACCACGGGCGGGCCGGTCGAAGGTGACCGGCACCCTACGAGGCACCTTGCGCGCCGTCGGCGACATGCGCCGGGTTCTCGACGACCTGGCCTGAGGCGGACCCCACGGCTGCACAGGCACCGCTTGTCCAGCCCGGTCTCCGTGGCTTACGGTGATCGAGCA
Organism: Acidimicrobiales bacterium; assembly: GCA_050744325.1. Taxonomy (GTDB): domain Bacteria; phylum Actinomycetota; class Acidimicrobiia; order Acidimicrobiales; family VFJN01; genus DASXTK01. The sequence continues at coordinate 15,315 of JBOGHK010000113.1, forward strand.
GCGCTAGTAAGCGCTTTCTACGACCATGCCGACCACACTCGTACTGCCGACCCGCGGTGGCGTGTCGATGCCGTGGAGCCCCTCGGGGCGCCCGCCCGTCGCCACCCGGGAGACCTCGCCCACCCCGTCGACCCCGTCGACCTCGCGGACCGCGTACGCGGCGGTGCACGTGGTCGCCGATCCGTTGGCCGAGACCGATCCGCCAGACCGTCCCGCTTTGGACTGGGAGTCCACGCTGGCGTTCCGCCGCCATATCTGGTCCTGCGGCCTCGGTGTGGCCGAGGCGATGGACACCGCGCAACGCGGGATGGGGCTGGACTGGGCAACGGCCCGCGAGCTCATCGGGCGGACGGGGACCGAGGCGGCCGCGGTGGGCGGAGCGTGGTGCGCAGGTGTGGGGACCGACCAGATGCCCGGGCCCGGGTCGCTCGACGAGGTCGTGGACGCCTGGCGGGAGCAGCTCGAGGTGGTGGCCGCCGCGGGGGCGGTGCCGGTGGTCATGGCCAGCCGGCAGCTGGCGGCTGTGGCGAGCGGTCCGGACGACTACCACCGCGCCTACGGCAAGGTCCTCGCCGAGACACCGGGCCCGGTGCTGCTGCACTGGCTCGGCGAGCCGTTCGACCCGGCGCTCGCCGGATACTGGGGGCATCGCGACGTTCGAGCTGCAGGCCAGGAACTCGCGGCGCTGTGCCGTGACCATGCTCGCCTCGTCGCCGGGGTGAAGGTCTCGGTGCTCGACGCGGACGTCGAGGTCGGGTTCCGACGGTCGCTGCCCCCCGGTGTGCCGTGCCTGACCGGCGACGACTTCTCGTTCCCCCAGCTCATCGAAGGCGACGAGCACGGTCACAGCGATGCGCTGCTCGGCATCTTCGACCCCATAGCGGCGGTGGCATCGGCAGCGCTGGGCCGCCTCGACGCCGGGGACGCGAGCGGCTTCCGCTCGCTGCTGGATGCCACCCTCCCCCTGTCCCGGGAGCTCTTCCGTCCTCCGACACCTCGCTACAAGGTGGGCGTCACCTTCCTCGCCTACCTGGCCGGTCACCAGCGGCACTTCCGGATGGTCGGTGGGCTGGAGGCGACACGCTCGATCGTCCACCTCGCCGACGTGCTGCGCCTGGCCGATGCCGCCGGCGTCCTCCCCGACCCAGAGCTCGCTGCCGCCCGCATGCGACCGCTGCTCGCGGCCGCCGGCATCGACCAGTGACCCGCCGAGCGACGTGGCTGTCGTGATGGATCGCCTCAGCCTCAACCAGATCACCACCCGCAGCTGGACGCTGCCCGACGCCGTCGCGGGCTGTGCGCACGCCGGGGTCGGCTGGATCGGGCTGTGGCGCGACAAGGTGGCCGAGGTCGGGGTCGAGGCCGCGGCGCGGATGGTCCGTGACCACGGGCTGCGGGTCTCGTCGCTGTGCCGCGGTGGCTTCTTCACCGGCATGGGCCCCGACGGTCCGACCGACGACGGCATCGCCGACACCCTGTCGGGGATCGAGGAGGCAGCCGCGCTCGACGCCGGCGTCCTGGTGCTCGTGGTGGGCGGTGTGGCGGACGGCGACCTGCCGGCCTCACGCCGGCGGGTGGCCGAGGCGCTCGACCAGCTCGTACCGGCGGCGCTGGACCACGGCATCCGGCTGGGGCTGGAACCGCTGCATCCGATGCAGTGCGCCGAACGGTCGGTGTTGTCCACCCTGCGCCAGGCGGTCGAGCTCGCGGCGCCCTACCCCCAGGAGGCCGTCGGGGTGGTCGTCGACGAGTTCCACCTCTGGTGGGACCCGGCCGTCGAGGAGTCGATCGAGGCGGCGGCGGGGCGGATCGTGGGATTCCAGGTCTGCGACCAGCTCGTCCCGCTCCCCGACCCGCTGCTGGGCCGCGCCCTTCCCGGCGACGGTCCGATCGACCACCGGCACCTGCGGGCCTGTGTCGAGGCCGCCGGCTACGACGGCCCGATCGAGGTCGAGATCTTCAACGCCGACATGTGGGCTCGGCCGGGCGCCGACGTGCTCGCCGACGTCGTCTCGGCCTACCGACGGCACGTCGCGCCGGGTTGATCCGGCCTCGACGTGCATGACGCGGGGTGGAGACCGATGTCACGTACGATCCATGCCGTCCGTCATCGGGGGCTTCCCGGTGAAATGCGCAGGAGGGGCCACAGTGTTCGCACGTCTAGGTCGCTGGTGCCACGACCACCGCTGGAAGGTCGTGGGGCTCTGGGTGGTCACGCTGTTCGTCGGCAACATGATCCTCACCGCTGCGGGCGGTGCCAACACGAATGCCGACTTCTCGCTGCCCGACACCGAGTCCACGCGGGGTACCGACATCCTCGAGGAGAGCTTCGGAGGCCAGGGCGCCGGCTTCGGCGGCTCGATCGTCTTCCGGGCCGAGGCCGGCGTCGACGACCCGGCGGTCCGCCAAGAGATGGAGGCCATCTTCGAGGACGTCGCCGCCCTCGACGGCGTCGCTCGGGTCGGTAGTCCCTACGACGACGGGGGCGACCGGCAGATCGGCACCGAGGGTGCCGATGCCGGCCTGATCGCCTACGCGCCGATCGACTTCGAGCCCGATCTCGGCGAGGCCGAGTTCATCGACCTCGGCGGCGAGATCCGCGACACGGTGCCCGACAGCCTCGACGGCATACAGATCGAGCTGGGCGGCGCCGCGCTGGCCGAGTTCGAGGTGCCGACCAGCGAGGCACTCGGCGTGGCGTTCGCCATCGTGATCCTGGTCCTGGCCTTCGGTTCGGTGCTGGCCATGGGCCTCCCCATCGGGGTGGCGCTGGCCGGCATCGGCGCGGGCACCGTGATCGCCGGCTTCCTCAGCTTCCTGGTCAACCCGCCGAGCTTCGCCGCGACCTTCGGGGTCATGATCGGTCTCGGCGTGGGCATCGACTACGCGCTGTTCATCGTCACCCGCTACCGCGAGAACATGCACAGCGGGCACAGCATCCGCGACTCGATCGCCGTCGCCCTGGACACCGCGGGCCGAGCCGTGCTGTTCGCCGGCACGACGGTGGTCATCTCGATGCTGGGCATGGTGCTGATCGGCCTGAGCTTCGTGACCGGCATGGCGGTCGCGATCGCCACGGTGGTCGCATTCACGATGATCGCCTCGCTGACGCTGCTCCCGGCGCTGATCGCGTTCTCGGGCGACAACATCGAGCTGACCCGCCGGCGGGGTCTGGTCGCCGCCGTGTTCGCCGCAGTGGGGCTGATCGGGTTCGGTCTGGACATCGTGCTGCTGGCCGGGCTCGGCTTCGGTCTTGCGTTGCTGGTGCTGCTGCCCGGTCTCCTCGCCGCGGTCACCAGCCTCCCTGGGCGCCGGGTCGGCTTCTTCGACCGGCTCAGCCTGTTCTTCGGCCGGGTCACCCCTCAGGCGCTCATGCAGGAGGTGCCGCACCGGCAGCGTCCCGCGCTGCGCGAGACCGCGGCCTACCGGTGGAGTCGCCTGATCCAGCACCATCCCTGGCCGGCGGCGATCGGGGCGGCGATCCTGCTCGCGGCCTTGGCCATCCCGTTGTTCGGTCTGCGGCTCGGGTTCGCCGACGAGGGCAACTACCAGGAGGACACGACGACCCGCCGGGCCTACGAACTGCTGTCGGACGGGTTCGGCCCGGGATACAACGGCGCGTTCATGCTGGTGTCCGAGCTACCAGAGGGCACCTCCGAGTCCGAGCTCGAGGCGATCGGTGAGGGCCTGGCTGGCACGGAGGGGGTGGCCTCGGTGTCGCCACCGATGGTGAGCGAGTCGGGCGACGCGGTCGCCTGGGAGCTCATCCCGACCACGGCACCCCAGGACGAGGAGACCAACGACCTGGTCAGCGTCCTGCGCGACATCGCCGTACCCGATGTCGAGGCCGGCACCGGTCTCGACATGGCGGTGTCGGGCACGGTGCCGGTCCAGGTCGACTTCTCGCACTACCTCTCGGACCGGCTGCCGTACTTCTTGGCGGCGGTGTTGCTGCTGTCGTTCCTGCTGCTGATGGTCGTCTTCCGGTCGCTGCTGGTGCCGCTCAAGGCGGTCATCATGAACCTGTTGTCGATCGGCGCCGCCTACGGCGTCATGGTCGCCGGCTTCCAGTGGGGCTGGCTCGGCGGGATCCTCGACTTCGACGCCGCACCGATCGAGCCCTGGATGCCGATGATGCTGTTCGCCATCGTGTTCGGGCTGTCCATGGACTACGAGGTGTTCCTGCTCTCCCGGATCAAAGAGGAATGGCTCCGCACCGGCGACAGCCGCACCTCGGTCGCCGACGGCTTGGCCGCCACCGCCCGGGTGATCACCGCCGCCGCGTTGATCATGGTGTTCGTCTTCGGTGCGTTCCTGCTGGAGCCCGACCGCATCGTCAAGCTCATGGGCGTCGGTCTGGCCACCGCGGTGCTGTTGGACGCCACGATCGTGCGGATGCTGCTGGTGCCCGCAACCATGGAGCTGTTGGGCGACCGCAACTGGTGGCTGCCCCGCTGGCTCGACCGCATCCTGCCCAACATCGACGTCGAAGGCCACGAAGCTGCCCAGGACGTCCCGTCGGAGCCTGCCCGGGTCTAGTGCAGCCCCGCGCAAGTGGGTGTCCCGTGACGCTCGTCGCGCCCTGACCGGGCGCGGCGAGCTGATCAATCGTCCGGCAACCAGGGCTGGTCGTAGGGCATGGCCAACGCCTTCTGGGTCTCCTCGTGGAGAATGGATCCCGTCCACGAACGCCACTTGTTCGGGGTGAGCTCGACGGCGACGTCGTCGAGCCGGCCCCAGACGCGATCGATGGCGTCCAACGCCTCGGGCTTCAGGTACTTGGCTCGCAGCCGGTGGTTGATCTCGTGGGCCTCGGCGCCTTCGATCAGCCGCGCCCGGCCCTCAGCCGCGACCATGAGATGCCGACCGGTCGACGCCTGGCCCTGGACCAGCAGCGAGATCCACCCGCGCTGTGCCGCGTTCCGGGCCTTCCGGGTGACCGACGACGTCTCGAAGTAGAGACCGCCGTCCTCGTGGAGGAAGATCACGTACGCGAGGTGGATGGACCCGTCGGCGTTCCGGGTGCCGACCGACGCCGTGAGCCGCTGGCCGAGCACGTCGGCGATCTCGGCCGGCGACGGCTGAGCCCGGTACACCTGCTCGGCATCGGCCATGGGATGCTCCTGTTCCGCCAGCTCGCCGGCCTCGGCCCCGCGACGGCCTCGGCCCCGCGGCCTTAGCCCCATTGCCCGTCGGGGGTCGTGGCTTGTCGAGGCGATGGAGGTCGTTTGCCCAGCTTGGAGGCGATAGTCGTCGGAGACCGACCACCATCGCCTCGTAAGCGGTTGCAGCGACCACTGTGGGTTCCGCCTGGGCGTTCGTCTGTCCGGATGCGGTGCGGTGCCTCGGCGTGCACGCCGACTGTGCGACGCTGCGGTGTGGCCCCCGGCGCCGTGGACACCCCCGCATCGCCTCGCCCGACGGACCGCGGGTATGCAGCCGCGCTCGACGCCGCCGACCCGCTCGCGGCGCTGGTGGAGGAGTCGGTCGTCACCGACCCGGACCTGCTCTACTTCGACGGCAACTCGCTGGGCCGGCTGCCCCGACGGACCCGGCGGCGCCTGCTGGAGGTCGTCGACGACGAGTGGGCCGGTGGCCTGGTCGGCTCGTGGGAGACCTGGATCGACCTGCCCCGCCGCGTCGGCGATGCGCTCGCCGAGCACCTGCTGGGGGCACGACCGGGGGAGGTGGTCGTCGGCGACAGCACCACCGTCGATCTCTACAAGGCCGCTTCCGCGGCCATCGCGTGGGCTGCACCGTCCGGCGCCCGCGCCGTCGTCACCGACGACGACAACTTCCCGACCGACCGCTACGTCCTCGAGGGGCTCGCAGCCCAGCACGGCCTGGACTACCGGGAGGTGCCGAGCCACCCCGTCGACGGCCCCGACCCCGACCGCCTGGCGGCGGGCCTCGACGGCGCTGCGGTGCTGTGCCTGTCCCACGTCGCCTATCGCTCGGGTGCGGTGGCTGACATGGTCCGTCTCACGCGCCTCGCCCACGACCACGGCGCGCTCGCCCTGTGGGACCTGTCCCACTCGGTCGGTTCGGTGCCCGTCGACCTCACCGGCTCCGGTGCCGACCTCGCGGTCGGTTGCACCTACAAGTACGTCAACGGAGGACCGGGCGCGCCGGCGTTCACCTACGTGCGGCGAGAGCTGCAGGGCGGGTTGCGGCAACCGATCTGGGGCTGGTTCGGGCAGCGCGACCAGTTCGCGATGGGCCGGGGCTACGACCCCGAGGCCGGCATCGCCGCGTGGCTCACGGGCACCCCGACGGTCCTCGCCCTGGTCGGCGTAGAGGAGGGGTTGGCCCTGCTCGCCGAGGCAGGGATCGACCGCCTGCGAGCGAAGGGGATGGCCATGACGTCCCTGATCGTGGACCTGGCGGACGCCTGGCTCACGCCGTTGGGGTTCACGCTGGCCAGCCCGCGGCCCGCCGACCGGCGGGGATCCCATGTGGCGCTGGCCCATCCCGACGCGGGGCGGATAAGTCAGGCGCTGATCGAGCTCGCCAGGGTCGTCCCGGACTTCCGGGCACCCGACCGCCTCCGCCTCGGCCCCGCACCGATCGCGACCCGCTTCGTCGACGTCTGGGACGCCCTTGACCGCATGCGCCGCCTGGTCGAGACCGGCGCTCACCACCGCGTCGACTTCCCCGCCCGCCGCGTCAACTGACCCTGCGACCGCGTCGCCCGTCAGCGTCTGGGTTTCCGGACAACGCGTCATTGTCTGGATTTCCGGACACCGGTACGATGTCCGGAAATGAAGGCACCTACTGAAGACGACCACACATACACCGAGCGGCCGTTCCGGATCTACACACCTGCGTCAGTCGGGGCCGCGATCCGCCACTACCGCCACCAGGTCGGGCTCACGCAGGCCGAGCTCGCCGAGCGAGCTGGGCTCAATCGCACGTATCTCTCCGACTTGGAACGGGGCAAGGAGACGGAACAGGTGAAACGTGTCCTCCGACTGCTCCGGCACATGGGCTTAAGGATGACGATCGGGAAGGCGACCTGGTAGTGACGGACGACCTCGCAATCTGGTTGTACGGCGCCCAGGTCGCCACCCTGGGCCGGGAACGCGGCAGGCTCCACCTCTCGTACACCGACGAGGCACTGGGCCGTTTCTCGCCTGGTGTCCCGTGCGGGTTGGGGGATGCCGCAGCGGCGTGCCCGCGAGGTCCTTGGCGACATCGTCGACCGAGCGCCCGACGCGATCGCCGCAGCGCAGGATGAGACATCCGGCTTGCCGTCCGAGGTTCCCGCGCTGGTGACCGGCCAGCTCGCAGCGCTTCGTTCGGTACCGGTCCGAGGCTGACGGGGTGGCGAAGTGCGGCGGGGTCACCTACTGAGGACGCCGAGCCGGACCATCGTCGCCCGGAACGGCTCCAGCAGCGGGAGGTCGTACAGCTCGTCCTTGCGGACCCACCGCACGTCCGCCGTCTCCCAGTTGACGGTCGTCGGCAGGGGGAACGGCTCGTCCACGTCCAGGAGGACGGTCCAGTAGACCCACCCGCCGTGGTCGTCCTCGTGGATCTGGACCACCTGGTCGGGGGACAGGGTCAGCCCGACCTCCTCGCGGAACTCGCGCAACGCCGCCTCGACCGGAGTCTCGCGGTACGCGAGCGCTCCACCAGGGATCGCCCACGTCCCGCCCATGTGCGTGTGCTGCGACCGGAGCGCCACGAAGTACGAGTCCACACCGGTGACCGTGTGCACGTGCCGGACGAGGAGCCCCGCGGCGCCGTACCGACCCCAGCGGAGTCCTCCGTCAGCGGCGCGCACGAACCCGTCGCCCGACAGAGGGTCCCCGATGCCACCCGCTCGCACGGCACGAACCTACCGGTGGTTTGGCACTCTTTGACCGGACGTGGTTGCCCACCAACCGTTTGCGGTCAAAGGGGCTGCACTAGTCAGGAGTCAACGCCGGGCTTATGTTGTGGCGGTGAGGCCGGAGGACATGAAGTCCGTGGCGATCGAGCAGGCGGCCTCGCTGGTGCACGAGCGGATGGACGGCGCGGAGGCCGACACGGTCGCCCGCTTCGTGGGCCTTTACTACGCCCACGCCGGGCCGGACGACGTGGTCGGCTTCGAGGCCACCGACCTCTACGGCGCAGCGCTCGCCCACTACCGCTTCGGCCAGTCCCGGCCACCGGAGACCGCGCTGGTCCGGCTGTACACCCCCCGGGTCGCCGACCAGGGGTGGCAGTCGACCCACACCGTGGTGGAGGTGGTCGTCGAGGACATGCCGTTCATCGTCGACTCGGTGCGCATGGAGCTGTCCCGTCACGGGCTCGGGATCCATCGGTTGGTGCACCCGATCGTCGACGGCGTCTCCTATGTCCACGTGGAGGTCGACCGGCAGAGCGACCCGGCGGTCAACGCCGACGTCGAGCGCGACCTGCTGCGGGTCCTCGGCGACGTCCGGGCCGCCGTCGAGGACTGGCAGCCGATGGTCGCGGCGATGCGGGCCGTCGCCGCCGACGTGCGCACCCACCCGCCGCCGATCGACGCCGACGAACGCGACGAGGTCGACCGGTTCCTGGCCTGGCTGGCCGACGACCACTTCACCTTCCTCGGCTACCGCGAGTACGACCTCCTGACCCGCGACGACGTCGACGTCCTGGCCCAGGTCCCCGGCACCGGCCTGGGCATCCTGCGCCATCAGGCGCCGTCCAGCGGCGAGGTCTCCGAGGCCTTCACCAAGCTGCCCCCCGAGATCCGCGACCTGGCCCACGAGCCCGACCCGCTCAACCTCACCAAGGCGAACACGCTGGCGACGGTCCACCGGCCGAGCTACCTCGACTACGTCGGCGTCAAGCGCTTCGACGGGACCGGCGAAGTGGTCGGCGAGCGGCGCTTCCTCGGCTTGTTCACGCAGCGCTTCTACAACTCGAGCCCCACCACCATCCCCCTGCTGCGCCGCAAGGCCCAGCTGGTGATCGAGCGGGCCGGCCTGCCCCCGGGCGGCCACGGTCAGAAGGACCTCGAAGCGGTGCTCGAAACCCATCCCCGCGACGACCTGCTCCAGGCCGACGAGACCGAGCTGTTCGAGACCGCGCTCGGCATCCTGCATCTGCAGGAACGCCAGCGGGTGCGGCTGTTCCTGCGCCGCGACCGCTTCGGCCGCTTCTTCTCCTGCCTCGTGTTCCTGCCCCGCGACCGCTACAACACCACGACCCGGCTGCAGTTGCAGCGCATCCTGCTCGACGCGTTGCAAGGCCAGTCCATCGAGTACGCGACCCGGGTCTCCGAGTCGGTGCTGGCCCGGCTGCACTTCGTCGTCCACGTCGATCCCGCCGATCACCCCGACGTCGACATCGAGCACCTCGAGCGCCAGCTCGCCGGTGCTGTCAGGAACTGGACCGACGACCTGCGCGACAGCCTGGTCGACGAGCACGGCGAAGAGCGCGGGCTCGCCCTGTACCGGCGCTACCGCGAGGCGTTCCGCCCCGGCTACATGGCCGACAACCTGCCCCGGGTGGCCGTCGACGACATCGAGCGGCTGGAGGCCCTCGGGGACGACGACATCGGCCTGCACCTCTACCGGCCCCTCGAGGCGTCGCGGGGCGCGGCGCGCTTCAAGCTCTACCGCTCCGGCCGCCCGGTCATGGTGTCCGACGTGCTGCCGCTGCTGGAGAACTTCGGGGTACGGGTCGTCGACCAGCGGCCACACAACGTGCGACCCGACGAAGCACCGCCGGTGTGGATCTACGACTTCGGGCTGCAATGCCAGGAGTTCGGCGACGTCGAGTCCACCGCTCCCAGGTTCCAGGAGGCGTTCGAGCGAACCTGGCGCGGCGAGATGGAAAACGACGGCTTCAACCAGCTCGTGCTCCTGGCCCGACTGCCCTGGTGGGACGTCACCGTGCTGCGCGCGTACGCGCGGTACTTCCGCCAGATCGGCACGACGTTCAGCCCCACCTACGTGGAGTCGGCGGTGGCCGCGCACCCGGAGATCGCCGCCGAGCTGGTCGCGCTGTACCACGCACGCTTCGATCCAGACATGGACGCGGGCACAGACGTTCAGCGCGACGCGCGGGCGGCGAACCTGGTCACCCGGATCGAGGCCGCGCTCGACCAGGTCGCCAGCCTCGACCAGGACCGCATCCTGCGCAGCCTGCTCACGCTGGTGCGCGCCACGCTCCGGACGAACTCCTTCCAGGTCACGGGCAGTGGCCCCAAACGCTGGCTGGCGTTCAAGCTGGACCCACAGCAGATTCCCGACCTGCCGCTCCCCCGGCCGCGCTACGAGATCTTCGTCTACGCACCGTACGTCGAAGGCGTCCACCTGCGGGGTGGTCCGGTGGCCCGCGGCGGTATCCGCTGGTCCGACCGGCGCGAAGACTTCCGCACCGAGATCCTCGGTCTGATGAAGGCGCAGATAGTGAAGAACGCCGTGATAGTGCCGGTCGGAGCGAAGGGAGGGTTCGTCGTCAAGCAACCCCCGACCGGACGCGACGAGCTCGCCGCAGAGATCGAACGCTGCTACCGCACGTTCGTCTCGGGCCTGCTCGACCTGACCGACAGCCGCGACGGCAGCGGCGTCGTCCCGCCACCGAGGGTCGTGCGCTACGACGGCGACGACCCGTACCTGGTGGTCGCGGCGGACAAGGGCACGGCGTCGTTCTCCGACCTCGCCAACGAGGTGGCGAAGGAGTACGGGTTCTGGCTCGGCGACGCGTTCGCCTCCGGCGGGAGCGCCGGCTACGACCACAAGAAGATGGGCATCACCGCCCGCGGCGCGTGGGAGTCGGTGAAGCACCACTTCCGCGACCGCGGCGTCGACGTCCAGACCTGTCCGGTGACCGTGGTCGGCGTCGGCGACATGTCCGGCGACGTGTTCGGCAACGGGATGCTGCTGTCGGCCCAACTCAAGCTGGTGGCGGCGTTCAACCACCTGCACGTGTTCCTCGACCCGGACCCGGATCCCGAGACCAGCTACCACGAGCGGCGGCGGTTGTTCGCCCTTCCCCGGTCGACCTGGGCCGACTACGACCCGACGCTGCTGTCGCCGGGCGGCGGGGTCCATCCCCGCACGGCGAAGGCGATCCCGGTCACGCCCGAGGTGCGCCAGGTGCTCGGCATCGGGGAGGAGGTCGACGCGCTGCCGCCCAACGACCTCATCCGCCAGGTGCTGCGGGCACCCGTCGACCTCCTGTGGAACGGCGGGATCGGCACCTACGTGAAGGCCACCGACGAGACCCATGCCGCGGTCGGCGACAAGGCCAACGACGGGGTCCGGGTGGACGCCGCCGAGGTCCGCTGCCGGGTGGTCGGCGAGGGTGGCAACCTGGGGCTCACGCAGCGGGCGCGCGTCGAGCTCGCGCAGGCCGGCGTCCGGGTCAACACCGACGCGATCGACAACTCCGCCGGGGTCGACTGCTCGGACCACGAGGTCAACATCAAAATCCTGCTCGACCCGGTGGTGCAGGCCGGCGACCTGACCAGCAAGCAGCGTGACGCTCTGCTGGCCGAGATGACCGACGAGGTCGCGGCGCTCGTCCTCGCCGACAACGAACGCCAGACCCAGGCGCTCGCCAACTCGGTGGCCCAGGCACCGACGATGGTCGACGTCCACGCCCGCTACACCCGATGGCTCGAGACCGAGGGACGGCTCGACCGGACGCTCGAGTACCTGCCCACCGACGAGGAGCTTCTCGAACGCAAGGCCCACGGCACCGGACTGACCGCGCCCGAGTTCGCGGTGCTGCTCGCCTACACCAAGAACCTGATCCACGATCGCCTGGTCGACACCGACCTGCCGGACGACCCGTTCCTGGTCCGCGAGCTCACGGCCTACTTCCCCACCCCGCTGCGCGAGCGGTTCGCCGACGAGATCGCACAGCACCGCCTGCGCCGTGACATCGTGGCCACCTCGGTGGTGTCCGGCATGGTGGACCGACAGGGCATCACCTACGCCTACCGGCTCGCCGACGAGACCGGCGCCGCTCCCGCCGACACGGCCCGCGCCTTCGTCGTCGCCCGCGAGGTCTTCGACATGGCCAGCCTGTGGAGCGCGGTGCGCGCGCTCGACAACCGGGTGCCCGCGGCCGCACAGACCCGGCTGCTGCTGGAGGGGCGCAAGCTGGTCGAGCGGGCCAGCCGGTGGCTGCTGCGGAACCTGCCGGCGCCGATCGACATGGCGACCGCTGTCGACCGGCTGGCCGGCGGGGCCCGAGCGGTGGCCGATCTGCTGCCCGAGGTGCTCTCGCTGGACGGTCGGCGCGCCCACCGGGCCCTGTCGGGCGAGCTCGTGGGCGACGGCGTGCCCGGCGAGCTCGCCGACAAGGTCGCGGCGTTCGAGGAGCTGTTCTCGGCGCTGGACATCGTCGAGGTCGCGATGGCGGGTGCGGGCGCCGATGCCGTCGGTGACCCGGAGCGAGCGGACGATGATCGTGACGCGGGCAGCGTCGGCCACCCGGTCGCGGACGTCGCTGCGACCTACTTCGCGCTTGAGGACCAGCTGCAGTTCCGATGGCTGCGTGACCTGGTCAACGAGCTACCACGGGACAACCGCTGGCAGTCCCTGGCGCGCCTGGCGCTGCGCGACGACCTCTACGGCCAGCTGCGTGCGATCACAGCGGAGGCCCTGGACGCCGGCGGCATCGAGGCCTGGCTCGGTCGCAAGGCGCCGGCCGTCCAGCGGAGCCGGCAGGTCCTGGCCGACATCCGCGCCACCGGCACCTTCGACCTGGCCACCCTGTCGGTCGGCCTCCGCGAGACCCACGGCCTCGTCGAGCTGTAGCGCCACCGGGCCACCGCGCGTGCACGGCGACGCGGCTGCGGCCCACGCTGCGTCGCCGATCCGTTAGCTTGCAGGGCTGTGAGCGATCTCCCTCCTCCTCCGAACCAGCCACCTCCGGGCACGCCACCCCAGCAGCCGGGAGGGTCGCAGCCGCAGGACAGGCCCCCTCAGGGGGCGCCCCCGCCCTACGCCCAGCCCGGGTACGGCCAGCAGCCGCCGGGCTACGCCGGGCAGTACGGGCGGCCGGCCGGCATCGTGCCGCAGAGCCTCGGTGAGGTCTACTACAAGCCCGGGCTGAACATCCTGCTGTTCATCGTCACGTGTGGCATCTGGGGCGCGGTGTGGTCGTATCGCACCCACGAGGATCTGCAGAAGTACAACGGCGACGGCCTCGGGGGCATCTTCGGCCTGGTCATCGGCCTGCTGGTGAGCGTGGTGATCATGTTCACCGTGCCGATGGAGATCGAGCGGATGTACCAGCGCGACGGGCGCCAGAGCCCGGTCAGCACGATCTGGGGGCTGTGGTTCTTCCTGCCGATCGTCGGGCAGTTCATCTGGTACTTCAAGGTCCAGGAAGCGCTGAACGACTTCTGGCTCTCGAAGGGTGCCCGCCCCGCGGGCTGAGTCTGCCGCTGCGGCTTCTCGGCCGGTTCTGTGTACTGGCTATCTCCAGATCGGTAGATCGTCAGTACACGGAACGGACGTGGCGTGGCGTGGCGAAGTCAGGAGTCGCGGTCGGCGACGTAGATGCTGCGCTTCGGCGAGCTCATGACCTGGCGCACGAGCGGCTCGAAGTGCTCGAGCGGCAGCGTGTCGTAGCCCGGGTCGAAGGCCGGTTGGTCGAAGTCGGCGCAGAACCCGGCGGTGTCGTCGAACCACTCGTGGCCCTGGAACTGGTCGCGCATGTCGCGGTCGAGGCCCAGGTGGTGGAAGAAGTAGTAGCCCTGGAAGATCGCGTGCTTCTCGACCATCCAGTGGTTCTTCTCGCTGACGAACGGCTTGACGATGGCGGCCGCGACGTCGGCGTGGTTGAGCGGGCCCAAGGTGTCGCCGATGTCGTGGACCAGGGCGCAGAAGACGTACTCGTCGTCGCGGTCGGCCCGATGGGCGCGGGTGGCGGTCTGGAGCGAGTGCTCCAACCGATCGACGGCGAAGCCGCCGTAGTCGCCGCCCAGCAGTCGCAGGTGGGTGAGCACCCGGTCGGGCAGGGCACGGGCGAAGTTGACCGCCTCGGTGGCGATGATCCCCCAGTCCTGCTGGGTGCCCTCGGTCATCGCGTGGAACGCGGCGCGTGGCCGGGTGGCGGTGCTGGTGTCGTCCATCGGGTGACCTCCCCTAGTCCGCTGCCGGTGCTGCCGGCTCAGCGTACGGGGTCACGGCCGATCCAGCGCATCGGCGGCCTCGGACACCCCGGGCAGTCGAGCGGTCTCGGAGCGCAGTCGTTCGGTGCTGCGAGTGAGAAAGTCCAGGATGACCTCAAGCTCGTCGTCCGTGTAGGGCGCGTACAGTCGACCGAGCGAACGCTGGGGCGATGCGAAGAACGGGGCAAACCGGTCGATTCCTTCGGGCGTCGGCTCGACGATGACCCGCCGGCGATCGGCCACGTCGCGGGTGCGGCGGACGAAGCCGCGCCGTTCGAGCCGATCGATCAGGGTGGTCACCGCGGCCGTGGTCAGGCCAGTCGCCACGGCGATCTGTCCAGCCGCCAGCGGGCCACGCCGCTGCAGCACGCTCAACGCCTTGGCATCGGTGGCGTTGAGCCCGAGCTGGTGGGCGACGCCGGTGTGGAAGAGCACGGTCGCGTCGCTGTGCTCGCGGCCGGCGACCCGCAGCGCGCCCAGAAGCGCACGTCGGCTGCTCGGCGCAGGTGCCTCGTCGGTCGCCATGGAATAATCCCCTCAACGTGATAGTTAGATCCCTCTAGATACTAGATACATCATAGAACACGATGGGAACTGAGGTGAGATGTCCGAATCCGAGACCGACGAAGCCGCGGTGCGATCGCTGTACACCCAACTGACGGACGCGTGGAACCGCGGCAACGGTGCCGATTTCGCGGCTGGTTTCGCCGACGACGGCGATCTCGTGGCGTTCGACGGCACGCACTACACCGGTCGCGAGCAGATCGCCGTCGTCCACCAAGATCTGTTCGACAAGTGGATGAAGGGCACCCGGCTCGTCGGAACCGTCGAACAGGTGCGCTTTCTCGGCCCCGACGTGGCAGTCATGCATGCCATCGGCAACACGATCGCCCGCGGCAAGTCCAAGCCCAACCGCGCCCGAGCGTCCATCCAGACCCTGGTCGCAACCCGGGTCACCGGTGGTCCGGCCGACGATGCCGGCGCCGTCGCCGGTCACTGGCGGTTGGCAGCCTTCCAGAACTCCCGCATCCGGCCCATCGGGCGCGGCGCACTGACGTTCCTGGTGTGGACCGTCGGCGACCTGATCTGGCGGGTGCTGCGGCTCAGCACCGATCCGTCGCCGACGGGTGCAGCAGCGGGCGGTAGCCGTGACGGATGACCTCGACGGTCGCGCGGGGTGTCAGGACGGTCGCATCGCCCCGCGCCGGGCGGTCGATCGACGGGCCATAGCCCGCCGCTGACCACGGCACCAGCCGGTCGCCGAGGACCACCGCCGCCCTCGGCCCGTCGCCACCGGGCTGACCACCGTCACCGGCCTGAGCGCCACCCTGACCGCCACCGACGTCGTCGACACCCCCGACGTGACCGCCCCCACCACCCCCGACGTCGACACCTTCGACGTGGTCACCCCCATCGCCGGCGACGAGCACGAAGGCGCCGTCGGGCACCGTGTCCCACGCCAGGCGGTGCCGACGCTGGGCGCGGCCGTCGACCCGGTCGTCGTGCAGTCGCCGGTCCATCGGGTCGGCCTTGGGTCGGTCGCCGAACGCCTCCTCCCAGGCGTCGAGCCAGGCCAGGTACGCGGCGTGGCGGCACAGCGCGCAGGGCCGGTGGCCCGCCGCGAGCGCCACCGCTTCGTCCCAGAAGAACAGCGGCGTCCACCGCCGAGGCTCCCATCTCGGCGCGACCCAGCCCTTGTACTCGAGAGCACAGGTGATCCAGCGGCGAACCTGCCACGGCCGCACGATCTCGCGGGGCTTGCCGTGAATGCATCCACGGTTGCCCATGAAGAGCCCTCGTTGTTCGATCGCCGCGACGGCTCCGAACGGGGTGACCCGATTTGGCGCTGGCACGCATCCATCGTCGCCCGCCGCCTCCCACAGGTCGAACCCATCGAGGCCATGCGGTCGAAACACCCCGCCGTTCGCGGGTTTTCTGTCCCCATCGTGCGGGCACGACCGCGACTAGCGGTTCGAAGCTCCCTAACCTTTAAGTGAACACGGCTATGTGAACCCGACGTCCGGCGGAGGAGGTCGTGAGCAGGTGGAGGCGAGCGCAGAGCCTGGCTGGTACGTCGACCCGACCGGTCGGCACGAGCACCGCTACTGGACGGGCGCGGATTGGTCCCGTCATGTCGACGACGCCGGCCTCCGCTCCGTCGACACCGTCGAGTCGCTCACCGAGACCGGGCCGACCTACGTCGTGCCCGCCGCCCGACCACGTCGGGGATCCTCACCCCGGCGCAGTCGCCGACCCCGCCGCCGGCGACGTCGCAGCCGCTTCGCGCTCGTGGCCGTGATCCTCGCCGTCGCCATCGGCCTCGCGGGCGGCGCGGCCGCCGGGCTCATCCTGACCTTGGACGACAGCACCGACGGCGACACGGCCGTCGCGGCACCCGTCGATCCGCTGGCCAGCTCGCTCGAGGAGTACATCGTCGACACCTCGGTCGGCGAGGTCGGCGAGGACGACGCGAGCTGCATGACCTCCAGCATCATCGACACCGTCGGCCGCGAGGCTCTCGTGAACGCAGGCGTCGACCGAGGTGCCGACCCGCTGATCGCCCTGAACGACGATCAGGTCCAGACCGGGCTGCGCGAGGCGTTCGTGTGCCTCGACGACGCCACGCTCACGGCGGTGATGAAGCAGACGTTCAGCCCGTCGATGCTCGCCAGCCTGGGCGTCGCCAGCACGGACTGCCTCATCGACGGCTGGATGACGGACCTCGGCCGGGACACGCTGATCGAGGTCTACGCACTGTGGGCCAGCCGGCGGGACGCCGACATCGCCGGGGCGTTGAGCCCGACCCAGTTCGACGCCTTGGCTGGGGTGGTCGGCGAGTGCCAGGCCACACACCCGGCGACGACCGCGCCCGCAGGTGGCTGACCATGCCGGAGGTACGTGGCTACGGTGGGTGTGGTGCCCACGACGACATTGCGACGCGCCCTTGCGTTGAGTCTCGCCGTGGCCGTCCTGTCGGCGGCCTGCGGCGACGACGATGACGACGATGACGACGAGGCCAGCACCGACACCTCGTCCGACGAGACCACGACCAGCGCGACCGACGATCCCCCCGGCTCGACCACCTCGACGACGGTCGCCCCGACCACCGACGGAGGCGGAGGCACCGACATGGATGCGACGATCTCGCTGGACGTCGAGATCACAGCCGATGGGCAGATGCTTCGGCGTGGCTCGCTGACCTGCGGGGACACCGCCAGCGGCAGCGACTTCTTCGCCGATCCCGCGACCGCCGAGGCCGCCTGCGCGCTGCTGCGCGACGACGCCGAGGCACGCCGACTGCTCGTCGATGGCCCGGACCCCAATCTGCTCTGCACCGAGATGTACGGCGGACCCGAGGTCGCCCGGGTGCGGGGCGAGATCGACGGACAAGCGGTCGACGCCACCGTCGACCGCGTCAACGGCTGCGGCATCGCCGCCTGGGACACGCTCGGGGCGTTGTTCGGCCCGGCGGACACCTGACCTGGCCCTCGGGGTCCCCCGCAGCGCTCGGGTGGGCTTGACTAGGGGGATGGCATCCGGGGGCAAAGGCGTCCGGGCGGAGGCACCGCTGCTCGACGCCGTCGGGGTCACCAAGCGGTTCGGCACGGTCACGGTGCTGCGCGAGGTGGGCCTGCGCGTCGAGGTGGGCGAGGTGGTGGCGGTTGTCGGCGAGAACGGCGCCGGCAAGTCGGTGCTCGTCGCGTGCCTGGCCCGGCTCCTCGAGCCGGACAGTGGCGAGATCCGCCTCGCCGGCCAGCCCATGCCCAGCCAACCCGACCAGGTCCGTGCGGCGGGGGTCGAGGTCGTCTGGCAGGACCACGGGCTCTGCGACGACCTCGACGTCGTCGCCAACCTCTACCTCGGCCGGGAAGAGCCGTTCCTGTCGGAGAGCCGCATGCGCGAAGGCGCGCGCGCCGTACTCGGGCGCGTCGGTGCTCCCACGTTGCCGCTGGATCGTCCGGTGCGGATGTTGTCCCGCGGCCAGCGCCAGCTCGTCGCGGTCGGACGGGCGTTGCGGGCTAGTCCCCGACTGCTGCTGTTGGACGAGCCGACCGCGTCGCTCGGCGTCGCGGAAACCCTGAGGATCCAGGCGCTGATCAGGGAGTGCCGCGAAAACGCGATCGGTCTCCTGCTCGTGACCCACGATCTGGAGCAGGTGTTCACGCTCGCCGATCGGGTGGTCGTCCTGCGGGAGGGCCGGGCGGTGGCCGACACGTCGCCACGGTCGGTCAACCGCGACGACATCGTGGCGCTGATCTCGGGCATCGGGATGGACTCGACGGCCCGCCGCCAACTCCACCGCCTCCGCAGCCTGGTCGACCAGCTGTCGGACATCGAGCCGGCGGCGTCGCTGCCGCTGATCGTGTCGGCCATGGCCACCGCGCTCGACCAGGAGATGTTGTGTGTGCACCTGCTGGAGGAGGCGGGCGTGCCTGGGCCCGTGCTCCGGCGCAGCGCGGCCATCGGCCTCCCGCCGCCGCTGCTGGACGTGAACGGCCGCCTCCCGCTCGGGCTCGGGGGCGGTGCCGCCGGGCTGGCCGCCGCCGAGGGCGACGCCGTCGTGGTCGAGGACCTGGCCAGCTATGCGGCGCCCGAGCGCTACCGCGTCGCCGCCGCGGCGTCGGGGATCCGCAGCGAGTGGGCCGCTCCGATCGTGGGGGCGCGCGGCGTCCTGGGCACGGTGACCGGCTTCGCCAGATCGGTCGCCCGGCCCGAACCGGCCCAACTCGAACTGGCCCGCCTCTACCTGGGCTACGCCGCCTCGGCGATCGAGCGCGAGCGCCTTCTGTCCGAGGTGTCGCGGCGCAACCGGGTGCTGGAATCGCTCCGGGCCATGCTCGAGACCCTCGCCGGACCGGACCGCGTCGACGGCGGCCTCGGGGCGTCGCTGCGCGCACTCAGCCAGGCCCTTGGGGCCGATGCCGTCGGCGTGTTCGTCGAGCGCGACGGCGAGCTGAGCCTCCACGCGTACGCCGATGCCGTCGACGACGCCCTTGCCGATGCGGCTGCGAGCGCCGATGCCGATCGCGCTGGCCCGGTCGATACCGAGCGGACGATCGACGACGACCTCGCCCGCCGCTTGTGGTCCGCGGCGGCAGCGGTCGGGACGGACGCGCACGCCGGGCGGGCGCGTCTGGTCGAGCCCGACCTCGCGGTCGTGACACTGCGGCACCCCGAGGGGCGAGCGGTGGTCGTCGCCCACCTGGTCGACGGCGCCGACGGCGAGCACGACGGCCATGCGCCCGCGGTCGACTCGCTCGAGCTCCTCGACGACGCCACCCGGTCGCTGGCGCTGGCCCTAGAGGGCGAGATCCTCGAGCGAGCCCGGCGCGAGGCCGCGGCGCTGCGCCGATCGCAGGCCATCCAGCGCGAGCTGCTGTCGTCGCTCAGCCACGAGCTGCGGACTCCGCTCACCGCGATCCAGGGCTACGCGTCGACGCTCTGCCAACCCGACCTCACCTGGGATGCCGCGTCGACCGAGCGGTTCCTGCGCTCGATCGAGACCGAGACCGCCCGCCTCGAACGCCTGGTCGGCGATCTGCTGGACTCCAGTGCGATCGAATCCGGCGTCCTGCGCCTCCAGCGCGACTGGTGCGACCTGCGGCTGGTGGTCCAGGCCGCGCTCGGGCTGGTCGCGGGCGACCCGGCGATCGGCCTCCGGGTGGACACGGACATCGAGCCGATCTGGGCCGACCACGACCGGTTGGAGCAGGTATTCGTGAACCTGCTCGAGAACGCGGCCACCCACGGTGCCTCCGACGGTGGGATCGAGGTCACCCTGCGCCGTGGACGTCCCGGCAGCGGTGGCGGCACGGTCGAGGTCGAGGTCCGCGACCATGGCCCCGGCCTGCCCCCAAGCCTCGGCGACCGCATCTTCGAGCCCCGGGTCCGAGGTGCAACCGGGCTCGCCGGTGCAGGCCTCGGGCTACCGATCGCCCGGGCCATCGTCGAAGCCCACGGCGGGACGCTCGTCGCCAGCCCCGTCAGCGACGGCGGCGCGGCCTTCGTGGTCTCGCTGCCGGCCGAGCCACCCGACACCGCCGACGGCGCACCCGATGGCGCGTGGAGCCTGTTCGACGAGGCGACCGATCACGGAGCCACAGACCACGAGGCGACCGAACCCCATGCAGTCTGACCGCACCGGCGTGCTGCTGGTCGAGGACGACCAGAACATCGTCGACCTCGTCCGCACCAACCTCATCGCCCGCGCGTTCGAGGTGATCGTGTCGAAGACCGGTGGCGACGCCGTCGCCCTCCTGACCACCGAGGAGCCCGACGTCGTGCTGCTCGACCTGATGCTGCCCGACATCGACGGCTTCGAACTCTGCCGCGAGCTGCGGGAACGGTCGACAGTGGGGATCATCGTGGTTTCGGCGCGACGCGGCGAGAACGACAAGGTGCGAGCCCTGAACCTCGGCGCCGACGACTACCTGACCAAGCCGTTCGGCATCGAGGAGCTGCTGGCGCGGATCAACGCGACACTTCGGCGCTGCCGCCACGGGCCCGTGGAGCAACCCGAATCGGCGCCCGTCCTGACCATCGGCGACGTGCAGATCGACCTGGCCGCGCAGAAGGTGAACAAGGCAGGCCGGCTCGTGCACCTCACACCGACCGAGTTCGCCCTGCTCCGTGAGTTCGCCACCAATCCCGGCGCGCTGCTGACCCACGCCGTCCTGCTGCGACGGGTGTGGGGGCGCGGCTACGAGACCCAGACCGAGTACACGCGGGTGTACATGGCGCGGCTGCGTGCCAAGCTCGAATCGCCCGACGGCCCGCAGATGTTCGTCACCGAGCCTCGCTCGGGCTACCGCCTCAACGTGCTGTGACCTGAAACTTCGCGGGATCGCGCGAGGTTTCAGGTCACAGAGTGGAATTGGGGCGTTCACGTTTCGTTTACGGGTGCCTGGGAACGTTCGCGTTCTGTTCGCGACGGCCGTCTTAGGGTCCGGACAGGGACCCTGGGACCCAGGTCCCGACGACAGCATCCTCAGGAGGGGGCCATGTTCAGCAATGGCATTCGGAGGTGGTCGGTTGTCGCCGTATCGGTGGCGCTGATCGCGATGACGGCGGCTTGTGGCGACGACGACGATGACGCCGAGGCCGGCGGCGACGGCGAGGACGCGGGCAGCATTTGGGTGCTGCTTCCGGATACCGCGACGTCGGACCGCTGGGAGAACGACGACCGGCGCTACTTCGCCGAGGCCTTCGAGGCCGCGGGCCTGACCGAAGACGAGGACTTCCACATCGTGAACGCCGAGGGCGACGCCACGACCCAGCAGTCGCAGGCCGAGCAGGCGATCGCCGACGGGGCCAGCGTCATCGTGCTCACCAGCATCGACACCGGATCCGGCGCGACGATCATCGAACAGGCGCAGGAAGAGGACGTCCAGGTGGTCGAGTACGACCGCTTCAACACGGGTGGCCCGGGCGGAGCCGCCTACGTCAGCTTCGACAACGTCCAGGTCGGCGCGGCGATGGCCGAAGCCATGGAGCCGGCCATAGACGACCTCGGCCTCGACAGCCCGCAGGTGGTCATGCTCAACGGCGGCGAGGAGGACAACAACTCGTTCCTGTTCCGCACGGGCTACGCCGAGACCGTCGAGGCGCGCGTCGACGCCGGTGACTGGGGCCTGGTCGCCGACCAGCATGTCCCCGGGTGGGACAACGCCGAAGCCCAGACGATCATGGAGCAGATCCTGGTCGACGCGAACAACGGCGTCGACGCGGTGTTCGCGGCGAACGACGGGCTCGCCAACTCGGCGATCAACGCTCTCGAGTCCGCAGGTGTCGGCGCGGTGCCGGTCAGCGGCCAGGACGCCACCCAGGCCGGGATGCAGAACATCGCGCTCGGCACGCAGACGGTCAGCGTCTACAAGCCGATCCAGGACGAGGCCGGAGTCGCCGCGGCCGTCGCGCTCGCGCTGCAGGCCGGCGAGGACTTCGAGGACGCAGCCACCTCGTACGAGTCACAGCTCGCTTCCGGTGGCGCGTCGGTCGAGATCATCGGCATCGATCCCGAGACCGGTGAGCCGGCCGAGGCCGGCGACGCAGGTGCCGTTCCCTATGTCGCCCTCGTACCGATAGGTGTGACCATCGACAACATGGCCGACACCGTGATCGCCGACGAGTTCCGGACGATCGACGAAATCTGCACCGGAGACGCTGCCGAAACCGAGTTCTGCCAACAGAACGCGTGACCGGACTACGGCCACGACCCCGTTCCGGCGTCCGTCCGTCGCGAGTACCG
>JBOGHK010000114.1:0-2701 GCA_050744325.1 Acidimicrobiales bacterium
GCCCAGAGCGGTGCTCGCGCCGCCGGCGAGTGGTGCTGCTGGATGTCGCGCCGGGCACGGTCGGCGACCGCCTCGGCGCCCGCCGGATCGCCGACCACCCGGCGCATCGCCGCGGCGGCCGCGTCGAGGCTCGGGTCGGCCCACCGGGACGACGCGGGATACGGGTCGGCCCCTGGCCCGATCGTTGTCATGCTGTGCTCGACCAGGTAACTGTTGTGCTCGTCCATGAACTCGAGGTTCCCGGAGTAGGCGGTGGCGATCACCGGCTTGGCCAGCAGCATGGCCTCGGCCAACGTGAACCCGAAGCTCTCGGCCCGGTGCAACGACACGTAGGCGTCGCAGGCCGCGATCAGCGCTTGGTGGTCCGCGGGATCGAGGCGACCGTCGCGCACCTCGATGTCAGGTCGGCCGAGCTCGACGACTCGCAACCGCAGCCGCTCGAGCTCGGGGACGTCCGCGGACCCGTTGATGGTCTTGATCAGCAGATAGGGCCCCTCGTCGGGGCCGAACGCCTGGCAGAACGCGTCGATGACCAGGTACGGGTTCCTGCGCTCGACACCGGTCAGGAAGTCGAGGCACGACAGGAAGACGAATCCGTCGGGCAGCCCGGGAACGGGCGGCCGTCGGGGCGTCGGCTGCTGCTCGACCACCCCAGGTGGGACGACATGCACCGGCGTCGGTATGCCGGCGTCGGTCAGCGCCCGGCGAATCGCCTGGCCAGCGTGTTCGCTGCACGCCCACACCTCGTCGACCAGCTCGGCGGCGGGGCACAGCCCGGCTGGGAAGTCCTCCACCGCCCAGGACCACAGGCCGATCGTGCTGCGCCCAGCCGGTGAGAGCCGGGGGCCGAGCCGGTCGACCATCGCCCACGTGCCCGCCGGGTCGCTGCAGATCAGGTCTACGTCGCCGCTGTCGAGGTGCGGCACCCGGCTCGGGTGGTCAACGCCTGGCAGAGGACGCCGAGGGTCGGCTGGCGCGACGGTGACGTAGGCCTCGCTGGCGACGTCCAGGGCGGTGGCTGCCGCCCGCGC
The DNA here is from genome assembly GCA_050744325.1 of Acidimicrobiales bacterium. GTDB lineage: Bacteria > Actinomycetota > Acidimicrobiia > Acidimicrobiales > VFJN01 > DASXTK01. The sequence continues at coordinate 1,032 of JBOGHK010000114.1, forward strand.
GGCAGTGCCGAGCGCAGACGCTGTGGTGAGGTACCCGACCAGCCGGATGCCCGGCTTGGCCGCGGCGCTTACGTCGGTGGGCTCGTCGTCGGGTGCCTCCGGATCGGCCAGTCGGTCGAGGTCGTCCTGGGCGGGCACCAGCTCGGACGGGACGGCCAGGTCGCGGTGGCCCATCTCGTGGACCCACCAGAGGAAGTGATTCGCCGCCGTCCCGGTCAGGTCGGGGAACCCGCGTTGCAGGTCGGGCCGTTCGAGGTACCGGCGGTACAGGTAGCGCGACAGCCGCGGCGCCTCGCCGCCGGGGGACGGCGAGCGGAGCAGCTCGACGTAACGCTCCACCTCCCGGTCGTCGAAGGGGTCGGGGACGTCGTCGACCCCGCCGGCGTCGGTGTCGGCCTGCTCGCGGCGAAGCACCTCGGCACGCAGCTCCGCCCGCATCGCCCCGTCGATCAGCATTCCGTTGGCGGTCTGGCCCAACAGGTAGGGCAGCTTGCGGTACTCGAGGAGCCCTTCGTCCTCCAGGCGTGCCACATAGCCGGCGCACAGCTCGCGCAACGCCACGTCTTGGGACAGCAGCAACCACGGCCGAGGGCCCTGATGGGCGGTCAACATGTGGGGGACGTCGGGGCTGAACCCGCTGAAGTGGAAGAACCGCAGAGGCGCATCCCCCACCAGGAACCGCGGCTCTGCATCCCCGGAGCCGAGCCGGAGTGGCCAGCAGTCGAGGTTCCAGTAGCCGGTGTTGTATCCGGGCTCCTGCACCGGATGGCACGGGAAGTAGGTCGTCGCCAGGTCGAGCCACACCTGGTCGTAGAGAAGTCCCTGCGACGGAGCGTCGATGCACTCGCGCCGGCAGCGCTCGGCCCACCAGTCGAGGAACGGCACGGCATCGCGGGAGGCGGCGACGAACCCGGCGTTGTACGAGCCGGCACGGGCGAAGACGAACTCGATCGGGGGGACGCCAGGCGTCAGGGGACCCGGTCGATGCGGTGTCAGCACCAGCGAGTGCTCGCGGGCTGCGGCGTCGAGGTCGTCGAGCGGCCCGAACACCTCGATGTCCGAGTCCAGGTAGGTCGCGGTCTCCTCCCCGCAGTCGACGACCAGGTAGCGCAGCAGGACCGGCTTCAGTGCACAGCAGAGCCCGACCACGTCGTACATCGCGGCCATCCGTCGCCACTCGCGAGGGTCGACCGGCAGCTGACCGAGCGTCACGACCTCGAACGGCTCGTCCTCGCGCAGCCAGCCATCCTGGGGATCGACGACCAGAGCCACCACCCGTCCGCCCGGATGATGGGCGAGGAACGAGCGTGCCAGCACGCGGGCGTACGGCAGGTGATTCTGGGAGACAGTGGTCGCTATCAGCATTGAACGCCCGACTCTAGGTGTGCTGGTTCTAGTACCACATGGCGACCGACGTACCGGCTGTCGCTCCGACCAGCTGGGACGCGGCGCCAGCTCGCTGCCCTCCGTGCGGTACGGTCGCTGACCGTGGGCAGGAGCGGCGGTGGCCGACATCTCGCGGGGCGGTCGGCCAACCCGGCGTCCGACGCGCCCGAGCCATCCCAGCCAGATCGGAAGCAGCGGGTCCTGACCGGTCTCCGGCGTCAGGTGCCGGTGATCTTCGCCCTCAGCGGCGTGGCCGTCGCGCAACCGGTGCTCGACCTGTTCGG
>JBOGHK010000115.1:0-23399 GCA_050744325.1 Acidimicrobiales bacterium
TCGCTCTGCAACATCCCCGACCCCCACCAAGCCATCAACGAGATGCGACGCGTGCTGCGACCCGGCGGACGGCTCATACTCGTCGACCACATACGCAGCACGGTGACACCGATCTACTGGCTCCAAAGAGGCATCGAAGTCGTCTCCGTGCGCATCGACGGCGACCGCATGACCCGCCGCCCCGCCGCCCCGCCGAACATCAGGGCTTCCAGATCGTGGAACGCGACCGCTTCCGCTGGGGCATCGTCGAACGCCTCGTCGCCCTCAAACCGACGTCGGCATAGGCCCTGGAGCGACCGTTGGTCGGTCGGGCCGTGTCGAGATCGACGCCATGTGGGTGGCGTGGCCACGAACCGTTCGACGGCGCCAGCCGCCGATCTCGTCGAGGGACGCGAATCGCAGCCGAGGGTGAACCGTCGATCGCGAGATGCCTTGGTCAGGCCGCGAGCCTTCACGTCCTCCGATGGCCACGACAAGCCGCTTGCCCATCTCAGTGGTGGCCGTTGAGGATGGCGTCGATGTGGTCGGCGACGGGGATGTCGTTGGGGGCTTGGGCCCAGCCGTAGTGGCGCAACGTCGTGGACAGGTCTCGGTGCCCGAGCCGGTGCTGGGCGGCGAGCAGCTCACCTTTGGCCACGAGCACGACGGCGACCGTGTGCCTCAAGCGGTGCAGTGATGCGTCGGGTACTCCGGCGACCTCGCGGAGGCGTTCGAAGCGGGCGGCCAGTCCACGAGGGTGGATGTAGGTCCATCTTCTGGAGGTGGGGGCGAAGAGCCAGTCCCTGTCACGCGCTGGTGCGGGCCAGCGTTCGAGGTGCTGGTTCCACAGCTCGACGGTCGACGCGCCAAGGGTGAGCGAGCGGTACTGGTGAGACTTGGGTGTCGTCACGGTCGTGGCACCCGAGATGTTGCGGCAGGTGTGCAGCACCCGACCATCGAGGTCCCCGACCTTCAACGCGGCCAGCTCGCCCCTTCTTGCGCCCGAGTCGGCAGCCAAACGAACGAGGAGCTCGGTCTGCTCGGCCTCGAACAGCCGACGGCGCCCACGGACACCTTCGGCGACTGCCACAGCGTCTTCAACCAGCTTGGAGGCGGCCCGCAACAGAAGGTCGACATCGTCGAGAGCCAAAGGCAGGCGCGGGAGCGGCTGGGGCGGCCGCCGCATCCCACCCAGCGGATGCGTATGCAGGACCCCCTGTTCGATCGCCCAGGTCAGCGCCGAACACAGCGCCTTCGACCGACCCGACACCACCGAGACCGTCGCCCCACCAGACCGCCACCGTTCAATAGCTCGGTACAGCACCGACGGACCCAGCGAGCACAACCGCACCGACCCGATCGGATCGGCCCGCAGGAACCGAGCCGTGGGCTCGTAGCCGACCAGCGTCGAGGGCTTCCATCCGTGCTTGGCCCGCACCCAGCGCCCCAGCAGCTCCCCCACCGTCACGCCCGAGGCATACAACACCGACAGGTCTACGCCGTGGTCAGCTACCAGCTCCCGGCGACGAACCTCCGCATGCGCGGCGTCACCGTGCACCGTGAACGAACGCTGGACGCTACAGCCCGTTGCCGGATCACGGCCAACCACGACCCGAACCTCGTACACCCCCGGCGAACGTTCCCGGAGCGACCCCGAGCCACGTGACGCACGCGAACGACACCCTGAACGGACTGAAGCTGCCATGCACCAAGAGACAGCCCATCCCTATACCTATGACGCCATCCCTACAGCTATAGGGACCCGATAGGGACAGCCGTCCGCCGCCCGGGCCAGCCATCACGCTCTGGCAGGCCGACAACCAGGGAGAACTATCCAGCGCGCTCGGAGGGACTCGAACCCCCAACCTTCTGATCCGTAGTCAGATGCTCTCTCCAATTGAGCTACGAGCGCTGGTTGTGGAGAGGCGAGCCTACACCGGGCCGCGTCGCCGGCCCAACGAGTCACCGCTGCTGAGCGCTCGGCGATGTCGGCATGGCCGACAGCTCGGACCGCCTATCCCGGCGTGGTCACCCATCGCCAGCGGTGATGCCGCATCACGGGCAGCAACCGTTCGGCATCTCGCGGTCAGCCCGCACGGCCGCAGCAAACGGGGTAACGAACGCCACGATAGTCACCGTTGCTCCCATCCGCGGCGTACCACGGAACCGCCCGGCGCGGGGCCGGGCGGTTCGGCGGAGCGGGTGGGATTTGAACCCACGGCGGGCGTAAACCCGCACTTCATTAGCAGTGAAGCACCTTCGGCCAACTCGGTCACCGCTCCAGCAGTGCGGAACACGGCATGCTAGCGGCGTTTCACCAGAGGGTTCACTACGCCGGGCGGAGGAGACCGGTATGGGCAACCGGTCGTACTATGCTCGCGCTGTGCGAACCACCCAGCGCAAGGGCGACCAGGCAACGGCGAACGCCCTGGCAACCTTTACCGCGATGGGATTCGACGTCTCAGTCCCGTTCACTGAGTCTGCGCCGTACGACCTCATCGTCGATGGCGGCGGAGGCCTGAAGCGAGTCCAGTGCCGCTACTCATCCACGAAGGAGGTCAACCTGCGGCGTATCCATTCGAGCTCGCAGGGCTACGTCGTCAAGCGGTATGGATCGGACTCATACGACTGGCTGTATGTACTCCGACCCGATGGACGCGAGTACCTCATCCAACAGTGCCTGGCTGGTCGGCGGTCGATCACACCACGGGTCGAGCAACTACTACCAGGAGCGGTGACAGAGAGGACGAATGTACCCGCCTTGAAAGCGGGCGACCCGCAAGGGTCCGTGGGTTCGAATCCCACCCGCTCCGCACACGAACTGCCCGAACTCTGACTGAACCGCGCCAGGCGGAGGCCTGCGCTAGGGCCGGATCTGGTCGCGTAGCTCGGCCAGCCAGCGGTTGGCGTCGCGCCATGCAGCCTCGGCGTCGCGGCGGCGGGCGGGCCCGTGCTCGCCGGCGGCAGGGTACGACCCCAGGAACTTCACGTCGGCGACCTTGGACTTGAGGTCGCGCAAGCAGTCGGCGACCAGCTCCTCGCCGACGTGACCCTCGAGGTCGATGAGGAAGCAATAGTGGCCGAGGCCCTTCTTGGTGGGCCGTGACTCCAGCTTGGTCAGGTTGATCGCCCGGGCCGCGAACTCCTGGAGGATCGCAAGCAGCGACCCCGGCCGGTCGGTGCGCTGGAACACGACGATCGAGGTCTTGTCGTGGCCGGTCGCGGGCGGGATGCCGGCGCGGGACACCACCACGAACCGGGTGGTGTTGTCGGGATGGTCCTCGATGTCGGAGGCCAGGACGTCGAGCCCGTAGAGCTTGGCCGCGACCGACGGAGCGATCGCGGCGGTGTGACCGTCGTGCTCGTCGCCAGCCACCAACACAGCGGCCTCGACTGTCGACGACGTCGCCACCAGCGTCGCCCCCGGCAACACGCCGTGGAGGTACACCCGGCACTGCGCCGTCGCCACCGGGATCGACAGCACCCGACGGATGTCGCCCAGCCCAACGCCGCTCGGCGCCAGCAGGTTCATCTGCACAGCCATCACGACCTCGCGCTGGATCAGCAGCTCGGTCTCGAAGGCGAGGTTGTCGACGGTGACGGTGACTGCACCCTCGATCGAGTTCTCGATGCCCACGAACCCGAGGTCGACATGCCCGTTCGCCACGGCCGCCAGCACGTCGGGGATGGACGGTAACGCGACCAGCTCGGCGTCCTCCAGCAGGTCTGCTTGCGACAGGAGGGCTTGTTCGGTGAACGTGCCCTCCGGACCGAGGAAGCCGATGCGCCGTGGCCGGGCTGCGCCCGCGCGCGCGGCGGCCGCGGGAGCCAACTCGTCATCGACCGGATCAACCATGGCGGGCCAGGCTATCCCTGCTCGCCGACCGGCCTGGACGCAGTTGCGGGCCGATCCGATCCGGGTCGATGGCGACCGTGGCAACGGGCCCGATGGTCACAGGCCCTGCCACCGTGGCTTGTGGGCGAAGGTCTCGCGGTAGTAGCCCGCCAGCCGCAGGCGTGACGCCGCGTCCTCGTCGACGACGACGGTGACGTGGGGATGCAGTTGCAGCGCACTGGCAGGGACCATCGCGGTCACCGGTCCCTCGACCGCCTGCGCCACTGCCTGGGCCTTCGCCGGGCCGAAGGCCAGCAACACGAGATGGTGGGCCTCCAGGATCGTGCCGATGCCCTGGGTCACCACATGGCGTGGCACCTCGTCGAGCGTCCGGAAGAACCGGGCGTTGTCCCGGCGGGTCTGGTCGGTGAGGGTCTTGATCCGGGTCCTCGACGCCAGCGACGAGCCCGGTTCGTTGAACCCGATGTGCCCGTCGCTGCCGATGCCCATCAGCTGCAGGTCGACGCCGCCAGCGGCCCGGATCGCCTCCTCGTAGGCCGCGCACGCCGCCGGGATGTCGGCCGCGTCGGCCGCCGGCCCTTGGACCGCTCCCGGAGCGAAGTCGACGTGTGCCTCCAGCTCGCGGGCGATGAACGCCCGATACGCCTGCGGGTGCTCGGGCGGGAGGCCGACGTACTCGTCCAGCAGGAACGCCCGAGCGCGGGCCAGGCTCACCCGACCCGCGGCGACCTGCCCGGCCAGCTCGCGGTAGACGGACAGGGGCGAGCCGCCGGTGGCCAGGCCGAGGACAGGAGCCGGACGGCAGGCGACCAGCGCGGCGACGGCGCCAGCGACCAGCCGACCCGCCTCGTCCCGGTCGGCGACGATCACGACCTCCACGCCGTCACCCTGCCCGATCCGGAGGTGAGCGATCCGCGGAGCGGACCATCAGCGCTGGTCGCCCGGGGCCGGCGCCGTGACCCCCCGGTCGTAGGCGACCTCTCCGTGGATCACGGTGGCGACGACCTCCAGCCGGTCGCCGGTCGTGTCGAGCAGCACGACGTCGCCGGCGGCACCCGGGGTGATGTGTCCCCGATCCCCGGTGAGCGCCAGCAGTCGGGCGGGCGTCTCGGTCGCGGCCTGCACCGCCTGGTCCAGGCCCAGGCCCGCGAACGCCATGAGGTTGGCGACCGCCCGGTCGAGCGAGAGCACGCTCCCGGCAAGCGTGCCGTCCGCCAGCCGCACTGCATGGTCGTCGGCCACGGCCTCGATGTCGCCCAACCGAACCCGGCGTCCCGGCGCGCCCGACCGACCGTGGATCGCAGCACGTTCGGCGACGTCGGTGCCGACCGCCGGCGGCGACGTTCCGCTCCGAGCACCGGACGCCGGGGCGCCGAGTGCCGCCACCGCGTCGGTGACCAGTGCCAGCCGCGTCCCGAGCGCGCGGGCTGCCAGGTCGACCACCGACGGATGAACGTGGACACCGTCGACGATCATCCCCACCGTCAGCCGCGCGTCGGTCAGCGCCACGCCGATCAGGCCGGGCTCCCGGTGGTGCAGCGGCGTCATCGCACTGAAGACGTGGGTGACGGCCCGGGCCCCGAGATCCACCGCCGCGCTGGCTTGGGCTGCCGTGGCCGAGGAGTGACCCAGCGACACGACGACGTCCTGGTCCACCAGGGCAGCGATGACGTCCAGTGCGCCGGGCAGCTCGGGGGCCACGGTCGCCATGGCCACACCGGACTTGGCGGACCACCCGTCGATCAGCGCCAGGTCGGGCGGCGCCAGGTGCGCCGGTCCGTGCGCGCCACGCCGCTCGAGGGCCAGGAACGGCCCCTCGAAGTGCAGGCCCAGCGGCGTCGCCGGAATCGGGCCACCGTGCCCCCGAAGCCGGCCACCCTCCTGCGGCGAAGCCGACGCCGACCCAGCCGACCCGACAGACCCCGCGCCTCCACCGTCCTGCGGGGACTCCGTCGGCGGGTTCCCGATCGTGGCGAGCGCCCGCTGGCGGATGTCCGGTGGCGAGCTCACGATCGTGGGCAGCCACGCGGTCGCGCCCCAGCGGGGCAGGATCGCCGCGACCTCCCAGAGCCGCTCGGGCTCGGCGGTGAGGTCGATCCCGCCGGCACCGTTGCACTGGAGGTCGATCAGCCCCGGAGCCACCACGAGGTCGGTCGCGTCGATCGTTCTGGCGTCTGTCAGGGCGTCATCAGGCCGTGAGGGACGCCAGGACGAGATGCGCCCGTCGGCGATCACCAGATCGGCCCGAACCCGACCCTCGGTCGTGAGCAGCACACCACCCCGCACCACCAGGTCGCCGGTCACGGACGCAGCCTCACTCCCGACGGCCCGGCGGGCGCCGCCGTCCCGGCGGTGTAGTCGTCGGCGTCGGCCACCCTCCAGGCCACTCCGACCCCGACCTCGCCCACAGGGCGCACACCCCCTCGTGTCCCGTCCACGGAGCCGGCGGACCTCACAGGAGCGTTCCCCAGGCAGCGCGCGCCGCGCCGAGGGCGCCGACCGGGACGCCAGCCGGCACGATCGCCACGCGGTCGGCCAGGTCGAAGGCAGCCAGCAACGGCGATCCCGCGGCCCGCTCCCGCAAGGCGGCCTGCACGGCCTCCAGGAGCGGCGGACCAGCCTCGGCCACCCCACCCCCCAACACCACCAACTCCGGGTCGATGCTCTGGGCCACCAGCGCAACGGCAGCACCGATCGAGCCACAGACCTCGTCGCGCACGGCGATCGCCTTGGCGTCCCCGGCCGCGGCGGCCGCCAGCAGCGCCGCTGCCGGCCCCACACCGTCGGACCGATCCGCCGGCCACAGCCGGGCGATGGCCCGCCCGGAGATCACGGTCTCCAGGCACCCGCGCTGACCGCACTCGCAGACCTCGCCCCGCGAGTCGATCGGGAGGTGCCCGATCTCGCCCGCGGTGCTGTGCGACCCGGGGTAGACCTCGCCGCCGAGCACCAGCCCGACCGAGACCCCCGTGCCCAAGGCGAGGAAGGCCAGGTCGTCGACCTCGCCGAGGATCGCGGCCGCCCCCAGAGCGGCCAGGTTGGTGTCGTTGGCCACGGTCACCGGTGCCGACACCAGCGCCCCGACCGGGCCGGCCAGGTCGAACGGGCCGTCGGCGATCCCGAGGTTGACCGCATGGCTCAACGTGCCATTGGAGCGGTTGACCAGCCCGGGCACCCCGATGCCGACTGCGGCCACGGCGTCGACGGCAACGCCCGCCGCATCGGCGACGTCAGTCAGGGCGCCCGTCACCGTCGCGAGCAGGCCCTCCGGCCCCCGATGCTCGGCCAGCCGGCGGATGCTCGCGACCACCCGCTGGTACCGATCTACCACGACGGCCAGGGTCTTGGTGCCACCGACGTCCAATCCCGTCACCAGTGGAACCGCGAACCGATCGCCAACCGCATCGCCCTCCATAGCGCTCAATTCTCGGGCGTCGGGGCCGGAACGCGCAGCGCGCCACCGGTGTCGGCGTCGAACATGTGCAGCCCGGTCGGATTCACCGCGAGCTTCGCGGTATCCCCCGGCCGGAGCCGGCTGCGGGTGCTGAGCCGCGCGACCGCGCGCGCACCCAGCCCGTCGCCCTCGATGGGCGCGCCCGTGAGCGCCAGGTGCACCAGCAACTCGGCGCCGAGCGATTCGACCAGGTCGACGCTGGCCTCGATCACCTGGTCCCCGGGGACGCCCGGCTCGAGGCCGGCATCGTCCAGGGCCTCGGGCCGGATCCCGACCACCACCCGCTGATCGACCCGTTCCCCCAGCCTGTCGACCAGGCCGGGATCCTCGGCCAGCAGCACGGGGTCGAGCGGGAGCCGCTGCGTCCCGAGATCGAGCACGAAGGCCCCGGCGGCCTCCTCGCGGAGCACCCGACCGGTGAACAGGTTCATCGCCGGCGACCCGATGAACGTGGCCACGAACAGGTTGGTCGGCGCGTCATAGATCCGCTGCGGGGTGTCGATCTGCTGCACCCGCCCCCGGTCGAGGACCGCGACCCGGGTGCCCATCGTCATCGCCTCGACCTGGTCGTGGGTGACGTAGAGCGTGGTAACCCCGAGGTCGCGCTGCAGCCGGGCGATCTCGGCGCGCATCTCGACCCGCAGCTTCGCGTCGAGGTTCGACAGCGGCTCGTCCATCAGGAACGCCTGGGGCTCGCGCACCAGCGCACGGCCCATCGCCACCCGCTGGCGCTGCCCGCCCGACAGCTGCGATGGCCGCCGGTCGAGCACCTCGTCGAGGTGCAGCAGGCCGGCGATCTCGCCGACCCGCCGCTCCATCTCGGCCGGTGCGACCCTGGCCAGCCGCAGTGGGTAGCCGATGTTCTTGCGCACCGACATGTGTGGATAGAGCGCGTAGTTCTGGAAGACCATCGCGACGTCGCGATCCTTCGGCGGCAGGTCGGTGACGTCGCGGTCGCCGATCGCGACCGATCCTGCCGTCACCTCTTCGAGGCCGGCGACCATCCGCAGCAGCGTGGACTTGCCGCACCCTGATGGGCCGACCAGCACGAGCAGCTCCTCGTCGGCGACGTCGAGGTCGACGCCGTCGACCGCGGTGACCTCGCCGTCGTACACCTTGGTGATGCCACGGATGGTGATCTCAGCCACTGGCGTTCCTTCCGAGATGCTGGGACACAGGATGGATCAGCACGGCGTCGACGCCCACCAGCAGCCGGGCCACGGCGTCGCCGCTGGCCCGCGACGGCCCGTAGGTGGTGACGCGAGCGCCGTCCGGTGGCACGACCGGCGAGTCGGCCGGCCAACCCATGTCGACGACGACGGCGTCGGGCCGGGCGTCGACCAGCCCAGCCAGCAGGCCCGCTGTGGTCTGGTCGCACTGCGGGTCGCGCACCACGACGACCAGCCCTCGACCTTCCGCACGCGCCAATGCCCCGGGCACCCCGTCGACGTCGCCCAGCCGCTCGGATGTGCTGGTCGGGTCGACGTCGCCCAGGGACCCGGCGACGCCCCAGGGAACGTCCCCTGCCGCGATCATCATCGCCCGTCGCAGCTCGACGACATGGGCTCCGATCAGCGGGATCGGCAGGGTGCCCTCGATCCCCAGAGCCCGCTGGGCGGCGGCGACCCCCAGACTCCTGCGGTCCTGGCCACGATGCGGCCAGGTCGCGTCGGGCATGAGCGCGGCCACTCGGCCGGCAGCGTCGGCCAGGCGCCCGTCGTCGAGCGCAGCGCTACCGACGGCGCCGACCACTGCGTCGATGCAGGCGCCGACCAGCCCGTCGGTGGCATCGGGGCCGATGCAGACGAGATCGGCCCCGGCCGCGAGGGAGCGCACCACGTTCGCGGGGATCGACGGCGGCCCGCCGATCCCGTGCATGTCGAGTGCGTCGGTGACCACCGCGCCCGTGAAGCCCAGACGGTCGCGCAGGACCCCGGTGAGGATGGCGCGACTCACGGTCGCGGGATGGTCAGGATCCAGGGCCGGCACGCGCAGGTGGGCGGTCATGATCGCTGCCACCCCCGCACCGATGGCGGCCTCGAACGGCGCCAGCTCGCGCCACGCCAGCACCTCGACCGGTGCGTCCACCTGCGGCAGCGCCAAGTGGGAGTCGACGGTGGTGGCCCCGTGGCCGGGGAAGTGCTTGGCGCACGCGGCGACACCAGCGCTCTGCAGCCCGTCCACGAAGGCGGCCACGTGGCGGCTGACGATCACCGGATCGGCCGAGAACGACCGCACGCCGATCACCGGGTTGGCGGCGTCGACGTTGACGTCGGCGCACGGGGCGAGGTCGAGGTCGACGCCCACCTCGGCCAGGAGCTCGCCGAGGGCCAGGGCGATCTGGCGGGTCGCAGCCGGGTCGTCGATCGCACCGAGGGCCGCGTTGCCGGGCAGCGAGCTGCCGGTCGTGGCTTCGAGCCGGGTGACCGCGCCACCCTCCTCGTCCAGCGCGACAAGCAGGCCGTGGCGGCTGGCGCGCAGCCTGGCCGCCACCCGGCCGATGTCGTCCGCACCTCGCATCCGGTTCGAGCCGTAGAGGCACACGCCACCGAGACCGTCCTCGACCCGGCGGTCCATCCAATCGGGCACGTCCGGCCCGGTGAACGAGGCGAGCAGGGTGGCCGCGGCCATCCGCTCCAGCGGCAGCGGCCTGGAGACGGCGGTCCTCATCCCTTGACCGCTCCCGCGGTCAGGCCGGCGACCACCCTGCGTTGCACGGCCATGAAGAACACGATCACAGGCACGGTGATCAGCGTCGACCCCGCCATCACCCCGCCCCAGTCGGTGCCCCGGGCACCCTTGTTGAATCCCTGGAGCCACAGCGGCAGCGTCTCCATCTCGGGTCGGTCCATGATCACGAGCGCCAGCGTGTACTCGTTCCACGCCTGGATGAACCCGAAGATCCCGGTCGCGACGAGGCCGGGCGCGATCAGCGGCAACGTGATCGTGAAGAACGCGCGGATCCGGCTGGATCCGTCGACCATCGCCGCTTCTTCCAGCTCACGGGGCACGCCATCGACGAAGCCGCGCAGCGTCCACACGCTGAACGGCAGCACGAAGGCCACGTAGGCGATCGTGAGCCCGATGATCGAGTTCCGCACGTCCCAGCCATCGAGCACCTTGACCAGCGAGATCATCAGCGCTTCGGCCGGCACCATCTGCACGATCAGGATCATCACCAGGAACGGGACCCTGCCCCGGAACCTGAAGCGCGACACGGCCAACGCCGCGAGGAACGCACTGAAGACGGCCAGGACCACGGTGAGCGCCGTGACCTTGAGGCTGTTGCCGAACGACGACCAGAAGAAGTCGGTCTCGAACACCCGCCGGTAGTTGTCCAGCGATCCGCCGAACGGGAAGAACTGCACGTCGGTCCGGATGTCGATGCTCCGCCGGAACGACGTGTTGATCATCCAGTACACCGGGAACGCCGACAGCACGATGATCAGCAGCGCGACCGCGTTGTAGCCCCACCCGCTCTTGCGCCGACGACGCCGGCCGACGACCGGCCCGGTCGGCCCGACGGCTATCCCCGGAGCCGAGGCGGTCGGGGCGAGGGGAGGCGCTGCGGCGGAGGTGGGAGCCAGGCTTGCCATGGTCAGACCTCCTGCTGCTGGAACAGTCGCCGCAGCCAGAACATCGTGAGCAACAGGGTGATGCCGACCATCACCACCGCGATCGCGGCCCCCTTGCCGAAGTGGCTTCCCGCGACCGCCTCACGGAACGCCCAGGTGCCGAGCAGGTTGGTCTCGCGGCTCAGCCCGCCGGCCTCCTGCAGCACGAAGATCTGGGTGAAGACACGCAGGTCCCACAGCGTGCTGAGCACCAGCAACAGGATGAACAGCGGCCGGATGCCCGGCCAGGTGACGTCGCGGAACCGCTGCCACGGGCCCGCACCATCGATGGCGGCTGCTTCCATCACGTCCTTGGGGATCTGGGTCATCGCGGCGTACAGCGTGAAGGCGACGAAGGGGATCGCCCCCCAGACCACTATCAGCATGGCCACCATGTAGAAGCTCCACGGATCGGACAGCCACGAGTGACCCTCGTAGTCGAGCCCGATCCCGGTCAACGCCCAGTTCACGACCCCGATCCGAGAGTCGAAGATCCACTGCCACACGACGGTCGCGCTCAGCGGCGGTGTCGACCAGGCCAGGATCAGCGACAGGGTCACCGCGGCGCGCATCGCCCGCCCGAGCTTGCCGAGCAGCAGCGCCACCAGCGTGCCGATCACCAGGGTCAAGGTCACGCAGACCGCGCAGAACAGCAGCGATCGGCGCAGGACCTCCCAGAAGTAGCTGTCGCCGAAGATCTCGGAGAAGTTGTCGAGCCCGACCGAGATCGGTGGAGCGCCGAACTGCTGCTCCAGCCCGTACTCCTGGGTCGACATGATCACCAGCCGGTACAGCGGGTAGGCCAAGCCGAGGCCTAAGCCCACCAGGCATGGCACCAGCAAGCCGTAGGGCAGCGACCGGCGGCGGACCCTCCAGCGGCGACCGGCCGATCGCAGCTCTGCCGGGCCGCCCGAGGGGGACGGCTGGGCGGACGTCCCCTCCTCGGGCAACACAGCAGTCATGACATCTCCTTAACCCCTGTCACTTTCACCGGTAGTGGTCGTAGGAGGTAAGCACGCCGGAACCCTCGGGATCCCCGCTAGCTGTTGAGGATCTCGACGATGGCGTCGCCGGCTCGGGTGGCTTCCTCCTCGACGTCGCCGCCCGAACTGATGGCGGTGCCCATGTCCTGGAGGATGTCCTGGCCCTCGACCTCGGCCCAGTTCTCGCTGCTGGGGGTGAACCGGGTGTTCTCGGCGGCCGCGGCCTGCGCCATGGCCCACTCGTCGCCGGTCATCTCGCCGAGCAGCGACTTGCGGGCGGGGAGCAGGCCGTTCTGCGGGTACTGCTCCTGGAAGCCCTCGCCGCTGATCAGCAGCAGGAACTGGTAGGCCAGCGCAGCGTTCTCGCTCTGCGCCGAGATGCCGAGCACCGACCCGCCGAGGAACGACGGCGCGACTCCACCGTCGGTGCCAGGCAGCGCGAACGCACCGATGTTGCCGTCCATCGTCTCGGGACAGCCCTGCTCGGGATCGAGAAGCTGGCCCTGCTTCCACGCGGGCGCCAGCAGCATGCCGATCTCGCCGTTGCAGAACTCGACGAAGTCGTTGGCGTCGTCGGCGTCAGCCGGTGCCTGGTTGGCGTTCTGCATCAGGTTCTGCACAGTGGTCAACCCCTCGACGGACTCCTCGGAGCCCAGCTCGTTGACCCACTCGCCGCTGTCATCCTGGCTCGCGATGCCACCGCCGGCATCCCACAGGAACGACAGCATCAGGTGCCAGTTGCGTCCATGGGTGACGAAGCCCGAGAAGTTCGGCGTGCTGACGTTGTCCGCGTGCAGGGTCTCCGCCGTCTCGACGAAGTCCTCCATCGTCGTCGGGATCTCGAGGCCCGACGCCTCGAACAGGTCGGTCCGGTAGGTCACGACCCGAGCACCGCCGTAGAGCGGCAGCCCGTAGAAGTCGCCGTTGTAGGTTCCAGCCTCGGCCAGGCTGTCAACGAGATCGTCGCCGCCGAGGTCCTCCTGCACGTCGGTCAGGTTGACCAGGGCGCCCGCGGCCTCGAACTGCTGGGCCTGGGTGTTCCCCATCTCGACGATGTCCGGCGAGTCCTGGCTGGACAGCGAGCTGGTCAACCGTTCGACCAGCCCGTCCCAGTCCTGGGTCTCGATCTCGACGTCGACGTTGGGGTACTGCTCGGCGAACTCGGCGATCGCCCACTCCCGCATCGAATCGGGGGTGTCGTTCGCGTTGAGCCAGACCCGAAGCGTGGCCTCGGTGTCCTCCGGGGGTGCAGCGAAGGCCGAGCTCTCGCTGTCGCCGTCGTCCTCTGTTGCTGTGTCATCGTCGTCGTCGCCCCCACAGGCCGCCAACACCAGCGAGCCTGCGAGGCCGATCGCCACGAGGTTCCTCATCTTCATGGTCCTCCCGCTTTCCTTGCCCGGTAGGCGAGCCCACCGGGCCCGCACGGAACTGTCCTGTCGAACCGCGGCATCCACCCGGCGTTCGACGGAACAGGTACTCATGCGACGCCGAGCTCCCGATCGAGCACGAGCATCGCGGCGCCCAGGAGGACGTCGTCCTCCCCCAAGGGGCTGAGCCGGATGTCGACGTTGTCGCCGACTGCCGGCATGGTCCGGATCTGCACGGCGCGGAGCGCCGCACGCCGGAACGTCTCGTCGAGCACGTCGATCGGGCCCGACAGGACGACCTCACGCAGATTGAGCGCGCTGACCACGGGGGCCAGCGCCGTCCCCAGCTTGCGGCCCGCCGCGCGGCGGGCCTGGATCTGGGCCTTCCCGTCGCCCACGAGCCGACGGTGGTGCTGGCCGGCGATCTCGGCCTCCAGGCACCCTCGGCGTCCGCAGGCGCACGGCTCGCCCCGCGGATCCACGACCACGTGGCCGATCTCGCCCGCGGCGAACCGGTCACCCTGCACCAGGTGACCGTCGATGACCACCCCGGCACCGACACCGTGGGCGATCTTCACCAGCAACAGGCTGCGCTCGAGGGGGCCGCTGAGGCTCAGCTCGCCCAGCGCGGCCGCGTTCGCGTCGTTGGCCAGATGGACCGGGAGCGTGCCGCCGAGCGCAGCGGCGATGTGGCTGGCGACGTCGACACCTTCCCAGCCGCGGTTCGGGGCCTCCAGGACCACGCCCGCCGGGTCGACGACACCCGGGCTGCCGATCCCGACCCCGAGCAGCGGCCGCTCGGCTTGGTCGGCCAGATCAGTGGCCAGCCGGGCGACCAGGTCCAACGCGGCTTGGCCGGTGCGATCGCGGTGGGCCGCACTGGCCCGGGCGATCACCTTGCCGGACAGGTCCACCAGGGCGGCGATGAAGTCGGCATCGCCGCTGAGGTCGAGCGACAGCACCAGCCGGGCTTGGGCGACGATGCCGACCAGAGTCGCCGGCTTGCCCACGCCTTGGCCGGTGCGGGTGCCGAGCTCTTCGACCAGGCCCTCGTCGAGCAGCTCGGCCACCAGGTCGGACGCTGTGACCCGGGTGAGGTGGGTGGCACGCGCGAGATCGGCGCGGCTGAGGGGCCCGTCACGGAACAGGGTGCGCAACATCAGCCGGCGGTTGTGCCGCCTGGCATCCCCGGGAACCGCACGTCTGGTGGTCCGACTGCGCCGGCCAAACGGCTCGCCCGACGATCCCGCCGTCTCCCTCGCCATAGTTTGTTTGTCTACCTTCCAAACTAAGGAGAGTCAAGGGGCACGATTTCGGAACTCGCTGGCCAGGGTCCACACTTGGGCAGTGGACGAAGCGGCTGTGCGACGGCTGATCGAACAGGTGAAGGACGGTCTCGTGGAGACCGAGGAGGTGGTCGCCCGCCTCCGCCGGCTCCCGTACGCGGACCTCGGCTTCGCTCGCGTCGACCATCACCGGGCGCTGCGGCAGGGTCTCGCCGAGGCCGTCTACGGGCCGGGCAAGACGCCGGAGCAGTGCGCAGCGATCGTCGCCGAGCTGCTCGCGGCGCCTGGCGACGGGCCGGTCGTCCTGACCCGGGCCGACGACGCCCAGGCTGCGGCCGCGCTCGCGCAGAACCCGTTCGGGCAACGTCATGGCACCACTCTGGTCTGGCGTCCGGTCGCCGACCTCCGGCCCGAGAACGTGGTGATCGCCACCGCGGGGACGGCCGACCTGCCCGTGGCCGACGAGTGCGCCGCGGTGCTCGGTGCGCACGGCTTCGATCCGGTGCGGCTCAACGACGTGGGCGTGGCCGGAGTGCACCGGCTGCTCGCGTCGAGCGACGAACTGGCCAAGGCCGACGCCGTCGTCGTGGTGGCCGGGATGGAAGGCGCCCTGGCCAGCCTGGTCGGTGGCATCAGCTCGGCACCGGTGGTCGCCGTTCCGACCAGCGCCGGCTACGGCGCCAGCTTCGGGGGGCTCACGGCGCTGCTGGCGATGCTGTCGTCGTGTGCCGCCGGCGTCGCCGTCGTCGGCATCGACAACGGCTTCGGCGCGGCCTACGCCCTGCTGCGCATGCTCAAGCTGCCCAAGGGCGACGCCCGATGACGCCGCTGGCTCGTCGCCCCCGAGGCCGACCGACCCGAGGCAATAGAGGTCGCTGGGGCCAGGTCAAGGTCACCGCGCCAGCGCCAGCCGCCGCGACGACGGCGACAGCAGCAGGGCCATGAGCACCGAGGCCGACCCGAGTCGACCGGCCGGCGGGCCGCGCCGCGTGGCCTGGTTCCACTGCTTCAGCGGGATCGCCGGCGACATGGCACTCGCCAGCCTCGTGGACGCCGGCGCCGACCTCGACGAGGTGCGGTCGCTGGTGCGGCGCCTCCCGGTCTCCGGCTGGAGCCTCGACGCCGAGCCGGTCCTGCGGGGTGGCATCGCGGCCACGCAGGTCCACGTACGGGCGGTGGAGGACGCGGTCGTGCGCACCGCAGGCCACATCACCGCATTGGTCGCCGAGGCCCGGCTGCCGTCCCGCGTCTCCACCCGGGCGCTGGCGACGTTCCGAGCGCTGGCCGAGGCCGAGGGGCGACTGCACCGGCGTCCGGCTGAACAGGTCCACTTCCACGAGGTCGGGGGGATCGACGCGATCGTCGACGTGGTCGGCACCTGCGCCGCCCTCGAGGTGCTGGGGGTCGACGACGTGCACGCCAGTCCCGTCGCGACCGGCACGGGCATGGTGCGCGCCGCACACGGCCTGCTGCCAAACCCGCCTCCGGCCGTCGTCGAGCTGCTCCGCCATGCACCGACCTACGGCATCGACCTGCCCGTCGAGCTGACCACTCCGACCGGCGCCGCGCTGCTCGCCGCGACCGTGAGCCGGTGGGGTCCGTTGCCCGCCATGAACATCCAGGCCAGCGGCTACGGGGCTGGCAGTCGCGAGCTGGACGGACGGCCCAACGCGGTGCAGGTCCTCGTCGGCAGAGCCGCCGACCGATCCGGCGCGCTCGGGGGCATCGGCCGCCAGCCGGGCCAGCCCGTCGTGTTGCTGGAAGCCAACCTCGACGACGCCACGGGCGAGGTCCTGGCCCACACGATCTCGACGGTCCTCGAAGCCGGCGCCCACGACGCCTGGGTGACGCCCGTGGTGATGAAGAAGGGGCGGCCCGCGCACGTGATCAGTGCGCTCGCCGACCCGTCGTTGGTCGAGGCGGTGGCGGCCACGCTGGCGGCCGAGTCGGGCACCCTCGGCCTGCGGGGGGTCACGATGGAGCGCTGGCCGGCACCTCGCACGACCGGCACGGTGGATGTCGACGGCCTGCCGGTGCGGATCAAGCTCAGCCGGGGCCGGATCAAGGTCGAGCACGACGACGCCGCCTGGGTCGCCCGCCAGCGCGGCATCCCCCTACGGGAGGTCCTGGCTCAGGCCGAGGCCCAGGCCCGTGCCACGGCCACGGTCGACCCGGATGGCGACGTCGGTCCCCGCCCACCGAGGATCCCCCGCCCCGACGGCACCTCGGCCTGATAGCAGGTTCTTCACCAACAGCTATCTATCGTGAGATCGGCTTGCTATCCTTCGATGCGTGAGCACAGCCGCTCGGCGCAAGACCTCTTTTGCCGTGGACTTCGACAAGGTCGCGGAGGCGAAGACCGTGCTAGGCACCGACACCCTCACCGACACCGTCGATGCCGCACTGGCCGAGGTCATCCACCTGCACCGACGGCGGCGGCTGGTCGAGATGCTGTTCACCCCTGGCACGTTGCAGCTCGACGACCCCGGGGTCATGTCAGGCGCCTGGCGCTAGTGGCCACGCATCTCGCCGACAAGAGCGCGCTGACGCGCCGCGACACCCGGCCGGAGGTGCGCGATGTCGTCGAGCCCCTCCTGCTCGCCGGCCGTATCGCCACGTGCGGGATCATCGACCTCGAGCTCCTCTACAGTGCCCCGACCAAACGGAGCTATGTGGAGCTCGCCGGATTGCTCCAGTCCATACCGCGGGTCCCGGTCACCGATGCCGTGGTCGGCCGAGCAATCGAGGTGCAGGGCCTCCTGGCCGCCAAGTCACAGCACCGATCGGTGCCCCTACCTGATCTCCTCGTTGCGGCGTGTGCTGAGGCCAGCGACCTCGTCGTCCTCCACTACGACGCCGACTACGACCGGATCGCCAAACTGACCGGGCAAGCGGTCCAGTGGGTGGTGCCCCGAGGCAGCGTCGACTGACGTTGCGGTCCGTCTGACCGGCGGCCCACGCTTCTGCGTGCTGGACATCTACGGATTTGCGAGACATCCCGCATACCGAACAGATCAGGCTGCCGGCTCGGCGGCCTCGGCTCCTCGGCGGCCCGGGCAGCGCTCGAGCGGGATGGCTTCGACGCCACACTGGAAGCGGGCCACCGGCGCGACGTGCCTATCGGCCTGCACCTGCGCCTCCGCCGGGGTGGGGTTGCTGACCGCCAGCAGTCCGAGCAACCCGCCCGCCGCGACCAGGCCCGCACCGATCAGCATCCCGGTGCGGAACCCGTCGGAGAATGCCGCGGGGTCGAGGTAGGTAGCACCGGAGATGCCCGCCAGCACCGGAATCGCCGCCACCGCGGCGAGCTGGCTCGCCCGGGCCACGGTGGTGTTCACCCCCGACGCCACGCCGGCATGCTGGTCGTCCACCGCGCCCAGGGCGGTGGCGGTGAGCGGGGCGACCGTCGTCGCCAGCCCCAGGCCGACCAGCACGACCCCGGGCAGGACCCCCGTGACGTAGCGATCGCCGGCACCCACGCCCGCCATCACCGCCAGGCCCACGGCCACGACCAGGGGACCAGCGCTCAGCTGCAGCCTCGGGCCAATCCTGGCCGCGACCTGCCCGGACCAGGACGAGAGCGCGAGCATCAGCCCGGTGATCGGCAGCGTCGCCGCACCAGCCTCCAGCGCCGAGTATCCGAGCACCTGTTGCAGCTGCAGGATCAGCAGGAAGAACACGATGCCGAGGCCCGCGTACATCGCCACGGTGACCAGGTTGGTCGCCCGGAACTGCGCCGACGCGAAGATCGATGGCGGAACCATCGCATGCGAGCTGCGCAGCTCGACCACGACGAAGGCGCCGAGCGCGACCACCCCACCGACCAGCGAGACCACCACGGACGGTGCGACCCAGCCACGGTCACCGGCAGCGATCAGTCCCCAGCTCAGCGCAGCCAGAGACGCAGCGATCAGCACGGCGCCGGGGACGTCGACGCGACGGTCGGCGGTCGGGTTGCGGGTCTCCGGCACGTGACGGACGGTCGCCGCGACCACGACGAAGGCGAACGGGACGTTGATGAAGAACACCAAACGCCACGACACCGCGTCGACCAGCCAGCCGCCGAGGAACGGGCCGATCGCGGACGCCACCCCGGTCAGGCCGGACCACGCGCCGATCGCCCGACCCCGGTCGGCGGGGCGGAAGCTGGCCTCGAGGATCGCAAGGCTGCCCGGCGTCAGCAGCGCGCCGCCGACGCCCTGGAGGACCCGGGCGAGGACCAGCGCCGGCGCGTTCGGTGCGATGCCGCAGAGCACCGAGGCCGCCGCGAAGACCACGACGCCGGTCAGGAACACCCGCCGCCGGCCGAAGATGTCGCCCAGCGAGCCGCCCAGCAGGATCAACGACGCCGTGGTCAGCAGGTAGCCGTTGAGCACCCACTGCAGCCCCGACAGCCCCGAGTCGAGGCTCTCGCCGATCTGTGGCAGGGCGACGTTCACCACCGTGCTGTCGAGGAACGCCATGCCCGACGCCCCGACCGTGGCCAGCAGCACCCACCGTCCACGCGCAGACCCGAACGTCAGTGGTTCTGGCGCCGTCGCTTCGGGGGGTGGCTCGGCAGTCGTTGGTTCGCCCGCGGGGTCGCCGGCCATCAGCCGGCGAGCCCGGCATCGAAGCGTTCGAGCACCCGCCGGCCGATGCGCAGCGCCCACTCGCGCGCTGGCGACCCGTCGGGTGCATCGACCATCACGTAGAACGCCCGGCCGGCACCGAACACGTACAGCAGGCCGTCGTGGTAGCGGGCGCTCTCGCCGAGCGGCACCACCTCGGCGCCGTCGAGCAGGTCGACCATCCACTCGTGCCAGCGGCGGGGGTCGAAGGGCGTGGCCTCGTCGACTGCGTGGCCCACGTGGACGCCGAACGACCACCGATGATCGGGGCCGCCCTCGGCGTCGAAGCGGACCCCGAGGTCGTCGTCGGTGTAGGTGAGCTCCGGGCCGCCGACCGGCAGCCCGGTCAGCGCGACGACGTCGTCGTGGGGGATCAGCGAGAACGGATCAGGGGCACCGAGCGACATGGCCCGCCGGGCGACGTCGAAGTCCTCGGGTTGGAGCTCGACGCCGTGGACACCGTGGACGGCGGGCCGATCGTGCCGGTCGGTTTGGTTGACGATGTTGGCCCGAGCCGCCTCCGCGGCTGCCCGGAACCGGTCCCCGATTCCCACGGTGGCGAGACTATCGCTCGGTGTAAGAGCCGAGTTGACAGCCGAACCATGCCCCGGCAACACCGCGCCGACGCACACCGCCTAGAGCATGAACGCAAGGTTCGACAGGATCTGACGGCCCAGGTCGTGGTCGCCGGTGATCGTCACTGCCGACCGCACCCACGGGTGGTCCCACGCCCGGCGGCCGCCGACCAGGCGGCAGAAGGTCGCGCCGGGCAACGTCAGGATGACCGTGGGCTCCTCGGTCAACCGGTCGACCACCCGGGCCCGATCGGTCACCTTGACGTCGAGCGTGTCCGACAGTGGGCCCTTCAGGTCGAACCGCACCGACGAGCCCGCAGGCGTCCCGGCCTTCTTGCCCACCACGTAGCCGATCACCGCTGCGATCTCGTCCAGGACGACCTCGGGAGCGACGCCGTCCAGATGGCCTGGCCGACCGATGGCCTCGCGCACGTCCTGTTCGTGGAACCACTGGTCCAGCACCCGGACGCGCATGAACCGGCCGTAGGTGTCGTCGCCGGCCGGAGTCCACGACGGGCGGTCGAACGCCGCCTGGTCGGTGGTCCGCAGCACCGCGCGGCGCTCGGTGACGACCTCGGCGAGGTCGGCCAGCACCTCGGACCCGGACCGGTTGCGGTACGCGACGACCCACGCCTCGTTGGCCCGCCCGATCTCGTTGCGAACATGGGGGATGTCGTCGGGCAGCGCAACGGGGGGGACCGTCCGTCCGAGCAGCATCGACTCGGTGCCGATGATGTGGGCGTAGCAGTCCTTGACCGACCAGCCGGGACAATCGGTCGGATGCGCCCAGTCCGCAGGGGCGAGATCCACGGCCAAGGCGACCAGGGCATCCCACTCCTCGTCCAGGGCGTCGACGATGTGATCCCGGTCGACGATGGTCAGCGTCCTCAACGGCACACCTTTCGTTGCAGAGGATCCCGCCTTGTTGTCTACGCCCACCGTTGTCGATTTCCGGTTCGCTGTCACGTAGGTGAGCGCTATATGTGACCGCTAGGGTCGGCCGCGTGAGCGACGAGAATCGCCTCTATTTTCGGCAGTTGTTGTGCGGCCGCGACATCGCTGTCAGCGATCCTCTGGCTCGCCAGATGGTCAACTTCGCGTACCTGGTCGGCGACCGTGAGACCGGCGAGGCGGTGGCCGTCGACCCGGCCTACGACATCCGCGGCCTGCTGGACGTCGCCGCGGTCGACGGCATGCAGCTGGTCGGTGCGCTGGCCAGCCACTATCACCCCGACCACGTCGGCGGCGACATGATGGGCCACCGGATCAGTGGGGTGCGCGAGCTGTTGACGCTGCAGCCGGTGCCGATCCACGTGCACCGCGACGAGGCGCCGTGGGTGCAGCGCGTCACCGGGGCGAGCGAGGGCGACCTCGTGGCCCACGACAGCGGCGACACGGTCGTGGTCGGCACGGTAACGGTCGAGCTGATCCACACCCCAGGCCACACTCCCGGCAGCCAGTGCTTCTTCGTCGACGGCCGCTACCTGGTGTCGGGCGACACGCTGTTCCTCGAGGGCTGCGGGCGCACCGACCTGCCCGGCGGCGACGCCGCCCAGCTCTACGAGAGCCTGACCCAGAAGCTGGCCAATGTGCCCGACGACGCGATCCTGTTCCCGGGGCATCAGTACTCGCCGGCGCCGTCGGCGTCCATGGGCGAGACCCGGGCGCTCAACTTCGTGTTCAAGCCCCGCTCCGCCGCGGAGTGGCTGGCGATCTTCGGCAGCTAGCGGGGACCCCCGAAGGTTGGTCCATTGACGAATCGTGGTGTCTCATTGTATCTTTTAGTATGTAAATATAACTAACAAATATCTCTCGGGGGGACACATGAGAGATCGGATCGGATCGAAGAGACTCCGACTCACAGCAGTAGCGCTGCTCCTGCTGGTCGGATCCCTGGTCGTGGTGTCGTCGAACGCCAACGCGGCGGTGGCGGCACCGATACGGGCCAACGCCAACGGGCCGGCCTTCACCGGCGGGGGCATCAGCTGGTCGGCCGACCAGACGTACAGTTCGGGGAACTGGGGTTACGACACCCGCTACAACAACGGGTCGACCACCAGCGCGATCGCCGGGACCACCGACGACGACCTCTACCGGAACTACAACCAGTTCCACAACTGGACCGGCTACCGCTTCGACGTCGACGCCGGCACCTACCGCGTCACGTTGAAGATGATGGAGGACTGGGCCAGTGCCGCCGGCCACCGCCGGTTCGACGTCCGCATCGAGAACACGGTGGTGCTGACGGCCTTCGACATCTTCGCCTCGTGTGGGGCGTTCACCGCGTGCGACCGCAGCTTCACGACCACCGTCAGCGACGGTCAGCTCAACGTGCAGTTCAACATGAACGGCGGAGCCGGCTACGGGACCGTGTCGGCCATCGAGGTCACCAGCGGCACGGGTGGCACGACGACGACGACCACGCCCACCAGCTCGACCTCGACGACGTCGACCACCACGACACCGACGTCGACCACCACGACGCCGAGCTCGACGACCACCACCACGACGACGCCGCCCGGCGGCGGTGGCCGCCCGCTGATCGGCTACTTCGCCCAGTGGGGCGTCTACCAGCGGAACTACCACGTCAAGAACATCCACACCAGCGGCTCCGCGTCGCGGTTGACCCACATCCTCTACGCCTTCGGCAACGTGCAGAACGGTCAGTGCACGATCGGCGACCCGTACGCCGACTACGACCGCTTCTACAGCGCCGCCGAGAGCGTCGACGGGGTCGCCGACACGTGGGATCCGGGGGCGCTGCGCGGCAGCTTCGGCCAGCTCCGCCGGCTCAAGGAGATGTACCCGCACCTCAGGGTGATCTGGTCGTTCGGCGGCTGGACCTGGTCGGGTGGCTTCGGTCAGGCGGCCCAGAACCCGCAGGCCTTCGCCAACTCCTGTTACAACCTGGTCGAGGATCCCCGTTGGGCCGACGTGTTCGACGGCATCGACATCGACTGGGAGTACCCCAACGCCTGTGGGCTGAGCTGCGACACCAGCGGCTTCTCCAGCTACCCCAACCTGATGCAGGCCCTGCGCAGCCGGTTCGGGTCCAACAACCTGGTCACGGCGGCGATCACCGCTGACGCCACGGCCGGCGGGAAGATCGACGCCGCCGACTACGCCGGAGCCGCCCAGTACGTCGACTGGTACATGGTGATGACCTACGACTTCTTCGGCGCCTTCGATGCGGACGGGCCGACCGCCCCGCACTCGCCGCTGACGTCGTACCCCGGCATCCCAATCGAGGGCTTCTACAGCGACGCCGCCATCCAGAAGCTGCGAGGCAAGGGCATACCGGCGAACAAGTTGCTGCTCGGCATCGGCTTCTACGGCCGAGGATGGACCGGGGTGACGCAATCGACACCGGGAGGTTCGGCCACAGGGCCGGCACCAGGCACCTACGAGCAGGGGTCCGAGGACTACGAGGTCCTACGGGCCAGATGCCCGTCGAACGGGACCATCGCCGGGACGGCCTACGCCCACTGCGGCAACCAGTGGTGGAGCTACGACACGCCAGGCACGATCAACGGGAAGATGTCCTACGTGCGCAGTCAGGGGTTGCGCGGCGCCTTCTTCTGGGAGCTGAGCGGCGACACCCCGGGCGGTGAGCTGATCACCGCCATGCGCGACGGGCTCGGCTAGCGACGTTGTGGCGTCCGTCGGCGCCTGATC
>JBOGHK010000116.1:0-17730 GCA_050744325.1 Acidimicrobiales bacterium
CGTTGGCGTGGGGGAGTTGGGAGATGTCGCGTTCGATGGCGTCGGCGGTCTGGTCGTGGAGGATGCGGTGCCAGAAGCCCCGGTACTTGCGGTCGGGGAGCAGCACGCTGACCTCGGTCTCGCCGTCAGCGAGATCGCGGGCCACCAGTTCGACCGCGGCTCGGGTCAGGCGACGATCGGGGCAGTCCACGAGGTCGAGCGTCACACGCGACAGGCCGAGCCCCCTCCACGCCGAGTGCAGCTCTTCAGCCTGCACGGGGTCGAGGATGAAGTGGACTGCCCGCAGCTCGTCGGGTGTCAGGGTGCGTGCGTACTGGACGGCTCGAGCGGCGGCCAGGTCGAGCTTGTCGATGAACACCAGAACGACATGCCGACGCAGGATCGGGGCCGTGGCCGCCGCGGGCACGTCCAGCTCGAGGATCTCGCGCTCGCGCTCGTACTGGCGGTTCAACCGCAGCAACACGACCACGAACACCGGCATGATCGGCAGGATCACCCAAGCGTCGGCGAAGCGGCTGATGATCACGGCCAGCACGATCAGCCCGGAGATCACACCGCCCACGCCGTTGGCGACGAGCCCACCGACCCAGCCGCGCCGCCGCTTGTGCCAGTGGTGGATGGTCATGCACAGCTGGGACAGCGTGAAGCCTGTGAATACCGAGATCGCGTAGAGCGGGATGAGGCGGGTGACCGCCGCGTCGGTCAGGACGACGAGGATGGCTGCCGTCCCGGCCAAGGCGAAGACGCCGTTGGAGTACACCAGCCGGTGGCCGCGCTTGGTGAGCTGGCGGGGCAGGAAGCTGTCCTCCGCCTGGAGGCTGGCGAGCCGTGGGAAGCCCGCGAAGCCGGTGTTGGCTGCGAGTACCAGGATCAGCATCGTGGCCACGTTGAGCAGGCTCGCCATCGTGCCGCCGAGCGCGCCTTCGCCGTAGACCGCCTCGCCGATCTGCGAGAGCACCGTCGGCGTGCCGCCCTCGAAGGGCGCGATCTCGACCTGGGAGGCGAGCAGGGACAGCCCGAGGAACATGACTCCGAGGCCAGTGCCCATGATGACCAGGGTCTGGCGGGCGTTTTGCCACTCAGGGGGACGGAAGGCGGGGACGCCGTTGGAGATGGCCTCGACGCCGGTCACCGCCGAGCCGCCGGACGCGAAGGCCTTGACGAGGATGTAGGCGGAGGCGCCGAGGAGCAACCCCGTGCCCTCGTCGCCGAACTCGACCATGCCTTCGAGCTGCCGGCCGACGACGGGCAGGTCACCGGTCAGGTGGCGCACCAGCCCGACGCCGAGCAGCGCCAGCATGTTGATCATGAAGAAGAACGTCGGTGCCGCGAAGATCTTGCCGGATTCTCGGACACCACGGAGGTTCCCGTAGGCGATCAGGGCGATGAACCCCAGCGAGAGCGGCACCCGGTACGGGGCGAGCGCGTCGACCGACGAGGCGATGGCGGCACTGCCCGCCGCGACCGAGACGGCGACGGTCAGGATGTAGCCGATCAACAGAGCTGCCCCGGCCACCTGGGCGGGAACGACGCCGAGGTTGTCTCGGGTGACCAGGTAGGCGCCGCCCGCTGACGGGTACTCCTTGATGGTCTCGCGGTAGCTGATGATCAGCAGCCCAAGCACCGCGAGCATGGCGAGGGTGAGCGGCATCACCAGCGAGAAGGCCGCCAGCCCGACCGCCGGCACGAGGACGTGGAGGATCTCCTCGGTGGCGTAGGCGGAGGACGACAGGTTGTCGGACGCGAAGATCGCCAGCGCCGTGGGCTTGCCCAGCCGCTCGTGCTCCAGCTGCTCGGTGTCGAGCGGCTTGCCGAGCATCTTGCGCTTGACCCGGTACCCGAGGCTGTCGGGGGGCAGCACGCTCGGCGGTTGCGCGGGCAGCGGGCCTGGAGTGCCCGGAGACGCCTTGGCCGATGCCTGCGTCTCAGTCGTCGATGTCACCACATCGGGGGACGGTACAGGAGCCGCGCGACAGTCAGCCTGGCAGGCGGACCGACTCCGGGACGTCGGAAGTCGATGGCCCGGGTGACGTTGATGCGTACGAACCGGTCGACGATGGGGCTGGCGACGAACCGCGCCGTCCCAGCAAGCGGCAAGGACGATCCACTGGCTGCGCCCTCGTGACGTGCAGCCCGCGCCGTCTTGACGTGGTGGGCCGCGACGATGAACGACCCGGCCCGGTCTTCGAGGGCCGCCCGTTCGAGGCAGTCGGCCACCGGGCCGACCTCGCCCGCCAGGGCCGCCGCGCCGGCCGCGTCGCCATCTCCGACCGCCAGAGCGTCGGAGACGACCGACGCGGATCCCGGCCAGGAGCCAGGGCGGACCGGGCCGGATCGGTACGGACGGCCCACGCCCGAGGAGGGCTCGGTCACCGGAGTCCTGGCTCGCCCGGTGTACCAGCCCAGGAACACCGCCCAGGCGACCATCCGCATGGTGTCCGGCCCGGGCTGCTCGCGCCAGGCCCAGCGGACGGCGTTCGCGTGGGTCAGCCCGTGGGTGATGTCGAGCCAGCCGAAGTCGGTGTGGGGGTCGAACTCGACGCCGAGGTCGTAGCCGAGCAGGCGTTCGCTGACCACGTTGCTGACCGCCGACAGCACACCTTCGGCACCGGCCCCGTCGTGGAGCGCGGCCACCATGGCGGTGAGCGGTGCGACCCGGTCGCGGCCCAGCACGGCGGACCGGAGCCGGCCGTCGTCGTGCCAGGCCGGGTCGGCGGGCCTCGTCGCCCGCTCCGCGAGATCGAGCTGCCCGCCGCTCGCAACTATGAAAGGTCAAGGCTTGCGTTATTCGGGTGTCATGCGGCGAGCGCGGCGCCAGCCGACCCCATCAGGTCGAGGAAGTTGTCGCAGTAGAATCGCCGCCGGACCTCCGCGCTGGCGTCGCCGAGTGACGCCTCGAACCGTTCGATCGGTCGACGCCCGCCTTCGACGTGCGGGTAGTCCGACGAGAACAGGCACACGGCCGGCCCCGCCTGCTCGACGATCCAGCCCACGTCCTCGGTGGGGTACGGGGTGAACCGCACCTGGCGACGGACGTACTCGCTCGGCCGTAGCGACAGCGCGCGCAGCCGTTCCTCGTGCCGGGCGAAGGCGTCGAAGGCCGACTCCATCTGCCGCATCCACGACGGCACCCAGATCGCGCCCTGCTCGATGACGCCGATGCGCAGGTCGGGGAACCGTTCGAGCACGCCGTCGAAGATCATCGTGGCGAGGGTCTGGGCCGGGGGCCCGGGGATGCCCATGTAGTCGACCGACCGGAAGTTCTCCTCGCCGCCGTGGAAGTCGGGCGGGATCGGCAGCCCGTTGCGGAAGTAGTTGCGGTCGATCAGGTCGCCGGTGCCCCCGACGTGGAACACCACCGGGATCCGCGCCTCGGTGGCCCGCGCCCAGACGGCGTCGAGTGCGACGTGGCTGGGGGAGTGGCCCGGTGGACAGCCGGAGGCCACCAGCAGCGCGGCCGCGCCCATGGCCAGCGCCTCGTCGGTCATCGCGACCGCCCGGTCGAAGTCGGCGAACGGGACGTAGCAGGACGGGAGCAGCCGGGGGTCGACCGAGCAGAACTCGACCATCCCCCGGTTGTGCGCCCGGGCGGTGCCGTAGGCGAAGACCAGGTCGTCGCGGTGCTCCCAGTCGTGGAGCCGGCGGTTGTGGAAGGTGTTGAACACCAGCTGGCTCGAGAAGCCGAGCAGGTCGAGCGCCCGGGGCCGGTCTTCGGCGACGAACGCGCCGGTCGCAGCGAAGTTCTTCCGCGCCATGATCTCGTCGGCCTCGATCGCCCGGTACTCCCCGGACGCATGATGCTGCCGCAGCCTCTCGAACGCTGCCACGAGGTCGCGCTGCTGCGCGGCCGGGTCGCCGGTCTGGCGTAGCTCGTTGCCGCCGGGATAGCGCAGGGGCTCGATCCGGTCGCGGATGCCCGGGTCGGCGTGGTCGCGCAGCCACGTCGGCAGCTCCATGATGTGGGCGTCGGCGTCGTGGATGATCCGGTCGGGATCGGCGTTGTAGGCCACGGTCCCCCCTGAGGGTCGGCCGACCCGGATACCATCCGGGCGCATCGTGAATTGATGCGAGCGTATCAATCCTCCGAAAGCGTGATCCCGTGGCCACCGCTGCCGGCGCCAACACCAAGGTCCGCCTGATCGAGGCGGCCGAACGGCTCTTCGCCGAGCACGGTATCGACGGTGTCAGCCTACGTGAGGTCAACCGGGCGTCCGGGGCCCGCAACGCGATCGCGGTGCAGTACCACTTCGCCGACCGGGCCGGCGTGGTGCGGGCGATCCTCGACAAGCACGTCCCCGGCATCGAGGCCGAGCGCCACGCGCTGCTCGACCGATACGAGGGCGGCGGTACGAGGGACCTGAGGACGCTGGCAGCGGCGCTGGTCAGGCCGTTGGCAACCAAGCTGGCCGACGCAGACGGCGGCCCGGCGTTCCTGCAGATCTACGCCGACCTGCTCAACCGGCCCAAGCCGGTGGTCACGCCTTTGCCCTTCGACGGGCCACACGACAGCAGCATCAACCGGTGGCGGGCGTTGCTCGAGCCGCTGATCGAGCAGGACGCAGTGCGGCTCCACCGCCGGTTCACGGCCCTGCTGCACGCCACATTCGAGCTCGCTCGGCGGGCACGTTCGGGCCCGCATGCCGACGACCGCCTGTTCACCAGCTACGTGATCGACGTGGTCGCAGCGATCCTGGCGGCGCCGGTGTCCGACGAGACCCGGCAGCTGGCCCAGGCCCGCGGCAGACTGCGGGCATGACCGGCGAGCCGCTGGATGGAGTCCGCAGGATCTGCCTTGCGCTACCCGAGGTCACCGAACGGCTGAGCCACGGCTCGCCGACGTTCTTCGTCCGGGACCGCAAGACGTTCGTCATGTACCTCGACGACCACCACGGTGACGGTCGCCTGGCACTGTGGTGCGCGGCGCCGCCCGGAGCCCAGGAGGAGCTCGTGGAGCAGGACCCTGAGCGGTTCTTCCGCCCGCCGTACGTCGGCCACCGTGGTTGGATCGGGGTCCGGCTCGACCGCGACCTGGACTGGGACGAGATCACTGGCATCGCCGAGGACGCATACCGCCAGGTCGCACCCAAGAAGCTCGTCGCGAAACTCGATTCGATGGGCTGACAAGTCACCCCGTGTACTGAAGTCGTGCTACCGTGGTATGACCAGGATCGGTACGATCAGGATATGGGAGTGGTGAAGATGAGCATCTCGTTCGCACCCCACCTCGCCGACGACATCAAGCTCGCGGCCGAGAGGGAGCAGATGACGGTTTCGGCGTGGCTGGCCGAGGCCGCCCGCGATCGACTCCGCAACGAGGGCCTCGGCGAAGCGATTCGCGACTGGGAGGCCGTCTACGGCCCCATCTCGGAGGAAGCCAAGGTGAAGGCACGCGAGATCTTCCGCCGTGCCGACGCCTTGAGGTATGCCGAGGAAGCGGAGTGATGCGGGCACTGGTCCTCGACACCGGCGCATTGATTGCCTACGAGCGAGGCGACCAGGCTGTCGCCTCGATGGTCGGCACGGCCTACGAGGACGGACGGCCCGTGATCACGTCCTCCGGCTGCGTGGCCCAGGCGTGGCGCAAGGGTGGGCCGAAGCAGGCGGTGCTCGTTCGCCTGTTGCGAAACACCCAGGAAGTGGCCCTTGGTCCCGAGGACTCGCGGGCCGTCGGCGAGCTCTGCTCCGCCAGCAAGACGTCCGATGTAATCGACGCGCACGTGGCGTTGCTCGCCGAGCACGGCGACACGCTGCTCACCAGCGATACCAGCGACATCGAGACCTTGCTCCAGACCACCAAGGTCCGGGCCGTCGTGGCCTCGTGCTGACGAGGCTGCCCCCGAAGCCCGGGAGCGGAGAGCCCGGCTCCGGAGGCAGGCTGGCGTCAGGCGGCGACGGCGGTCGGGACGGACTCGTCGACCGCCGTCGCGGTGGCCGGGGCTGCGTCTGGCGCGGGGGAGAGCGCCAGCCGCAGCACATCGGCCACGTCGCCGACCGGGTGGAAGGCCATCGCCTTGCGCACGGCGTCGGGCACGTCGTCGAGGTCGGCTTCGTTGCGGGCGGGGAGCACCACGTCGGTCAACCCGGCGCGGTGGGCGGCGAGCACCTTCTGCTTGACCCCGCCGATCGGCAAGACCCGACCTTGAAGCGTCACCTCGCCCGTCATCCCGACCGCCGGCTGAACCGGCCGATCGGTCAACAGGCTGACCAGCGCTGTCGTCATCGTGATGCCCGCCGACGGGCCGTCCTTGGGCACGGCCCCGGCAGGGAAGTGGACGTGGAACCGCCGACCCTGGAAGGCCGCCGGGTCGATGCCCAGGTCGGCGGCCCTCGACCGCACGTAGGACAGCGCTATCTGGGCCGACTCCTTCATGACGTCGCCCAGCTGCCCGGTGACGGTGAGCCCGGAGTCGCCGGGCATCGAGGTGGCCTCCACGAACAGCACGTCGCCGCCGACGCCGGTCACGGCCAGGCCAGTGGCAACGCCGGGCATCGAGGTGCGCTCGGCGGTCTCGTCGTGGAACCGGCGTCGGCCCAACAGGTCGGGCACGTCGTCGCGGTCGACCACGATCGCACCTGACATCCCTTCTTCGGGGGCGGTCGCGGCGTCCACACCGGTCGCTCCGCCGCGACCGCTGCCTGTGCCGTCGGCCGGCCGACCGGGATCGGGCGTCGGGCCGGATCGGCCGCTCTCGCTGGTCGCGATACGCGTCGCCACCTTGCGCAGCAGCTTGCCGAGCTCGCGCTCCAAGCCACGGACGCCGGCCTCGCGGGTGTAGCCGTTGACCACCTCGCGCAGGGCGTCCTCGGTCACGGTCACCTCGCCGGACCGAAGGCCGTTGTAGCTGCGCTGCCGGTCGACCAGGTGGTCGCGGGCGATGGCGACCTTCTCGTCCTCGGTGTAGCCGTCGAGCCGGATCAGCTCCATGCGGTCGAGCAGCGGGCCCGGGATCGTGTCGGCTACGTTGGCGGTCGCGACGAAGACCACGTCGGACAGGTCGAGGTCGACCTCGAGGTAGTGGTCGCGGAAGGTGTGGTTCTGCGCCGGGTCGAGGACTTCGAGCAGCGCTGACGAAGGATCGCCCCGCCAGTCGGCGCCCAACTTGTCAACCTCGTCGAGGAGCACGACCGGGTTCATGGTGCCGGCCTCCTGGATGGCCCGGACCAGCCGGCCGGGCTGCGCACCGACATAGGTGCGGCGGTGGCCCCGTATCTCGGCCTCGTCGCGGACGCCGCCCAGCGCGACCCGGACGAAGCGCCGCCCGAGCGCACGGGCGACCGAGGCGCCCAACGAGGTCTTGCCGACACCGGGGGGACCGACCAGGGCGATGATCGCGCCCGGCCGCCGACCGACGGCGGCCGGCGTCGCGTGCGGGCGCCGCCCCTCGTCGCCGATATCGCCGGGCTCAGGTCGACGGTCGGGGTCGTCGGTGTCGTCGCCGATATCGCCGGGCTCGGGTCGACGGTCGGGGTCGTCGGTGTCGGTGTCGGCAACCCCGGAGCGGGCGTCGGTCTCGGCGTCGGTGGTCGTGTCGGAAGCCACCCTGGGGGTCGGCGAGGCCTCGCCCGTGCCGTCGGCGTGGGACGGCCGGCGACCGTGGTCGTCGAGGCCCCGCTCGGCCCGCAGCTTGCGGACCGCGAGGTACTCGACGATGCGTTCCTTGACCTCGTCCAGACCGGTGTGGTCCTCGTCGAGGATGCGGCGGGCCTCGAGCACGTCGCGGGTTTGGTCGCTGTCGGCGCTGCGCTCGCCGAACGGCACCTTGAACACCGTGTCGAGCCAGTCGCGGATCCAGCCGTGTTCGACGTTCTGGGCCGGGGTGCGCTCGAAGCGGGCGATCTCGCGCTCGATGGCCTCGGCGGTCGCGTCGTTGACGGCGCCGCTGGTGCGCAGCTCGCCCACCTTCTGGCGGTAGGTGTCGGTCAGGTCGTCTTCGGAGCCGTCCTCACCGAGCTCCTTGCGGATGGCCTGGAGCTGCTGGCGCAACAGGAACTCGCGCTGCTGGCGGTCCATGCCGTCGGAGACGTCCTGGCGGATGCGCTCGCTCAGCTCGGCCTCGGCCAGAGCCTCCTTGACCCAGCCCAGCACCAGCTCGACCCGCTCGGTCACGTCGATCGTCTCGAGCAGCTCGACCTTCCGCTCGAAGGACAGGTCGGGCCACCATCCAGCCAGGTCCGCCAATGCGCCCGGTTCGTCGACATCGCGTAGGACGTCGCCAAGCCGAGCGCTCGACAACGTGCGGAACAGCGCCCGGTAGGCGGCTCGCAGCTCGGTTGCCAGCTCGACTGCCCGCTGGGAGGGGATGTCAGGCTCTTCGACCAACTCGGCCTGCACCCACAGGGCTGCGGTGTCGCCGAGGACACCCTGGCCCACGGTGGCTCGGTCGGTGGCTCGCACCACGATCGCCTGGGTGTCGCCGCGCAGCGAGCCGCGATCCTCGATGCGGGCGATCGTGCCGACACGGCCGTAGCGCCCGTCGGCGGTGCGCGGCACCAGGAGTAGCTCGGCACCGACGCCGTCGGCGGCGGCGATAGCGGCCTTGGCCTCGGGGCTCTCGGCGGTGATCGTGATGACCATCTGCGGGAGGGCGACCCCGGTCGAGAGCGGTAGGACGGGTAGGGCCGTCACGTTCAGTTCGGGCATCGGCGGCTGCTCCTCGGAATCCTGATGCTCCTGATGCGTTGTTCGATTCGAACGCTACGAACGGATGTGGCATTCCCCAACCCATCAAACCTGAGTCTTAGGCGCTCAACTCTAGATGGTGGCCGAGGGTTGACTCCTTGGCGATCTTCCATAGTCTCCATGACATGGCCGTCACCGAGACACCGCACGTCGATGACATCGACCTGTCCGACCTCGACTGGTGGACCCGACCCCTCGACGAGCGGGCCGCGGCGTTCGCGGTGCTCCAGGCCGAGCGGCCGATCGCCCGGATGGTCGCCGAAGGCCTGCCGCACCTGGGCATCGACGAGACCGAGTACTGGGCGGTGACCCGGCACGCCGACGTGGTCGAGGCCAGTCACCGGCCGGACCTGTTCTGCTCGGGGCAGGGCACCAACATCATCGATCTGCCGGTGGCGTTCCTCGAGTTCTTCGGCTCGATGATCAACATGGACGACCCGCGCCACGGGCGGCTGCGGCGCATCGTGTCCCGGCGCTTCACGCCGCGCTACCTGGAGCAGCTGCGGGCCGATGTCGAGGGCGTGGCGGCCGAGATCGTCGACGAGATCGCCGAGCGCGGCTCGTGCGACTTCGTCACCGACGTGGCGGCGCTGCTCCCTCTGCGGGTCATCGTCGACCTGATGGGGATCCCCCGCGGCGACGAGCAGTTCATCTTCGACCGGTCCAACGTCATCCTGGGCTTCACCGACCCCGAGTACGTCGAGAACGTGGAGGATCCGCCGACGGTGACCGCGGCGATCCTCGGCGCTGGCCAGGAGCTGGCGACGATGGTGCAGGAGATGGCCGAGGCACGCCTAAAGGATCCGCAGGACGACCTGGTCACGGCGCTGGTGACCGGCGACATCGACGGTGAGTACCTCACCCCCGAGGAGCTCGCGTCGTTCTTCATCCTGCTCGTGGTCGCCGGCAACGAGACCACCCGCAACGCCATCGCCCACGGCCTCTGGCTGCTGACCGAGCATCCGGCGCAGCGCGACCGCTGGCTGGCCGACCCATCTGGTGTCGCGCCGAGCGCCGTGGAGGAGATCGTGCGTCTGGCGTCGCCGGTCCTCCACTTCCGGCGCACGGTCACCGCCGAGGGCGCACGGCTCGGCGAGCACGAGTTCGCCGAAGGCGACAAGGTGGTGCTGTGGTACTGGGCCGCCAACCGCGACCCCGCAGTGTTCGATGACCCGCTGCGCTTCGACGTCGGCCGGGCACCCAACGACCACGTGGGCTTCGGTGGGCCCGGCCCGCACTACTGCCTGGGCGCCCACCTGGCCCGGCGCGAGATCACCGTGATGTTCGGCGAGCTGCTGCGCCGGCTGCCTGACATCCACGCGCTCCGCCAGCCCGAGCGGCTCCGCTCCAACTTCATCAACGGCATCAAGCACCTTCCCGCCGAGTTCACGCCCCGCGTGAGCCCGGCGAAATTGCGGCAGGAACGTTCGTTTCCCGGCACTTTCTGCCGCAGTTTCGTCGCGGGGCTGCACTAACTGGCGGGGATGTGGCCCATGCGGCCGCGGCGGAAGTCCTCGAACGCCTGGAGGATCTCGGCCCGGCTGTTCATCACGAACGGTCCCTGCCATGCGACCGGCTCGCGGATCGGCGTGCCTCCGAGGACCAGGACGTCGAGGTCGGCCGAGCGGCCGTCGCCGGTCTGTGCCGCGGCCACGGTGACGACGCCGCCGTCGCCAAACACGGCCAGCTGGCCCTCGTCGAGCGGACGGTGCTCGGCGCCGACGGTGCCGCGACCGGACAGGGCGTAGACCAGGGCGTTGAAGTCCGGACGCCAGGGCAGACGCACCTGCGCGCCGGGCGCCAGGGTCACGTGGAGCACGGCGATCGGGGTACGGGTCGAGCCGGGGCCGACGTGCCCGTCGACGTCGCCGGCGATGACCCGGACCAGCGCGCCACCGTCGGGCGAGGCCGCCAACGCCACCCGGTCGGCGCGTAGGTCCTGATACTGAGGGTCGCTCCACTTTTCGGCCTTCGGCAGGTTGACCCACAGCTGGAATCCATGGAACAGGCCGCCGGACACCACCAGCTCCTCGGGCGGCGCCTCGATGTGGAGGATCCCCGATCCGGCCGTCATCCACTGGGTGTCGCCGTTGGTGATCAGTCCGCCGCCGCCGGTCGAGTCCTGGTGCCGGAAGGTGCCGTCGATCATGTAGGTGACGGTCTCGAAGCCTCGGTGCGGATGCCAGGGCGTGCCCTTGGGCTCGCCGGGCGCGTAGTCGACCTCGCCCATCTGGTCGAGGTGGACGAACGGGTCGAGGCGGGCGAGGTCGACGCCGGCGAAGGCCCGGCGGACGGGGAAGCCCTCGCCCTCGAAGCCGTGCGGCGCGGTGCTCACCGAGACCACAGGGCGCTCGGTGGGGCTGCCCGGTTCGGGTTGGGCGAGCTTGGGCAGGGTGAGGATGTCGTCAACGGTCACAGCAGGCATGTGCCTGACAACGATAGTTGCGCGCACAATATTTCGCTTGGCGGCGGCTGCGTCGCCACGCCACTACGTTCGATGGACATGTCGAAGTGGACGGGTGCGGACATTCCCGACCAGGCCAACCGGACGGTCGTGATCACCGGGGCCAACAGCGGCCTGGGGCTGCGCAGCGCCGAGGCCCTCGCCTCCCACGGGGCGCGGGTGGTGATGGCGTGTCGCGACGAGGCCCGAGCCGCAGCGGCACGGGACCAGGTCGCGGCGGTGGCCCGCGGTGACGACCCGGTGGTGGTGCGACTCGACCTCTCGGATCTCGCCTCGGTCCGGGCCTGCGCCGACGAGATCACCGAGTCGATCGGGCCCCTCGATGTGCTGATGAACAACGCGGGCGTCATGGCCATCCCCCTGGACCGGACCGCCGACGGGTTCGAGATGCAGTTCGGCACCAACCACCTCGGCCACTTCGCGTTGACCGGCCTGCTCCTGCCGGCACTGTTCAAGGCCGACACACCTCGGGTGGTCACCACGTCGTCGGCCCTGCACCGGACCGGCCGGATCCACTGGGACGACCTCAACGCCGAGCGGCGCTACGGCCGGTGGCGGGCCTACGGGCAGTCCAAGCTCGCGAACCTGCTGTTCACCTACGAGCTGGACCGGCGGGCGCGGGCCGCGGGGTCGACTCTGGTCTCGGCCGCTGCCCATCCGGGCTACGCGGCGACCCACCTCCAGTCACACTCCAGCAACTGGCTCGAACGCGGGGTCATGGCGCTGGGCAACATCGTGACCGCCCAAAGCGACGCCATGGGGGCGCTGCCGCAGCTCTATGCGGCGACTGTGCCCGACGTCCAGGGAGGCGACTACTACGGCCCGGACCGGCGGTTCGGCATGCGCGGGCATCCGGCCGCGGCCCCGTCGTCGGCTGCGGCACGCGATGCCGAGGCCGCGGAGCGACTGTGGGCGCTCTCCGAGGACCTCACCGGCGTCACCTACGTGTTCTGACCAGCTCCAGCACCTGGTCGGCGCGGGCCAGCACGGCCGGCCGGTGGCTCACCACCAGCAGAGCCCCGACGCCGGCGCCACCACCGTCGTCGAGGAGCCCGCGCCACAGCTGGGCCTCGGTCCCGACGTCGAGCGCGCTCGACACGTCGTCGATGACCAGCAGCTCCGGTTGCCGGACCAGCGCTCTGGCGGTGGCGGTCCGCTGCACCTGGCCGCCCGACAGTCGCACGCCCCGGGCGCCGACGACGGTCGCCAGACCCTCGGGCATCCAGGCGACCTCGTCCTCCAGGCAGGCCAACCGCACCGCCGAGTCGACCCGTGACCGATCGACGCCCAGGAGGATGGCGTCGGCGAGCGGCTCGCTGAACAGCCGCGGGGTCTGCGCCACGTACGCGGCCCGCGGCGGCACCATCACCGTCGACGGATCGTGGACCAGCTCGCCGTTCCACCCGATCTCGCCGGCGTCGCGGGCGACCAGGCCGAGCACGGCACGCAGCAGTGTCGACTTCCCCGACCCGACCGGACCGGTCACCACCGTCAGCGAGCCGCGCTCGACGATCAGGTCGACGTCGTGGAGGCCGGCGCGGCGCACGGTGAGACCCCGTACGTCGAGGCGCTCCAAGCGGTGCTCCGGCCCTGAGTCCGCGGTCGTGGGGATCAGGTCGCCCGGGCCGGCCCGTAACGGCACCGGATGGGCCGAGACGATCCGTGCCGGCTCGGGCTGGGGGAACAGCTCGGCCAGCCGCTCGACCGACACCGACGCCTGGCGCGTGATCGCGCCGTATCGGGCTGCCCAGCGCGGCAACCCCGCGACCACGCTCACGGAGGCCATGAACAGACCGACGTCGCCGACCGTCGCGTCGCCGCTGGCCAGCGCCGGGATCAGCATCAACACCACGAATCCCATGCCTAGGTCGCCGACTGCGGCCGACACGGTCTGGAGCGTCTGGCCGGCGACCTGGTCGATCCGGGCGGCGTCGGCGCGCTCGTCGCCGAGCGCCGCGAACCGACGCGCGATGGCCCTGCGGG
This sequence comes from Acidimicrobiales bacterium, assembly GCA_050744325.1. GTDB lineage: Bacteria > Actinomycetota > Acidimicrobiia > Acidimicrobiales > VFJN01 > DASXTK01. The sequence continues at coordinate 13,128 of JBOGHK010000116.1, forward strand.
CACCTGCCAGCTTGATCGTGCTGATCGCCCCGAACACGTCGCCGATGTAGCCGGTCACAGCGGCGGTGGCCTCGCGCTCACGGCGGCGCCAGGCACGCAGGCGGTGGCCCAGCCACTGGCACAGCCAGAGCGCGACCACGACCGGCAGGCACACGACCAGCGTGAGCCGCAGGTCGACGAAGCCCATCACCACGACGGCGCCCAGCGCCGCGAGGCTGGCGGCAATGACGTCCAGCCAGACGTCGAGCATCCAGGCCAGGTGGAAGGTGTCGTCGCGGAAGCGGCTGACCGCCTCGCCCGACGACTCGGGGAGCCGGCGGTCGACGGGACCGGGGTCGCCGACCAGCGACCGCAGCATGTTGGCCTGGGGCAGGGTGTGCCAGAACACCCAGCAGCCGTGCCATTGGAACACCGCGCCGGCCAGGATCACCCAGCGGCTCAGCTCGAGACCGGCGAGCGCGGCGAGCAACAGCCACACGGCGTCGCCGCCGGCAGGGGCGATCCGGTCGAGCACCGCCTTGAGGACCAGCGCCGACGCGGCCGGCAGGGAGACGAACGCCACCCAGTAGGCCATGCAGATCAGGTAGGCGACAGGCTCGCGGCCGGCCAGGCGCCGGCCGACCCAGCGCGCCATGGCGTCCGGGGCCCGGGCGTCGGCGGTGTCGAGATCGGGGTCGGCGGGGGCGATCACGACGCCAGCCTCGAGGTGGTCGCCGCTTGATCCAGCAGGCCTGCGTAGCGCGAGTCGGTGTCGGCCGCGAGCGCGTCCCGGGGGCCGTACTCGACGATGCGGCCGTGGTCGACCACGCAGATCTCATCGACCCTGTCGAGGGTCGCGAGGCGGTGGGCGATGATCACGCCGGTCCGTCCCGCGAGGGCGCGGTCGGTCGCGGCCGCGACCCGCGCCTCGGTGGCGGGGTCGAGTCGGCTGGTGGCCTCGTCGAGGACGACCAGGCCCGGATCGGTCAGCAGCACCCGGGCGAACGACACCAGCTGGGCCTCGCCGGCGGACAGGGAGCGGTCCTCGAGCACGGTGTCCAGGCCGTGGGACAGCGAGGCGGCCCAGTCGCCGAGGTGGACGGCCGCGAGAGCGTCCCGGATCTCGTCGTCGGAGGCGTCGATCGCGCCGTACAGGGTCAGGTTGTCGCGCAGCGGGGCGCGGAGCAGCTCGACGTCCTGGCTGACGACAGCAACCCGTCGCCGCAGGTCGGTGTCGCTGGTGTCGCACAGGTCGACGCCGCCGAGCCGGACATGGCCCTCGGTGGGATCCCAGAGCCGGGTCAACAGCCGGGCGATGCTGGTCTTGCCGCTGCCGGTGCGGCCGACGACCCCGACGACCATGCCCGGCTCGATCCGCAGGTCGACCTCCACCAGAGCGACGTGGCCGTTGGCGTACGCCAGGCCGATGCCGTCGAGCTCGACGGCCAGCGGCCCCGGCGGCAGAGCGTCGCCGCGCCCGTCCATCACCCGCGGCGTGGTGGCGAGCAGCTGTGCCGCCCGGCGAGCGCCCGCGGCGGCCTTGTGCATCTCGCTGAGCTGCTCGGCGATCTGGTCGAGTGGCTGGCGCGTCATCTGCGAGAACCTCAACAGGGCGACGGTCGCGCCGATGGTCAGCTGACCCTGGCGGGTCAACCAGACGCCGAGCCCCAGCGTGACCATCGTGCCGATGGTGAACGCGGCGGCGCCCAGCGCGTAGATGCCGTCGTCGCGCAGCCCCGCCCAGCGGGCGGCATGCCACCACTGGGACGCGTGCTGGTGGAGCTTGTGCAGCGCATAGTTGCCGGCGCCGTTGGCCTTGAGGTCCTCCAGGCCGCCGAGGCGCTCCTCGATGTCGCCGTAGAGCTGGGCCTTGACCTCGCGCTCGGCCTCGCGGCCCGCGACCGCGACGGGACGCATCCGCACCATGAGCACGATCGCGACGATCGTGGCTGCGAGAGTCGCCAGGCCCGCACGCCAGTCGATGAGCAGGGACGCGGCCAGGGTGCCGACCAGCAGTACCGAGTTGCCGAGTAGCGACAGAACGGCCGAGGAGGAGAACTTGACGATCGCTTCGATGTCGCCGTCGAGGCGCTCGATGAGCAGACCGGGCCGGTGACGGCTGTGCCATTCGAGGTCGAGGCCCAAGGCGTGGCGTGCGAGGTCGAGCCGCAACCGGTTGCCGACCCGCCACGCGAGGCCGACCGACCACCAGGCCACGACGACCTGCAGCCCGTCGCCCAGCAGGGTGATGACGAGGAACGTCACCGCGAGCCCGGTCAGCCCTGCGGTGTCGCCGCTGCCGTCGAGCGCCCGGTCGAGCGCGGTGCCGATCAGGAGCGGCCCGGCGATCGGCGCGACCATCGCCAGCAGCAGCACGAGGGTGAGCGCGCCGACCCGCGCCCGCTCGGGCCGCAGGTAGGCCGCGAGCAGGCGGAGATCGACGTTCGAGTGCTGTCCCGCCATGGCCGCCGACGGTAGTGACGACCTGTCGTGACCGACGAACGAGATTGGTGCAGAAAGCACCGGAATCCGGCCCTCGTTGCACCGATTTCGGGGTCGGGGCGCGTCAGCTGGTCAGCTTGTCGATGAGTGCGTGGGCGCGGGCAAAGAGACCCAGTGTCATGGCGTGGAGCAGGTCGCCGGTCGCCTTCGGTGCCTTGCCGGCGTGCGCGCGGGCGTTGGTGCCTTCGAGGACGATGCCGAGCTTGAAGCACGCCAGCACCGTGTACCAGGCGATCGACGACAGATCGCGGTCCGACCGTTCGGCATAGCGCTCGACCAGCTCGTCGGGGGTCGGCAGTCCGCCGGCGGCGCCGATCGCACCGGAGGTCGCAGTCACCATCCCGGCCGCGAGGACGTCCGGATCGGGCCACGTCGCGATCAGCCATCCCAGATCGAGCAGCGGGTCGCCGATCGTGCACATCTCCCAGTCGACGATGGCGACCAGCTCGGGCCCGGTGGGCGAGTACATGACGTTGGCCAGGTGGTAGTCACCGTGGAGGATGCCGGGCCGCCAGTGGGTCGGCCGGTGCTGGTCGAGCCAGGCGGCCACGGCGTCCACGTCCGGGATCTCCGGACCGGGGTAGCCGTCGTGCTCGCTGTACGAGGCGAGCTCGTCCAGCCAGCGGGTCACCTGGCGCTCGAGGAAGCCCTCCGGCTTCCCGAGGTCGCCGAGGCCCACGGCCACGTGGTCGACCGCGCCCAGGCGACTGATGGCGTCCGCCGCCTGCAGGCCCATCTCGCGGCGGACCGCCGGGTCGCCCTCGTGGAGGAGGGGCAGCTCGACGGTGGCGTTGAACCCGTCGATGGGCTCCATCAGGTAGAAGACGACCCCGCCCATCACCTCCTCGTCGGCGCATCCCGCGACGAAGCGAGGATGGGGGACGTCGGTGCCCGCGAGAGCGGTGAGCACCTCCATCTCCCGCCGCATGACCTGGTTGCTGGTCGGGCGCAGGTGCTGGGGGCCGCGGCGCAGCACGTAGCGCTCCCCGCCCCGGTTCAGCCGGACCAGGAGGTTCTGCGTCCCTCCGGCGAGCACCTGCACGTGCTCGAAGGGGCCGGTCGGGAGGCCTCGGCCGTCCATCCAGTCGGCGAGCACGTCGAAGTCGACGAGCCTGCGGTCGATGTCGTCGAGTTGATGCGAGCGCATTGCCGGCCGAGTCTTGCGCGTTTAGTTGATGGTGGCCTGAAAGGGCGGGTCGTTCTGCCGGTAACGTCGGCATTCCGATGTTCCGCCGCCGTCGTTCGTCCGAAGCTGATCCACTCGCTCAGGTCGACCCGACCGCGGCGCCCCGCCGGTTCGCCAGGTCGGTCGCCGACGCGGTCGCCGCCCGCCGTCGCTTCCGCGACCTGGTCACGGGGCTGCGCCCGGGGCCGGTGCGCGATCGGTTGGAGGGCATGGCCGCACAGGTCGACGCCGGGGTGTCGGCCGTGTGGGAGACCGTGCAGCGGGCGGCCGAGATGGAGCGCATCCTGGCGGCGCTCGATCCCGAGCGGGTGACCGCCGAGCTCAAGGCGGCCCGGCGGTCGGACGCGACGGCCGAGGTCCAGGCAGCCCACGAGGCCCGCTTCGGGTCGGTGCAACGGCTGCTCAACGCGCTCGACGACACCGAGCAGCGGCTACGGCTGATCGACGTCCGCCTCGGGGCTGCGGTCGCGCGGGCTGCGGAGGTGGCCCTCGGGTCGGGGTCCGTGGCCGACGACCTGGATGCCGAGCTAGCCGGGGTGGTCGACGACCTCGGGGCCCTGCGAGCCGGCCTCGACGAGGTGGGTTGACGGCCCGACGGGCCAACGGCGGAACGAGCCTCGCGCCAACCGGCGTTCGGGTGTCGCTGTCAGTCGCCGCCGAATTCGAAGATGTCCTCGAGGAACGAACGCTTCTTCTTGCGCCGGCGGCCGTGGCCGTGGCCATGGTCGTCGTCGTAGTCGCGTCGCTCGTCGTAGCCTCGCTCGTCTTGACGGCGGTCGTCGTAGCGCTCCTCCCGGGGCGGCGCGCCGCCACCCGTCGGAGTCAGCGACGTGGACGCCCGGTCGATGATCTTGTCCAACTCACCCCGGTCGAGCCACACGCCTCGGCATTGCGGGCAGAAGTCGATCTCGATGCCCTCGCGGGACGAGATGGAGA
>JBOGHK010000117.1:0-11336 GCA_050744325.1 Acidimicrobiales bacterium
CCGCACATGGCTAGCAGCCACATCCACCACACAGGTGGACATGTGTCGCAGAACCGATCAGCCCGCCCGCTCACACAACGTCACGCGACAACTCGTCGACCCCCAGAGAACGTCGGGTCGTGTTGTACCAACCGAAGAACCGACTGCTGTGCTGCTGCGCGTCTTCGAAGCTGCCGAACCGTTCAGGGAACTCGGGCCGGTACCTGAGGGTCTTGAACTGGCTCTCGCTGAAGGGGTTGTCATTCGAGCAGTGCGGCCGGCTGTGACTCTTGGTGACACCGAGATCGGCGAGCAGGAAGGCGACCGGCTTGGACGCCATCGACGATCCCCGATCCGCATGCACCGTGAGCTGATCACGAGCGACGCCCTGCTTGGCGATCGTGTCGGCCAGCAGCCGCTCGGCGAGATGGGCGCGTTCAGCTCGGGCCAGCATCCAGCCGGGCACGTAGCGGCTGTAGATATCGATGATCACGTAGAGGTAGTAGTAGGTCCACTTCTCGGGCCCCAACAGCTTGGTGATGTCCCATGAGTAGACCTCGTTGGGCTTGGTGGCCAACAGTTCAGGCTTCTTCGCTGGTGGGTGTGTGGCCTGGCGGCGCCGCTCGCGCACCTCGTCGTTGGCCCGCAGAATCCGGTACATGGTCGACGTCGACGCCAGGTAGACGCCCTCGTCGAGGAGCTTGGCGTAGACCGTCGCCGGCGCCTCATCGACATGGTCGTCACTGTGCAGCACGGCCAGCACCTCTTTGTGCTCCACCTCGCTGAGCGCTCGCGGCTGGCGCGCCGGCACCCGCTCGGGTCGTGGCGGTGGCGGGCTCTTGGGATGCCACCGGTAGTGGCTCTGGCGGGGCCGGCCCACCGCCTTGCAGGCCGTCTTCGTGCCCACGATCGGAGCCAGCTCATCGATCGCCTGGTCGATCACTTCGTCTCGCCTCGATTCGTCGCCGCGCGGTCGATGGCGAGCTCCTCCAACAGCGCCGAGAGCTTTCCCTGAACTTCGATCACCTTGCGTGCCTTGCCCAGATCGTCCTCGAGCCGCTCGACCTGCCGGCGCAGCCGGGCGTTCTCCCGCTCGACGGGGTCCACCGGCGGACGGCCCGGCTTGGTCGCCAGGCCCGCCAGCGCGCCCCGGTCACGCTGCTTGCGCCACTCCGACAACAACGACGTGTACAGCCCCTCGCGGCGCAACAACACGCCCTTGCCATCACGGTCGAGGCTCTCGTACTCGGCCAGGATGTCGAGCTTGTAGCGCGCCGGGTACCGCCGACGCCTCGCCCGCTCGGGCACCTCAGGATCAGGATCGTTCACCCGCCCAGCATGGGCGCGCGCGTCATACGACATCGAGATGGCCATCGCCACCGGATCTCCGTTCTCGCCCTCACAGGCTCAGTGATTCAGCCCAATAGCTGACTCACCCGAGGTTGACACAGAGGGGCTGATCCATGCCCGGCCTGCATGGCCACCGCCAGCAGTCTGGCTCCGGTTCACACCGTGGCCGACCTCGTTCACGTGGCGATGACCGCCACCAACCACAGGACGGACGACGATGCAAGGAACCGTGTATCCCCGGCCCCACAAGTGGGCGAACGACAAGAAGGGCAGACGCTACAAGGCGCCCCTACGCCCGGACGAGGAACGGACCGACCCCGACACCGGTAAGCGGATGAAGGCCGGCCCACAAGGCAGCACCTGGACATGGCAGCTCACGACCGGCACGAAAAGGTCCGGTAACCGCCGGCACTTCAGCAGAGGTGGCTATCCCACGAAGAAGGACGCTGAGGCAGCATTAGCCGGCGCCCTCGCAGCCATGAACAAGGGCGACACCAGGCCATTGATGCGGGTCGAGACGATACCCCTGGGCGACTATCTCGAACAGTGGCTCGACAGCCGCAAGGACTCCCTGAAGCCGAAAACCTATGCGGGCTATCGCGACGCCATCCGGACGTGGATCGCCCCACGCGACCCCGTCGACAGGTGGCGATCAGCACCCCACCTCGGTGCTATTCCGATGTTCGATCTCGGACCGGATCAGATCCTGGGCCTCTACGCCCACCTCCGGGAGCGCGGCGGCATGGTCACAAAGGCCGAGCGCAAGGCCGCAGAACTCGCGAAGCGCGAGCCGATCGGCAAGCCGCTGGGCACTCGGAGCGTGCAGCTCGCCCACACGATCCTTCGCATGGCGCTCGCCGACGCAGCGGAGAGCGGAAGGCTCCAGTTCGCTCCCACTGAGCGGATCCCCCGGCGTCAACGACCGAAGCACACCGCCAGGAACCAGGCAGATCGATTCTGGACACCTGAGCAAACGATGCTCTTCCTCCGTGCGAGATCCGACGATCGGTTGTTCCCCCTGTGGGCGACCGAGATCGACACTGGAGCACGCCGCGGCGAGCAGTCGGGGCTGAAGTGGGAGGACCTCGACCTCGGGGCCGGCCAGGCGACGATCCGAGAGAACCGCGTGTTAGTCGACGGCGAAGTGATCGAGGGCACCACGAAGACCTCCAAGACCCGCGCGGTTCGCCTCGACCGCAGAACAGTCACCGCCTTGAAGAGGTGGAAGACGCGGCAGGCTCAGGAGCGCATGGCGGCAGGGTCGGCATGGGTTGGCGGCGTCCCCGGACAAGCCGGGTACCTCTGGACAGACGAATTGGGTGCGCCATACCGGCCCGACAGGCTGTCGGACTTCTTCGAACAGGCACAGGCCGGCCTCGACCTGACCCGGCTGGTGTTCCACGGACTACGCCACACGTCAGCCACCATCGCGTTGGCCAGGCTTGTGCCGGTCCATGTGGTCTCGGCCCGGCTGGGCCACGCCAACGTCTCGATCACCTGGAACCTCTACGCGCACGTCATCCCAGGCCAGGATGGCGACGCCGCGGCGGCGATCGGTGATGCCATCTACGAGGCAGCAGGCACAGAGGCACAAGCGTGAGCGCGGCCCGCTTGCCAGATTCCTGCCAGACCGCAGCCGACCTACATGAGCCGACAGGGACCGACTCTCGGCCGGGGACAGTCGCTCGACCAGTACGTTCATCCAATCAAGCCGACCCCCGCCGACTGCGGCCAGCAGGTCGACCTGACATGGTGTCAGATTTAAGCGTCATGGCTCGATCTGGTTCGTCGACCTCATGCCTGGCGCTCGAAATAGAGTCGTTGCGTGTCCGAGCCCATGAGCCCACGAGAGGTCGTCGAAGCCCTCATGCGGGGAATCTCGGATGAGAGGTGGGATGAGCTCGACGAGTTCTATGCGGACGCTGCGGTTGTCGAGTATCCCTTCGCGCTGCCGGCGCCGATGCGGCTCGCTGGACGGGAGGACATCCAGCGGTACTTCGCCGCCGCAGCACAGCTTCCCTTGCGATTGCACGTCCGGGACATGGTCGTGCGCGAGACCGCGGATCCTGAGGTGGTGGTCGCTGAATGGGACTACGACGGACTGGTCACGACGACTGGTCGCTCGTTCCGGGTCTCGAACATTCAGGTCTCCACGGTGCGCGACGGCAAGATCGTCGCCTCGCGCGATTATCACAACCATCTCGTCTTGGCCGACGTCACGGGCCGATTGGCAGCGGTGATAGAGGCGCTGCGTGCGCACGGCGCCAACCAGACGTCGTAGGTTCGTGGCCGCGCCGCGGGATGCGGCGGAGCAGGAGGGCTCGTGCTGCACGACTTGGTGCTGTCCGCTGGTCGGGTACTCGATCCGGAGACCGGGCTCGACCGCGTGTGCGACGTAGGGATCGACGATGGCTCGGTCACCGCGATCGGGGAGCGCCTCGACGGCGCTACGACAGTTGACGTCGGCGGGCTCGTCGTCGCCCCTGGCTTCGTCGACCTCCACAGCCACGCGCAGACCCTGCCGGGACGGCGGCTCCAGGCATGCGACGGGGTTACTACCGCCCTCGACCTCGAAGCCGGCCGCGCGCCGGTGGAGCTCGCGTACGCGAAAGAAGCGAAGCGAGGTTCCCCGATCAACTACGGCTTCTCGGCGTCATGGGCGGCGGCGCGCATGCACGTGGTCGCGGACGTTCCCCTCGACGGGGGTGCCGCGGCGATCTTCGGCGGGTTGGCCGGCATCGAATGGCAACAGGCTGCGACCGCGGCACAAGTGGTGCGGATCCTCGACCAGATCTCGACCGACCTCGCCGCCGGCGCCGTCGGAGTCGGACTGCTCGTTGGCTACACACCAGGTGTCGATCCCGCCGAATATCTCGCCGTAGCGGAACTGGCAGCCGCCGCCGGAGTACCGACGTTCACGCACTCGCGTGACATCGTCGAGTTGGCTCCGGAGACGTTGATCGACGGTGCGGAAGAAGTCGTCCGGGCCGCGGGCACGACCGGCGCGCACATGCACTACTGCCACATCAACTCGACGTCGGGGCGGCACATCGATCGAGTGCTCGCGCTTGTCGGCCGCTGCCAGTCGGAAGGCGCCCGCATCACGACCGAGGCGTACCCCTACGGGTCGGGATCGACGGCGATCGGCGCCGCGTTCCTCGCGCCAGAGCGGTTGGGTGAGCGCTTCAGGAGCACGACCTCGATCACCTATCTCCGCACGGGCGAGCGCATCGCCGACGACGCGCGACTCCGTGAGCTGCGGGCGACTGACCCCGGCGGCCTGGTGATCGGCGAGTTCCTCGACGAGTCCGAACCCGGGGATGCCGCGTTGCTACGACGGTCCCTCGCGTTTCCCGACGCGATCGTCGCGAGCGACGGCATGCCGCCTCTGTGGACCGACACGGCGGGGATGGACATCGCTACCTGGCCCTTGCCGCCCGAGGCGGTCACCCACCCGCGCACCGCGGGCACCTTCGGGCGCGCCCTGCGGCTGTGGCGGGAGGAGGGCGCGCCCCTCATGGAGGCTGTGCGTCGCGCCACCTTGCTCCCTACCGAGGTGCTCCAGGGCTCCGTTCCCGCAATGCGCCGCAAGGGTCGAGTGCAGACCGGCGCGGACGCCGATCTCGTCGTGCTCGACGCGGCCCGTGTGACCGACCAGGCGACGTATCTCGCATCCACGCGCCCGTCGTCTGGCATCGCCCACGTGATCGTGGGCGGGACCTTCGTCGTGCGCGACGGCGAACTCGTGCCAGATGCTCTTCCGGGAAGGCCAGTGCGCGCCAGTCTCCGATGACTGCGAGCAACCGACAACGGAAGTTGTCTTGACAAATTATTCTGTCGGTGACATGGTGAGCGGGTGCTCGACGTCGCCGTCATCTCGGACTCCTCGGCCGCCGGGGTATCGCTCGATCCCGTGCGAGCCCGCCTTCTGGCAGAGCTCACCGAGCCCAGCTCCGCGGCCGCGCTGGCCCAGCGGGTCGGGCTGCCGAGGCAGAGGGTCAACTACCACCTGCGGGCGCTCGAGCAGCACGGTCTCGTCGGCCTGGTCGAGGAGCGTCGCAAGGGCAACGTCACGGAACGGATCCTGCAGGCGACCGCTGCGTCCTACGTCATCTCGCCGGCGGCGTTCTCCCCTATCGCGCCCGATCCCGCCCGGTCACCCGACGAGCTGTCGGCCCGGTGGCTGCTGGCGCTCGCGGGTCAGCTGGTACGCGACATCGGCGAGCTGATCGGCGAAGCCACCGAGGCCGGCCAGCGGTTCGCCACCTTCGCCGCCGACGGCGAGATCCGGTTCGCCTCGGCCGCCGACCGTGCGGCTTTCACCAAGGAGCTAGCTGCCTTCATCACCTCCCTGGTCGCCAGATACCACGACGAGATAGCGCCGCAGGGGCGGCGCCATCGGCTCGTCGTCGCGGTGCACCCGTCGATGGCAGCGCCGGCAAGGCCAGTCACCGAGTCGAAGGGGACATGACATGCGCCAGAAGAAGTTCGAGATCCGCAAGGAGCTGGCGCTCGACGCCACTCCCGAGCAGGTCTGGGACGCGATCGCGACCGGTCCGGGACTCACGGCGTGGTTCGCGCCCATGGAGATCGATCCGGACAGCGAGACGGTCGTCGCCTGGGAGCCCGGCAAGCGGCTCGCCATCCAGACCCCGCAGGCCGAGGATGGATCGACCCAGGCCTTCGAGTACCTGATCGAGGCCCGGGACGAGGGCAGCACCGTCCTTCGCTTCGTCCACAGCGGGTTCCTCGGCGACGACTGGAGCGACGAGTTCGAGTCCAGTACCGGCATGGGCTGGGACATGTACCTGAACACCCTCGCCCAGTACCTGACCCACTTCGCCGGGCGACCGGCCGTCTATGTCGAAGCCGAGAGCCCGTCGTCGGGCCAGCCCGGTACGTGGGCGCGACTGCTCGCGGCCTTCCAGGCAGGTACCGGGGGCCGCCCGGTCGAGCTGGGGACGGACGTGCACCTCGACCTGCCCGGCCTCGGTGCCATCGACGGCGAGGTGGACTACCTGAGCTCCAACTTCGTCGGATTGCGCACCGCCGACGCTCTGATCCGTGTCCACGGCCGGGCACCCATCGACACGACGGTCGCCGTGAGCCACCATGCCTACGGCAGCGACCTCGATGTCCGCGCCGCCACACAAGCCTGGGAGTCGTGGCTCGCGGACCTCGTCGCCTGAGAACGCAGCCAGAAGCGGGGCCGGAGCCTGAGGCTGCCGGGTCGACGGCGCGGGAACAAGGCGAAATCGCTCAACAGACCGTGGAGGATCCCTTCACGGTGAACATCCGCCCTCGAAGGCCTTGATCAGCTCGATGAAGCGGGGTATCCCAGGCGGTTGCGCTTTCTGCGGGTGGCGTTTCGCCACAAGAACAAGTCGCGCAGGATTCGGTGCATGGATCGAGCGTTACGCATAGGGTTGGCCACTTCTACGGGTGGTAGTGCCCGTCAGGCATACGAGATGGTGACGACAACGGGGGTCCTGATGCTCAGAAGTCGCACATCAGTTGCGGTCGCGCTCGCAGTGACAGCGCTCATCGCATCGTCCATGGCCGCCAGCGCGGCGCCGAACCGGCCCGCGCAGCCGGATCGCGCCAGCCAGCCACAGGGGGGAGCCGGCGAGTTCGTGGTCGCCTTCGACGAGGGCATCGCGGCCGGCACCGATGCCGTCGAGGCCTCAGGCGGCACGGTCGTCGAGCTCAACCAGGACCTCGGGATCGCCCTGGTCAGCACCGACAACGCCGGGTTCGTCGCCGACGTCACCAGCGAGTCCGGCGTGGCCGGGGTGGCTCGCAACCACTCGGTGGGAACCTCCGAGCTCGGCATGACCCACCGCTTCGCCGAGGGTCGCCCGTTCGCCACCGAACGAGTGTCGGCCGCCGAACGCTCGTCGGCCGGCGGCGCACCGAGCGCGGCCAGCCATCGGCGGGGAGGCCGGGACGAGCCTCTGGCCGACCTGCAGTGGAACATGGACATGATCGACGCCACCCGCGACGGCGCGCACCGCCGCAGCACTGGGCGGGGCGTCGACATCGGGATCATCGACACCGGTATCGACGGCACCCATCCGGACATCGCGCCCAACTTCGACGCCGCGCGCTCGCGCAACTTCACCATGGACATCCCGGCCATCGACGGTCCGTGTGAGGTCCCGACCTGCATCGACCCGAACAACGTCGACGACAACGGCCACGGCACCCATGTGGCCGGTATCGCCGCGGCCGACGACAACCGCTTCGGTGTGGGCGGCGTCGCCCCGGACGCGACCCTGGTCAACCTCCGGGCCGGCCAGGACTTCGGCTACTTCTTCACCTTCGAGGTCGTATCGGCGCTGACCGAGGCGGGGAACCTCGGGCTCGACGTGGTCAACATGAGCTTCTTCACCGACCCCTGGCTGTTCAACTGCGCGTCGCGTGCCGACGTCGTCGCCGGCGAGGTCAGCGACGCCGAGCTCGCCGAGCAGGCGTTCACCAGGCAGGTCGTGCTCGCCGCCGTCGAGTTCGCCCACGAGCGTGACGTCACGCTCGTCGCCGCGGCCGGCAACGCCCACCTGAACCTGGCGGCGCCGACCCGCTTCGACGACAGCAGCCCGAACTTCCCGCCCGACGAGACCGGCCAGGGCGTGAACCGGCGCCCGTTGACGGTGACCAACAACTGCCTCGACGTGCCGAGCGAGGCGCCGAACGTGATCCAGGTCGGCTCGGTCGGCCCGTCGACCACCAAGTCCGACTTCTCGAACTACGGCGCACCCAACATCGAGGTGTCAGCTCCCGGTGGCTGGTTCCGCGACTTCATCGGCACGCCGGCGTTCAACACGCCTGGGAACCTGGTGCTCTCGTCCTATCCGCTGGACGTTGCCATCGAGGAAGGGCTGGCCGACGAGAACGGAGACCCGGTCGACGACTTCTCGGTGAAGTACTGCGACAGCCGCGGTCGGTGTGGCTTCTACACGCGGCTGCAGGGCACGTCGATGGCGTCACCGCACGCCGTGGGCGTGGCTGCGTTGATCATCTCCGAGCACGGTCGAAACACCCGCCGCGGTGGGCGCGCCCTCGACCCGGCGATCGTCGAGCAGATCCTGAGCCGGACGGCGACCGACCATGCCTGCCCGGCGGGCGGTGTCGAGATCTACACCGACGAAGGCCGAACCCCGGACTTCAACGCCGTGTGCGAGGGCACGACCGCCGACAACGGCCTCTACGGCGAGGGGATCGTCAACGCTGCGGCCGCCGTGCGGCGCCGCTGACGACAGGTTCGTCACAGGGGGGAGCGACGAGAGGCCCCGGCATCAGCCGGGGCCTCTCTCGTGAGCGGTAGACCGGGCTCGAACCGGCGACCTCGACCTTGGCAAGGTCGCGCTCTACCAACTGAGCTACTACCGCAAGGGATCAACAGACTACCGCATCTGCCGACCGGCCCGGCCACCTCATCCCGAGCTGGCGCCAGGCTCGCGGTCGCCCATCTCGTCCGGCTCGTCGACGATTCGTAGCGCTGAGGCTGCCCGCCCACCGAGCGCTTGGGAGGGGGCAAGCCGCCAGGCCGGGGCGGCCAGCAACCAGACCAGCACCACACTCAGGATCTCGGGAACGTGCAGGGTCTCGCCCAACAGAGGCGCCCGGCCCTCGCTGACGTCGACCGCCGCGGTGATCAGCAGAGCACCGGCAAGCGTCGCCGCGACCGGCAGCACCGTGCGGGCCCGGGCCGGACGCGCTGCCACGACCAGGAGCGCTGCGCCGTAGGCCGCGGTGAAAGCACCGAGATGGCGGGCGGCATGCTCGGACGTCGCTGCCTCCTCGCCCCAGATCAGCGCAGGCACCGACAGGACCAGGATCTCCAGCGCGACCACGGCGAGCAGAGCCCGGACCACGCGCCATCGCCCGGCCCGGTCGACCAGGGCGTTCAGCTTGACGATCCGTCGGGACAGATCGGGCATGGCGGCGGCCGCCCGCACCCGCAAGGTGCCCCGGATCTGCACCACCTGGCTCTGGAAGGCGCGGCACCCGCCGCACCGGGCGAGGTGCGCGTCGAGGAGCCGGCCGTCGACGCCAGGGTCCTCGCCGTCGGCCAGCGCCGAGATCGCTTCCCGCCAGGTTTCACACGCCACTGTCTCTTGTGTCGTCGCTGGGCACAGCTGGGTTCCCGGAACAACGACGCCTTTCGCTGGGCAGGCAACGTTAGGGCCTGCAACTATCACGGCATGACCGCCGGGCCGTGGACCGACGACGAGCTTGCGAGGCTGCACGAGGCAGCGGTCCACGGCGACGACCTGGGGCTGGCTCAGCTGGTGCGCGCCACCCAGCCCCTGGTCTGGCGGGTCTGCACCACGCTGGGGTCGCCGGGCATGGAGGAAGACCTGGTCCAGGAGACCTACCTGCGGGCGATGCGCGCCCTCCCCTCCTATCGCGGCGAGGCACCGGTCCGAGCCTGGCTGCTGTCGATCGCCCGCAACGTGTGCGCCGACCACGTCCGCCGGCGCGGGCGCCAGAGCCGGCTGCTCCGGCGGCTGCAACTCGAGGCCGTCGGTGGCGATGCCGAGCTGGCCCCGAACGCCGTCGTCGACGACCTGGTCCGCCGGCTCGACCCCGACCGGCGCGAGGCGTTCGTGCTGACCCAGCTCAGCGGGCTGAGCTACGCCGAAGCGGCCGAGGCACTGGGCTGTCCGATCGGGACCATCCGCTCGCGGGTGGCCAGAGCCAGAAACGACCTCCTGGCGATGGTCCAGATCGCGCAGGCCCGCTGATGACCTGGTCCCACGATCGCTACTGCGACGCCATCGGCCCGGAGATCGACCGGATGGCGGCGGCCGCCACGGGGGTCGCGCCCGGCACGCCGGTGCCCACCTGTCCTGACTGGACTCTGGCGGTGCTGCTCGAGCACATGGGTGCGGTGCACCGCTGGGCCGGGACCATGGTCACCCAGCTCTCGCCCCGGCGCGTCAACCGGGCCGATCTCGACCTCGGCCTTCCTGCCGACGAGCGCGACCTCCCGGCCTGGCTTGCCGCGGGTGCGGAGCCCCTCCTGGCCAGCTTCCGCAACGCCGACCCTGACGCCGCGATGTGGGCGTGGGGCACCGACCGGCACGTGCGGTTCTGGCCGCGGCGCATGCTCCACGAGACCTGCATCCACCGTGTCGATGCCGAGCGCACGGCCGGAGTCGCGTCAGAGGTCGACCCGGAGGTCGCCAGCGACGGCATCGAGGAGCTGTTGGGGAACCTGTTGTCGGCGGCCAGGTTCGCGCCGTCGATCGAGGAGTTGCGCGGCAATGGCGAGACGCTGACCTTCGAGGCCACCGACATCGGCGTTCGCTGGCTGATCACCCGGGAGCCGGGCGGCTTCCACTGGGGGCGCGACGACGGAGCGGCACATGCAAGCGTCGGCGGCCAGGTCGCCGACCTGTACCTAGTGCTCTACCGGCGCCTGCCGACCGACCACCCGGGCATGAAGCTGGCGGGCGACCAGGCGATCGTCGACCACTGGTTCGCCAACGCCAAGATCTGACCCTGTCGGCTAGCCGGCGGCGTTGCTGGCGGCTCGGTCGCGTGCCCGCTGGGCGAACTCGATGGCAAGCAGCCGGTCGGGGATCCGCTCGAGCACCTCCTGGTGCTCGCCGTCCTGGAACAGCAGCGTGGCGTAGCGGTCGTCCTGCCAGCCCTGGACCTGCAGGTTGATGCCGACGGGGATCACGAGGACGTCGGGTTTCCACTCGCGGTCGTTGACCAGCACGACCTTCGACCCGACCAGCGCCACGACCCCGTTCAGCCCTCGCAGCCGACCGGCGACGACGATCTCGACCACGTCCTCGGGGTCGAGGATGCTGGCCAGGATCAGGGCCGGGACCTTGCCGACTCGCCGACCACCACCTCCCATGCGAGCAGCCGCCTGGCCGACCGCGTGCGGATCGGCGAACTGGGGCAGTGCCTGGGCCCCGCCCATCGGGTAGCCCGGCGGCGGGCCGTAGCCCGGCGCAGGGCCGCCAGGGTAGGGCGGCGCGCCATGCGGC
>JBOGHK010000118.1:0-3202 GCA_050744325.1 Acidimicrobiales bacterium
CACCCCAACGCCGTACCGCTGCTGGTCGCCGGCGAGGTCTTCCCACCGGCCCTCCTGGAGGTCGTCGCCACCCAGCTCGAACGGGTGGCATCCGGCGGCGGATCTCAGCCTGACGCGGTCAACGCCATGTGCACAGTGACCGCGTACGCACTCGGCTGCGCGTCGGCCGAGCGGGCCTGCTTCGGCCCTGACCGCAGAGGCGCCAGCGAACGCCAGCAGATCCGTCGCATCGCCCGCGCCCTGCCCCCCGATACCGACGACCGCATCCTGGACACCGCCCTCGCCGTCTGTGGGGTCGACCCCGACGACATGTTCCACCGCGGGTTGGACCTCATCATCCGGGGCAGCTGCACCAACTGTGCCTGAACCCGAGCATGCCCCCGGCGCCCACTCGCCGTGGAGCAACGCCACGCTGGTGGCGCGGTCGGTCGAGATCACCGGCGCATTCGGCCGGGCTCGTTGTCCGGCCGTCAGGTTCGGTCGTGGTGGGCGGGGCTCCGTGACGGATTCCTCGGCGGCGCACAGCGGGTGGAGGCGTGGTGGTGCCGCCAGGTGAACACGCCCAGCGCCATGCCCGCAGCGACCAGTACGGCGCTTCCGGCTACCGCTCCGGCGGCGCCGAGCGTGATGCCAGCCCCGGCCACCAGCGGCAGTCCGGCGCAGCACGCCACCATCGCCGCGGCCATGCCAACGATCCGCAGCACCCCGCCGGGCTGCTGCTCGGGCGACCCGGTCGGGCGGGCGTCCCTGTCAGGCGGCACAGCAGGAGAGCCGCTTGATGTCGGCTCGAAAGCTCTGGGCGGCGAGCTTGAGGGCTTCGCTCATGGTCAGGTAGGGCGCCCATGTGTCGGCCACCTGGTCGATGGTCAGGCCGAACTTGATGGCGTAGGTGGCGGCCAACATGACGTCCCCTGCGCCGTCGGCCACCGCGTGCACCCCGAGAACCTTGTGGGTGTCGGCGTCGATGACCACCTTGATGGCGCCCCGGGTGTCGCGGTTGACCAGCGCCCGGGGCACCTGGTCGAGCTGCACCACCCGGCACTCGCAACGGTGCCCCGCAGCGAGCGCGTCGGCCTCGGTGAGCCCGGCGGAGGCGAGCTGGGGGTCGGTGAAGGTCACCGACGGCAGCCCCGTGTAGTCCACCTCCCGGCCGGTGCCGCCGAGGGCGTTGTCGGCGGCGACGGTGCCCTGAGCCGCGGCCACGTACACGAACTGCGGTCCGCCGGCGACGTCGCCTGCGGCCCAGACCTTCGGGCTGGAGGTGCGTTGGGTGGCGTCGACGGCGACGAAGCCGCGGTCATCCAGCTTCACCCCTGCGGCATCGAGGCCGAGCCCGGCGGTGCGAGGCCGTCGCCCGGTCGCCACCAGGACCGCGTCGCCGTCGCAGCTGGTGCCGTCGGCGCAGTGCACGGTGACACCCGCGCCGGTGCGGGACACGGCGGTGGCTCGGATGTCGTGCACCGTGATCCCCTCGTCGGTGAAGATGCGGCGCATCCAAGCGGCCAGCTCGGGCTCGGCGCGGGGCGCGAGATGCCCGACGAGGGTCGCCTGGGCACCGAGGCGGGCGAAGAGCTGGGACTGCTCCATGCCCACGAACCCGCCGCCGATCACCACCAGCCGCTCGGGCAGCTCGCGCAGCTCCATCGCCGTGGTCGACGTCAGGTACCCGGCCTCGGCCAGGCCGGGGAGGTCCGGCACGGCGGGCTCGGCCCCCGTCGCCACGACGAACGCGCCCGCCCGCAGCGGCGCCCCGTCGACCACCAGGGTGTCGGGCCCGGTGAAGCGGGCCGTGCCCTCGACGATCCCGAAGCCGTAGTCGGCGGCCAGGTCCAGGTACTTCGACTGGCGCAACCCACCGACCAGCTCATCCTTCTGATCCATGACCGCGGCCAGGTCGACCGGCCCCCCACTGGTCGGAACGCCGGCGAAGGGATGGTGCCCGGCGTGGCGGTAGGTCGCCGCTGCTGCGAGCAGGGTCTTGGAGGGGACGCAGCCGACGTTCACACAGGTCCCACCGACCACGTCCCGTTCGACGATCGCCGCCCGGGCGCCGAGGCTGGTGGCCCGGATCGCCGCCGCGAACGCCGCCCCACCCGATCCGACGATGGCCAGGTCCCACTCGTCGCGGCCACCGCCGGGCCCTACCGCAGCGCGTACGACAGGCGATGCGAGCGCGCGGAGGGCACCGGGCTGGTACCCGGCGTCGGCAATGGCGCCAGCAAGTGCTGCCGGATCGGGGTCGGTGGCGGTGAAGGTGGCCTTGCCGTCCTGCCACGAGGCGTTGGCCTGGCTCCCGCCGGCCTGTTCGATGGCGCGGCTCACATGACGCTCGCAGGCGTCACAGGTCATGCCGGCAACCTCCAGCTCCCATCTGCCTGGATCGTTGGGCATCGCGGTTGACTCCGATCTGTTTGGACGGTGTGGCCGGTTCGGTCGGCCGGGTCAGGCGGTCTGGTCGGCCCCGATCAGAGCGGGGTACACGGCCGCGTTCTGGCGGCGGGCGTTCTCGAACGCGTCGGCCATGCTGATCTGGTAGGTGCGGGGGTGATCATCGATCCAGCTGTCGGCCGCCGCGGGCGAGCTGAAGAAGTGGATGTAATGGCACAACGTCTGGCGCACCTGGTCATCGAACGGCCCGTCGGGAGTGAGCAGGGACACCACCGCTTCGGCGGGGTGGAGATCGGTGACTCCGACGCGAGAGACCTGTAGCTGCACCGGCTCACCTGTCGTGGGACAGGGCGACTGCACGGTGGCCGTGACGTCGAGCAGGTGGGGGATGAACAGGGTGTCGTAGGCGCACCAGGTCCAGCCGCTCCCGATGGCGCCGAGGTCGATGCGGTGGCCCGTCAGCTCCTCGATGGCGAACCCATAGAAGCCCACGACGTCGCCGTGGCGGTCCCGGAACACGGCGCCCCAGGTGTCGAGCTGCCGCTTCACTTCGTCTGGTGCCCAACCCGCGGCTTCGGCAACCGCTTGGGGTGATGCGGGGCGGCCGGTGGCCAGCAATTCGTAGACGCTGCGGACCAGGCGCTGCTCATCAGCGCTGAACTCCGGGTAGCCATCGATGAAGGCCTGTGCGATCTGCTCAAGGTCAGGTTCCATGCCGGCACCGTAAACCCTCCTGCGTAGAGGAGGGTCAAGCGGCTCCCCGGGTAGATTCGGTCTCGTGCGCATCGGAGAGCTGGCCGATCGGGCAGGCGTC
>JBOGHK010000119.1:0-36668 GCA_050744325.1 Acidimicrobiales bacterium
CCCTTGACCAGCCCACCCCGTTCATGGCATACGCGGGCCGCCAAGGCAGGCGCTCGCCCGCGCTGCCGTGGCCGGGGGCTCAACTCGTGGTGCCCGTCTCGCCTGGACTGCCTGTCTCGTGGAGCTCGTGCTGCATCCGGCGGATGATCGGCCGCAGGGTCTGCATGCGGGATTCGTCCAGGAGGGGGAGCTGGCAGCGCACGATCACGAGGTCGTCGACGGGCCGCCAGATGATGCCGAACCGCTGAAGGCGACGCAGTGACCGCGTCAGTCCCGACTGGCTCCCCACGGCGGGCGCCATGCCAACCGAGGCAGCCAGGTCCCGCGCCCGCAGCTTCATGGTTCCGTGGGCCTCGACCAGCCCCCCGGCGAGCTGTCGCCACAGGACGAAGCATGCGGGGCCGACGACGGGCAGCCAGTCAGACTCGGCCCGGGGATGCGCCGGGCCGACCCAGCCGTCACGACGGACAGTCGAGGCCGGCAAGGCCATGACCCGGAGCTCGGAGGCGACATTCACGCGACCGCGGCCCCTCGGGCGGCCAAGGCCTCTTCGGCGACCTTGCGATGCCACTGCAGTGTCCGCAACGACAAGCCGGCCTGCATGGCCATCGCCTTCAGTGGGACGCCACCGATCCGGGATGCTGCGATCAGATGGGCATCGTCTTTGCTGATCACCCCGGCCTCGGTCGCGGCCACAAGGGCCTCGGCAAGCTCCACCGCGGGATGGATCTCGCCATCGGAGACTGGTTCGTAGCCCGGCATGAAACCCGCGGGGCTGATGTCGCGATGGCGATGGACTGCTCGCCGGAGATCCATCGCCGTGTCCATCAGGATGTTCGCCGCCACTCGGCACGGTCGTCGATCCAACGGGTAGCTCTGGATCCGGTCCCACACCGCCGCCACCGCTGCCGCGGCCCGCTCGTCCTCGTCGCCCAGCGCCCACCAGCGACGGGCGACCCGGCGGATCCCGGGCAGCAGCAACTGCATCAACACCCTGGCGGACAGCCCTTCACCGTCGACCGCGCGACGGATCAGCACCACCAGTACCGCATCGGCCTCAGCCCTCGGTGCGTCCATCACGTAGCGCTCAAGGCCGGCGAGGTCTCCGACCCCGGCCAGAGCGCACACCTCACGCAGCTGCTCGACCGCCCTACGGTCGACGCGCAACCGCCGCCAGTCCCGGTCGAGCTCGTCAAACACCGACGCCATCTCCGCGACCTCCTCCTCACCGGCATCGACGCCGGCGAATGGAGACCGTGCGACCGGGGAGTCACCCGATTGCTCCTCAGTCGCCCTGCGATGGCGCGATTGCTGTGCCGGCGGCGGCGCGGAGTGGTCAGGGCCGCTGCTTCCGGTCAAGCGTGGGGAGTCCTCACACCGGGGGCCAGGGTCCTCCCCGCGACGGCTGCCGACAGCCGCCGAGTCCTCGCGCAGTCCAAGGAGTCCCCGCCCCGGGCCGAGGACTCCCCACGGACTGCGGCTCTGTGCCCAGGAGAGTCCTCGCAACGGATACCGGGGGAGTCCTCATGCCGGGCGGTCGGACAAGGCCACCGCCGCCCACAGGGCGGCGGGGCTCGGCCCCCAGGGCGCGGCGCCTGTCCGCCGCAACGACCTGCGTTTTCTGTTGCCTGCACCCACATTTCGAAGGCGAGCAACGGCGACCGAACGTCCGGGAGGTAGCCATGGCCGGTGCAGCCGACGACGAGGGAGTGGTCACCAGGTACCGAGTCAACGAATCCGAAGGCTCGTGGTGGGAAGTGGGCTGGAACGCTCAGCTCGGCACCTTTTACGCCCGGCACTTCGAGCAGACGCCTGACCCTGACAACCACCGTCTCGTCGAATGGATCGGCACCGAGTTCACCGAGATCGGCACCGTCACCCAGCTACGCGACCGCATCGGCGTGACGGTCCCGCCGGCGGTCAGAGTCCAACTCGACGCCGACCGCAGCGTTCGCCCCTTCCCCGGCATGCCCGCCTCCCTCCGAGCACTTGAGGCCGCCATCCGCCCAGCCGAGTCCGGGCTGATCGACCCACACACGGAACAGTCGTCGCAGTACGCGATCGTCACCGGCTACCAGCGCACCGACCCGACCGGCCAACGTTCTCCCTCGGTGCCCCAGGGTGAACCCGACGCTCATTTCGAAGGCACCGAGGCACCAACGAGCTACGGGGGCGCCAGCAGTGTCTCCTACACGACCTACCGACAGGTCACCCGACCCAGCATCTATCCACCCACCCTCATCAGCGACGCCCGGGCCGGGGACGGCGTCGATCCTTGCTACGCCTCAGCCGCCCACATGCGGGTCATCGACCCCGACCGCGGCACCGCCCGACCCGCAGAACGCATCGACCTCGTCCGCGTCTCGTCGCTCACAGAAGACGGCTGGTGGGGCGGCCACGACATCTGGCTGACCTGGCAGGCATCAACCACAACCTGGGAACACACCGACGACCCCCGCCACCACGGCGCCCTCGACCCCGGTCCCCACATCCCGCCGGAATCATGGACGCTCGAACGCGAGGAGGAAGCCATCGAAGCATTCGACATCACCAGCATCGAACCCTTGGCCCACGACCCATCCGAGACCGAGTACCCGGCAAACGGGCTCGACCTCGAGTAACCACTTCGACCAATGCTGGCTCCATTCCCCCACGAGCTCGGAACCTTCGAGTAGCGGCGATGAACACCGACTCCGACAGCGTTTCGAAGCTCACCGTCTCAGTAGACGAAGCCGCCGAAATGCTGGGCGTATCTCCCGGGCTCGTCTACGTCATGGTCCGCAAGAAGCAACTCCGCGCCATCAGACTCGGACGCCGTATCCTCATCCCCCGCCGCGCCGTCGAAGCGCTTGTCCAAGCCGACGGCACCGGATAGAAATTCTTAGCCTTGCCCTCCGTGGACGAGCTGACCGAGGTGTTCGGCGGCCTTGCGGTCCGATGAGCGGCGAGCCTTGGCGTAGTGGCGGGCCAGGACCTGGGGTCCGTGTCCTTGGCGTTGGGCGACCGTGGCGATGTTGAAACCCGCGTCGAGCAGCTCCGAGGAAGTGAACTTGCGCAGGGCGATGATCGACCCGTCGAAGAACTCCTCGGGGTCCACGGTCGGTGCCTGCTCCCGGCGCAATGCCGATGCCACAGCCTTCTCCGCCCAGTGACCGCTGCGCCCGAGCCGGGCGCCGATCTCTTTGAACGGCAGGCCACCCTTCGGCTTGGGACCACGAGCTCCGGGGCGGGGCTGGGCGGGCATCCGGAACAGGCGTAGCGCCTCGTCCTCGAGTGCGATCGTTTCGGGACGCTTGGTGCCGATCCCGAGGTGTTCTTTGAGGGCGGCGACGCGCTTGGTGAGGTAGTCCCGGGACATCGGCTTGGAGCAGTCGGCCTCGTAGCTGAACACGAAGGCGTCGTTGGCGACTGACAGGCCGGACTCCGCGGCGCGCTCGTCCATGCGCTGGCAATGGCGGAGCAGCATCGCCATCGTTTCGGCATCGACTGAAACCTCGCGCGTACGACGGGTCTTCGTCGGCTTGATCCCCTTGCGGCCAGAGGCTGCGTCGATGTTGAGCTTCAACGACTTTGCGAGGATGCGGGATCGTCGAAGCCCGCGCAGCTCGCCCGCTCGGAGGCCGGTGACCGCGTCCAGGGTGAGGAGTGGTGCGATGTCTGGCACCACCTTCACCGCGGCCTCGAGGTAGCAGCCGAGCTGGTCGATCTCGGGCGGTACGCGTTCGATCGCTACGTGCTGGCTGAAGGGCATCTCGAACTCAGCCATTGGGCTTCGACGGATGATGCGGCGCCGTTTGGCCCACCGGAAGAAGGGTCCGTACAGGTTTCTGGCTGTTGCCATCCGCGAGGCACTCAGCCCGGCGGTGCGCATGTTTCCGAAGATCCGATCCATGTGCTCGTCGTCGACGTCACGGACTTTGCGTCGCCCGATGACCGGCGATCCCCATTTGGCGTGCACCCCTCGGTAGTCCTCGATCGTGGACTCCTCACGGCCCTTGTCCTCCGATAGGTAGGTGAGGAATCGCTCGATGGCCTCGTCGACCCGTACGTCGCGATCCGCCTTCTCGTCCGGCAACCGCGAGTCTCGGATTTCGGCTGCGAAGTCAGCCAGAGCCCGTTCGGCAGCCACCTCGCCGTTGACGTGGACCTTCTTGGTCAGCCGCCGCTGGGAGCCGTCGGCGAAGTAGCCAGCTGTGACGGTGAGCTTCCACAGGCCGGGGCGGATCTGCCTCTTGCCTCCCGTTCCCGAGGTACGTCGCCGACGTCGAGCTGAGCGCGCGACAGTCTCTCGAGTGGCCAGATGCTCGATGCGGACACACGCAGGCTCCGTCGGACATGACAGCACCTGAGCACCAGGGGGAAGCGGGCCGTGCGCCAGTTCCCATGCGACCCGCTTCGCGGTGGTCAGCTTTCCTTGGACTCGGACCTGGCCGGTCCCGTCAGCCAGGCGAGAACCCGTCCACACATGGTGGTCTCCTGACCGATCGACCTTCGCCTCGAATCGCTCTGCCAGGTTCTGCACCTGCCCCATACGAGCAGTCTAGGAGGGTGTCTAGGGAACAGTCTATAGCACCCCCTTTACGAATCGGTGATGGCTCCTAGACTGCCATGGCGATCGACTGTGCCGATCTAACAGGGATTTCCTGGCTCGGGGGGGAGGGCTCGAACCTCCAACATCCGGCTCCAAAGGCCGACGTTCTGCCAGTTGAACTACCCCCGAAGGGACCCCTCACCGTAGCGGCCTGTCGGTCGTCCACCGGCGGTCGTTAACGGGGGGTGCACGCGATCCCCCTGGCTGGGTGTGCAGGATGCAGGAGTGGCTCCCCATCGCCAAGCCCACGGGCCACCGCCGCTCGAGCGCCTGCGCGAAGCCTACGACCGGACACATCCTCGCCTGTGGCGGGCCCTGCGCGCCTGGTCGGGCAGCCGGGACGTCGCCGACGAGGCCGCCGCGGAGGCGTTCGCCCAGGCAGCCCGGCGCATCGATGCGGTGCGGGACGTCGACGCCTGGGTCTGGCGTGCGGGGTTCCGCATCGCCGCCGGTGAGCTTCAGCGCCGGCGACGCCAGGCGCTTCCCGCCGGTGACACCATCGACATGTTCGATGGTGTCGAGACTGCCGGGACCGGCGTCCGCGCCCGCGGTCGGGCCCGTGGTCACCACGACGACAGCGACATCCCCGCACTGGCTGTCGACCTCGTCCGAGCGCTCGGCCAGCTGACCGAGCAGCAACGGGCCTGCGTCGTCCTCCGCGACGTCGCCGACCTGCCGGCCCCGGAGATCGCTAGAGCGCTGAACACCACTGCGGGCACCGTCCGGGTCCAGCTCTTCCGCAGCCGCCGGATCCTGCGTCACCTCCTGGAGGCCGACGATGACTGACCGGTACGACGACGGCATGCGAGCCCTGCGCGACGCACCGGTCCCCGACCAGTGGCAGGACATCGTCACCCGGGCCGGGCGGTCAGCCACTGCGGACGCGACCGAGCTGGGAGCACAGACCAACGGCAACGGCTCGGGACACCACCAGGCGGGGCGGCGATGGCCGTTCGCCCTGGCGGTCGCCGCCAGCGTGGCCGTCGTGGCCGGGGCGGTCGTGCTGGTCACCCGCGAGGACTCTGAGGTCACCACCGGAGGGCCTGTCACGTCAGCCACCGAAGGCACCGGGTCGACCACGGCCACCGAGCCGCCCTCCACCGACGACACCGCCCCTGGTACCACCACGACCACGACCTCGATCCTGCCGGGTCGGCCTCCCAACGAGGTCGTCGACCTCGACAACTACCCCGTGTCGGCGTGCCGCGGCCTGCCCTTCGCCGCTTCCGCACCGCCGGAGGGCATCGGCGGCACCATGGAGCCCGCGGATCCCCAGGACCCCCGGGTGCCCGAGCTCGTGCACGGCAACATCACCGGCGTGTTCCCGGGAGCGACCTCGACCCGGGCGGTGTTTTTCGTGGTCGGTTGGCCTGGTCTGCAGGACGACGCCGGGATCTACATCGAGGGGCCGTTCCCCGGCGTCCAGTCCTGGATCGCGCCCTACGACGACGGCTGGCTGGCCGAGATCGCGGCGCCGGCGTCGGCCGAGACCTATTGCCCCTACACGGTCATCGGGCTCGGCCTGGGTGAGGCGGAGATGCGCCAGCTCCTCGCCGGGCTGACTTTGGAGGGCTAGCCCGGCCGGCATTATGGTGTCGCCCTTCATGGGCTCGCTGATCAAGAAGCGGCGCAAGCGGATGCGCAAGAAGAAGCACAAGAAGATGCTCAAGCGCACACGTTGGCAGCGCCGCGCCGCCGGCAAGTAGTAGGCGTACTCGCAGTACGCAGTAGGCCGCAGGGTCCGCCGCATGGGAGTGCGGCGGACCTTTATTTGTGCTCCGGCAGCGTCCGCACGACCACCCGGTCGTCCCCGGGGAACGCACCCTCGACCCACCACGTCGAGCCCGATCCCGCCAGGAACGGTGTCTGCCCGGTCGCCTCGCCCAGGCGGTCACGCCACTGCACCAGCCGAGGCTCGACGACCAGTGCCGCCGGCTCCAGGTCATTCGGCCCGGCAGGTGTGGGACCGCCCAGCTCGTCCCACACCTTGTAGACCTCGGCGGTCGAGCACGGGAACGGTGGGGTGGTCAGGGTGAACATCCGGTCCGCGTGCGGGAGGGGATCGATGCGCTCGCCGGTCTCGCGCACCCGGGCACGTCCGCCGCGCACGCAGAACGGCACGTCCGCCCCCAGGGACAGCGCCAGCCCGACGTCGTCGACCACACCCGCCCACCGCAGGACCGCAGCGGCGTCGGCGGACCCGCCACCAAGCCCACCACCGGGCGGGATGCGGTTCACCAGCCGGACCTGGGCGGTGCGTCCCACCGCCCGCAGCGCCCGCCGCACCAGGTTGTCGTCGCCGCGGGGCA
Organism: Acidimicrobiales bacterium; assembly: GCA_050744325.1. Lineage (GTDB taxonomy): Bacteria > Actinomycetota > Acidimicrobiia > Acidimicrobiales > VFJN01 > DASXTK01. Next base: position 6,901 of record JBOGHK010000119.1, read on the forward strand.
GAGTCACGGGGCCACCGACCACCTCCAGGCCGTCGCCGTCCGTGAACGTGAGCTCGTCGACCAGATCGATGCTGACCATCTCGGAGTCCAGCAGGTGGTAGCCGTCGGAACGGCGCCCGACGATCCGCAGCGAGACCGTCAGCTTGGCGGGTGCCTGGACGACCTCGCGGCGGTCAGCGTCGCCGACGCTCAATCCTGGTTCCGATCGAGCCACAGGGCGACTCCGTGCAACAGGCCCGCGTAGAAGATGCCGGTGCCCAGCTCGGGCATCCCGCCGAAGAACCGGTCGGCGGCCTCCTCGCCGTTGGCGTCCTGGCCGAGGCCGTAGAGGTATTCGAGGACGAACAAGCCCAACACCACCCATGCCCCGATGCCCACGACCTTGGCCAGGTCGAACGTTTGGCGTGACGGTCGGACGCTCATGGCATCACCTTGGCATAGTCCTGCTGGTCAAGGCAGCGAGTCGCACCCAATCGGCAAGCGTCAGCTCCTCGGCCCGCGCCTCGGGACGGATGCCGGCCAACGCCAGGTCAGCGGCCTCGACGAGCCCGGCCAGCGACCGGCGCAGCATCTTCCGCCGCTGCCCGAATCCCGCGTCGACCAGGCGGAACACCGCCTCACGATCGACCCCGGCATCGTTCCAGCGCGCGTGGCGCCCGAGCCGCACCAGCGCGGACTCCACCCGGGGCTGCGGCACGAAGACGGTCGGCGGAACACGCCCGACCAGCTCGGCGTCGGCCCACCAGGCCACCTTGACCGACGGGATGCCATAGGCCCGGTCGCCGACCCGTGCGGCGAGGCGTTCGGCCACTTCGCGCTGAACCATCACCAGCATGCGATCGATCGCCGGGGCCTGCTCGAGCAGGTCGAGGACCAGGGACGTCGCGATGTTGTACGGCAGATTGGCCACCAGAGCCCACGAGCGAGCCCCCGCCTCGGGCTGCCGTGGCTCCCCGAGCAGCTGGTCCCAGTCGACGTCCCGGGCATCGGCGTGGACGACCCGGACGCCACCCGTCGTCGGTGTCGGTTCAGGCTCGCTCGCCGACGCCGCGAGCCGGGGGCCGTATCGGTCGATCACCTCGCGCAGCGCGGGCACCAGGTGACGGTCGATCTCGATCGCGGTCACCTCGGCGCCCCGCTCGGCAAGGGCGAGGGTCAAAGATCCGAGCCCGGCACCGACCTCGACCACCCGGTCGCCCGGACCGACGTCGGCGAGCGCCGCGATCCGACGCACGGTGTTGGCGTCCGCGACGAAGTTCTGCCCGAGCGCGCGGCTCGGCGTCAGCCCATGGGAGTCCAGGAGATCGCGCACCTGCCGAGGGCTCAGTGTCACAGCCGGGAGGCTATGGCGCCGACGAGGTCAGCTACACCGGCCGTGCCGGCCGTGCGGCCGTGTGGCGGTGCGGCTACCCCGGCTGCTCGACCGGGTAGCCGAGCGGCTCGAGCACGCGGTCCATGATCGAGTGGGCGGTCTCGTTCTTGATGTCGGTGGCGGCTGGCTCCTGGTAGGGGATCAGATGGCCCTGGTCCTCGTAGGTGAACAGGTCGCAGACGTTGCCGGCGTCGCGCGTCTCGGTGCACATGCCCGAGCCGTTCACGTACGGCACGATGTTGTCGGCGGTGCCGTGGTGCACGATCAACGGTGGGTCGCCGGCGGTCGGGGCGCCGAAGGTCAGCCCAGCAAGCGAGACCCCTCCTGCCGCTGGCGACGTCGCCGGGAGGAACAGCACGTGCGCGGCGTTGATCGCTCCCGCCGAGTGGCCGCCGACGATGATCGCCTCCGGGTCGATCCGGTACTGCGCCGCGTGGTCCTTCAGCCATTGGACCGCCGCCAGGGCGTCCTCGTAGGCGTCGAGTGCGGCAGGCACCGAGGTCGCGTCGCGCAGGCGATAGTTGATCGACACGGCGACGTAGCCACGCCGCGCCGAGTCCTCGGCGTAGGCGGTCATCAGGCTCTTGTCGCCGAACGTCCAGCCACCGCCGTGCATCCACATCACGGTCGCCCGCTGCGCCGCGGTGTCGTCGACCGGCTCGTATATGTCGAGCTGGAGGTTCACCGTCTGGCCGAGGTAGTTGGTCGTGGTGCGGTAGACGACGTTGCTCGTGACCGTGACCTCGTCGAACACCTGGTCGACGTAGCGCGTGCCGGGCGGATAGTGGCAGCCGGCGCTCGACGCCAGCAACGCCAGCCCGGCCACGACCGGCAGCAGCCGTCGCATCCTCCTCATGGCGATTCCCCCCTCGCCGCTAGGTGACCCCCCGTAACTTACGCCAAGCCGTAGACGCGGGTGGCGTTGTCCCATGTGGCCAGCGCCACCTCGGACACCTCGCGGCCCATCGCCTCGGCAACGGCTGCGCCCACCAGCGGCACCAGCGCGGGCCGGTTGGGTCGGCCCCGATGCGGCACGGGTGCGAGGTAGGGGCTGTCGGTCTCGACCAAGACCCGGTCCAGGGGGCACAGTGCCGCCGCGGCCCGCAGGTCGTCGGCAGCGCGGAAGGTCACGACGCCCGAGAACGAGACGTAGGTGCCACGGTCCAGCCCCTGCCTGATCTCGTCCGGGCCGCCGGTGAAGCAGTGCAGCACCGTCCGCTGGGGAACACCCTCGGCGTCGAGGATCGCGAAGGTGTCGTCCCAGGCGTCGCGGGTGTGGATCACCAGCGCCAGGCCGCGTTCGTGGGCCAGTGCGATCTGGGCGGCGAAGGCCCCCTGTTGCACGGCCCGGGGCGAGTGGTCGTAGTAGTAGTCGAGACCGCACTCGCCGACGGCAACGACCTGGGCCCGGTTGGCCGGGTCGTCGAGGATGGGGATCAGCTCATCGACGCCCCGCTTGGCGTCGTGGGGATGGAGCCCGACCGTGGCCCACACCACCCCGCGGTGTCGGCGGGCGACGGCGATGGCCTCCGCCGAGCGCTCGGCGTCGGTGCCGACGGTGACGAGCCGCTCGACGCCGACGGCGCGGGCCTCGGCCACCACGTCGGCGACCGACGCCCCATCCGCGGGCTGGTCGCGGAACGCACCGCCCTCACTGTCCCAGCCCAGGTGGCAGTGGTTGTCCGTCCACCTCATCTCAGTGCCGGTGATCACAGCGGCCCACCGTACCGGCAGCCCTATGGTCGCCCGTGCCGACGGTTCGTTAGGCTCTGGCTGCTCTCGCCCCGGGTGGGCCAAGGCCGCCAAGCCACAGGAGGGACCCTGAACTCAGCGCGGGCTGTCGCGAACGACCGAACGTTGGATCGACGATATGACGTTCGACAAGGTCGACCTGACCCTCGGCGGGCACCGCCTCGGCGGCCACCCGAGCCGAGGCGTCGGCCGACACCGAGCGTCGACCGGGGGCCGCAGCTGCCGCCGGTCCCCGGGCTCGACGGCCTCCGGGCGTTGGCGCTCGGCGCCGTGCTGGTTTTCAGCCAGGGCTTCGACGTCGGACGGGGTGGGTTCCTCGGCATCTCCACCGCCTTCACGCTCTCGGGGTTCCTGCTGGCGACGCTGTCGTTGGCCGAGTGGTCGCAGACCAGCAGGCTGGCCGTCGGCCGGTTCTGGGAGCGCCGCGCCCGGCGCCTCGTCCCGCCACAGCTGCTGACCATCCTCGGTGTGATCGTCCTCCAGGTGGCGGTGCGGGTGGGGTCGGTGCCCACATTCCGAGGCGACGTCGCCGCCGCGGTGACCTTCAGCACCAACTGGCGCCTGGCGTTCCCGGCCGAAGGCTTCGCGAGCAGCTTCAGCGAGCTGTCCGCCCTGCGCCACCTGTGGCCGATAGCGGTGACGGCGCAGGTGTTCCTGCTGTTCCCGCTGCTGTTCACGGTAATGATGTGGATCACCGGCCGCCAGTGGCGCCTGGCCGGGCTGCTGTGGGGCATCGGCGCGCTGGCCTCCTTCGGTGCGGCCTGGGTCATCGCCGAAGACCCGGATACCCGCGACCTCGCCTACTACGGCACCCACACCCGCGCTGGCGAGCTGGTGGTCGGCGTGGTGCTGGGCTACGCCGTCCTGTCGCCGAAGTTCCGCAAGCTGATCAGCCGACCGAGGATCCTCGGCGTGGTGCGCTACGGCGCGGTGGGGGCGCTCGCCGCGCTCGGGCTGATGTGGGCCCTCGTCTCGTACCAGAGCTCGACGGTGTTCCACGGGGTCACGCTGGTGAACGCGGTGCTGACCGCCTGGGTGATCCTCGCCGTGACCATGCCCGGGCCGGCCTCCAGCGTCCTCGGCTTCTGGCCGCTGCGCCAGGTCGGGCGGATCGCCTTCGCTGCGTACCTGTTCCACTGGCCGCTCTACCTGCTGCTCGACGAGGAGCGGGTCGGCCTCGACGGGGCCTCGCTCTTCGGCGTGCGGGTGGCAGCGACCTTGGCGGCGGCGATCCTCTGCCACCTCGTCATCGAGGCTCCGTTCCGCTGGCGCGTCAGCGCACCCCGCTTCCAGATCGGCGCCGGCCTGGCGACCGCATCGGCGGTGCTGGTGGCCGCAGTGTTCGTCCTGCCGGTCCAGCCGCCGGCCAACATCAGCCTCACCGTCGACGACGGCAACGGCCCCGGCGACCTCGATGTGGTCACTCCGACCGGCGGCGACGAGCTGGCACGGGTGCTGCTGATCGGCGACCAGGTCGCCGACAGCATGGTCACGGGCTTCACCGCCTGGAACGGCGACGCCGATCACGCCGACGAGCAGATCCGGGTCGACACCCACGTTACGAGCGAGTGCCCGCTGGGCGGTCCGGCCCGGATGGTCAGGCTCGGCCAGACGGTGGCCCCCTCGCTGGATTGCGAGGCCTGGCGGCCCCGGCTGTCCGAGATGCTCGACGCGGCGAGCTACGACGCGATCCTGGTCGTGATGGGGGTCGCCGACCTGGGGACCCGCGACATCGGCGGCGAACCGCAGCACCTCGGCAACGCCGGCTACGACCACTGGTTCAGCGGTCAGATCGACGCCACCGCCGACGTGCTGTCCGAGGCAGGCGCGCCGGTGGTGTGGGCGACGATTCCCCACGTCCGGCTGGACGACGACGACCCCGCGACCTACTGGACCTCCTTCGACGACAACGACCCCCGACGCGTCGACCGGCTCAACGAGCTGATCACCGGCACGGTGGGCGACCGCGACAGATTCACGGTGGTCGACCTGAACGCCTGGATGCAGGACGTGCCGCGGGGTGAGTTCAACCCCGAGTTGCGCACCGGCTCGACGTTCACCGAGGACGGCGCTACCGGGGCCGTGGCCTGGCTGGCGCCACAGGTGTTCGACGCCGCTTCGGCGTCGTGAGCCCAGGGCCCGCGGCCCGGGAGACTGGCGCGGGTTTCGGCGTGAGTCTCAGCCGCCGCCCGGCGTTCTCCCACGCGAGATTCCGCCGCGCCCGCGCCACGCGCCGGACCCGCTGGACCCGCCGGACGGCATGCCGCAGATCACTGTGACCCAGATGGTCGACGCACCGGCCGACGCCGTGTGGCGCGAGCTGGCCGACATCGCCGGCCACGTCGACTGGATGGCCGACGCCGCCTCGATCCGCTTCGTCGGTGACCAGCGGGCAGGCGTCGGAACCCGCTTCGAATGCGTCACCCGGCTGGGACCCCTGCGCACCACCGACCGCATGGAGGTGACCGCCTGGCACGAGGGCACCGAGATCGCCGTGCGCCACGCCGGCCTTGTGCAGGGCGAGGGCAGGTTCACGATCCGACCGCCGGCACCCAGCGACCCCGACGGCGAAACCGAGGTCGTGTGGTCCGAGCGGCTCACGTTCCCGTGGTACTTGGGCGGCCCGGTCACCGCTGTCCTCCTGACCCCGGTGCTGCGCTTGGTCTGGCAGGGCAACCTCCGCCGCTTCGCCGACCTGGTCGACTGACCCCGGGCGAAACCTCGGCAGAATCCGCCGGAAAACGGGCGTTTCTGCCGCAATTTCGAAGGTGACGGAGCTAGCGAAGGCAGGCAGGCAACGGAGCGGCGTGGACGACGGCCAGGCGCTTGGTGGCCCGGGTCAGGGCGACATAGAGCGCCCGCAAGCCCTGGGCCTCCTCCTCGACGATCGCCGCCGGCTCGACCACCACCGCGGCGTCGAGCTCGAGGCCCTTGACCAGGCTCACCGGCACCAGAGTCACCTGGGCCTCGAAGCCACTGCGGACCGCCTGGCCGTACTCGATCCCGGCGGTTTCCAGGGCCTGACCGACCGGCTCGACCAGGGTCTGCGGGGCGATCACGGCGACGCTGCCAGGGTCCACAGCGGATCGCTCCTCCAGCGCCACCTCGGCCACCCGGGCGAACAGGTCGCCGTCACCCTCAGCCACGGCGATCACCCGCGGTGGGTCGCCCACTTCCCGGACGCTGTTCGGCGGCTGCAGGTCCGGGGCAGCCTCGGCCAGTACCCTGGCCGCGAGGTCCATGCTCGGGCCCGGGATGCGGTAGCCGATGGTCAGCTCGGCACGCCGCGCCGGTCGCCGCTGGGGCAGATGGGTCAGGATCTCGTCCCAACCGGCGTGGGCCCACACCCCCGTGGCCTGGGCGATGTCGCCCACCACGGTCATCGAGCCGTTCAACGAACGCCGGGTCAGCATCCGTAGCTGCATCGGCGACAGGTCCTGCGCCTCGTCGACCACGATGTGACCGTAGGTCCGCAGCTCGTCGGGATCGGCGGCTCCCGGCACCCGGTCGCGGCGCCGCCGCGGTTTGGGGCCGAGCAGCGCCCGCGCCTCGTCGAGCAGGGGCGCATCGTCGTTGGTCCACGCGATCTGCCGGACCTCGACCTGCCGCGGCCGTAACAGCGCCGACTGCTCGTCGGGGTCGAGGTGGCGACCCGCAGCCAGCTCGATCAGGGCCCGAGACCCGAAGAGGTCGTGCAGCAACTCGGCGGGGGTCAGCACCGGCCACATGCGTTCGAGCGCCTCGCGGACCTCGGGGCTGAGCCGTAGCCGGGACCGCACCTCGTCGGCAGTGGTCGGGACCCGGCTGACCTCGGCGAGGGCCGCGAACAGCTGGGACTCCACGAACCGGCGCCCCGCGTTGTGGGTGCGGAAGCGGCGACGGGTGTCGGCGACGATCTCGGCCGTGCGGGCGACGGAGACCTTCAGCGTCTGGACGCCGTAGCCGACCTTGAGCGGGCTGCGCAGCGGGCGCTCGCGGTCGCGCACCGCCTTGGCCAGCACTCGCGCCATCCGCAGGTCGCCCTTGATCCGGGCGGTGGTCGGCACGTCGCGTCCCCCGATGCGCACCACGTCGCCGACCCCGTCGAGCAGGTCGGCCAGCACCGCCAGCTCGACCCCAGCCTCGCCGAGGCTGGGCAGCACCCGCTCGATGTAGCCGAGGAACAGGCGGTTCGGCCCGACGACCAGCACACCCTGGCCTTCCAGTGGGAACCGGTAGGTGTAAAGCAGGTAGGCGGCACGATGCAGCGCGACCACGGTCTTGCCGGTGCCCGGTCCACCCTGCACCACCAGCACGCCCGGCAGGTCGGAGCGGATGACCTCGTCCTGCTCTCCCTGGATCGTCCCGACGATGTCGGACAACCGGCCGGTGCGGGCCTCCTCCAGCGCGGCGATCAACGTGCTCTGCCCCCGGACCTCGGAGCCGTTGTCGACGACCGTGAGGCCCCCGTCGAGCAGGCCGGCAGCCTCGCCGAACAGCTCGTCTTCGATGCCCAGCAGGCGGCGACCCCGGGTGGCGAAGTGCCGGCGCCGGACCAGACCCATCGGCGCCCGGCCCGTCGCCCGGTAGAACGGCTCGGCCACCGGCGCCCGCCAGTCGACCACCAGCGGCTCCTGCGCCTCGTCGGCAACGGCGACCCGCCCGATGTAGTAGGTGTCGCCCCCGTCGGTCTGCGATCGGTCGATCCGCCCGAAGACCAGGCTCGCGTCACCGACGTCGAGGTAGTCGAGGCGCTGGGCGATGTTCTCCTCGATCATCTCGCGCTCCCAGCGCGCCTGCTCGGTGCCGCCTTTGCCCACCTCGACCATCGAACGCAACCGGGTTGCCGTCTCCCGAGCGCGCTCCAGGCAGTCGTAGGCCCGGTCGATGTACGTCTGCTCGGCGACAAGATCGGGATGGACGGCCAACGCCCCTCCGGCGGTCTGAGAAACAGACCATGCTACCGGCGAGTGCCCGAACGGCGCCGCGACCCAGGGCGTCCCTCCGGGGCGCGATCGGGGGACGACAGGGCCGGCTACTCGCTGACGTCGAAGTCGAGGACGTGGGCTGCCTCGTGGGCATCGCCGACGTCGACGTGATCGTCCCGGTTGAGGTCGAAGTCGTCGGGCGTGGCCATGTCCGCCTCGGGCATGTCCGGTGACTCGAACGGGTCGATGGCGCCGACACCGCCGTCCGACGATCCGTCGGGGGATTCGAAGTCGTCGGCCTCGCGGTCGCCGCCCAGGTCCATCCCGGTGATGTCCTCGAGGATCTCGACGGCGCTCATCCCCGACGACTCCTCCAGGTTGTCGACCATCGCCGCCGCGTCCGGTCCGTAGGCCTCGTCGAGCATGTCTTCCAGGATGTCCTCGGCTTGGTCCTCGGTGACCTCGTCACCGAACGCGGTCTCGTCGGTGTCGAGGCCTCCGTCGCTCGCGTCGTCCTCGAAGGACTCGTCGGACTCGTCGTCTCCGAGCGACTCGTCCTCGTCGCTGGTGTAGTCGTCGTCGAAGCTGCTGCCGTAGTAGCCCGAGTCGGAGAAGTCCACGGCCCCGCCGAAGCCGTCTCCCACCGAGCTGGCATCTGCCGCCTCACCGGACAGATCCTCTTCGTTGGGCTTGCGCATGGCCACATGGTCGCGGCGTGGGGGCGATCTGTCGATCAGGACTTTCCCCCGACCATCTCGGGGCTCCTCGGGGGACCGGGGCGCCCGAGGCCGGCGGGATAGGTTGGGGCGAGTGCCGCCCGAGGTTCCGCCCGTGCTTGCCGGCGCTGAGGCACCGTTCCTCCGCGCCTGCCGCAGCCAGCACGCGAGCCGCGTCCCGGTGTGGTTCATGCGCCAGGCGGGTCGATCCCTGCCCGAGTACCGCCGCATCCGCGGTGCCGGCAGCATCCTCGACGCAGTCCGCGACCCCGACCAGGCCACCATCATCACCCTGCAACCCGTGCGGCGCTACGGCGTCGACGCCGCCATCCTCTACAGCGACATCGTGGTGCCCGTCGCGGCGGTGGGGTTCGGGGTCGACGTCGCGCCCGGTGTCGGCCCGGTCGTGTCCGAGCCCTTCCGTTCTGCGGGCGACCTGGCACGGCTCCGGCCGCTGGATCCCGACACCGACTGCCCATGGGTGGCGCAGACCGTGTGCCAGCTCGTCGACGAGCTGGGCGGAGTCCCGCTGATCGGGTTCGCCGGCGCGCCGTTCACCGTGGCCAGCTACCTGGTGGAGGGTGGTCCGTCCCGCGACCTCGCCCGCACCAAGGCCCTGATGCTGAGCGATCCCGAGCTGTGGCACGCCCTGCTCGACCGGCTGGCCGACCTGGCGATCACCACGTTGCGCAGCCAGGTCGAGGCAGGCGCGGCGGCGGTCCAGGTGTTCGACAGCTGGGTCGGCTCGCTGAGCCCGGGTTTCTACGAACGCTACGTGCTGCCCGCCAGCAGCCGGGTCTTCGCCGGGCTGGCCGACATGGCCGTCCCCCGCATCCACTTCGGGGTGACCACCGGTGAGCTGCTGCCGCTGCTGGCCAAGGCAGGGGCCGACGTCGTCGGCGTCGACTGGCGGGTGCCGCTGGACGAGGCCCGCTTGCGCCTCGGCCCCGGGGTCGCCGTGCAGGGCAACCTCGACCCCGCCGTGTGCCTCGCGCCCTGGCCGGTGGTCGCCGAGGCGGTGCGCGACGTGCTCGAACGCAACCACGGACGGCCGGGCCACGTGTTCAACCTCGGCCACGGGGTGCTCCCGCAGACCGACCCCGACATCCTCGCCCGGATCGTCGAGCTGGTGCACGAGGAGGGGCAGGCGGCGTGACCGACGGCACGAGCAACGGTGGCCCGTCCGCTTCGGCAACCGATGTGTCAGGCGTGTCAGGGGTGTCAGGTGTGCCGGGTCTGCTGGTGATGGACTACGGCACGCCCGGCAGCATCGACGAGGTCGAGGCGTACTACACGCACATCCGCCGGGGTCGGCGCCCGAGCCCGGAACAGCTGGCGGACCTCGTGCGGCGCTACGACGCGATCGGCGGGCTGTCCCCGTTGGCCGAGCGCAGCCAGGCCCAGGCGGACGCGCTCGCCGCCGAGCTGGCGCTTCGTGATCCTGGCAGCGCATGGTCGGTCGCGCTGGGCCACAAGCACGCAGCGCCGTTCGTCGAGGACACCGTCGGCGAGCTGGTCAAGCGTGGTGCCGACCGGGTGATGGGCCTGGTGCTGGCGCCGCACTGGTCGCGCGGCTCGATCGGTGAGTACCACCAGCGAGCCGGTGCTGCCGCGGACGAGCTCGGGGTCCCGTACGTCGGGGTCGAGTCGTGGCACGACGAGCCCGCCTGGCTCGACGCGCTGGCGTCGCGGGTCCGGGACGCGTTCTCGACGCTGACGCCGCCGACCAAGGTGCTCTTCACAGCCCACAGCCTCCCGGAGCGGGTGCTCGACGGCGACCCGTACGCCGACCAGCTGTGGTGGTCCGCGTCCGAGATCGCTCGTCGGGCTGGGCTCGACCGGTGGTACGGCTGGTCGTTGGCCTGGCAGTCCGCCGGACGGACGCCCGAGCCATGGCGCGGGCCGGACGTTGCCGACGTCATCCGCGACCTGGGCGGCACGGGGCGGGCAGCCAGCGTGCTGGTGTGCCCCCAAGGCTTTGTGTCCGACCACCTCGAAGTGCTCTACGACCTGGACATCGACGCATCGCGCGTGGCCCGCGAAGCCGGCCTGGCGTTCGCCCGGACCCGCTCGATCAACAACGACCCCGCGGTGATGCCGGCGCTGGCTGGCCGCGTTCACACCATGGCGACAGGCAGCTTCGGATCGACGCCCGTCGGGTCTCCACCTCGCCCGGCAGCCGGACGGGAGCCGTGAGGGACCGATGACCCACGTCGACCTGGTGGTGGTCGGCGGCGGGATCACCGGCCTGGCCGCCGCCTGGGAGGCCCGTCAGCGGGGTGCCGAAGTGCTGGTGCTGGAAGCGGGCGACCAGGCCGGGGGGATGCTGCGGACCTCTCCCGTGGCCGGCATTCCCCTCGACGAGTCGGCGGACGCGTTCCTCGCCCGCGTCCCGGAGGCCGTCACGCTATGCACCGAGCTCGGCCTCGCCACCGAGTTGGTCTCCCCCGCCACGGGGCGGGCTTATGTCTGGGTCGACGGCTCGCTGCGGTGTCTGCCCGAGGCCCACCTCCTCGGGGTGCCGACCGACCTCGAGGCCGTCGAGTCGACCGGCATCCTCTCCCCGGACGGCCTGGCCCGCGCCCACCAGGACCTCCGGCGGCACGACGCGTGGGTCCCGGCGACCGCCGGTGCACCGCCCGCGGCGGACCCGACCAAGGCTCGTGACGACCAGGCCGGAGCGACCGCGCATCGGGGTGCCGCTCCAGCCGACGAGTCCGTGGGCGCTCTGGTGCGGCGCCGGCTCGGCGACGAGGTGCTCGACCGCCTTGTCGCTCCGCTGGTCGGCGGCATCTGGGCCGGCGACTGCGACCGCCTGTCGCTCCAGGCCGCCACCCCTGCGCTGGCCGAGGCCCGGAGCCGGGCACCGAGCCTGGTCGAAGGGGCCGCGTCCGTCCGCGCCGACGCGCTTGCGTCTGCAGCTCGGGATCCAGGATCGTCGGAGGCGCAGCAAGCGAGCGCCGCCTCGGCCGGAGGCCGCCACGATCACAAGCGGGCGGCCCCGGGGGCGCCCCGGCCGGTGTTCCTCGCCCCGCGGGGCGGGATGGCGCAGCTGGTGGAGGCACTGCGAGCCGCCCTGGGCGACCGCCTCCGCACCGGCCACACCGTCACCGCCATCGAACCGATGTCCACCACAGGTCGGGGCCGGTGGTGTATCCACGTGGCCCCATCCCCAGACCGTGGCTCGACGGGGCTTGACACCCGCCATCCCTTCGCCACGAGCGGTCAGAACGTCGCCGCCCCCGACGCCGACCACACGGCTGGCACCCGCCGCACGGCCCGCCCCACCGGCGACACGGACCGGGCGATCACCGCCGACGGCGTCGTGGTGGCGACACCAGCCTTCGCCGCCGCCCCGCTCGTCGCACCCCACTGCCCGGGCGCGACAGCCACGCTGGCGTCGATCGAGTACGCCTCGGTGGCCTTGGTGGCGCTGGCTGTCCCCCGCGGGGGTGTGGATCGCCCGCTCGACGGCTCGGGGTTCCTGGTGCCTCCGTCGGCTGGACGGACGCTCACCGCCTGCTCGTGGACGTCGTCGAAGTGGCCCCACCTCACCGAGGGGGCCGGGGCCGGCGACCTGGTGCTGCTGCGGGCGTCGGCCGGCCGAGACGGCGACGACCGTGCCCTGGCCTTGGACGATGCCAAGCTGGTCGACGCCGTCCTCGCCGACCTGGCCGACGCCATGGGCCTGCGGGCCGCGCCGGTGGACGTGCGGGTCAGCCGCTGGTTGCAGTCGTTCCCCCAACCTCGGCCGGGCCATCTCGACCGGGTAGCCACCCTCGAGGTCGAGCTCGCCCGCGACGCCCCCGGCCTGCTGGTGGCGGGCGCATGGGCCCGCGGCGTCGGGATCCCCGCCTGCATCCGCGCCGGCCGCCACGCCACCCGGGCCGCTTTGTCCCTCTAGCCCGTCATGATGACCGCCTCTATGCGCCCATGACCTCGGGCGGACAACCGCTCGTTGCCCGCGGGGCGTCAGGGCGTGCCAACATTCGCCCACGATGAACCGCAGATCGGCGACGGTGGGACTGGGCGCGGTGGGCGCAGGGCTGCTGCTGGCGGCCGCCCTGCCTCCTTGGGGCTGGTGGCCGCTGGCGTTCCCGGGCGTGGCCGCCCTCGACCGGATCGTTGCCGACCGGCCCGGCCCCTCCCGGTTCCGGCGCGGCTGGCTGGTCGGGCTCGGCCTCTACGTCCCGTCGCTGCTCTGGATGATGGACCTCACGTTGCCGGGGTACTTCATCGCCGTCGCGGCGTACGCCGCGCTGCTGGGACTGGCCACCACGATCGTCCCACCGACCGCACCCGGCCGCTGGCTGGCGCTCCCCGGCGCGATCGCCGTGACCGAGCTGCTGCGCTGGTCGTGGCCCTTCGGCGGTGTGCCGCTGTCCAGCATGGCCGTCGGCCAGGTGAGCGGTCCCCTGGCATCGGCGCTCCGGGTCGGCGGAGCGTTGCTTCTGGTCGAGCTGACTGTCATCGGCGGGCTCGCCCTCGCCGCGGTGGTGCGGCGCCAGTGGTGGGCGGCGGCGATCAGCACCGCTGTCGTGGCCATCGTGGTCGGCGGCGCCGCGGTCGCCCCCCGAGGCGACCCGACAGGCGAGATCGACGTGGCGCTGGTCCAGGGTGGCGGCCCCCAGGGCACGCGGGCCGTCGACACCGACGAGCGCGTGGTCTTCGAACGCCACCTGACGGCGAGCGGCGAGGTCGAGACTCCCGTCGACCTGGTGGTGTGGCCCGAGGACGTGGTCGACGTCGAAGGCCCGGTGACCGAGACCCAGGAGGGCGACGAGCTGGTCGAGTTGGCCCGCGAGCTCGACGCTCCGCTGGTCGCCGGCATCGTCGAAGGGGTCGACGACGAACACTTCCGCAACGCCTCGATCGTCGTCGAGCCGAACGGCGAGATCACCGACCGCTACGAAAAGGTCCACCGGGTGCCGTTCGGGGAGTACGCGCCTCTCCGGTCGCTGATCGAACGCTTCGCCCCGGACTCTCTGGCCAGCCGCGACGCGATCGTCGGCGACGATCCCGCCCGGCTGGACACACCGGCCGGCCGGGTCGCGGTGGCGATCTCGTGGGAGATCTTCTTCGGCGACCGGGTGCGCGAGGGCGTGCAGGACGGTGCCGAGGTGGTACTCAACCCCACCAACGGCTCGTCGTTCACGGGCACCATGGTGCAGACCCAGCAGGTGGCGTCGTCGCGGATGCGGGCCATCGAGAACGACCGGTGGCTCGTCCAGGTCGCGCCGACCGGCTTCTCCGCGGTGATCGGCCCCGACGGCACCGTCCATCAACGCAGTGCGATCTCGGAGCGGACCGTGCTCCACGCCACCGTCGGACAGCGCGAGGGCACCACGCTGTACACCCGGCTGGGCCTCCTGCCCGCGTGGGTGGTCGCGCTCGTGTCGCTCACCTCCGGATGGGCGTGGTCGCGGCGGCGACCCCCCGATGAGCACGCTGACGACCCAGAACATAAGGTGACGGAGGCGGCACTTAGCTGAGGGCAACGGGTCATCAGGGCGACCTGACAGACGGGTGTCACCGATCTCACGCGCAGAGTTCGAATTCGGCAGAAACCTGGCGTTTTGCGCGCTTTCGGTGGTGACGGTCTCGTTACGATGCGCTGTCCCACCAACTGAGAAGTGGGGAATGGGAGACGGGAATGTCCTTCATCTTGGGACTGGACGTCGGCACGGCGTCGGGCGCCGGTGCGACCAAGCGTGACGGCCGCGTCCAGCCATCTGCACTGGGGGACAGGACGGCGACGCTGCCCTCGGTCGTCGTCCTCCACGACGACGGCACCACATTGGTGGGCGAGGATGCCGAGCGCGTCGCCGGCTTCGAGCTGCCGCGCATCGCCCGCGACATCCGTGTCGACCCGGACCAGCAGCAGACACCGATCAAGGTTGGCGGCCATGTCCACACGCCTCACCAGCTGCTGCGGACGCTCTACAGCACGATCGTCGAACGGGTGTGCCTGTCGCACAACGCGACGCCGTCCCACGTCGTGCTCACCCATCCGTCCCTGCCGGAGGGCGTGCACTGCGAGATCGTCGATCGGCTCGCCGACGAGCTGTTCCCCGGCGCGATGGTGGTCCCCGAGCCGATCGCCGCGGCGGTCAAGCTGGCCTGCGACGGATCCCTGCCCGCCGACTGCATAGTCGCCGTGTACGACTTCGGCGGCGGAACCTTCGACCTCACCCTGGTGCGCCGCGACGGTGACCGGTTCTCGATGGTCGGCGACCCTGCGGGCCTGCCGCAGTTCGGCGGCATCGACGTCGACGACCTGGTGCTCGACCATGTGAACCGCAGCCTCGACGGGGCCATCACCCGTCTCGACCTCGCCGATCCCGCCGGGGTGGCGGCCCTGACCCACCTGCGCGCCGAATGCCGGGACGCCAAGGAGCGCCTGTCGTACGAGACCGAGGTCACCATCGACGCCTCGCTCCCGGACGACCCGCGGTTGGTGCGGCTGACCCGGAGCGACTTCGACAGCATCGTGCTCCCCAACCTGGAGGGCACCATCGACGTCCTCGAGCGCGCGATCGCGGAAGCGGGCCTCCGCCCGGGCGAGGTCGACACCGTGGCGCTGGTCGGCGGCTCGTCGCGGATCCCGCTGGTCGCCGAGCTGCTCGGGGCACGGACCAGCATCCCGGTGCTGGTCGACCCGTATCCCGAGCTGACCGTCGCGCTCGGCGCCTGCCAGATGGTCGACGACGAGGCGCCCAGCTCGTCGGTGTTCCCCTTCGCCGACCTCGCGCTGCCCACCCTGGCGGCCTTCTCCGAGACGGGGGCGGCGACCGGGGGCGGGTTCGCAGCACCGCCGCCGCCTCCTGGCGAGGCCCCTGCGGGGGCCATGTTGGGCGAGGCGGTCGGCCGCCTGAGCGATCCCTACCCCGGCCAGCAGCTCGACCCTGCGCTGGGCGACGAGCTCAGCAGCGAGTCCGAGTTCGACCAGCTCATGCAGCGCGGACGAGATCTCGACGGCGGCTCGGGTCCTCGTACCGGTGGCGGGTTTCCCGACTCGCTGAACCCCAAGGTCGGCGTGGCGGTGCTTGCCGGCATCGTGCTGGTGCTGCTGGTGGGCGTGATACTGCTCGGAGGCGGCGGCGACGGGTCGCCGGGCGAGGCCGAGACTGCCGGGGCGTCGGGCACGACCCAGAACGCCGACACCAGCTCCTCGGCACCGTCCTCGTCGACGTCGTCTTCCTCGTCGTCGACCACGTCCTCGTCCACCACGACGACCGACGACGACGGGGAAGACACCCCGCCACCACCCGACGAGCCCCCCGCGACCGACCCGCCGCCCCCCAGCACCTCCCCGCCGACCACTCGGCCGCGGCCGACGACCACGACGACCACCACCACGACGTCGACCACCACGACCTCGACGACGACGACCACAACCCCAGGGGGTGGGGGCACGACCACCACGTCGTCCTCGACGACGTCGTCACCCGAGGGACCGGCGGCGACGGCCTTCCAGCCCACCTACCGCGCCGACACGGGAAGCTAGGCACGGCGGCTCCCGATAGCCTGGCGCGCCGGTCGCTACCGATCAGGCCCGCCCGCCAAGGCTCCGGGCCGGAGCTCGTATCGATCCTGCACATGTCGTGGCACGAGCCCGACGCTGGGGACTTGACCGCTTGGTCAGTCGGACGGAAAGGTTTCGGGCCATGCGTGCCGATCGCCCGTTGCGCATCGCGCTACTTGCCTATCGCGGAAAGCCTCATGTGGGTGGACAAGGTGTCTACGTGCGGCACCTGTCCAAGGCGCTGACCGACCTCGGCCACCACGTCGAGGTCCTGGGTGGACAGCCCTATCCGGTGCTCGACGATCGGGTCTCCCTTGTCGAGCTCGCCAGCCTCGACATCTACAACGACCACTATCCGATGCGGATGCCGGGCATCTGGGAGCTCAAGCGGTGGACCGACTTCGTCGAGGTCACCGCCTTCTCGCTGGGCCAGTTCCCCGAGCCGTTGGCCTTCAGCCTGCGGGCGTGGTCGCACCTGCGGTCGCGCCGCGATGAGTTCGACCTGGTGCACGACAACCAGTGCCTGGGCTACGGCCTTCTGGCCATCGAGCGCGACGGGCTGCCGGTACTTGCCACCATCCACCACCCGATCACCGTCGACCGCCGGCTCGAGCTCGAGCACGCCGGCAGCCGCTACCGCAAGCTCTCGCTGCACCGCTGGTACTCGTTCACCCGGATGCAGACCCGGGTCGCGAGCCGGCTGCAACGGGTGGTCACGGTGTCGGAGAACTCGTTCAACGACATCGCCCGCGACCACCAGGTCGAGCCGTCCCGCATGGCGATCGTGCCGGTCGGAGTCGACACCGAGCTGTTCCGCCCACTGCCCGACGTCGCTCCGATCCCGGGCCGCCTGGTCACGACAGCGAGCGCCGACGTGACCATGAAGGGCCTGCGCTACCTGCTCGAAGCGCTGGCCAAGCTGCGGACCGAGCGCGACGACATCCACCTGGTGGTGATCGGCAAGCGCAAGCCCGGCGGCCGCTCCGACCAGACCATCCGGCGGCTGGGCCTGGAGGACGCCGTCGAGTTCGTGTCCGGCGTCCCCGAGGAGCGGATCATCGAGCTGTACGCCGAGGCGCAGCTGGCCGTGGTCCCGTCGCTGTACGAGGGGTTCTCCCTGCCGGCGATCGAGGCGATGGCGTGCGGCACGCCGCTGGTCGCCACGTCGGGCGGAGCGCTGCCCGAGGTGGTCGGCCGCGACGGCGACGCCGCGCTGGTCGTCCCGCCGGGTGACAACGAGGCCCTCGGAGCGAAGATCCGCTGGGCGCTCACCCAACCCGGCCTGCGTGCAACGGTCGGCCGCGCCGGGCGCCAGCGGGTCATCGACCAGTGGTCCTGGCGCCACACCGCCGAGCGCACCGTCGAGCAGTACCGGATCCGCCTCGAGCTGGCCGCTGCCGCTGGGACCCCGCTGCCGGAGCCCCAGCCCACCAGGATCGACTGAGACCGACCCAGGAACCGACGCAGGAACCGACGCACCGACGATGCTGACCGTCAACTACGACCGCCTAGGCCTCGCGCCCGGCGACCGCCTGCTCGACCTGGGCTGTGGCGCTGGACGCCACGCCTTCGAGGCCCTGCGGCGCGGCGCCCGGGTCGTGGCGTTCGACTACGACGAAGCCGAGCTGAAGGACGTTGCCGGCATGGCGCGAGCCATGGCAGTCGAAGGCCAGCTGTGCGAGCCGGCGCGCAGCGGCTGCGTGGGCGGCGACGCCACTCGCCTGCCGTTCCCCGACGCCAGCTTCGACCGGATCATCGCCGCCGAAGTCCTCGAGCACATCGTCGAGGACGCGGGCGCGATCGGCGAGCTCGCCCGCGTGCTCCGCCCCGGCGGGTCCATGGCGGTCACCGTGCCGGCCTGGTTGGCCGAACGGGTGTGCTGGCTGCTGTCCGACGACTACCACGCCCCAGCCGTCCCCGGCGGTCACGTGCGGATCTACCGGGAGTCGGCGCTGCGGGCCAAGCTGCGCCAGGCCGGGCTGCGGCCGCGCGGCTCGCACCACGCGCACGGCATCCACAGCCCGTACTGGTGGCTGCGGTGCGCGGTCGGCCCGACCGACGACCAGCACCCTCTGGTGCGGGCCTACCACCACGCCCTGGTGTGGGACATCGCCGGCACCCGGCCCTGGTCCCACCTGACCCGCTTCGCCGACCGGGTGCTCAGCCCGGTGATCGGCAAGAGCATCGTGGTCTACGCACGCAAGCCGGCCGTGCCCTCGCCCCCGACCACGGGAGTCGCGTCGGCGTGACCTTCGTGGACCTACCGGGGATCGTGAGCGCGGCCGATCTCCAGCAAACCGCCGACGCGATCGCCGAGTGGCAGTTGCCCAACGGGATGATCCCGTGGTTCCCCGGTGGGCACGCCGATCCCTGGAACCACGTCGAGGCCACCATGGCCCTGACCCTGGCGGGGCACCACGCCGCGGCCGAGCGGGCCTTCGCCTGGCTCGCCCAGTTGCAGCGGCCCGATGGCGCCTGGCACCAGTACTACCTGGTCGACCGGGTGGAGCAGGACAAGCTCGACACCAACGTCTGCGCCTTCGTCGCCACGGGCGTATGGCACCGCTGGCTGTGCACCCAGGACCGCGGGTTCGTCGAGGACGCCTGGCCGATGGTCGAGCGCGCGATCGACTTCGTGCTCGACCTGCAGACTCCCCGCGGCGAGATCATCTGGGCCCGCCACGCCGACGGCACCCCGTGGTCGTTCGCCCTGCTCACCGGCTCGTCGTCGATGTGCCACAGCCTGCGCAGCGCGATCGCGCTGGCCGGCCTGCTGGGCCACGAACGGCCGGACTGGGAGCTGTCCGCGTCACGCCTGGCGGACGTGATCCGCCATCACGAGGCCGTCGCCTTCGCTCCCAAGCACCGCTGGGCGATGGACTGGTACTACCCGGTGCTGACCGGGGTGGTGACCGGCGACGACGGCCGGATGCGGCTGCAGTCGCGCCACGACGCGTTCGTCATGGCGGGCCGGGGGGTGCGCTGCGTCGCCGACCGTCCATGGGTCACCGTGGCCGAGACCTGCGAGTACGCGCTCGCCAGCCTCGCCGTCGGCCTCGACCAGCAGGCGGCGACGCTGTTCGGCTGGGCGCAGCAGTTCCGCACCGCCGACGGACGCTACTGGACCGGCACCGTGTACCCCAACGAGAGCCGGTTCCCAGCGGACGAACGGTCGACCTACACGGCCGCCGCGGTGGTGTTGGCCGCAGATGCGCTGACGGGCTCCTCCCCCGCCAGTGGCCTGTTCACCCGGCACGACTCGGTGCTCCCCTCGCTGTTCGACACCGACGAACCCGTGAGGGACTGACCCGGACCGGCGGCCCGATCCTTCTTTGACCGCACGTGGTTGCCCATCAACCAGTTGCGGTCAAAGAACGCGGCGGCATCACGGGTCGACCCGCTGGAGGATCCGGAGGGAGCCCACGGCTCGGCGTTCGGTGAACCTGCCCGAGGCCAGGGCGGGGAGGTAGATCTGCTCGTAGGGCGGGCGGCCGCCCTCGGCGGGATCGGGGAACACGTCGTGGATCACCAGCAGGCCGCCGGGCGCGACGTGCGGGGTCCAGCCCTCGTAGTCGTGCCGCGCGGGCTCGACGCCGTGCCCCCCGTCGACGAACAGCAGCGCCAGCGGCGTCGCCCAGTTGGCCGCCACCAGCGGCGAGTCGCCGACCACCGCGACCACCGACCGCTCCAGACCCGCGTCGTACACCGTGCGCCGGAAGAGCGACAGGGTGTCCATCACGCCGACCGCGGGGTCCACGAGATCGGGCTCGTGCCACTCCCAGCCCGGCTGGTTCTCCTCCGAGCCGCGGTGGTGGTCGACGGCGAACAGCACCCGGTCGCGATCCCTCGCCGCCGCGCCCAGGTAGATCGCGGACTTCCCGCAGTAGCTGCCCACCTCGAGGAACGGGCCGTCGATCTCCACGGACAGCCCGGCCTCCCAGAGCGCCATTCCCTCGTCCGGCGGCATGAACCCCCGGGCGGCCACGGCCGCCCGACGCAGCGACTCGTCCATCGTCCTACCGGCGTCCCTTACGGGCCCATCAGGCGACCGAAGACGCCAGAACGGTTCCTCACAGCAGCCCGTTGGCCCGGACGACCTCGCCGAACCACTTCGCGCTCGGCTTCGGGGTGCGCATGAACGTGGTGCGGTCGACCTCGACCAGCCCGAAGTGCGGGCCATAACCCAAGGCCCACTCGAAGTTGTCCAGCAGCGACCAGTACGTGTAGCCCCGCACGTCGATGGCGTCGGCCAGGCACCGGCCCACGCCTTCGAGCGCGGTGCGCACGTAGCTGATGCGCTGGCTGTCGTCGTCGGTGCCGATGCCGTTCTCGGTCACCAGCAGCGGCACCCGCCCGCCCGTGTAGTCCCAGGCCCGGCGGATGGTGGCCTCCAGCGCGTCGGGCCAGTACTCGTAGCCCATCGGCAGCACCGGCACGCCGGGCTCCGGGCCCAACACCCCGTCGGGGCCGACCCGCTGGCGGCTGTAGGTCTGGACGCCGACGAAGTCGTCGCCGTCCACCGCGTCGAGGAACACGTCCTCCATCGACCGGCGGTAGTGGTCGCGGCGAGGCTCGCCGCCCTCGACCGCCTGATAGTCGGACATCGCCAGAGTCAGACCGACCGGGACGCCAGGCGCCACGGCACGGATCGCGTCCACCGCTTGGCGATGGGCCTCGACCAGCACGGCGTTCACCTGGTGTCGCAGCTCGCGGTCGCGTCGGCCGGGTGGAAAGACGCCCATCAGCCACCCCATGGTGGCGACGATGTTCGGCTCGTTGATCGTGCACGCCCGGCCGATGACGTCGCCCAGCTCGCCGGCCGCCCGGCGGCAGAACGAGGCGAACCGAGCCGCAGTCGCCGCGTCCTCCCAACCGCCGCGAGCTACGACCCAGCGAGGCGTCGTGAAGTGGTGGAAGGTCACCGTCGGCTCAATGCCCCGGGCCAGCAGGGCCTCGCAGATCGCGCGGTAGTGAGCGATCGCCGCCGCCGACCACTCGCCGTACTCGGGCTCGATGCGGCTCCACTCGATCGAGAACCGGTAGCCGCCCAAGCCCAGCTCGGCGACCAGCCCCACGTCCTCCAGCCAGCGGTTCCACGAGTCGCAGGCATCGCCGGACGGCTCGACGCAGGGCGTGTCGTCGGCGTGCTCCCAGGCCCACCAGTCGTTGTTCCAGTTCGCCCCTTCGATCTGGTGGGCGGCGGTGGCCGTGCCCCACAGGAAGCCGTCCGGGCATCGCAAGCTCTCGGTCACGAGCGTGGACGCTATCCGGGTGTGTCGAACCGTCCGGTTAGAGCCTGGCGAACAGGTAGCGTCCCCCGACGTGTCGCAGGCCGCCGTCGACGACCTGATCGATCTCCTCGACCTGGAGTCGATAGAGGTCAACATCTTCCGGGGCTCCTCGCCGAAGGACGACCGCCAGCGGGTGTTCGGCGGTCAGGTGGCAGGCCAGGCACTGGTCGCCGCGGCGCGCACGGTCGACGACGACCGCCACGTCCACTCGCTGCACGCCTACTTCCTCCGCCCGGGCGACCCGACGGTGCCGCTCCTCTACGAGGTCGACCGCATCCGTGACGGCCGCTCGTTCACCACCCGCCGGGTGGTGGCGATCCAGCACGGGCAGGCCATCTTCAACCTGGCTGCCAGCTTCCAGGTCGCCGAGGACGGCCTCGAGCACAGCTTCCCCATGCCCGACGTGGCGCGTCCGGACGGCCTCCCCGACCGGCGCGAGCGGCTCGCGGCCTACTTCGAGCAGCGGCCTGACATCGCCGAGCCCGATGGCCTGGCGGCCCTGCTGGACCGGCCCCAGGCCATCGACACCCGCATCGCCGACTGGAGCCCGGCCGATCGAGCCAAGTCGTTGCCGCCCTACCAGCACGTCTGGCTGCGTGCCGACGGAACGCTGCCCGACGATCCGCTGCTCCACACGATCGTGCTGACCTACGCCTCGGACATGACGCTGCTCGACACCGCGCTCCTCCCCCACGGCGGCAGCTGGTTCGACCCGGGGCTCAAGATGGCAAGCCTCGACCATGCGATGTGGTTCCATCGACGGTTCCGCAGCGATCGGTGGTTGCTCTACAGCCAGGACACGCCGACCGCGACCAACAGCCGGGGGCTCGCCCGCGGCCTCGTCTTCACCGAGGAAGGGACGCTGGTCGCGTCCGTGGTGCAGGAAGGACTGATCCGGGTGGTGAACCGATGATGGTCATCCGCAACATGAGCAACCGGCAGCGGATCGCGGGGGCGGCCGCCGCCGGCGTGCTCGTCGTCGGGGGCGCGGGGTTCCTCGTCCTCCGCGACGACGACTCGTCGAGCCCGCCCGACCCCGGCGATCCGGTCGAGCAGACCACGTCCACCGGCAACACCCGCGACAGCGAGGACACGACGACGACCACCACACCGTCCGCCCCCGCTCCACTCGCGGACGTCACGCTCACCGCCGTCGAGATCGGGCAGTTCGACGCACCGATCGCCCTCGTCGAACGCGCCGAGGACCAGGACCTCTACGTCGCCGAGCGGGGAGGACGGGTCGTCAGGCTCACCGTCGAGGGCGAGGGCGGCGACAGGTCCTACACCCCCGCCGACGAGCCGGTGATCGACATCAGCGACGAGGTGACGACCGACGGCGAGCGCGGCCTCCTCGACATCGCCTTCTCGCCTGACGGCACCCAGCTGTTCCTCAGCTACAGCCAGGCGCCCGAGGGCACGAGCAGGGTGATCTCCTACGACTTCGACGGCACGGCCGTCGACCTGGGCTCGCGGCGCGAGATCATCAGCGTCGAAGACTTCGCCCCGAATCACAACGGCGGCGACATCCAGTTCGGCCCGGACGGCTACCTGTGGTTCGCCATGGGCGACGGCGGCGGCGCGGGCGATCCCGCGCAGACCGCCCAGGACACCAACCAGCTGCTGGGCAAGCTCATCCGCATCGACCCGCTGGGCGCCACGGACGGCGAGCCCTACGCCATACCCGAGGACAACCCGTTCGTGGACGGTTCGGGCGGCCGACCCGAGATCTGGCTCTACGGGGTGCGGAACCCGTGGCGGTTCAGCTTCGACTCGGCGACGTCCGACCTGTGGATCGGCGACGTCGGCCAGAACGCCTGGGAGGAGATCGACTTCCTGCCCGCCTCGGCCGGCACCGGGCGGGGAGCGAACCTGGGTTGGAGCGAGATGGAGGCCAACCATCCGTTCGAAGGAGGCACCAACCCGCCAGGCGCGGTGATCCCGATCTTCGAGTACCCGACCGGCGCCAGCGGCTGCGCGGTCACCGGGGGTGTCATCTACCACGGCACCGCCAACCCGGGGCTCGACGGCGCCTACCTGTTCGGCGACTTCTGCGAGTCGAACCTTCGCGCCATCCGCCAGAGCGGCGGCCAGGTCGTCGACGAGCGCACGTTCGACGTCGAAGTCCCGAGCCTCGTCTCGTTCGGCGTGGACCGCGACGGTGACGTGTACGCCGTGTCCCTCGACGGAGGCATCTACCGCCTCGACCCGTGAGGTCGTGAGCTGAGCCCCGAAGTCTGAGCCCGGCCACGCCACAAGACCGCCGCGGATATCGTCACCGGATTGTCACATAGGTAGCTCACCCGCGAGCCGATCCGTAGCACTGCCCTCTCGCATCGTCGAAGGCGTCCACGACGCGAGGAGGGCGGGATGGACCGCATAGTCCCGGATGCTCTCGGTCATGCCGAGATCCATCTGACCAGAGTCAGCCGCGGCCGGGAACAGCAGGTGCTGGCCCGGTGGCGGCGGCAGTGCCCCCAGTTGACGCTGGCCCCGATCAGCACGATGGCCGATCTCCGGCCCTGGGTCCACCGGCTGCCCGCCGATCAGGCCGACCAGGTTCTGCGCTATCTGGTCACCGCCGCGCAGGACCGGGAGCCGGCGTCCCGTCCGGCCACGGGACCGACCGACGATTCGCTGGCACTCCTGGCGGTCGTCGTCTGTCTCGGACCCGGCATCCGCAGCCTCGCCGCCCGCACCGCGATCAGCTGTGACGAGGCTGTCTCCGAGCTGGCGCTCGGCATCCTCGACTTCCCCGTGGCCCGTCGTACCCGCGTGGCTGCCGGGCTGCTGCTCGACGCCCGCAACCGGCTGCACCGGCACGCCCGCCGCCAGATCCGGCTGTGCCCGCTCGACGAGGCGACGCTCGCCGAGGGCGGACGGCCGCCGACGCCGGAGGATCCGCAGGAAGCGCGGCCAGCCGCGCAGAGGGTCGTGCAGCTCGTGTGCCAGGCGCATCGCGAGGGTGTCCTCAACCGGACCGATGCCCGGCTGATCCTCCACACGCGCATCGGTGGGCATCAGGTGCGACCGATCGCGACCGAACTGGGTCTCAGCACCACCGCCGCCTACCAGCGCCGCAGCCGTGCCGAAGCCCGCCTCTCCGAGCTGGTCGCGTAGTCCCCCCGAGCGGACTGCTCCGGCGGATGGACGTCGTGACCATCCCCGGAGCAGGCACTAGCCGGCCAAGCGGGCCAGGGTGAGCAGGTAGTCGCCCTCGGGGTCGGTCCACGAGCCGGCCACCACCATGCCGGCTGCGGCGAGCTCGTCGCGGACCTGGGCCCGCGTGAACTTGGTGCTGATCTCGGTGCGCATCTCCTCACCGGCGTCGAAGCGCACACCGACGTCGAGGATCGGTACGTCGACCGTCATCGACTCGCTTGCCCGCAACCGCATCTCGACGCAACTGTCCTGCGGATTCCACCGCGCCACGTGCTCGAACCGATCGGGCTCGAACCCGGCTCGCAGCTCGCGGTTCAGGACGTGCAGCAGGTTGCGGTTGAACTCGGCGGTCACCCCGGCGGCGTCGTCGTATGCCGCCACCAGCCTGCCCACCGGCTTGACCAGATCGGTGGCCAGCAGGAAGTGGTCGTGCGGCTCGAGCAGGTCGCCGACGTCGGCCAGGAAGGTGCGCCGCTGGCTGGCGTCGAGGTTGCCGATCGTGCTGCCGAGGAACGCGACCAGCCGTGACCGGTCGACGTCGGGGACGGCGTCGAGATGCTCGTGGAAGTCGCCCACCACGCCGTGGACGCCGATGCCCAACTCGTCGGCCACCGCCGTCGCGGCCGCCCGCAGCGTGGCCTCGGACACGTCGAAGGCGACGTACCCGATGACCCCGGTGCGACTGCGAGCCATCGCGTCGAGCAGCAGCCGCGTCTTCTCGGACGTCCCGGAGCCCAACTCGACCAGGACGTCGGCGCCGGCCATGAAGGCGACCTCACCCGCCACCTGCCGCAGCAGTGCCTCCTCGGCGCGGAACGGGTAGTACTCGGGCAGGCGGGTGATGGCCTCGTACAGCTCGGACCCGCGGTCGTCGTAGAACCACACCGGCGGCATCCACTTGGGTGCAGCGGTCAGGCCGACCTGCGCGTCATGGCACAACGCCAGGTAGATGTCGTCGGAGCCGAGGCGGACGTCGACGGTGAGCTCGCCCGCCAGCAGGCGCGCCCCTGCGCCACGTGAGTAGGAGGTCACCGGTCGACCGCCAGCCTCAGGCCGGTGAACGGCCATCGGGCCGACGGGTAGAAGAAGTTGCGATAGGTCGCCCGCGTGTGGCCCGCGGGCGTGATGCACGCCCCGCCACGCAGGGCGTACTGGTTGACCATGAACTTTCCGTTGTACTCGCCGACAGCACCCGGAGCCGGAGCGAACCCCGGATACGGGCCGTAGCTGCTCGAGGTCCACTGCCACACGCTGCCGGTCCACTGTTCTGCATCGACGAATCCCACAGAGCTTGCGTTCCCCGCCGGGCGCGGGTGTAGCCCCCAGCCGTCGCCGGTGACGCCGATGCCGTCGAGCCCACCAACCTTGCCCAGGCCGTCGATGCGGGGTGCGGCCACGACCTCCCACTCGGCCTCGGTGGGCAACCGACAACCCGCCCATCGGGCGAAGGCATCGGCCTCGTACCAGCTGATGTGGCACACCGGCTCGACGGGGTCGACCGGATGGAGGCCGGTGAGCATATGGACCTGCCATCCGTCGGCAGTCTGCAACCAGTACTCCGGGGCCTCCCATCCCTGCTCGCGGCCCTTGGCCCAACCGTCGGACATCCACAGCTCCGGCCGTTCGTAGCCACCGTCGCCGATGAAGTCGAGCCAGTGGCCGCAGGTCACCAGCCCCGCCGCGACCGCGAACGGCTGGAGCAGCACCTCGTGGCGTGGGCTCTCGTTGTCGAACTGGAAGTGGTGGTCACCCGACTGGCCGATGGCCACGACCTCGCCGTCGTGCTCGATCCATCCCGGGTCTGCAAGGGCCATCGACTGCGGTGGCACGGCCGCCCGATACGCCGGATGCAACGGGTTGGCGCCCAGAACGTGCTTGATGTCCATCAGCAGCAGCTCCTGATGCTGCTGCTCGTGGTTGAGCCCCAGCTCGACCAGCCAGGCTGGGCCGTCGTCGAGCTCGTCGGCGAGGAAGCCCGCCATCGATTCGTCGACGGCGGCGCGGTACCCGCCGATCTCGGCGATGCCGGGACGGGACAGGAGACCCCGCGCCGGTCGGGCGTGCCGCGGCCCCACGGCCTCGTAGTAGGAGTTGAACAGGAAGCGATACGCGGGATCGACAGCCGTATAGCCCGGCTGGTGCTGTGCGAGGAGGAACGTCTCGAAGAACCAGGTGGTATGCGCGCGATGCCACTTCGTCGGGCTGACATCGGGCATGGTCTGGACCGTCTGGTCTTCGGCGGAGAGCGGTTCGGCCAGCAGTTCGGTGAAAGATCGCACCTGCTCATAGCGACTCAACAGATCGCTGGTGCGCGATGGCTCGGTGACGGATGCAGTCGTGGTCATTGGGTTTCCCCCTCGTCAGCGGCATCCGGGTCGCTTGCGCCAAGCAACATACAGAGGGGGTGCGACAGTTCCGACGGCGCGCGGCGGCGGAAGACTGGCGCCATGAGTGCCGCTCGACGCGATTACCGCATGTACCAGGAGCTTGCCGCGTGGTGGCCGCTGATCTCCCCACCTGACGAATATCTGGAGGAGGCCGCCGAGGCGGCTCGGCTGCTCCGCTCGGCCTCGATCCCGGTGCACCAGGTGCTCGAGCTGGGCAGTGGCGGCGGCCACAACGCCGCGCATCTCAAGGCCCGCTTCGCGATGACCCTGGTCGACGTGTCGTCGGGGATGCTCGACATGTCACGCCGACTCAACCCGGAATGCGACCACCACCAGGGCGACATGCGCACGCTACGGCTCGGTCGGGAGCTCGACGCCGTGTTCGTCCACGACGCCGTCGACTACATGACCACGGCTGACGACCTTCGGAAGGCGATCGACACGGCGTTCGTCCACTGCCGGCCCGGTGGTCTGGCACTGTTCGTCCCCGACAGCACCACCGAGTCCTTCGAGACGTCGACCGACCACGGCGGCGTCGACGGCGACGACGGTCGGGCCGTGCGCTACCTGGAGTGGTCGTGGGACCCGGACCCCGACGACACCTGGACCGTCACCGAGTACGCGTTCCTGCTGCGCGATCGGGACGGCTCGGTCCGGGTGGTGCACGAGACGCACCGGACAGGGCTGTTCAGCCGGGCGACGTGGCTGCAGCTCCTGACCGACGCCGGCTTCGACGCACACACCGTCGCCGAGGAGACCACCGACGATCGCCGTCCCCGCGACCTGTTCGTCGCTCACCGCCCGGCTACTTAGCGACGCGCTGGGACCAGCCGAGCTGCGCCGTCTCGCTGGTGCCCGAGCCGCGGCCCGGGCCGCCGCGTGGTGATCTCACTCGCCTCAGTGGCAGTGCTACCCGGTTTGTACGCCGACCCCGGTGACGCGGAATGCCGCGATCTCCTCGTACGGTCCGTCGCCCAGGATGGCGAAGGTGATCCCGTAGGCGTTGAGGGAAGCCGCGTCGGCGGCGTCCTGCATCGCCCAGGAGTCCTGGTGCAGCCCTCGCACTGCCACTCCCATGGCTCCCCGTCGTAGACCATGTGGCTGTAGACGACCAGCTCGTCGCGCCCCTCGAAGACATCGCCGAACGGGACCGGGCCGTCGGGGCCGATGACGGTGGTGTCGGGCGGCACCTCGGTCATGGGCAGCCGCCGCCGGGCCGCGGCGATCGCGTCGCCCTCACGGGTGTGTGCCTTCTCGCGGACCAGCACCTCCTCGCGCGCTGCCTGCCAGGTGGCCAGGTCGACGACTGGCGGCTTGCCGGGGAGGTTGCTGCTCGCGTTGCCGGGCGTGGTCGTCATGGTGTGGTTCCTTTCTCGTTGGTTTGGTCGTCGTGTCGGACGAACAGATCTGCGGTCAGTGTGGTCGTTGGCTGATCCTGGTAACCTTACAACCATATGGTTGTAAGTGGGAGGGCCGGCGAAAATCACGCTGATCGCATCTTCCGGGCGCTGGCCGACCGCACCCGGCGTGACATCGTCCGCCGTGCCATGTCCGGGACGCTGTCGGTGTCGGGGTTGGCACGTCTGTATCCGATGAGCACGACCGCTGTACAGAAGCATGTCGCCGTCTTGGAGGAGGCCGGGCTCGTGCACCGGACCCGCCGGGGCCGTGAGCAACTCGTCCAGACCAATATCGACACCGTCGCCGAGGCGGGAGAGCTGCTCGCCCAATTCGAGCAGCTGTGGCGTGATCGACTCGGGCGCATCGGTGACGTGCTCGCCGAGCCAGAATGAGGAGAAAGCCGATGAGCGTGCTCGCTGTGGATCGTGACCCTGTCGCCCTGACGTTCACGATCGTGTCCGAGTTCGACGCATCGGCGGCGCGCGTCTGGCAGGTGTGGGCTGACCCCCGACAGCTCGAACGATGGTGGGGGCCACCGACCTACCCCGCGACAGTCGTCGACCACGACCTCACACCCGGAGGCCGGGTCACCTACTACATGACAAGGTCCGACGGTGAGAAGCACCACGGGTGGTGGCGAGTCATCGCCGTCGACCCGCCCCACTCGCTCAAGATCGAAGACGGGTTCGCCGACGAGAACGGACGGCCCAACGACGACCTACCAACCACATCCATCGAGATTCGCCTCACCGCCGCCACTGCCGCCAAGACCACGATGACGATGACCTCCCGCTTTGCCTCGATCGCCGACATGGAAAAGATCATCGCCATAGGCCAGGACGAAGGCACGGCCCTCGCGGTAGGACAGATCGACGCCATCCTCGCCGCCCCGACCAAGCCGTGACCCGCGAGCTGTACCGAGGCCGCCACGTTCGCCCACCCCGAATCACCGCCGGCTACGTGACCGAACCAACGCTCCAGACCGCCAAACGACGCGAGTGTCGTACGTGTCGTGGTCGGGCGCGCACCTCGTGCGTGTGCGACTCGGCCCAGACTCTGACGGTGAGCATGACGTCCTGAAACGAGGCACCAAGGTCGGACGTTCGGTCGGTCAACTCGCAGTGGCGAACCCGGCCCCCTCGGGTGGTTGGCCTGACCCCCTGAGATTGGTCCATCTGTGGTGAGAGTCCGTTGCCCACAATGTGTGGGTGAAGGAGGATCATCACGATGCCGAGAAGAAGGCACACGCCGGATCAGA
>JBOGHK010000120.1:0-94465 GCA_050744325.1 Acidimicrobiales bacterium
TCGGCGGAACGGGCACGTGCGCGTACGCCGTGCCATCCGACGGCAGCATCTCGATCCTCCTCACCCAGACCGAGGTGGTCGGTGCCGGCGGTGCTCTCGTCCTGGAGGCCTTCTGGGCGGCTGCCGCTGCCCACCACGGCCACGACCGCTGACGAGCCGCAACCCATCCCCTATCGCAGGCTCGGGGGCTACACGTCGACGACGCAGAAGTCGTTGCCTTGGGGGTCTCGTATCCAGGTGTGCGTTGCGAACCGTTCCTCGACGGACGCACCAAGCTGTACGAGCCGTGCGACCTCCCTCGCGCGGTCGTTGGCTCGCAGCTCGAGGTGCAGGGGCCTCTTCGTGAGCGGTGGCTGGAGAGAAGCACGCGTACTGTGCGGCCGCCCGGTACGCGGCCGCGTACCTACTAGCCAGAGGCCCGCGTGTCGCACCACCCCGATTCGACGGCTGGGATGGGCGCCTGAGCGGACGATCAGGATGGCGGGTTCGTCCGAGGTCCGCCACGTCGCGGCCGGATGGTGACGCCGGCATCGCGCACTGCCTTGAGCACGTTGTCAGCGCTCACGTTGAACCGCTCGGCGAGTTTTCCGGACGACCAGCCGGCTTCGTAGAGACGGGTAGCTTCGACGGCCTGTTCCTCATCGAGACCGCCTCGGCGGGTCCGAACCCCGGCTCGCCGGACGTGGGTGGAGACCGTCAGTCGGTTGATGCCGAACTCGGCAGCTAGTTCCTTCATCGTCTTGCCCGCCTGGTAGCCGGCGACCAGGGCCTCGACCTGGGCGGGCTTCAAGGGCCGAGCGGTCCGCGACCTGGACCGTGGAATCAGACAAGCCGATGGGGCTTCCTCTGGTGCCTGGTCCTGCGGGATGCCGATGTTCAGGTCAGCGAGCTGGCATAGGCCAGGTTGAGGGTTTGAAAGCTGCCCGGTTAGGTCCACCAAAAGCGCCCTATTCGAACCCTCGACATGCTGGGTGTGGGGTTGTGGGGTGCTGGTGGGACCCGCCGACCCGTTGGGCGGCGGGTTCCTGGTTTCCTGGAGGAGCGCGGCTTCGGCTTCTTGGGTGAGTTCGTCGCCGGGGAGTATGGCGAATGGTTCTGCGAGGTTGCTGCGGATGAGATCGTCAGGGTTGCCGGAGGTATCTGTGAGGCGACCTGTTGACCGCCACCTCCACCGCGGCGAAGCCTCGGTGGATCGGGCGACGGCGATGCCTGCTCCGCCGATCCACACGAGCAGCAGGATCAACGCGGGGACTGCCACAGGCGTCAGGGTGGTGCTGAGGGACAGGTAGCCCGCCCCGGCGGGTAGGAGAAGCACGGCCAGGATCAAACCTCCCCAGCCGAGCCAGCGAGGCAAGATCTGGAGGCGTCGAGTGAGGACGACGCCGGTGCCGGCGAGCATGGCTAGCGCGAGCATCTTGAGCCCGTCGACCCGGTTGATCAGCGCGAATAGGGTGTCTGCTCGTCCTGTGTCGCCGTCGGCGGCGACCGGTCCGGCCAAGACGACGCCGGCCAGCGCCTGCAGCAGCGACAGCATCGCAGCAACGATGCCGGCGCCGAGGAGGAGCCGTCTGAGGGCCGGTGATGCGCCGCGCCCGGCTGCCGCGTGGGACAAGGCTGCCGTCACGGCGAGGAGAGCAAGGCCGGCCACCCCATGGACGAGCAGCGACGTGATCGTCTCGATTGCCCGCTTGTCGGCGAAGTGGGCGACGAGCTCGGCCCCTGGGGCGTCGATCTCGGGACCCGACGATCTGATCAGGAGCCCGCCAAGCCAGGCCGCCACGTAGACGATCCCGGCAACTGCGGGCCATCGACTCGAGCGGTTCCCGGGTCTCGAGCGCTCGGCGGCTTCGGTTCCGACACTGCCTGCGATCTGCACCGTCATGCTGGTTGCTCCTCGTCGATCATTCTATCGCAACAACAGTTGCGACAACAGTATGAGCCAGCTCAACTAGAAACGCAACGTACGTTGCGTTATTGTTCTGGTGCATGACGTCGCAGACACGAGTCGGCGAGCGCCGACCCGGCGGCCGCAGCGCCCGGGTGCGGGCAGCTGTGCTGGCCGCCACCCTGGAGCTGCTGGCCGACCGCGGCTACGACGCGCTGAGCTACGAAGAGGTGGCGGACCGGTCGGGTGTGCACAAGACCACCGTCTACCGACGCTGGCCCACCAAGGCCGAGCTCGTCGGCGAGGCGGCACGCGAGCACAGCCTGCAGCTGGTCCCTGTGCCCGACACCGGCACCCTCGCCGGCGACCTGCGCGCCCTGGCGCGGGCCATCGTGGCCAACATCGGCTCGGCTCCCGGCGGTCCCATGGTCAGGGCAATGGTCGCCGCCCAGTGCACCTCTCCAGAGGTTGCGGCCGACATGGTCCGCTTCTGGCGCGAACGGCTCGACCTCACGACACCGATCGTCGAGCGCGCCAGCCATCGCGGTGAGGTGCCCCCCGGGATGGATCCGACCCTGGTCATCGAGACCCTCATCGGGTCCTTCTACGTTCGGCTGCTCCTCACCGGCGAACCCATCGACCGCCGGATCGCAGACCAAGCCGCCGCCCTCGTCGCCGCCGGCGTCACCCACGCACACCAGCAGGGCTGATCGGGCCGCTCCGCTAGAATCAAGCGGCGCCCGAGTCCATCGGGCTCCCGGTGGATCCGGCCAGTCCTCCACTTTTTCCAGGGCGGTTCACTCCACGCCCCCGCGCCGGGAGGTTCTTGGTCACCGGCTCCAAGACCAACGGTGCCGTCCATGGCCTTCGCCCTTAGCGACGGCCGCCGGAAATCGCCGACCAGATGTGCAGAAAGCGGGCCCCGACGGGACCGACAGCCACGAACACAGGTACGCGACGCGAGCATTCGGCGCCTGCCCCAGAACACCGGGTCTGCACGGGACTGGCGCTGTGCCGCCGACGTGAGGGCGCTACAACGCGTCGGCCTCGTCTAGATCGTTCTCGACGAGGGCGGCCAGACGATCGGTGGACGCGGCAAGGCGCTCGCTGGTCGTGGCCCGTGCGCGTCGGTAGCGTGACTCGTCTTTGAGGTCGGTCCAGTCGTAGGTATGTACGACCAACGAACACTCGTCGTCGATCGGCTTCACCTCCCAGCGCCAGAGGTGCCCTGGTGGCGCTTGACCGGGCTCGGCGGGCTTCCACGCGATGAGCCGGCCCTCCACGAACTCGACGACGTGGTTCTCACGCACCGACCCGGTGGTGAGCGTCATGGAAAAGACGTCGCCCACCGAGCGCACCCGCTGACCGTGAGGGGCCGCGGCCAGGTTGTCGTTGCCGTCCCACTCCGGATGCCGGGATGGGTCAGCGATCATCTCGAAGATTCGGCCTGGCGCCGCGCGGACGTCGCGAGAAGCGACAGCGATTCTGTTCTCGGCCGATGGCATCAACCGAGGATCGCACACCGCCGGCGACCAGCGCCGACGTCTTCCCGAGATCCTTCGGTCCGTCGAGGTCTACCTTCAGATGCTGGACCCCCACACCGGCTCCGAGCTCCCGGTGCCGTGCCGGTGTCAGCCGGCGGCGCGGCCCGATTCAGCGGACACTCGTCTCGGGGTGGCCGTAGGCTCGCGGGGCATGTCGCCTTACCCGCCTCGCCGGATCGTGACTGGCCACGACAAGACGGGTCGCTCGGTCCTTCTATCGGACGGGTCCACACCGACGTCCCATGCCTTTGATACCGGCGCGACCTTCCACGAGATCTGGTCTACATCGGGCGCGCCGGCACCGATCGCTGATGCTGAGCCAGCCGAGCCGACCGACGGCCCCCTGCGCGTGCCGCCGGGGCCGCTCGGGACGATCGCGCACATCATCGACATGCCGCCCGGATCGAGCGCGCCGATGCACCGCACCAAGACCATCGACTACGGAATCGTGCTCGATGGCGAGATCTATCTAGAGCTCGATGACGGGACTGAAACCCGTCTAGGGACCGGTGACGTCGTGGTCCAGCGCGGCACGGCACATGGCTGGTCGAACCGGTCGGAAAACGTCACCCGAATGCTCTTCGTCATGGTCGACGGCGAGTTCACCGACGA
This sequence comes from Acidimicrobiales bacterium, assembly GCA_050744325.1. Taxonomy (GTDB): domain Bacteria; phylum Actinomycetota; class Acidimicrobiia; order Acidimicrobiales; family VFJN01; genus DASXTK01. Next base: position 4,042 of record JBOGHK010000120.1, read on the forward strand.
GCTGCGATCGACCCTCGGAGAGGAAGCGCTCGCCGAGCTCTTCTTCTGAACCGGCGCGTTCGTGCCTGAAGAGTGAGGCTCGGTCTGCGGCCACCCGTCGGGCGAGTCCTCCCACGTCTCCTGCCATCCCTACGGCGTGAGATCGAGGTAGTCCAGTGGCTGCCGAGGGACTCGACGCCCCAGCGCCCGTTCAGAGCGCGACACCCGAGGAAGTTGGGGTACCGATGGTACGTCGGCGGGCGCACGGTGGCGGTATGACCACTGACAACAAGGCCATCGTCAAGGAATTCATCGACCGGCTGTACACCGAAGGTGACGTGTCCGTGCTCGACGAGCTCGCTTCGCCCGGCTACGTCGACCATGACCCGCCGTTCGGCGGGACCGGGACTGTCGAGGGCTGGCGGGCGATGGCGATCATGATCCGGGACGCGTTCCCTGACTGGCACAGCGACCTGCACGCCCTGTACGCCGAGGACGACATCGTCGTCGAGCGGTTCACGGCGTCGGGCACGCACAAGGGTGAGTTCTTCGGGATCCCACCGTCGGACACCGTGTGCACGCTGGCGGGCATCAACATCTTCCGGGTTCGCGACGGCAAGATCGTCGAGCGCTGGGGTCGTCTCGACGAGCTCGGGATGCTGCGGCAGCTCGGTGCCGTCCCCACTTGAGGGTCGTAGCCTGCGGCTCATGCCGGCGGCGTCGCGAGCATGGAAGGTTGCGCAGCTGGAGCGGCTGGCGACGTCGGGTCTCGACGTCGCAGCCTTCCAGGCCGAGGCCCTGCGGTGGCTGCGATCGCTGATCACGATCGACGCGGCGTTCGTCGCGACCGTCGACCCAGAGACGCTGCTGTTCACCAGCGCGAGCTCCGAAGAGCCGCTCGTCGAGGCGGCGTCGCTGTTCCTCGACAACGAGTTCGGGCGTGACGATGTCAACAAGTTCGCGTCGCTGGCGAGCGCCGCCGATCCCGTGTCGTCCCTGGACGTGGCGACGCGCGGGGAGCGTGCTGACAGCGCGCGGTTCCGCGACGTGATGGCACCGCTCGGGCTGGGTGACGAGCTACGTGTCGCGTCGCCGGTGCTGGGGTGTGCTCTGCCTCCACCGCACCGCGGTGGCGACCGGGTTCGATGACGACGAGATCGCGCTCGTCCGGCGGATCGCGCCGCTCCTCGCCGATGGCATTCGCCGGGGCCTCACGATCGCGGCTGTGAGCCGCGACGATCTGGCGACACCGGACGGCGCCGGCGTCGTCGTGCTGGGCGACGATCTCTCGGTTGTCTCGATCAACGCGCCGGCCGAGCGGTGGATCGATGACATCGCGGGCGAGTGGCCGAGCAACCTCGACGTGCCGGTGCCGGTCATCGCCGCCGCCGCACGCGTCATCGCGCCAGACCTCGACGGCCCGGTCGGGTCGGCCGTGGCCCGCCTGCCCAGCAAGCGCGGCGGCTGGATCAGCGTGCAGGCATCGCAACTTCGAGGACGGGCCCAGGAGCAGGTGGTTGTGCTGCTGCAGCCGGCCACGACCCAGGAAGTCAGCTCCATGGTGCTCGCCGCCCACGGGCTCACCCCCGCCCAACACCGCGTTGCCGCGCTCGTCCTCCAAGGGTGCTCGACCGCCGAGATCGTCGCCACGCTGCACATCTCGACCCACACGTTGCAGGAGCACTTGCGCTCCGTGTTCGACCGGTTCGGGGTGGGCAGCCGCCGCGAGCTCGTCGCCGCGCTCATGGCCCAGCGCGGCTAGCCGTTTCCTAACGGTCATGAGCGACGTTGCCGCGGTGCCATAGGACGTTGCCGGGGTGGAGGTCGCGGTGGATGAACACGGGTGGCCGGTCGAGGGTTGGGCCGCGGCAGATGAGCGTCGCGCCGCGAGCCAAGGAGGCTCTCGAACACGCCTGGTAGGACGCCAGCGAGCGGGGACGACTTGCGATTGGCCCGGCGGGGTTGCTGTTGGGCATGGTCGACGTCGAGGACGCGCTGTCGAACCGGTTGCTCCGTGACCTGGGTGTGTCGCCCGAGGACATAGGCGCGGCGCTCCGGGCTGCGTCATAGGGGGCTACGGTCATGGGGCGCGTTGAGGGCGTGCCCGGGTCCGCGGGAAGGATCGAGTCCTTCTCATCTAGTGTCTTGTGTTGGCTGGTGTCGTTTCTTTGTGCCTCCAGATGCGGACCGGGACGGCACCGGTGAGGAGATGACATGCGCGATGAGCGGTTCCTCCGGGCTGATGAGCCGCTGGCCGGCGCGACGGTCGGAGCGATCCGCGGTGGCGACGTCGACGCTTTGGGGCGGCTGTTGCAGGACCACCCTGGGCTGGCTGGCGTCAGGCTGCGCGTCGAGGACGACGCCGGTCGCGAGCGCATCACTCGGACGCTCCTGCACGTGGCCACGGACTGGCCGGGCCACTTCCCCAATGTGGGGGCGACGATGCGGGTGCTGGTGGCTGCCGGCGCGGCCGTCGATGCCCGCAACGATCCGGGGACCGAGACGCCGTTGCACTGGGCGGCGAGCGGCGACGACATCGAGGCCTTGGACGCGCTGGTCGACGCGGGGGCCGACATCGAGGCCCCTGGGGCAGTGATCGCCGGTGGCACCCCGTTGGACGACGCGGTGGCGTTCGGCCAATGGCAGGCGGCCCGCCGCTTGGTCGAGCACGGCGCTCGCATGGCGCTGTGGCATGCGGCCGCACTGGGCCTGCGAGATCGAGTCGAGGCCCACTTCGCGGGCGAGACCTCGCCGGCACCGGTCGTCTACCCGTGGGGTGCATCCAGTGAGACACCGCCGGACGAGCTGACCGTGGCGTTCTGGTGTGCATGCCATGGCGGGCAGCCCTCGACCGCCGAGTACCTCGTCGGGCGCGGGGCCAACCTCAACTGGGTCTCGGTGTGGGACGGGCTCACACCACTCGACGCCGCCCGCCGCGAAGGTGCCGACGACCTGGCTACGTGGCTGGTCACCTGTGGCGCCCGCTCAGCTGAGGAGCTGACGAGCGGCGACGACGGGGGCGAGGGTCCGTGACGTCGGACCAGGCCGGGCTCGACGCTGTTGGTACCGACTATCCGACCGCTGTGCTGGCCCGTGCCGCGGCCCCTGCGTACGTGGGGGAGGACGGGTTCGCGCTATGGCACTTCAGCGAGGACCCGTCACTAGGGATCTTTCGTCCTCACCGGCCGGCCACGAATCCCGAGGCGCCGCCGTTGGTGTGGGCGGTGGATGCCCGGCATGCGCCGATGTTCTGGTTCCCGCGGGACTGTCCACGGGGGTGCATCTGGCCGTCGGAGCGAACCACACCCGAGGACCGGGAGCGCTTCCTCGGTCAGAGCGCCACGTCACGGGTGCATGTGATCGAGGCCAGCTGGCTCGACCGCGTTCGGTCGTGTCGGTTGTTCGCCTACCGGCTCCCGACCGTGCCGTTCCGACCGCATCACGAGGTGGGTGGCTACTGGATCACTGACCAGCCGGTCGAGGCGCTCGAGCGAGTCGAGGTCGGTGACCTCTTGGACCGCCATGTCGTCGCGGGGATCGAGTTACGGGTCACGCCTTCGATCTGGCCGTTCTGGCGGCGAGTCGCGGTGTCGACGCTGGAGTTCAGCGGATCCCGGCTCCGCAACGCCGCGCCCCACCCCGACCAGCTCCCCTGACTACGTGGCCCCTCTGGCCGACATGGCGCACGACCCAATGCTCACGCGCTTACCCCTCCGCTCCGGCACCGCTTGAGCGGTGACGCTCTGCCCGCCCGGCGTTCACGCGTCGCGGAGCTGGAAGAGCGTCATGCCCGAGAGCAGGGCGACCCCCGCGTAGGTGGCGAGCACGCCCAAGCCTGGCCACGGGCCGATCGGCAGCTCGTCGAGTCTCGTGGTGTGTTGGATGGAGAGCCCCGCCTCCGTCGGCCCGTAGCGTTCGAGGCGCTGTTGCCACCGCGGGTCGGACACGATCTGGGCGACGAGGGGGAAGGCGTAGAGCAACGTCAGGGCGCCGGTGATCGCGCCCACGGTGTCCCGGACGACGGTGGCGACGCCCAGGCTGAGCAGCGCCACTAGCGCGAGGTAGAGCACGGTGCCGACCGCGGCTCGCAATGTCGGTCCGTCGGCGAGCGACAGGGGCTGGTAGCCGTTGGCGCGCGTGAACCCGTTGCCGGGCAGGATCGCCCGGCCGGCGGCCAGCGAACCGAGCACGCCGAGGACGCCGGTCACCAGTGCGGTCGTGGCCACGGCCGTCGCCTTGGCCAGCAGGACCAGCCGTCGCGACGGGTTCGCGGCGAGGGTCGAGCCGATCGTCCTGGTGCCGTACTCGCTGCTCATCGCCTGCACGGCGAGCACGACGATCGCCGCCTGTCCTAACCAGATGCCGCTGAGGCTGAGCTTGGTGGTGTCCTCGAAGCACTCGGACGGCGTCGGGCACTGTGAGGTGTCGACGGCGGCGAGTGCGCCGGTGCTACCCGCCACCGTCAGGGCGACCGCGGTCGCCAGCAGCCACGGCGTGCTCGGGACCGTCCACAGCTTGGTCCACTCGGCCTGGATGGCGCGACGCGGGCGTGGCACGGGCCGCGGCGTCACGCGTCCCGCCGGTGGAGCAGCACTGTCGCGGCGCCGAGGGCGACTGCCGCGTACGAGGCCAGGACCCCCAGGCCCACCAGCGGGGCGATGGCGGTGTCGTAGCGCTCGATGGTCTGCTGCACGGCGAACCCGGCCGCCGGGGTGAGCCGCGTGAGCCAATTGGCGACGGACAGCGGGAGACCGGTCGAGACGATCGATGGCACGAGCAGCGGCAGGACCACTAAGGGGATGGCCAGCGCGGTGTGGCGGACGATGGTGGCGACGGCGAGGCTGAGCACCGCGACGAGGGCGAAGACCACTGCGGTACCGACCACGGCCCGCAGGACGGTCGGGTCGGCCAGCGACAACTCGGGGAGGCCGGGCGTCCGGGAGGTACGGCGGAAGGTCTGCTGAGAGATCAGGAACGCGACGACGCTGGCGACCAGCCCGGCTCCGAACGTGGCCCCGCCGAGCACGATCGCTTTGGCCGCCAGAACCCGGCCGCGCCTTGGGCTGGCGGCCAAGGTGGTCCGGATCATGCCCCGCTTGAGCTCCGCCGTGATGAACAGAGCACCGAGCGCCGCGGCGGCCAGCACTCCGACCGTGGCGCCCTCCAGGCTCATCTGCACCAGGTCGTCGCCGAACGGCCGCCTCACCTCGGCGACGTCACCGGAGCCCGTCAGCGTGAAGACGCCATCGGACTCGGTGGATTCCCCGACGTGAGGCTCCTGTGACGTGTCGTAGTCGCGCCACGCATTCGCCGGCGCCGTCGGGCCGTCAGCAGGGTCGACGCGGACGCTGTCGAACGCGGCCGTCCCGAGCGTGGGCTCCTCGAAGACCGACGAGCTGCCGTACTGCCGCTCGATCTCCATCGACATGGGCGACGTGACGAAGAGCCCGACCTCCACGGTCGACGGCAGGTCGCCGAGGTCGGCCTCGCCGACCTCCTCCCAGCTCGTCCCGTCGGACGACTCGTAGCCGGTCACCACGTCACCCGAGCGGGTCAGCCTGAGCCAGCGCGGGGCGGTGCCGTCCTCGCTTCCGGCGACGTCGTGCTCGAAGCCCCACTGCAGCCGCACACCATGCTCGGGCGTGACCATCAGCGCGGCGTACGGGGCGCCCACCTCGAGGCGCTCCTTCACCATGACGCCGGCCTTGGCCCACTCGTGGCTTTCCTCCTGGGCCACCACGCGGGCGACGATGCTGCCGGCGCCGGTCAGAGGTTGGTGCACGAAGTGGAACTGGTCGGAGAAGTCGGGCTCCTCCCAGCGGCTCCCCATCGTCGACGTCATTGACGCCGCCGCTGCCGGCCTCGATCACGGCAACGAGAACGGTCAGCCCGGCGACCGCGGCCAACGTCATCACCCAACGGCGAACCGATCGCAGCTTGGTCCACTCGGCCAGGACGAGCCGGGTCACCGCGACGACTCCCGCGTTCCGACGGCCTCGTAGTCCAGCGCGTCGCGGGTCAGCTCCATGTACGCCTCCTCCAGCGACGCCCGGTGCTGGGCGACCTCCGTGACGGGCAGGCCACGCTCGCCGAGCAGGGCCACGACGCGTTCGCCGGGCAGACCCGAGACGGTGAGCGTCTCGCGGTCGTTGGCGGTGACGGTGGCTCCGGCGTTGGCCAGCACCGTCATGGCCTCGGACCGTTCGGAGGTGCGCAGCAGGATCTGATCCTTGGACGCCGCAGCGAGGAGGTCGCGCACGCTGGTGTCGGCGATGAGCCGCCCGCGACCGATGACGACGAGGTGGTCGGCGGTGTCTTCGAGCTCGCTCATCAGGTGGCTGGACACGAGCACCGCACGGCCCTTGGCGGCCAGCGACCGCATGAAGCCGCGGATCCAGCGGATCCCGTCGGGATCCAGGCCGTTGACCGGTTCGTCGAACAGGAGCATCGGCGCGTCGCCGAGGACGGCGCCGGCGATGCCCAACCGCTGGAGCATGCCCAGGGACAGCCCGCCGGCGCGCCGTTGGGCGACTTGCGCCAGCCCCACCAGCTCGAGCACCTCGTCGACCCGGCGACCGGGGAGGCCGTTGGACTGGGCCATCCACAGCAGGTGGTCCCGGGCCCGGCGACCCGGGTGGACCGCGGCGGCGTCCCAGCAGCGCGCCGACGTGGCGGAGGGGTGTCCGCAGGGTCTGGTACCGCTGGCCACCGACGAGCGCCGTCCCCCTGTCGGGGGCGTCCAGGCCCAGGATGATGCGCAGTGTCGTGGATTTGCCCGCCCCGTTGGGACCGACGAACCCCGTCACCTGGCCCGGTTGCACGGTGAACGACAGATCTTCCACGGCGGTCGTCCGGCCGTACCGCTTGCTCAGCTCTCGCACTTCGATGCTGGCGTCCATGGGGCCAACGCTAAGAAGGGCCCACGGTCGCTGTCGTCACGCCTCGGAGTCGTTCCGGCCCTCGCCGACGGGTGATCCGGCCGGCGTCGCGTCACTCTCGCGGGGGATGCCCGGGCCGACCCACCGCTGCGAGAATGCACTGGTGCAGACCTCGCGCGTTCGCACCGGTCTCGGCGGCCGCGCCAGCACGGCCGGCCGGCGGCTGGTGGCGACGCAGGAGGGGTTGCTGGTGGCCGGCCTCGTCCTCGCCCTGCTGGCCACGATCGAGATCGTCCTGGTGTCCGATCTCGACAGCGACCGCTCGGGCACCGCCCTGTCCACGGCCATCCTGCTCGGCCTGGGAGCGACGCTGCCCATCGCCGCGGTCCGGCTCCATGTGGTGGCGGCGACAGCCGCGATCGCGTCGGCGGCGATCCTTGCGGTGCTCACCGACGAGCGCCCGACGGTGGCCGGGTCGGTGGCGCTCGCCGTGAGCATCTTCTGGCTGGGCGCGCGACACCGTTGGCCCGTCGCGGCGCTCATGGTCGTCCCCTTCGTCGCGCACGCTGCGTTCGCCATGGCCGATCCGGGCACGACCAACGGACGGGCCGTGGCCATGGCTGCGGTGACCATGGCTGCGGTCGGCGTCGGCCGGGCTCGCCAGCTACGGGGCCGGGCCCGGGCCCGCGACGCCTCCCACCAGAGCATGACCGCCGCGTTCCTGGAGTACGAGGCTCGCGGCGAACGGGCCCGCATCGCCCGCGAGCTCCACGACGTCGTGGCGCATCACATCTCGATGATCGCGGTGCAGGCCGAGACCGCCCGGCTGGCTACGCCGGGCATGCCTGCCGACGGGGCGCGCCAGCTGCGGGCCATCGGCGACACGGCGCGGACGGCGCTGACCGAGATGCGCCGGCTCCTCGGCGTCCTGCGGGAGGATGCGGACACCGGCCCGACACGCCAGCCGCAACCCGGCCTGTCCCAGCTCGTCGAGCTGGTCGACGACGCCCGAGCATGGGCCAACGCCACCACACGCCTGGTCGTCCAGGGTTGCGTCGCCCCGCTCGACCCGGGCATCGAGCTCACCGCGTACCGGATCGTCCAGGAGGCCCTCACCAACGCCCGCCGGCACGCGCCGGGAGCCCCGGTCGACGTGGAGCTCGACTACACCCCGGCGGCCCTGCTCGTCCGCGTCAGGGACAACGGCCCGGGACCGTCGGGTGCGATCACGGCCAACGGCTCGCCCACCGGCCGCCACGGCCTGCGGGGGATGCGTGAGCGCGCCGCCGCTGTCGGCGGCGACCTGCGGGTCGGCTCCCCGCCGGTCGGCGGATTCCTGGTGGAGGCCACCCTGCCCGCAACCGGACGCGCCACGGAGGGCATCACCGGATGAACCCCGACCTGCCGGTGCGCATCGTCGTCGTCGACGACCAGGAGGTCGTGCGGGCCGGGTTCGCCGCACTGCTCGACACCCAAGCCGACTTCACCGTGGTCGGAACCGCGTCCGACGGCACCGAGGCCCTGCAGGTCTGCCACGACCGGCACCCCGACGTCGTGCTCATGGACGTGCGCATGCCGACAATGGACGGCATCGAGGCGACGGCGCGGCTGACCGCCGCGCCCAGCGACGCCCCCATCCCGGTCCCCCGCGTCGTCATCCTCACCACATTCGACCTCGACGAGCACGTCTACGACGCGCTCAGCGCCGGGGCGAGCGGCTTCCTGCTCAAGGACGTGACCGCCGAGCGGCTCTTCGACGCCGTGCGGGTCGTCGCCGCCGGTGACGCCCTCCTGGCGCCGACCGTGACCCGCCGGCTCGTCGCCGAGTTCGCCCGCCAGCGACCCCGGCCATCGCCCGAGCCGTCCCGGGCGAGCGCCCTCACCGAGCCCCTGACGCCGCGGCAGGTCGAGGTGCTCCGCCTCGTCGCCGAGGGCCTGTCAAACCCGGAGATCGCCGGGCGCATGTTCCTCGGCGAAGAGACGGTCAAGACCCACGTCAGCCGGATGCTGCGCAAGCTCGGCCTGCGCGACCGCACCCAGGCGGTGATCGCCGCCTACGAATCCGGGCTGGTAACCCCCGACGTCGGAGGCGTCACACCCACCAACCCCCCAACGTCCCGGCAAGGGTTACGAGGAGCGTGATCTGGAACGGGTGACCAGGAGGGTCGTCATCAGTTCGCAGCGACGGCGCGGGCGTCGGCGTCGGGCTTGATGTGAGCGAACATGCTGCGGCCGTTCCAGGTCGGGAGGGCGATCTCGAGCCAACGAGCTCCCCACTCACCGAGGGTCTCGCAGACCTTGAACAGATCATCGCCCGACGTCGTGAGCAGGTAACGGTGACCGCGCCCCTGCGCCTTGGGTATCACCTCGACGATGCCGAGGCGTTCGAGCTGCTTGAGCCGGGCCGGACCTCCCATGACAGCGAGGATCAGCGCAGCCTCGCGTCAGGGAGGAGCAGGTCGTCGCCGCGGGTGGCGAGGACGTCGAGCATGTGCTGGGTGAAGGGGATGTCGGCGCGCTCCTTGATGGCGCCGTAGCCGCCGCGCTGGCCCTCGACTGGCGAGCGGTGCATGCCCACCGCACCGACACGGTCGAGGACACGCAGTATGCCGGCGACAGGCTGGACGAGCTGCACAGCCTCCACACCGTCGACCGTCTTGTGCTCGGCGAAGGTGGGCAGGGCGTCGACGAGGTCGGCGACACCGTCGGGACCGCGGGCCAGGAACGGGTCGAGAGCACGGCACCGGAGGTACAACTGGTTCGCGGAGAACAGCGAGCCGATCTCGAGCGCCTCGGTCGGATCCAGGCCCTCGACGACGGCGAGCCCCCACCGGCCCACACCAGCGCGCTCGGCCTCGCTGATGACGCCGCCGACGTCGATGGTCGGCGCCGCTGCTCCGAGGAGCAAGCCGTCGCGACGGACCCACGCCGTCCCGTCACCTCGACCCTCCAGGGTGCACGGCCTGCCGACGGCGTCCACGCACCAGCCGGACGCATCGCCGCGGATCTCGGTCGTGCATCCGTCGCCGTCGTCACCGGTGACGGACGCCCGGAGGCCCTGCGGGACACCGACGACGACGGCGTCCAGGCTGTGGCCGACCATGTAGCCGAGGACGCGCGGATCCAGGCGGAAGGCTGCGTCGTCCGCGCTGCTGACCACCAGCACCTCGACACCGGCCTTACGCCAGCCCTCATACAGGCCATCAAGTGCGAAGGCGGTCAGGCACCCGAGCGCCCCGAAGGGCTTGAGGCTGGGAGCCCCGTCCTGCCCGCGCAGCACGTGGTCGATCCAGCGCACCGGCCGTCCGCTCCGTCCGCTCCGTCCGTCACTGCCACCCCTAGCGACCAGGTCGCCGACGCCGGCCGCGGTGAAGCGGTAGACGCCGTGCTGGCGGAAGCAGTCGAGACCGTCGACCCCACGTGCGTGCCACGCCTCACACCACCGGCCGATCGCAGCCGCGTTCGTCGCCGCACCCATGACCGCCACTGGGAGGTCGCCGCCTGCCTCGCCCCGCCAGTAGAGGGCGTTCGCGAGACGCACGTCGAGCGCGCACCGGGCCACGCCGGCGACCCGGAACACCGGCGCCAGCGGCTTGTGCCGACGGGGGTCGTCTTCGGACAGCCCGCGGCCGCCGAAGCGCCCGCCGGTCCCGCCGGCCGGCACCACCAGACCGACGCCACCGGCGGCCAGCATCTCCCGGCCGCGGGCCTCGACACCAGGACCGACGCCGGTGCCAGGCTCGGCACCGAGGTCAGCAACCCACGGCACCGCCGAGCTCGGCGGCCGGCGGCGCTCCACCACGTCCGGGTAGCGACCGACGTCGCCACCGGCGCCGACGAAGCCGGCCACCCGATCGGCGAACGTCGCCACCCGCACCCCAGTCGCGTGCCCGTTCCGCTCGCCGAAGACCGGCGGCAGATGGTGGAGCACGGTCGCGACGCACTCCTCGAGTCCCTGGCCTTGAGTGAGATCGGTCAGGTGCCGCAGCGCATCGGGTGGCCCGACAAGCGGATCGGCCAGCACGATGTGCGTCAGCTCGTCGTCGATCAGGCCCCGAGCGCGCAGCCGGTCGACCAGGACACCCGCCGGCGATGTGCCCACCAGAGCCGCTCGCTCGCGTGCCGCGGCGAGCAACCCGTCGCTGCAATGGACCACGTTGGCCTGAGGGTTGACGCCACCTGGGCGGTCGACCGGGAAGCGGTCCCGCTGCGCGTCGTACCTGATCGAGCCCGGCTGGCAGAGCTGCGGCCGGATGTGCGACCCGATGACCCAGCGCCGGAGGTCGGCCAGCCGGGCGGTGGGGGAGAGGGCGACGTCGACGACCCGGGTCTGATCAGCGAACAGGCCGGCCAGCCCCAGGAAATGGCCGTTCAGGATCACACGTGGTCGCCCGTTGGTGATGCGCTCGTGCTTGAGCGCGAAGGCCACCAGCCCCGAACCGATGCGTTGGATCCCGAGGGGCAGCGCGCAGTGGAACCAGATGTGCTCGGGCGGACGGCCGAGCGATGCCCGGGTGACCTTGTGGTGGAGCGCGGTGTGCCCGAGGGTCTGCTTCAACCACGGCCGACCCGGCGCCTCCACGAGCGCACGGCAGGTCGCCTGCCCTCCGTAGCGTGCCGTCAGGTCGGTGCACTTCAGCGGCAGCCGTCCTTCCTGCCAGATGGCGGCGAGCGTCGCCTCGTCGAGCCCGCCCTCCTCGATCACCTCGCGGGCTGGTACGACCATCTTGCGGTCGAAGGGCTCGCCGAAGACGGCCTCGAAGGCGTCGACCGCGAAGCGATCGAGCAGGGCCTTCCAGAGGGCGGAGGTCTCGGGCGGGCGTTCGGCGTAGTAGCGCGCCGTGGCCGGGTACAGCGCGGCCGCGACGTCGACTGCCGGCCGATCGGCCACGTGCACCCCCCGGACCTCGACGCCGAACGCCAGCATGCGGGCGATCATCGCAGCGAGGCCGCGGGACGTCGTGACGTGCGGCGCCTTGGGCACGACCACGACGTCCCCGGTGACCGAACCGGACGGCGTCGGCGACGTGACCCACACGAGGGCCTCGTCGACGACCGATGCAAGGAACCCCCGCCTCGCCGCGGCGTCCAGGCCGGCCAGCGGAGCGGCAGGCACCTGCCGCACCAGGCCGTGGCGCAGCCAACGCCTCGCGGCGCCGCGCACGTCGGCCCGGACCACGGCGGCAGGAGCGGCGGTCATCACGCGGATCTCGACAGCATCCGCAGGGTCGAGTCGATGCACAGGCCGCGGACGCAGACCTCGATCTCGTCCAGCCCGGCGTCCAGCGTCCCCACGTCGCGGGTGAGCACCATCCGGCTGAAGGCCTCCTCGGAGACCCACAGCAGGGGGTCGTACGAGGTCGTGCAGCCGTCGCCGAGGTCGTTGCCGGCGGTCCAGCGCACCTGGGCGTTGAACATCGTGAGGTCTTCGGTCACGTCCTTGCCGCCGCGGCTCCCGAGCAGGCTCGTGCCCTGGATCGCCATCATCGCCTCGACTGTGAGCTCGACCTCGCCCCGCTCCAACGCATCGGCCTTGCCCAACTTCAGCGCCAGGAGCTCGCGGACGACGTGGCGGACGGTGCGCTCCAACGCCGACCCGCGCTCGAGCGTCTCCGTCGACAGGACCCCGTCGGCCAGCGGAGCGACCCACCCGATGGCGACCTCGGGGAGGACACGGATGGTCGGAACGCTCATGACGTTCTGGTGGGTGCCGTTGTGCTCGGTGCGCACGCCCACCAGCACCTGATCCTGCCCACCGAAGTGACGCAGCAGCGAGAGGGCGAGCACGGGCGGATGGGTGTGGATCGACCTCTCGACCCCCAGCCGGACCAGATCGCCGCCCTCGTGGCCGGCCCCGCCGTCGACCGTGTCCTCGACCCGCGTGAGCGGAGCTTCCATAGCTGTTTGACTCAACGTGTCCCTCTCTGCACACGCACGAGGCACGGCGGAAGCCGCGCCTCGTCTCTCACCGATACGGGTCCCTCGTATGCCTACCGGGGAGCAACTCCCAGGTCGCGGCACAGGTCGAGGAGCAGGCCGCTGTTCTTGGCACTGACGAGGAAGTCGTTGAGGTCGTCGCGCTCGGCGAGATCCTCGTAGCCCCACTCGTCGACGTTGGCACGATGCGCGCGCCGCTTGATCTCACTCAGCTCGTGGGTGGTCGGTGCGCCCGTCACCTTGGTCAGGTCCAACGTGAACAGCCGGGGGACGATCCGGCGGACGACCGGCGTGTCGTCGTCCTGGTCCTTGGAGATCCGCTGCAGCTCGGGGGGCAGCACGACGTTCTGGAGCCGGTTGATGTCGACCTCCACCCCGAAGTCGGCCCACAGCCCGCGGCTGGCGGCCTCCTTGAACACGTCGAGGGGGATCGCGCCCTCGGTCTGCGCGAAGTAGTCGGCATGTTCGAGGGTGCTCGCCAGCTTGTCGCTGGACGATCGGCTGAGATCGGTGAAGTCGAGGCGTTCCGCGCTCCGGCGGGTGCGTCGGACATCGACCTCGCCGACGCTGTGCCCCGGGAGCGACCACCGGCCGCCGTAGTCCCGCCGCTGACAGACGAGCACCCGGCGCTTGATGCCCAGGTCGCGGCGGGGGCAGACCGTGTGGATGAGGACGAGGGCGACCGCGAACGCCTCATCAGGACCCAGCTCCTCGGGGTCGCTGCCGGTCTCGAAGCGGGTGAAGATGATCGGTCGGTCCTCGCCTGGCTGCTGGGGCTGAGGGTCGACAATGGCGACCGCCTCGTTCTTCTGGATCCTCGACGCCTGTCGCTTGACGGCATCGATGTGCGCATCGATCTTCGCCGTCACCCGTGAGTCGAGCGACGAGACGGCCAGGAGGTCCGTGCCCTCGATCACCGATCCCGACGGCGCGACCGGCCAGTAGGCGCACTCGGTGCCGGCCGGCGAGTCGATGAGCACCGCAGGCGAGAGCACCGCGGGCGACTCGAAAAGCTGGATCGCACCCAGGCCGCGCTTGGTGCTGAAGCCGTCGACGTGCTCGCTGAGCCGCCGGATCTGGTTCTCGATGTGGCCGTAGAGGGGCTGGTCGCCGAACAGCTGGCGCTCGCGCACCGCCGTGGGGACGATCACCTCGATGCTGGCGTCGACCACCGCCGGGTTGTGCGCCATCAGGGCATGGACGTCGAGGTCGTCGACGAGCACGATCCGGACGCGCTGCAGCCGGGGGGTGCGGAGCAGCCGTCGCAGGACGCTGTCGCGGTCGTCCCGCCAGTCGTCGCTCTCGCCGAGCTGCTCGCGCTTGGCCACGAGAGCGACGAGGCCGCTGACGCCGAGGGCCAGCTCGATGCGTTCGGCGACGTCGGCTCGCAGGTCGTTCGTCCCCGACTCGAGCCGGTTGACCATGAAGCGGCTGGCGTTGATGGCCTCGCCGAGCTGCGCCTGGCTCCAGCCCTTGGCCTTGCGGGCCTTGCGCAGCTCGTCGCAGATGAGCCGCTTGGTGGTCTCTTTGGCAGAGTCACCAACGGCGGATACGTGGTCTGGGGCTCCTTCTCGTCGAGCCTCCGGGTGGCTGGGCTCGGCGTCCACGACAGGTTGCACCGCCACGCACACTACCGCACATGTGCACACAGGTCGAGCATGCAATCAGATTGTCGTCTAACAGGTTGTCCTGTGTGCCACGAACACCGGTTTGAGCACAGGATGTGAAAGCTCAACAACTCCATTGACAACTGTTGCGCACATGTTGCACAGTGTGCAGTGATGATGCGAGGTGGCTGACATGGTGAGGTGGAATCACAACTTCTTAGGAAGTTCGAGATCCTCCCAGAAGCCACGAGCGGACGAGCGGACCACCACGTACGACGAGGCGGCACCGCGATCGAGCGACCGCATCACGAGCTGCGGAACCGTCCGGGCCGACGATGCCCGGACCGTAGAAAGCCCCCGGCGCTACCGACCGGAGCATCACCGAGGGCTGTGCACCACACCGGACGACCGCCCCTCTCGCGAAGGAGACGACGACGTGAACGCCCGATGTCCGCTGACCATGCAACACCTCGGCCGTCACAGGCCGATCGAGCCGGGCGGGTGGTCGCCATGACCACCGGCCTCGTGGTGCTGCTGTGGCAGGTCGTCCTGGTCGGCGGGTGGGTGCTCGCTCGGCGGTTGCGCCAGCTGGAGCTGACCCGCCGCCCGCCCTGCTCCGCCCAGGTGGGCGAGCTCCGCGAGCAGGTCGTCGAGCTCAGGACCGACCAGGCCTACGACGGCGACGAGCAGTCCCGGCGGCTGCGCGAGATGGAGGTCTCGACCTCGCGGGTCGAGGCCGAGGTCCGTGTGCTCGTGCGGCAACACGAAGCGCTGGCCCACGCCGTCATGACCGGGATCGCCCGGCTGGAGGGCGCCCTCGACCTACCCGACAGCGGCGTGAGAGGAGCGGCGCTGGCGTCAAACCCGGCCGCCCCCACGCTCACCAACCCCTGATGGAGGTGATTGGCGTGAGCAACGGCACCGGGTGGCTGGTCGCCGCCTTGTTGCTGCTGGCTCTGGCGATCCGTCGCCCGGCCCTGCTGCTCATGATCGTGGCCTCGCTGGTCGTGTTCTGGGACTTCGGCCTGATCGGCGTCGGCGTGCTCTGGGCCGTGGTCTGGGCAGTCGTGGTGTCCTGTCGCTGGGGCGCACCACGGGCGAGCTGCTAGGCGATGTCCAGGCGGCCACGTCCAGGGTGGCGGACCAGTGGTCCGGCGTGGCCGCCTGGCCTACCGTGCGAGGGGTAGCCCAGCTCACCCTGCCCGCGTCGTGGTACGTCGATCCGAGCGTGCTGGACCACGAGCCGTCCCGTGTTCGGCAACGAGTGGCGGTTCGCCGGCGTCGCGGGCCTAAGGCTGAAGGACGTATCTTCCGCGCACGCCGCCTTCGGCGACCGCGCGGTGGGCGGCGGCGACCTGGTCGAGCGGTACGACGGCGTGCACCCGGGCAGTCAGGTGGCCGTTGGCGGTGGTGTCGAGGAGTTGTGCGAGCCGGGCACCGTCGGGCTGGGTCACTACCACGTGGATGGTGACGCCGCGCTCTTCTGCGGGCGCCGCGCCCGGTTGCACGCCGACGAAGAGGCCACCGTCGCGGACCAGTGCGACGCCTTGCTCTTGGAGCGCGGCTCCGTCGGCTAGTGCGTCCCAGCCGGGCGCGGCCTGTGTGGTGAAGTCGGCGCCGAGGCTGCGCACGAACTTCTCGTCTTTGGCTCGGGCCAGTCCGGTGACCTGCCAGCCGCGGTCCTGGGCGAGCGGGATGACGTAGCCCCCGACGGCGCCTGCGGCCCCGGTCACGAGCAGGCTTCGGCCTGCGCCGTCGCCGAGCAGGTCGACCAGCTGGGCTGCGGCCAGGCCGTTGAGCGGGACGGTGGCTGCCGTGGCCAGGTCGAGACCGTCGGGCACGAGGGCGGTGTCGCTGGCCAGGACGACGAGCTGTTCGGCGTAGGTGCCGAAGTCGCGGTCGAACCCGTCGACCAGCCCCGCGACGCGGCTGCCGACCGGGAGGTCGACCTCGGGGCCGGCCGCGGTGACGGTGCCGGCGAAGTCCCAGCCCATGCCGGTGTGGTCGGACTGATGGATCAGACCGAGCCGGTGGAACACCCCGGCGGCGAGCGCCAGGTCGACAGGGTTGACCGCGGCCCCGGCGATCTCGACGCGGACCTGGCCCGGCCCGGGCTCGACGACGGCTACCTCGATGATCTCGATGGAGTCGGGACCCCCCGGGGTGCGCACGACCGCGGTGCGAAAGGTGCTGGACATGTACGCCTCCTGTGGACATATGAGTTCTGCTCCATCACAATGAACGAGTAACTCTCCAATGGGAAGTAGGCACCTTGAAGTGCGTATCCCACGCTTAGGGAAGGAAGCGGTCGATGCCGACGACGACGGCGGCCCAGAACCGGGCGCAGGCGAAGATGGACTACGACGCGTTCCTGGCCAACTGTCCCAGCCGCCAGCTCCTCGACCGGATCTCCGACAAGTGGGTGACGCTGGTCCTGGCCGCGCTCGGTAGCGACGGCCCACACCCCGGGCAGGACCGCGTCGGCGAGCCCCGATCGATGCGCTACTCCGAGCTATCCCGCCGGCTGGCCGGGGTCAGCCAGAAGATGCTCACCCAGACGCTGCGCTCCCTCGAACGCGACGGCCTGCTCACCCGCACCGTCACGCCGACCGTGCCTGTCACAGTCACCTACGAGCTGACCGACCTCGGCTTCTCGCTCCACGACGTCATGTACAGCATCAAGGCGTGGGCCGAGGACCACATGGACGAAGTGCTCGCCAACCGCGAGCAGTACGACACCCGCGTCACCTAGCCCCGCAGGATCCTGCCGGCCTCCTCGCGACGAATCAGTCCACGAGCTGGTCCAGCAGCCAGCTTGGGCCCATCACCTCAGCGTGAGACGCTCGTACCCGATCGGCGAGTCTGCGGTCCGCGGTGACCACGACCGCACCACGGTGCGCCTCGGTGACGGCGACGATCGTGTCGTCGCCCTCACCCGGCGCATGCACAACCTCAACGCCGTCCACGTCGCCCTCGTCGGCACCCGCCCGGGCTCTGCCCTCGAGTACCAGTGTCACCGGCGGGTCGAGCCGTCCCGAGATCACGGTTGCCCGCACCCGTTCAGTGAAGCGTCGTGCAGCGCCCGCTCGATCACGCCACCAGCCGGTTGGCCGAGACCCGATCACGTTGGCGGCGTCGATCACGAGCATCCCAAGAGCGTCGCGCTGTCCGGTCCCGTCTGGCATGCTCATCAGCGTTCGCGCTCGTCGCCGAGCGGCACTTCGTGCCCCAGGGTTCGCTGTCCTTGTTCGCGGTGCACGGTGGCCCGCGCCATGCAACGCACCGAGCTCATCGACGCCGTCACCTGGCTGCGCCGCTTCTCAAGCCCCGTGCAGCATGGCCGCGAGACCAGCTGTTCAGGGCATCAGGCATCTGTAGCTCAGCCCCGAGAAGCGCCGATGTGTACGGGGGTCGATGGAATCACCGCCTGATCACAGCACGATCGCGACGAGGTGAACCGCGTTCAAGTGCGACGAACGGGTCGAACGAGACGAGGTCGTCCACCACGAGCGCCACCTCCCGGTTGCCGTGGAGGATGTTGCGGAGCTTCCTGGTGGCGAGCCGGGCGAGCGGCTGCGAGGCGAGGTACTCGATCTCGGCGGGCGAGAAGGACATATCGACGCACTCTCGCGCCGGCAGTACCCGCGACGAGTCCTGACCTGTGGCATCGTCTGGTCGGCATGCGCATCGGAGGAGAGGCGTGAGCGAACCGCGGTCCGGCCCGGAGCGGGGTCTGCCGCCCGGGCTGCAGGAGCAGCTCGATTTCGGATACGCCGGCCTCGCCACCTTCGCTCAGCGGCCGTTCCTGACCGAGCCCGAGCAGCTCGACTCGTGGCGGCCGGACGTGGCCGTCGTCGGTGCACCGTTCGACAACTCGACCACGAACCGCCCCGGGGCGCGGTTCGGTCCACGGGCCCTGCGTGCGAGCGCCTACATGCCAGGCACCTACCACCTCGACCTGGGAATCGAGATCTTCGACTGGCTCGAGGTCGTCGACTTCGGTGACGCCCACTGCCCACACGGGCAGACCGAGGTCGGGCACGCCAACATCAAGGCCCGGGTCGGCGAGGTGGCCAGTCGGGGCATCGTCCCGGTGATCCTGGGCGGCGACCACTCGATCACCTGGCCGGCGGCGACCGCGGTCGCCGAGGCGCGGGGGTGGGGCAACGTCGGCATCGTCCACTTCGACGCCCACGCGGACACCGCCGACATCATCGACGGGAACCTGGCCAGCCACGGCACCCCGATGCGCCGGCTGATCGAATCCGGCGCGGTGCTCGGCCGCAACTTCGTGCAGGTCGGCCTGCGTGGCTACTGGCCGCCGGAGGACGTCTTCGAATGGATGCAGTCCCAGGGCATGCGTTGGCACCTCATGCAGGAGATCTGGGAGCGCGGCATGCCGGCCGTCATCGACGACGCGGTGGCCGAGGCGCTCGACGGTGCCGAGCACCTGTACGTCTCGGTCGACATCGACGTCCTCGACCCTGCCTTCGCGCCCGGCACCGGCACGCCCGAACCGGGCGGCATGGCACCAGTCGACCTGTTGCGCACCGTGCGCCGCCTGGCGACGGAGGCGAACCTCGTCGCGCTCGACGTGGTCGAGGTGTCGCCGCCCTACGACGTGGCGGACAACACCGTCAACAACGCCCACCGCGTCGTGCTCGAGGCGCTGGCTGGCATGGCATGGCGCAAGCAGCAGGCGGGCAGGAGATCGACGTGACGCACGCCTCGGACCAGTTCCCAACATCGGCCGCGGGCCTTCCGGCGGCTCATGCGCCTGAGCTCGTCGCACTCGCCGACGGTGAGGCATTCGACCTGCGCATCGCGCCTGTGGCCAAGCGCCTGGGCGACGCCAGCGTGCGGATGCTCGCCTACAACGGGTCGATCCCCGGGCCGACGCTCAAGGTGCGGGAAGGCTCGGAGATCGTCGTCAACATCGAGAACCAGGGTGACATGGAGGCCACGGTCCACTGGCACGGCCTCCGGCTCGAGAACCGCTACGACGGAACTCACGAGACGCAGCGGCCGCTGGCGGTCGGCGACACCTTCTCGGCACGCGTCCGATTCCCTGATCCGGGCGTCTACTGGTACCACCCGCACATCCGCGAGGACTACGGCCAGGAGATGGGCCTCTACGGCAACGTGCTCGTCGAGCCGGTCGATCCCCGGTACTGGCCGCCGGTGCACCGCGAGGTCGTGGTGACCCTCGATGACATCCTGCTCGAGGACGGCAAGGTGGCGCCGTTCAGCCGCGCCGAGACGACGCACTCGGCCATGGGACGCTTCGGCGACGTCCTGTTGGTGGGCGGCGAGACCGATCTGTCCCTGCGAGCACGGCGTGGCGAGGTGGTCCGCTTCTACCTGACCAACACGGCGAACACCCGGGTGTTCAAGGTGGTGCTGCCGGGCGCGCGCATGAAGCTCGTCGGCGGCGACAGCGGCCGCGTCGAGCACGAGGAGCTCGTGGACCACCTGGTGCTCGCCCCCTCCGAGCGTGTCGTGGTGGACGTCCTGTTCGACCGGGACGGTCGGCAGGCTCTCGAGCACCACACGCCGGACCGGGTCTACCGGCTCGCGTCGATCCAGGTGAGCGCCGACCGGGTTGGATCGTCGCCGGGCGAGCCCTTCGACTCGCTACGGACGAATGCCGACATGGTCTCGGAACGGCAGCGGATAGCGCCTTACGTGGACGCCGAGCCGGACAAGGTCCTGGCCTTCCTCGCGGAGATGGACATGGGTGCGCCCGAGGGTGACGCGCCGGTCACCTACACCTGTCCGATGCACCCCGAGGTGCTCAGCGAGACACCGGGCCATTGCCCGGCCTGTGGGATGAAGCTGCTGCCCGCGCAGCTCGTGGCGGACGCCGCCGGCCATGGGCACGAAGGCGACAGCCATGGCGACGAGGCCCACGACCACGCGCCGGCCGGCGGTATCGAGTGGGAAGACGACATGGTCGACATCAATCGGATGACGACGCCGTCGAACATGCGCTGGAAGGTGATCGATCGCGAGACCGGCGCCGAGAACGCGGCCATCGACTGGCAGTTCCGCGTCGGCGACCAGGTCAAGATCCGACTGCAGAACGAGCTCGCCGGGGATCATCCGATGCACCACCCGTTCCACGTCCATGGTGCAGGCCGCTTCCTCGTCCTCAGCCGCGACGGCGTTACCGAGCTCAACCTGGTCTGGAAGGACACCGTGCTGGTGCGGACGGGAGAGACCGTGGACATCCTGCTCGACGTCAGCAACGTCGGCCGGTGGATGGCCCACTGTCACATCGCCGAGCACCACGAGAGCGGGATGATGTTCAGCTTCGACGTCGCGCCGGCCACCGACAACGACCAGCAGGAAGACCGATGACCCTCAACGAGATGCAGCAGACGCTGGACCGCAGCGCGCCTGCCGACTACTCGGACCTGCGGGCGCTCTTCGTCAACTGCACGCTCAAACGGTCGCCGGAGACGTCGAACACCGAAGGTCTCGCCGACATCTCGATGGCGATCATGAGGAGCAACAGTGTCACCGTCGACGCCATCCGGGCCGTCGACCACGACATCGCCGCGGGCGTGTGGCCGGACATGACCGAGCACGGCTGGCCCCGCGACGACTGGCCGGCCATCTTCGAGCAGGTGATGGCCGCCGACATCCTGGTGCTCTGCACGCCGATCTGGCTCGGTGAGAAGTCCTCGGTCTGCACCCGGGTGGTCGAGCGGCTCTACGGGAACTCGCACCTGCTCAACGCCGCCGGCCAGTACGCGTACTACGGCCGGGTCGGCGGCTGCCTGGTCACCGGCAACGAGGACGGCATCAAGCACTGCGCGATGAACGTCGTCTACTCGCTCCAACACCTGGGCTACACGATCCCGCCCCAGGCGGACGCCGGGTGGATCGGCGAGGCCGGCCCTGGCCCCTCCTATCTCGACCCCGGCTCGGGTGGCCCGGAGAACGACTTCACCAACCGCAACACGACGTTCATGACCTGGAACCTCCTCCACCTCGCTCGCATCCTCAAGGACGCCGGCGGCATCCCCGCCCATGGCAACCAACGCTCCGAATGGGACGCAGGCTGCCGCTTCGACTTCCCCAACCCCGAGCATCGCTGACCGCTGACGCGGCCCGAGGTCGGGCGCCTTTCAGCCGGGGACGGCTTCGTCTTCGACGACCTGTCGGGGGCCTATGAGAAGGCGCCATGTGGCGCCGCCCAGCAGCCCGAGGCCGATGCCGAGGCTGGCAGCGGTCGCCACACGCGCCAAGCCGTCCGGCCCGGCGAACAGGAGGTCGGGCCGGGAGAGGCTGTCGAGGTTCGCGAGCCCGCCGCCGACCGCGAGGCAGAGACCGGTGAGAGCAGCGGCGTGGAGCCCCGAGCGGCGGCTGCGTGTCAACAGCGCGATGGCGACGACGCCCACGACCCAGCCGGCCAGCGAGACGAGTCGGCCGGCTCCCGGTTGGGCAAGATGGTCTTCCAAGCCACCGCCGCTCACGGCCGAGGCCACTCCCCAGGCGTGGGCGGCGTCGACCACGACGACGGCTGCCACCGCGGCGGCGAGACCCCTCCGCCAGGCCGACGACCGTGCCAAGCCCAGGGTTCCGGCCAGCGCGACGACCCCGAGGCACCACCAGGGCAGCGTGCTGGACCCTGGCACCCAGATCAGGTCACCGCGGACCTCGACCGATGTCGTGCCGGCGCGTACGGGCACCACCCAGTCCGGAATCACGACGTGGCGTTCATCACGAGCCGCCTGCACCTGGGGCGGGTCGACTGTTCCCATCCAGTGGGTGCGGTGGTCGTGCCAGCGGGCGACGTTGCCGTCGCTGATGGTCGCCCACTCGGGTTCGGCGTCGGGGTCCGCGCTACCGGGTACGGCGGTCGTCCCTTGCCGGTCCCGGTTGATGTAGGTGGCTGGGGAGCGGACGTTCTCGGCGACTCCGTCCGGCCCGATCCTGAGGTAGGGCTCGTCCTGGTAACCGAACACGACGATCTCGTCGTCGGTACGGTTCGTGACCTCGATGTGGTAGCTGTTGTCGACGATCTCGACGTCGAGGCCCTGTACCTGGGGGGTCACCGATTCCAGCCGGGTGCGATAGTTCGTCGCCGCGTCGGGTCGTGACGAGCCCGCACATGCGGCGAGCGCGGTCAGGGCCAACAGCGCGAGCGTGCTGGCTACGGTGCCCGGGATGCGCCGCACGTTGTTCATCCTGGCATCGGTGCTGGCGCCGTTGCTCGACGCCGATGCCGCGGGAGCCCACGTGTGTGCCCAACCCGTGGAGGTGGCGGTCGGCCAGCCCGCCACCCTCACCGTCGGCGTCGGCGCAGAGACCTCGGCGGTGATCGCTGTCGAGATCGAGCTGCCCGAGGGCTTCAGGCTGACCGACGCGAGCGCCGAGGGCTGGGAGGTCGACGTGGGAGAGGACGCCGTCCGGTTCACCGGCGGCTCGGTGGCGTCGTTCGCTTGTGGCTACGTGACCCTCCGGGGGGTTGCCGAGGAGCCGGCGACGCTGGTCTTCCCCTTGGTGCTCGAGACCGCAGATGGCCGGTCGCTGACCTATGACCACACCGACCCCTTCCGCGAGGACAGCGGACAAGTGGTCTACGCGGGGGTGCCGATGCCAGCCGGCCTGTCGGACGCGGACGACGTCGAGCCGGCGGTGGTGGCCGGATGGGTGCTGCTCGGAGGGGGATGCCTGCTGGCGGTGGTGCTCGGCATCGGTCGCTGGCGTCGGCGCAGCGCTGTGCCAAACAAAGGGTCGTGAAGCGTTCTACCATTCAGATCGCGGGCTGCGAACGGGAGACGTAGGGCGATACGGCCATAGGGGGGCCCAGAATGCGACACAGAAGAGTTGCGACCGCCGTCGCGATCGCCGCGATCGTGACCGGCGCAAGCCTCGTCGTGATCAACCAATCCTCGGCGCGGGATGCCCAGCCCAACGGGGCGATCCCGAACGAGATGTCCGACTACCAGGGGGTCATCGAGCGAGGGGCGCCCGCCCGCGGGCCGAGTGGATTCGAGCCGTGTGTGAGAGGGATGGCCGGCGGAACCTACCCGTGCGACGGCGTCGACCTGATGAGCCACGTGTCGCTCGAGGACATGGGTGTCACGTTCGTGAACGACATCTGGGGTTGGACCGATCCCCGGACCCGCAAGGACTACGCACTGGTCGCCGCGACCGAAGGCACGGTCATCGTCGACATCAGCGATTCCCGGCGGCCAGACATCGTCGGGACCCTGCCGGCGCATTCATTGGACCCGGACCTGCCCTTCTGGAAGGACATCAAGGTCTTCGACGACCACATGTACGTCGGGTCCGAGCAGCGGGGCCACGGGCTGCAGGTCTTCGACCTGACCGAGCTGCGCCGGGTGCGGCACCGCGACCGGCCGGTGACCTTCGAGGAGACCGCCCACTACGCCGAGTTCGACACGTCGCACAACATCAACATCAACACGGAGACCGGATTCCTGTATGCCGTCGGGATCCGCAACGCCGACCGTTCGTTCAACTGCGGCGGTGGCTTGCACATGGTCGACATCAACGATCCGGACGATCCGTCGTTCGCCGGGTGCTTCTCGGACGAGAACTACATCCACGACACGCAGTGCGTCATCTATCGCGGGCCTGACCGAGGGCATCGCGGTCAGGAGATCTGCTTCAACTCCAACGCCGCCGACGAGGGCCACTTCGTCTCGATCGTCGACGTGACCGACAAGGCCAACCCGGTCGAGCTGGCCCGGGAAGGCTACGCCGAGAGCGCTTACAGCCACCAGGGCTGGCTGACGCCCGACCAAGGGTTCTTCCTCCACAACGACGAGCTCGACGAGGTGACCCACGGTCTCAACACCAGGGTCCGGGTGTGGGACGTGCGCGACCTCGACAACCCGGTCATGACGCTGGTGGCCGACAACGACGCCACCTCGATTGGCCACAACCTCTACACCGAAGGCGACGTCACCTACGCGTCGAACTACACGTCAGGGCTGCGCGTCTACGACAGCAGCAGGGTGTCGAGGCCTGCGCTGCCCGAGGTCGCCTTCTTCGATATCTACCCCGAGAACGACAACCCGACGTTCGAGGGTGGGACTTGGAGCAACTACCCCTACTTCCGCCAGAGGGACATCGTGGCTGTCAGCAGCATCGACCGCGGTCTGTTCGTGCTGCGCCCGGAACGACACCGCTGAGCCCCACGTCAGGCGGTCTCTGCTGCCCGTCCTGGGAGTGGGATGGGCACCGGGAGGACCACCCAAGGTGCCCGGCGCGTCAGCTGCGACGGGCGTGCACCAGCCACACGGCCGAGCCGAGCAGAAGTGGTCGCTGCATGACCGGTTTTGCGTGGCAGGCTGGGCGACGTGCGTGCGGATCGGTTGGTGGCCACGCTGCTGTTGTTGCAGGCTCGCGGGCGGGTGACCGCGGCCGAGGTGGCCGAGGAGCTGGAGGTCTCGGTGCGGACGGCCCGGCGCGACCTCGAGGCCCTCTCGATGGCCGGGATCCCTGTGTACTCGCAGGCCGGCAAGGGCGGCGGTTGGTCGCTGGTCGGTGGTGCCCGCACCGACCTGAGCGGCTTGACGGCTGCCGAGGCCCGCACGTTGTTCATGGTCGCAGGGCCATCGGCGGCGGCGACGCCTGACGTCAAGGCCGCGCTGCGCAAGCTGATCCACGCGCTGCCCGAGACGTTCCGGGCCGAGGCCGAGGCGGCCGCGTCGGCGATCGTGCTCGACCCCTCGAGCTGGGACCACACGCCTCCACCCCGTCCCGTCCACCTCGACATCCTCCAGCGGGCGGTGCTCGAGGGCGTCCAGGTGCGGCTGGGCTACGCCGACCGCATGCGTGCGGTCACCGAGCGGATCGTCCACCCGCTGGGCCTCGTGGCGAAGGGACAGGTCTGGTACCTGATCGCGGACACCGAGGCCGGGCTGCGGACGTTCCGGGTCGGTCGGGCCCGTTCGGTCGAGCTCACCGACCAGCCCGTGGTCAGGCCCGACGGCTTCGACCTGGCCGAGACCTGGCAGTCGGTGGTCGCGAAGATGGACGAGCGCCGGGCGACGTTCCGCACGGTCGTGCGCGCGTCGCGGACGGCGCTGCCGTGGCTGCGGGGCTCGTTCGGCAACCGGGCCACCGTGGGCGACACGACCGACGCCGGCTGGGTCGAGGTCGTGGTCCGGGGCCACTCCCCGGAGTCGGTGGCCGCCGAGCTGGCCGCCTTCGGGGACTACGTCGATGTGGTGGAGCCGGACGAGGTACGCGACCACCTGGCCCGCCTCGGCGCCTCACTCGTGTCCCGCTACGGCCAGCCGGCGCCGCGTCGATCCGGCGTAGGGTGACCGGTCGGCGACGGTCCCGAGGCATTCTTTGACCGCAAAGGGCTGGTCAGCAACCGTTCGCGGTCAAAGAATGAGCGAGCCGGCGTGGCTCAGACGGTGTGGCCGTTGCCGTGGTTGGTGAAGCTGCCGACGTGGACCGCGTATCCGGCCGAGCGCAGGCTCGACACGACCCGCCCCACGTGGTCGTGGTCCATGGTCTCGATGGTGACCTCGATGTGGGCCGACTTGGCCGACACGTCGATGAACATCCGCTGGTGGAGGACCTCGACGATGTTCGCCCCCGCGCCACCCAGCAGCGTGGTCACCTCGCCGAGCGTGCCGGGGACGTCGGGCAGCTCGATGTGCAGCCGGGTCAGGCGGCCGTTGCGCACGAGACCCCGCATGATCACCGACGCCAGCAGCCGGGGGTCGATGTTCCCGCCGGACAGCACCGTGCCCACGTGACGGCCGGCGAACCGGTCACCGTGGGCCACGAGCGCCGCGATCCCGGCGGCGCCGGCGCCCTCGCTCACGACCTTCTCGATCTCGAGCAGCAGGTTGATGCCGGACTCGATGTCGTCCTCGGACACGGTCACCACGTCGTCGACCAGCGCTCGCAGGATCGGACCGGTCACGGCGCCTGGCCGCGGCACCGCGATGCCCTCCGCGAGGGTGGCGGTGGTGGCGCACGTGCGCTCGTCGCCGTGGAAGAAGCCGGCCATGGCGGGGTAGCGCTCGGTCTGCACGCCGACGAGCAGGATGTCCGGGCGGAGGTGACGCGCGGCGACCGCCATCCCGGCGAGCAACCCGCCGCCGCCGACCGGAACCACCAGCGTGTCGAGCTCGGGATGGTCGTTGAGCAGCTCGAGCGCGCAGGTGCCCTGCCCGGCGATCACCGCCGGGTCGTCGAACGGGTGCACGTAGACCAGGCCCTCGTCGTCGATGATGCGGCGCACCTCGGCCTCGCACTCGGTCAGGCCGTGACCGGCGAGGACGACGCGGGCACCCAGCTCACGGGCGCGCTGCACCTTCACGAACGGCGTGTTGGCCGGCATCACGATCACCGCGTCGATGCCGAGGCGCTTGGCGTGGTAGGCGACGGCCTGACCGTGGTTGCCGGCTGACATGGCCACGACGCCCGAGGCGCGCTCGTCGTCGGACAGGACCAGCAGCTTGTTGAGCGCGCCCCGTTCCTTGAAGGCGGCGGTGAACTGCAGGTTCTCGAACTTGACCACCAGGTCGCAGCCGAGGACCCGCGACAGCGTGTGCGAGCGGGCGCTCGGTGTGCGGGCGACGGCCCCAGCGAGGCGGGCCTCGGCCGCGAGCACGTCGTCGATCGTGACCGGCAGAGGCTCGGGCCCCTCGGGTGCGGGAGAGGCGGTGGGGTGAGTCGGTGGCGATGGCATCGTTGGCATCGCGGGGCTCACTCCCCGGCCCGCAGGATCTGCTGTTTCTCGGTCACCTCGTCGAGCACCTCCTGGATCGGCGTGACCCCCAGACCGGCGCCCCCCGGCACTGTCAGTGTGCCATCCCGGGCGACGAACGGGGGCGTGATGTCCCGGGCGAAGTAGCGGTCGGACGGTCCGAGGTCCGGCGGCAGGGTACAGCCCGGCAGCGCGGCGACCGCAAGGTTGAGGGCGCGGCCCAGGCCGGTGTCGAGCATCCCGCCTGCCCGGAGGCTCAACCCTTCGTCGACGGCCCTTTGGTGGATGCGGTGAGCCTCCAGCACGCCGCCCACCCGCCCCACCTTGAGGTTGACCGCGCCGCGGAACGCCAGGGCCAGGACGGTGTCGAGGTCGCCAAGCGAGCCGACCGACTCGTCGAGGCACACGACGACGTCGATCTGGCGGCACAGCGCGACGTGGCCCACCAGGTCGTCGGGCGGGAACGGCTGCTCGATGGCCACCAGCCCAAGGGCCGGGTCGGCTAGCCCGTCCAGGGCGGCGAGGTGGCCCGGGAAGTCGCTGCGATAGGTGCCGTTCGCGTCGACCAGCAGCGCGACCTCGGTGCCGACCGCGGCACGCACGGCGCGGGCGGGCTCGACGTCCCAGCCGGGCGCGACCTTGAGCTTCAGCGCCCGGTGGCCCTGGTCGCGGTAGCTGACGGCGGTGGCGACAAGCTCGTCGACTGTGTCGGCCATGCCCAGCGCGATGCCGGTCGGGACTTCGGTGCGGGTGGCGCCCAGGAAGTCGGCGACCGAGCGGCCCTCCGCCCGGAGGCGGGCGTCGACCAGCGCCGTCTCGACGGCCGCCTTGGCCATGTGGTGGCCGCGGACCTCCTGCATCGGTGCTCCGACGAGGGCCCGCGGCACCAGGTGGTGCTGCAGCACGTGGAGGGCACCCGCCGTGTACTCCGGCCAGTAGGTGGGCTCGACCTCGGCGACGCACTCGCCCCACCCGTCCGGGCCGTCGGCGACGATCGCCCGCACCAACACGATGTCGCGGTGGGTGCGAGTGGCATGGCCAGCTCGGAACGCTGCGACCAGCGGCAGACGGACGACGCGCAGCTCGATGCCCTCGAGGGCCACTGCCGGTGCCGGTCCCATGCCGTTCTGTGTACTCGATCTGGCGGATTCCGCCGGGGTTCCAGTGCACGGAACGATCGGGGGCCGCCCGGTAGCCTGGTGCGCGATGGGGTCGACCGCGGTGATGCTGAAACCCAACGATCTGTGCTGGTGCGGTAGCGGCCGCAAGTTCAAGCGATGCCACAAGGCGAGCACCGAGCACATCCGGCCGGGGCGGATCAGTCCGCAGCGGCCGGTCCCGCCCGAGATCGGGCGGCCGCCGTACGCCGACACCGGCGTGGCGGTGCGGGTGCCCGGGGCGCAGGTGCGCAGCTCCAACGTCATCCGGCGGATGCGGCGGGCCGGGCAGGCGGCGGCCGACGTCCTGCAGACCGTCGGCGCCGCGATCGCTCCTGGGGTCACCACCGACGAGCTCGACGCCTTGTGCCACGACGAGTGCATCCGCCACGGCGGCTACCCGAGCCCGCTCAACTACAACGGGTTCCCGAAGTCGCTGTGCACGTCGGTCAACGAGGTCATCTGCCACGGGATCCCCGACGACCGGGCGCTGATCGACGGCGACATCGTCAACCTCGACGTGACGATCTACGTCGACGGGGTCCACGGCGACACCAACGCCACGTTCCCGGTTGGCACGGTCGACGCCGAGTCCGATCGGCTGATCCGGGTCACCCGCGAGAGCCTCGACCGGGGCATCGACGCCGTCCAGCCGGGGAAGCCGATCAGCGTGATCGGGCGGGCCATCCAGTCCCACGCCGAGGCTGAGGGGTTCGGGGTGGTGCGGGCGTTCGTGGGCCACGGGATCTCCGAGCAGTTCCACGACGATCTGCAGATCCCGCACTACTTCGACGCCCGGGCGACCACGGTGATGGAGCCGGGCATGACCTTCACGATCGAGCCGATGATCACCGTCGGTGCCTACCAGCACCAGCTCTGGAACGACGGGTGGACCGCGGTCACCATCGACCGGCGCCGCACGGCCCAGTTCGAGCACACGCTGCTGGTCATCGACCACGGCGCCGAGATCCTGACCCTCCCCTGACGCTGTCCTCGGGTAGGAGCGCGCAAAACCGCGATCCGTGGCTCTCGCGGCCACTGGGACCGCGTAGGGTGTGCGGTAGACAACGTTCCGTCGTGGCAGAAAGGCCGCCGCATTGCCGCTCCGGATCCATCGGTTCGCTGCGCTCTCCCTGCTCACGCTGGTGCCTCAAGGAGTCCCGTCGGTTGCATCGCACGCCAGTGTCCGCGGCGCCGGTGGGGCCGCGGCTGGGGAGGCCGTCGTCGCCGCTGAGACCGGCGGCGCTGGGGCGGCTGCACCAGGTGAGTACGTCGTCGCGTTCGACGCGTCCGGCACGGCGATCACTACCGCCATGCGGACGGTCTACGAGGCCGGGGGCACGATCCTGGATCTCAACCGCTCGCTCGGGGTTGCACTGGTCCGCGCGGTGCACCGCGACTTCCTCGCCGACGTTCGTCGGGGCGCCGGCATCGAGGGGGCGGGATACAACCACGCCGTGGGGGCCTCCCAGCTCGGGATGCCGCATCTCATCGCCACGAGCCACCCACACGAGTCACGCGGATCGGCGAACAGCTCGGCCGTCACTTCTCGCCCGCCGACGCCGTCGCCCGTCGTGACGGTGGGGCCTGGTGTCCCGGTGGCGGGTCTGGCATCCGTGCCGTCCGTTGCGCCACCGGGGGGTACGGCGCCGGGGGCACGGGCGGCCGGTGGTGCCGGGTCCGTGGACCTCGGGACCGCAGCAGTCGGCGTCCCTGCGGCCAGGGTCGCGGCGCCGGGCGCCGAGCCGCTGGCGGACCGGCAGTGGAACATGGCGATGATCGGGGCGACGGGCGACCAGGCGCACCGTCAGGCCACCGGTGCTGGCGTCGACGTGGGGATCATCGACACCGGCATCGATCCCCGCCACCCTGACATCGCCCCGAACTACGACGCCCTGCGGTCACGCAACTTCACCACCGATCGGCCCGAGCTGGACGGTCCGTGCGAGGTGCCGAGCTGCGTCGACCCGCCGAACGTGGACGGCAGGGGGCACGGCACCCACGTCGCGGGCGTCGTCGCGGCGGCCCGCAACGGCGTGGGGATGGCGGGCGTCGCGCCCGACGCCCGCCTGGTCAGCCTGCGGGCCGGGCAGGACTCCGGCTACTTCTTCCTCTACGAGACGGTCGACGCCCTCACCGCTGCCGGTGACCTCGGCCTCGACGTCGTGAACATGAGCTTCTACACCGACCCGTGGCTCTACAACTGCACATCCCGCGGCGAGTACCTCTCGGGCGCGGTCACGGATGACGAGCTCGCCCAACAGCGGTTGACCCGCGAACTGGTCACCGCCGCGCTGGAGTACGCGCATCAGCGCGGCGTCACCCTGATCGCCGCGTCCGGCAACGAGCACACCGACCTCGTCGCTGCTGAGCGCGTCGATCAGCTCACCCCGGGCCCCGGTGGCGCGCCCCGGACGCGGACGCTGCGCAAGAGCTGCATCAACCTCCCCAGCGAGGGCCCGCACGTCGTCTCGGTCGGTGCGGTCGGCCCCTCAGGCGCCAAGGCCGACTACTCGAACTGGGGATATCCGAGTGTTGTGCTGGTCGCACCGGGTGGATGGAGCCGGGACCGGGGTGGTGCGCCCGCTGGCCGGTCGCCGAGGAACCTCGTCCTGTCCGCCTATCCCCAGGATGCGGCCATCGCCCAGGGGCTGGCCAGCCCCACAGGTGCTCCGGTCGGCGCGAATACCGTGCGGTCGTGCGACGCGTCCGGCGCGACCTGCGGCCTCTACACCTACCTCCAGGGGACGTCGATGGCCGCACCCCACGTCGTCGGGGTCGCTGCGTTGATCGTGCAGCGCCATGGTGCAGGGACACCGCTGACCGGGTATTCGCTGGCGCCGGATGACGTGGCCGCGCTGCTGGCACGGACCGCGGCCGACCATCCGTGCCCAGCCGGTGGAGCCGAGGACTACACCGACGAGGGCCGACCGGCTTCCTGGAACGCCCGCTGCGTCGGCGGTCCCCAGGTCAACGAGCTGTACGGCGAGGGCATCGTCGACGCCGCCGCAGCCACGGCTGTCACAGCCGTGAGGTGAGGCCCGCGGCTGCGAGGTGCCGCCCACGGTTGCGAGGTGTCGCTGTCGGTGTGCTTGGGATGTGTGGTGGGTGGGTGCGTGCCGAGGCGATAGTGGTCGCCGGAGCGGCTTGGAGGCATTGGTGGTCGGAGACCGGGCACTATCGCCTCGCAAGGCCCGCCGCGACCGCGATTGCCTCGCCAACCAGCCGCGCCCGCTATTGCCTAGGCAATTGGTGGGCGAGGGTCTGGATCTTGGGGCGGGCTCAAGTGAGGGCGCGGGCGAGTGTGGGGGCGAGGTCACCACGGTCGACGACGGTGACTCCGCTGGCCAAGCCGAGCCACTGGGCCATCTCTTCGAGCGTGGCCGCCAGCTCACTTGCCACGTAGTCGAGGTCGTTGAGACCCCTGTGGCCATCGGGCACGCGGCCGCCGAGGGCGCTGGAGCCGCTGGGGCCACCGCCCCGGCCAGCAGGGCCGCCGAGGGCACCGGAGCCAGCGCGGCCGCCAGAACCAGCCGGGCGACCGAGGGCGCTGGAGCCGGCGGGCGCGCTGCCGAGGCCAGAGAGGCTGGCATTGCCGGCCTCGGCCCAGGCCGACTGCACCCGCAGCACGCCGGCCTTGCGGTCGGCCTTCAGGTCGACGCGGCCGACGATCGCCTCGTCGAGCAGGAACGGCAGCACGTAATAGCCGTAGACCCGCTTCGGTGCGGGGGTGTAGATCTCGATGCGGTAGTGCAGGCCCCACAGCCGCTCGGTGCGCTGACGCTCCCAGATCAGGGAGTCGAACGGCGATAGCAAGGCCCGGGCCCCCATCGAGCGCTTCGGCTGCCGGGCCTCGGGGTGCAGATAGGCCGGCTGTGACCATCCTTCGACCCGGGTCGCCAGCAACGAACCGTCGGCGACCAGCTCCTTCAGCGCTGCGGCAACCAACGGCCCCCTGATGCGGAAGTAGTCGGCCAGATCGCGGGCCGTACCGATGCCGAGACACCGCGCCGCCACCAACAACAGTTCGCGCTTCGCTTCGGCCTCGGTCGGTGTGGGCAGGTCGAGGATCTCGGCGGGTAGCCACTGCTCGGGCGCCACGTAGACTCGCTCGAAGCTGGTGCGCCGCGTGGCGGTGATCTTGCCGGTCCAGAACAGCCACTCGAGCACTCGCTTGCCGTCGCCCCAGCCCCACCACGACGACCGCCGCCGGTCGCTCGCGCCATGCGACTCGAACTCGCCGGCGCTCAGCGGCCCGCGTTCGAACACCTCGGCCAGCGTGGCTTCCAACAGCTGGGGATTCCGGCCGGCCGCGTGGGACACACCGGCCCACTCGTGGCCTTCGTCCATCCGCCAGCGGAACAGCGGATGGCGCTCGACCGGGTTGAGCGAGGCCATGTGACCCCAGTACTCGAACACGTCGCGCCGGTGCCGGCCATTGGACCGACCGTCGGCCCACAGCCAGCGCGTCAGAGCGTCGCGGTCGTAGGTGCCGAGCCGGGCGAAGAACACCAGCTCGTGGGTGCGGGTCAGCACGTTGACCGAGTCGAGCTGCACGGTGCCGAGCTGGTCGAGCACCCGGCGGAAGTGCCGTCGGTCGATGCGCCCGGTGGGCAGTGGCCCGCCAAACCCCTGGGCCGCCAGAGCGATGCGCCGAGCGTCTCGGATCGAGATGTCCACCGCCTTCATCGGCTCGGCAGGGTATCCACCAATGCGGACACACGCTGACCGCAATTGCCGGAGCTGCGGGTAGTCGCGGGGCACGAGAGTCCCGCCGGACCGGCGGCTAGTGCCGTGGCCATGAACCTTCGCCCGTCCACGGCGATCCTGGCCGGCGTGGTGGACGCAAAGGTTTGTGGTCACGGCACTAGGTTGGCGGTACATGCCACGAGGGGAGGCCGCTCGATGAGCTACCGAGTAGTTGTCGATTTCGACCTGTGCGAGAGCAACGCACGCTGCATGGAAGCTGCGCCCGAGGTCTTCGAGGTTCGTGACGACGACTTCCTCTACATCCTCGACGAGCATCCGCCGGAGGAGCTCCGCGCCAAGGTGGAGGAGGCGGTCCGCCGCTGCCCCAAGGCCGCGATCTCGATCGCCGACGAACCCTGAGACCCGGGGCCACCAGCGCAACCAGCGACCAGGATGCACTCGATCGTCGTCGTCGGCGGCTCGCTGGCGGGTCTGCGCGCCGCCGAGGCGTTGCGTGACCAGGGCTTCGACGGGTCGATCACCGTCGTCGGCGACGAACCGCACGCGCCGTACGACCGGCCGCCGCTGTCCAAGGAGGTGCTGGCTGGCACCTGGGAGCCCGAGCGAACCCAGCTGATCACCACCAACGAGGGCGGCTTGGCGGGCCTCGACCTGGACTGGCGGTCGGGCGTCCGTGCGGTCGGGCTCGACGTCGCCGAGCGCACGGTCCTGGTGGCGCCGGGCCCTGCCACCGAGGCCGCCACGACGCCACCGGCACCTGCGGCGCCACCTGCATCGGCGGCGCCAGCGACATCCACGACGCCGGAACCCTGGTCGGCCGCTGCCACGAGTGCAGCAGCCGGCGCCCCGGAGGGCCGGCCCGAGCGGCTGGAGTTCGACGGGTTGATCGTGGCCACCGGTGCACGGCCCCGGCTGCTCCCCTGCATGGTGGAGCCCCGACTCGCGGGCGTTCACACGCTGCGTAGCCTGGACGACTGCCTCGCCCTTCGGGCCGAGCTCGACGCGTCGCCGCAGCGGGTCGTGGTGATCGGCGCGGGGTTCATCGGCGCCGAGGTGGCCGCGACCTGCCGGACACGTGGTCTGGACGTGACCCTGGTCGAGGCGCTGCCGGTGCCGTTGGAGCGCGCGGTCGGCCGCGCGGTCGGCGCACTCATGGCTGACGTCCATCGTGACCACGGCATCGACGTGCGGCTCGGTGTCGGCGTCGAGAGCTTCGTCGGTGGCTCAACCGGCGGCGGCGACCATCCCAGGATCGAGGCCGTGCGACTCGCGGACGGCGGCGTCGTGGCCGCCGACGTCGTGGTCGTCGGGGTCGGGGTGGCCCCCAACACCGAGTGGCTGGCCGGATCCGGCCTCGAGGTCGACAACGGCCTCGTGTGCGACGCGAGCTGTCAGGCCGCCCCTGGAGTCGTCGCCGCGGGCGATGTCGCCCGCTGGCCCAGCGCTCGCTTCGGTGGCCCGCTCCGGGTCGAGCACTGGGACAACGCCATCACCATGGGCGAGCACGCCGCCCGTCGCCTGCTCCACGGTGACGGTGAGGATCCGCCGGTCTACGACCCCGTGCCCTGGTTCTGGTCCGACCAGTACGACCGGCGCGTCCAGCTCGCGGGCCTCGGCGCGGGCGCCGACGAGATGGTCGTCGTCGACGGCTCGCTGGAGGAGCGGCGCTTCGCCGCGGTGTACCGCCGCGATGACCGGATCGCCGGAGTTCTGGCCATGAACCGTCCCCGCCAGGTCGTCGTGTACCGGGCGCTGATCGAGCGCAACGCCGCGTGGGACGAGGCACTCGCCGTCGCTCGGTCGACCTGACCTCGCAGCCGCACGTCGTCGATGACCGCCACCGCCTACCTGCTGCTCGCGTTCACGGTCCTCGCGGCAGCCGGCGACTGGTGGGCCGTCTGGCGCGAGCGGCGCTGGGCGCACTACGTCTGCAAGCCGCTGGCCATGGTCTGCCTGATCGGTGTCGCTCTGGCGATCGAGCCCGAGGACGCCACGGCGAGAGGCTGGTTCGTCGCCGCGTTGGCCTGGTCGCTGGCCGGTGACGTCATCCTGCTGTCCGTGCTGGACAAGGCGTTCCTGGCCGGCTTGGCAGCGTTCCTGGTGGCCCACCTGGCCTACGTCGTGGGCCTGGGGGTCGTCGGCGGCAGCGGCGTGGGCCTGGTCGTCGGAGCGGCGATCGTCGCGGTGCCGCTGCGGATGGTCGGGGTCGCGATCGTCCAGGGGGCCCGGACGCGGTCGTTGGGCCCACCCGTGGTGGCGTACGTCGCGGTGATCAGCACGATGGTGGTGGCAGCCATCGCCACCGGCCGTCCATGGGCGATCGTGGGCGCGGCCCTGTTCTACGCCTCGGACGCCCTCATCGGCTGGGACCGATTCGTCCGGCAGCAGGGCTGGCACGCACTCGCCGTCATCATGACCTACCACCTGGGACAGATCGGTCTGGTCCTCTCGCTGGTCTGACACGGTGTGGCCGGGTCGCCCGGCCCAGAGTGCTCAGAGGGGCCGAAAGTCTTCAGAGCGCGTCCGACGGGGAACGGTTCGCGCTGTGAGCGCTACCGCTGTCGTGCTCCTAGGGCTCACATTGGTGGTGGCCGTCGGCGACTGGCTGGCCCTGGCTCGTGGCGACACGGCTCTCGGCTACCTGTGCAAGCCGCTGGTGCTGTTGTTCCTGGCCCTGGCCGCGATGGAGATCGCCTCCCCGAACGCCGATGCCACCGCGTGGATCGTCATGGCGCTCGGGCTGTCGGTGGCCGGCGAGCTGCTGTTGACGTTCGATCGTGAGCCCACGTTCGTCGTCGCACTGACCCTGTTCGTCGCCGCCCACCTGGCCTACGTCGCGGGCATGGTGACCTTGGGCATCGACAGCAGCCGCATCCTGGTCGGCTTCGGCGTGGTGGCGGTCGCCGTCGTGGCCGTCGGCCCCAAGATCGTCGGCGGCGTGAAGGAGCACCAGCCTGCGTTGCTACCGTCGATCCAGGCGT
The DNA here is from genome assembly GCA_050744325.1 of Acidimicrobiales bacterium. Taxonomy (GTDB): domain Bacteria; phylum Actinomycetota; class Acidimicrobiia; order Acidimicrobiales; family VFJN01; genus DASXTK01. The sequence continues at coordinate 40,006 of JBOGHK010000120.1, forward strand.
ACATCGGCGTCATCTCGGTCGTCGTGGTCGTGGCGATCGCCGCCGGCCGACCCGTCGGGATCGTCGGCGCCGGGCTGTTCTCCGCGGCCGACGCGCTCGGTGGCTGGAACCGCTACGTCCAGGCCCACCCGATGCTCCCGCTGGCCGGCGCTGTCGCCTACCACCTGGGCCAGATCGGCCTGGTGCTCATGCTCGTGTGACGGCCGCGGCGAGGCGCTGTGCCTCGCGCTCGGCGAGCGCCACCGTGACCCACATGCGTTCGAGATGCTGGCGGATCATCAGCTCGCCCTGGGGGACCGGGTGCTCGGCGAGGAACGCGGCCACCTGGTGGGCGACGGCGCGCTCGCGCAGCACCCGGATGCCACCGATCAGGCGCGGGATGCTGTTGTCGGGGAACCGGTCGACGATCTCGGGCCAGTGACGAGCCACGAAGGCCCAGGCGGCTTCGCCGTTGTCGCGGTTGCCGATCGCTTGGCCGAGGAGATACGGAGCGTCCTGGGTGCGCACCTCGCCTGCCAGGCTCAGCTCGAGCGTGCGGGCCAGGCAGTCGGGGTCGTGGAAGCGGGCCAGCGAGAACAGGAACCGCTCGCGGTCCTGGGGGTTGCCGGCCGACCGGAAGCGCTCGACCAGCCGGCCGTGCAGGGCGTCGTCGCCCAGCGCGGCACTGGTCGACAGCGCCGCCGATGCCAGGCTGGCCTCGACGTTGGTGGGATCGGCCAGGTAGGCATCGAGCCGCGCCCGGCTCAGCGCGATCGCCTCGTCGTCGTCGCCGACGGCGGCCGCCGCCCCGACCAGCAGCCCGCGCAGCGTGCGGGTGCGGTCGTCGTCCTCGGGGCGCGGCTCGGCCCCCAGCCGATCGCGGGCAGGCCCCAGCAACTCGCGGACCCGGGCGGCGAACCGGGAGCGCGGCTCGCCGTCGAGCAGGCGTTCGAGGGTCGACAGCCCCCCGACCAGCCGCTCCCACACCGAGAGATCGGTCTCGTCGGCGGCGAAGCCTTCGGCCAGCTCGAGGAACGTCGCCGCCGCGGTGGATCCGCCCAGCACGGCTGCCCAGGTGTCGTCGACCAGCGCGTACCGCTCTAGCGGCGACAGCTCGTGGCGGTTCTCGACCAACCGGTCGAGCAGCTCGGGGCTGTAGCGGACCCGGTAGAAGCCGTTGGCGCCCCGATTGGCGTTCACCCAGTCGACAGCTCCAGGCGCGTCGACCTCGGCGCTGGCCTGGTCGAGCAGGACGCGCTGGTCGTCGCCGCCACGCGACCAACCCACCGTCACCGGCACGGCCCACTCCTGGGGAGCCGGCGACGCCTCGGAAGCGTCACCGTCGCCATAGGAGAAGCGTTGCTGTGACAGCCGCAGCGGGCCCTGTCCGTCGGCGTGGCTCACCAGGATCTCGGGGAAGCCACCCTGGAAGATCCACGAGTCGGCGATGCGCCGGACAGGCTCGCCGGTCTCCTCCTCGAGCGCGTCCCACAGGTCGGTGGTCTCGGTGTTGCCCAGCTGGTGGGTGCGCATGTAGCGGCGGATGCCCTCGCGGAAGCGGTGCTCACCGAGGTACTGCTCGAGCATCCGCACCACCGAGGCGCCCTTCTCGTAGGTGAGGATGTCGAACATCCCCTCGGCGTCGTCGGGCGACACCACCGGGAACTCGATCGGCCGGGTGGAGGCCAGGGCGTCGGTGTCGAACGCCGCCGACCGCGACAGACCGAAGTCGACCCAGCGCTGCCAGTCGGGACGGAAGGCGTCGGTGGCCTTCATCTCCATGAACGTGGCGAACGCCTCGTTGAGCCAGATGCCGTTCCACCACTTCATGGTCACGAGGTCGCCGAACCACATGTGCGCGATCTCGTGCGCGATCACGTCGACGACGGCCTGGCGCTCGGACTGGGTGGCCGTCTCGGGGTCGACCAGCACCAGCCGCTCGCGGAATGTGACGCAGCCCAGGTTCTCCATCGCGCCGAACGCGAAGTCGGGTACGGCGACCAGGTCGAGCTTGTCGGCCGGGTACGGCAGCGCGAACCAGTCCGTGAAGTAGCGCAGGCAGAACGCGCCGACTTCGAGGGCGAACGGGGAGAGGTGGCCCTTGCCCGGCGGGTGGACGACCCGCAGCGCCGTGCCGTCGACGGCGACCGCATCGGTGGCCTCGAGCGGGCCGACCACGAACGCCACCAGGTAGGTGGACATCGGGATGGTGTCGGCGAAGCGGATCGCGACCCGGCCGTCGGCGGTGGTCTCGCGGCTGAGCTCCCCGCCGTTGGAGATGGCCAGCAGGCCCTCGTCGACCACCAGCGTGACCCCGAAGACCGCCTTGAAGTCGGGCTCGTCCCAGCACGGGAAGGCCTTGCGGGCGTCGGTGGCCTCCATCTGGGTGCAGGCCAGGACCTGGTCGGTGCCGTCGCTGTCGGTGAACGTCGAACGGTAGAAGCCCTGCAGCTTGTCGTTGAGCGTCCCCCGGAAGCGCAGGTGCACGGTGGCGATGCCGGCCGGCAGCTCGCTGGCCAGCGCGAGCGTGGCCCGCTCGGTGGCCGGGTCGAGGGAGACGCTGGCCTCGACCCGCCTGTCGCCGTCGTCGGCGCCGGGCTCGACCACCACCCATGCCTCGTCGATGTCGAGCTCGGCGGCGTTCAGGACGACCTCGCCGACGGGTGCGGTGATGTCGACGGCGATCTCGACCGACCCGGCGAACCGGGCCCCGGGCAGGTCGGGCTCGAGGGTGAGGTCGTAGCGGCGGGGAACGACCACACGCGACAGCCGGTAGGGATTGTCGGTGACGGCGGGAGTTTCGGTCTGCGGTGCCACGGCCCATGAAGCTATCGCCGACGTGTGACATCGAGATCGGGTTCTGGGGGCGTGCTGCTCGGGCCGGCGACGCGTGACCGGTCGCGGCTGGCCTATCGTCGCCCGGGTGACCCAGGAGCAGACCTTCGACGTCGTCGGCATCGGCAACGCCCTCGTCGACGTCGTCGCCCACCATGACGACGCCTTCGTCGAGCAGCACGGCATGGACAAGGGCCGGATGATGCTGATCGACACCCACCAGGCCGAGGAGATCTACGCCTCGATGGGCCAGAGCCTCGAGGTGTCCGGAGGGTCGGTGGCCAACAGCATCGCCGGCGTGGCCAGCTTCGGGGGGCGGGCCGCGTTCCTGGGCCGGGTGTTCGACGACGAGCTCGGCCGGGTGTTCGGCCACGACCTGCGGGCCAGCGGCGTGCACTTCGACACCAAGCCGGCGATGGACGGGCCGCCGACCGGGCGCTGCCTGATCGTGGTCACCCCCGACGCCCAGCGCACGATGAACACCTACCTGGGCGCCGCGTCGATGTTCGGGCCCGAGAACGTGGACGCGCGGCTGGTCGGGCGGTCGAAGGTGACACTGCTCGAGGGCTACCTGTTCGACCGGCCCGAGTCGAAGAAGGCCTACCGGGTCGCCGCCGACATCGCCCACGCCGCCGGCCGCCAGGTCGCGTTGACGCTGTCGGACCTGTTCTGCGTCGAGCGCCACCGCGCCGACTGGCTGCCGCTGGTGCGCGACCGGGTCGACATCCTGTTCGCCAACGAGGTCGAGGCGTGCGCGCTGTGGGGCTGTGGCGACGTCGCCAGCGCGGTCGACCAGGCGCGGCGCGAGCTGTCGGTCGGGTGCATCACGCTCGGGCCCAAGGGATCGATCGTGGTGGCCGGCGACCAGGTGCACGAGGTCGAGGCGCACCCCGTCGATCACGTCGTCGACACCACCGGGGCCGGCGACCTCTACGCCGCCGGGTTCCTGTTCGGCTACACCAACGGCCGGCCGCTGCCGGAGTGCGGCCGTCTGGGCTCGATCGCTGCAGCGGCCGTCCTCGGCCACACCGGCGCCCGACCCGAGGTCTCGCTGGCCCAGCTGCTCGACGTCCTCTGGTGATCGTGGTTCTGTGACCTGAGGCGTCGCGCGATCCCGCGACGCCTCGGGTCACAGAACGGAAGGGACGTCACTCCGGGAGGCTGTAGTGCTGGGGCACCCGGATGTACTGGCGCTTGGGGGCGATCTTGAGGATCACCCGCTCGGACTGGATCTGGCCGCCGTACTCGCCACCGGTGTACTTCCGGGACAACGTGTCGATGTGGGCCCGTGCCTCGGGGCCGGTCACCGTCTCGACGACCTCACCCCGCACCTCCACGTAGAGGTACGGAGCCTCGGGGTCGACGATCATCACGGTGACCCGCGGGTCACGCTTGACGTTGAGGAACTTCTGCCGGTGGACCTCGGTGTTGAGCAGCACGTGCTCGGCGTCGGCATCGACCCACAGCGGCTGGGTCATCGGTGTGCCGTCGGGCAGCAGCGTGGCCACCGACGCGAGGTTGGCGCCTTGGGCGAGTTCGACGACCCGGGCTTCGAGCATGCGGGAGCCTCCTGGCGTGATCGCTCGACGGGCCCGTCGGGCTAGTCGAGCTCGATGATGGTGGGTGCGGATGCGCCGGCCACGCTAACGATCACGTCGCCCGACTCATCCACGCCCAGCTCCGCGGCATGCAGCTCGCCGCCCAGCGGCTCGGTCCGGCGGTCCGGCTGGCGGGCGACCGCTCCGTCGGGACCGAACTGCACGACCCGCAGCGTGCCGTCGGGCGTCACGGCCACGTAGCGGCCGGTGCCGTCCGGCTGCGGTGCCATGACGCAGCGGGCGTCGGCCAGGTCGCCGATCGGGAGGATGTCGGCAGGTAGCGGCTCGCACTCCACGGCCCCGTGATCCCAGGCGACGTCGGCGTCGGTTCTGTCGCCCGCCGACCGGGCGCCACCGCCCCGGCCGCCGAGGACGTCGGTCAGGTCGACCCCCGGTTCGCGGGGCGGTAGGGCCGTGGGATCGACCACCAGTGCCGCGAGGTCCTCCTGCAGGCGTGTCACCTTCGGATCGTCGGGAGCGACGCCTCCGGCGAGCAGCGCCTCGATCTCGGCCGCGAGGATGGCGGTGCCGTCGGTGCCGAGAGCCTCCGCGGCCTCCGGTGTGCTGTGCGCTTCGGCCGCTCCGGCCTGGGACGTGACCTCGGCCGAGCCGGTGACCGAGGACGCCGGATCCGCCGAGGTCAGTGCGGCAGAGGCCGCTGCCGTCACCGCGGCACCGGCGAACAGCATCGCGGCGACCAGCATCGTTCGGGACGACGACCGTAGGCGACCGGACGGGTGCGAGCGGGCGGTCATGAGTGCCAGGAGATGTCGGTCACGGTCTCGAGATAGGGCTGTCGGGTGAGCTGATTCGCGTTCAGCGTCGACAGCAGCTGGTCGTGTCCCTGGTGGGGCAGGTTGCTGATGCCCTTGCAGCCGCTCTTCTGCTGGCAGGCCCGGTGTTGGGTCATCAGGCCGCCGAACACCATGCCGTCGTTGTGGTGGCGGGCGCCGTACTCGTCGATCTTCTGCCATTGGCGAGCGTTCACGCCGCTGGTGGCGTAGATCTGGGGCATCGGCAGGGCGGGGTCGTACCACCAAGACAGGCGCCAGATGCCGTGCTGGCTCCACCCGTTGCTGCAGCCACCGCCGTTGGCGCTGTCGCGCGGGCAGCCGTCGGCGGAGAAGTGCGCATGGACCGGGCGATTGCCCGGATACCCGTTGTACCCCTGCATCCACATGTCGGCCTTGCGGTAGGCGGACCAGGAAGGCTCCGCGTCCCAGGCGCCGTACACCTGGGCGATCCCGGGGTAGGTGCGGTTGACCCATTCGGACACCGAACGGACCACGTTCGCCCAGGTACCTCCGTGGCCGGCGATCCAGGCGTCGGCCTTGGTGTCGAGCCCGCTGTTGCTGGTCCCCATACCGACGAGTGCCTGGCGGCGGCTGTCCCGGCGGCACCACGCGTAGCCGCGGACGAAATCCTTGATCAGCTCGCCGATCTGCGGGACCGTGCGGTTCGCCCCACCCCAGAGCGTTGCGCCGTAGGTGTTGCCCACGGCCGTCGGGGCGCCGAAGAACAAGGTCATGCGACCGGAGGTATCGGTGTTGGCGCAGCCCAGCTGGCTCATGGCCGAGGCGCTGGCGTTGGCGACGTAGTAGCTGCGCGTCCACGTTCGTGGGGACGGCGGTATCACAGCAGGCGACGACGGCGCCGCTGCCGGTGTCGGAGCAGGAACCGCCGCCCCCACGAACAGCAGAGAGGCGATCGCCAGGACCCATCCGGCTGATCGCAATCGCGCCCACCCTGGTTCGGTACGGGCGGCGCGGCCGCTCTCCGTCGGATCCAAGGTCAACCCTCTGTCGTGACTGGTGGCGACGGTAACTTTCCACGCCGCCCCCGAGGGGTCAAGCGTTTCGCCTTACAGCGTCCGGGCGTCCGGTGCCTGCTCGGGTCCCTAATGCTCGTGGTCGACCGCGGGCAGGAACGGCAGCTTGAGGTCGCCGAGCCTGACCAGCGTCGACGCGATCCAGCCGCCCATCGCGCTGACGTGGTCGTCGAGGGTCGAGCCGTCGACCAGGGTGGTCTCGTCGAGCTCGTAGGATCCCTCGTAGGACACCTCGATGGCGTACTCGCGGGCCTTGAGGTCGGACGAGAAGACGGTCTCGATCGTCGGCCCGGAGCGCTCGAGACGGTCGGAGCCGATCGCCGCACTGGTCTCGGGCAGCACCGCCAGCACCTGGTCCGGCTCGGGCGACTCGGCCAGCCGCTGGACCCGCAGCACCAGCTCGATGTCGATGCGGGGCGGATCGGTGAACGTCTCGCCGATGTACCAGGACCGGTAGGCGGTCTGGGCCCAGGTCGGCCAGTCCAGCGTGACGTCGGCCTGCACCCGCGGGGGAAGGCCCTCGCCCGGCAGGCCGTAGGACGTCTCCCACGTCACGTCGCCGAGCAGCACGTCGACCTGGAACCGCTCCTCGAATGCCTGACGTTCGAGCCTTGCCCGCTCCAGCGAATCGCGCAACGCGCCGATGGCGTCGGTGAAGACGTGGTCAAGCATGCCGACCGAAGGTTATCCCCCCTGGATTTGGCTTCGGAGGGGCTGTGGCTGGCGGTCAGCTGGTCGCGCAGGAAGTCGACGCCTCCCGCCTCTGGGTCAGGCCGGGTTCGAGCCCGCCCACGCCAGGAGGTCGTCGGCCGACTGCGCGTTGACGATCCGCTCGGGGCCGAGGCCCGCGCGTGCTGCCTTGTCACAGCCGTAGTTCTGCCACTCGAGCTGACCCGGAGCGTGGGCGTCGGTGTCGATGGAGAACCTGAGCTCCCAGTCGATGGCCTCGGCCAGCAGCTCGTCGGGTGGGTCCTGGCGTTCTGGGCGGCAGTTGATCTCCAAGGCCACGTCGAACCGGGCGCATGCGGCGAAGACGATCTCGGGGTCGAACTGCGACGGCGGCCGCATGCCGCCGACCAGTTTGCGACCCGTGCAATGGCCGAGGATGTCGACGACAGGGTTCGCCATGGCCAGCACCATGCGCCGGGTCATCTCCTGGCGCGGCATCCGCAGCTTGGAGTGGACACTGGCCACGACGACGTCCAGCTCGGCCAGCAGTGCGGGGCTCTGGTCGAGCTGACCATCGGGGAGGATGTCGACCTCGATGCCGGTCAGGATGCGGAACGGGGCGAGCTTGTTGTTCAGGTCCCGCACCTCGGCGAGCTGGGCACGCAAGCGTTCGGCGGTCAGGCCGTGGGCGACGGTCAGCCGAGGGGAGTGGTCGGTCATCACCAGGTACTCGTGGCCCAGCTCCTGCGCGGCGCGGGCCATCGCCTCGATCGAGGCGCCGCCGTCCGACCAGGTCGAATGGCTGTGGCAGTCGCCTTTGAGCGCGGCCCGCAGGTCTGCCCCTTCGCCGAGGGGGATGACGGTCTCGTCCTCGAGCTTGGCGATGTAGGAGGGCACCTGACCGTCGAGCGCCTCGCCGATGACGCCCGCCGTCACCGGCCCGATGCCGGCGAGCTCGGTGAGCGTGCCCGCCTTGTGGCGCTCGACCAGCTCGTCGTCACCGACCTCGCGGGCGACGTCGCGCGCCCGTATGAACGCCCGCACCTTCCGGGACTCGGCCAGGGCCCGGTCCAGGAGATAGATCACGCGATCCAGCGCTGCGACAGGCCCCATGACCGTTGACTCTACGACGGTGGTGTTCGTGCGGGGTGCGTCGGCGCCGGGCCGGCACGGTTAGCCTCGAAGGGTGGAACGCTTCGGGTTCGTCGGTCTGCCCAACGCGGGCAAGTCGTCGCTCTACAACGCCCTCGCGGGCGGCGGCGCGCTGGCGGCGCCGTATGCGTTCGCCACCCGTGACCCCAACGTGGGCGTCGCCAAGGTCGTCGACCGGCGGCTCGACGCCCTGGCCGAGCTGTCGGCCAGCCGCAACGTCGTGCCGGCCAGTGTCCAGTTCGTCGACATCGGTGGCCTGGTCGAGGGGGCGAGCAAGGGCGAAGGGCTCGGCAACCGCTTCCTGGCGAACATCCGCGAGGTCGACGCCGTCGTCTACCTGCTGCGGGCGTTCGCCGACAGCGACGTGCCCGGCCCGGCCGATCCGCTGGAGCACCTGCGGGTGGTCGAGCTCGAGCTGACGCTGGCGGACCTCGAATCGGTCGAGAACCAGATCGTCAAGCGGCGCAAGGCCGCGAGGGCCGACCGGGCGTTGGCCGACGAGGTCGCCGCGCTGGAAGCCGCCGAGGCGGCGTTGTCCGGTGGCGCCCCGCTCTACCGCAGCGACCTCGGGCCCGAAGCCCGAGGGCTGCTGCGGCCGTACTTCCTGCTGACCAACCGTCCGGTCCTGGCGGTGGTCAACGTGGGCGAGGATCAGCTCGACCAGATCGACCAGCTGACGGCGCCGGTCGACGCCGAGCTCGGTGGTCGGGCCGAGGTGCTCGGCATGTGCGTCCAGCTCGAGGCCGAGGCCGCCCAGCTCGACCTCGACGAGCGCTCCGAGATGCTCGAGGCCCTCGGGCTCGGCGAAGGGGCCCTGCCGCGGTTCGTCGCTGCCGCCTACCACCTGCTGGGCCTGCGCACCTTCTTCACCACCGGCGACAAGGAGTCCCGCGCCTGGACGTTCAAGGCCAGATGGACGGCACCCCAGTGTGCCGGGGTGATCCACACCGACTTCGAACGAGGTTTCATCCGCGCCGAGGTGATCGCCTGGGACGAGCTGGTGGACATCGGGTCGTGGTCCAAGGCACGCGAGGTCGGAAAGCTGCGCACCGAGGGTAAGGACTACCAGGTGGCCGACGGCGACGTGGTCGAGATCCGGTTCAACGTGTGAGGGCACGGCGGTGCACTAGCGATGGCCTGGTTGCTGCGAGAGGGTGAGGTGCTGGCCAGCCTCGAGATCGCCCGAGGCCGCCGCGACCGCGCGCGGGGGCTGCTGGGCCGCGACGGCATCGAGGGGGCCCTGCTGCTCGAGCCGGCCCGATCGGTCCACACGCTCGGGATGCGGTTCCCCATCGACGTGGCGTTCTGCGACGGCGACCTGGTCGTGCTGCGGGTCCTGAGGATGCAGCGCCATCGGGTCGCGCTTCCCGTCTGGCGTGCGAGCGCGGTGATCGAGGCCGAGGCCGGGTGCTTCGCCCGGTGGCAACTGCGTCCCGGCGATCAACTCGAGGTCAAGGAGTGACGGTTCCGCTCCTTCTGCCCGAGCTTCACCTGGGACCGACGTCCTGAGCGCGGGCAGGACGGAGGGCACCGGCGGCGTCCTGGTGCTGGTGGGCACCCCGATCGGCAACCTCGGCGACCTGGCACCCCGAGCCATCGACTGTTTGACGACGGCGGACGTGATCTGCTGCGAGGACACCCGCCGCACCGGTCGGCTGCTTCAGCTCGCCGGGATCGCCCGGCGGGAGGACGTCCCGCTCGTGGTGGTCAACGACCACACCGAGGCCGCGGAGACGCCGCGCCTGCTGGCGCGCCTGGCCAGGGGCGACCGCGTCGCCGTGGTGTCCGACGCGGGGATGCCGGGGATCTCCGACCCGGGCGAGCGACTGGTGCGGTCGGCGGTGGAAGCGGGGTACCGGGTGGAGGTGGTTCCAGGTCCGTCGGCGATGGTGACGGCGTTGGTGGCCAGCGGCCTGCCCGCAGGCCGATTCGTGTTCGAGGGCTTCCTGCCCCGCAAGGGAGCGGCCCGCGCCGACCGGCTGGCCGTGCTGGCGGGCGAGCCGCGGACGGCCGTGTTGTTCGAGGCACCCCACCGGCTGGCACGGACGCTCGCCGACCTGGTCGTCGCGTGTGGGCCGGACCGTCCGGTGGCCGTGGCCCGCGAGCTGACCAAGCTGCACGAGGAGGTGTGGCGTGGCGACCTCGCAGGTGCGCTCACCTGGGTGGGCGAGCGCGAGCCCCCAGGCGAGATCGTGGTCGTCCTCGGCGGTGCACGACCTGCGCCGCCGCCGGGCGACGAGCAGGTGCGCGATGCGTTGCGCGACGTCCTGGCCCAGGGCAGCTCGGCTCGCGACGCCGCAGACGCCGTCGCGTCGTCCCTGCACATCCCCCGCCGCCGCGCCTACGCGCTCGCGGTGGGCCTCCGGACCGACGCAGGGCGATGAACCTCAGCCCTCGGCTGCCGCCAACAGCTCCGCCGTAGTCGTCGGACGGGGGCGGGAGCGTTGGCGGAGGCGGAACGCCAGTGCCCGGCCTCCGGCGGTGGACAGGTCCCACTGACCGTGGTCGTCGTCGGCGAACAGCACGACCACCGGATGCGGGGGCAGGCCCGCGACACGGATCTCGCCCTGGGTCAACGTGCCGGCATCCCGTTCGTGCCACCGCAGGTCGACGGCCACCGGCCGACCGACCGCGGCAGCGTCCGTTCCGGCCACCGCCGTGACGTGGCGCGAGAGCTGGCCCCACACCTGCAGGTCGACCGGCCCACCGCCGGCGACGGCCTCCAGGCACGTGAGCGAGTGCACCTCGGTCGGCACGACACACAGCGTGGCGCTGGCCGGCCACCCCACCTGCCGGGGATGCGCCCGTCGCTGGCTACCGGGCAGCCGGTACAGCCGGGCGCTCCCCGAGCGCTCGTCGGCCACCAGGTCGGGCACGTCGTAGTCGAGGGTGACCAGTGGCCGCCCCGCGGCCAGCCGCCGGAGGATCGGGGTCAGCCGCTGGAGCACCGCGGGGCTCAGGTAGCCGAACAACACCGGCGGGGGCTCGAGCAACCCGGGCCACGCGCTGCGATCGAGCAGGTCGGCCTGGATCACGTGGCCGCGCTCGGCCAACCCCGCCTCGGCCAGGGCGGCGCGTGCGCCTGCGGCCAGCTGGGCGTTCCACTCCACGCCCGTGACGTGCGCCCCGCGGCGGGCGGCGTTCACGAGCACCTCGCCGTCGCCGCAGCCCAGGTCGACCAGGTGGTCGCCCGGGCCCAGGCCCACGAGGTCGAGCGCCTCGACGATCGCCTCCTCTCGGGACGGGGCGAAGAACGGCCACCCCGGTGGCGGCACCCACGCGGCATCGGTCGTTCTGTGTAGGCGGTTCCCGGCGTCCTTCACCAGATCCAGTGCACCGAAGGACGCGGCGGGTCAGCCGACGATCGACAGGTGCTTTGTGGCCAGCTCCGGCGCCAGGATGTTGATCATCACGCCCGTGCCCTGCTCGAACCCGGCGATGCTGGTCACCCGGGGCCAGATGTGGACGTGCCAGTGGAACGGCGCATCCGACCGGTGCGGCGCGGTGTGGATCACCACGTTGTACGACGTCGGGCCGAGGCACCCCCGCAGCTTGGCCAGGGCGCTGCGCACCGAGCGGCCCACAGCGGTCACGTCGCGGGGCCCGGCCGCCGTGATGTGCTCCTGGTGCTCGCGGGGGACGACCAGCATCTCGTAGGGACTGCCCGACCAGTACGGGCTGAGCACCACGACGCGGTCGTCGGACAGCACCACCCGGTGCTCGACGTCGAGCTCGGCTTCGAGCGTGGTGCACAACAGGCACGGCCCGCCGAAGCGGCGGAATCCAGCCTCCTCGTCGGCGATCTCGCCCGGCACGAACGGCATGCCCAGCAGCTGGCCGTGGGGGTGTTCGATGCTCGCGCCGGCCGCGTGACCGTGGTTGACGATGGCCTGCGTGTAGCGGATGCCCGGGTGGCGGACGTGCGCTTCCATCCGGTCGCGGATCGCGGCCATGGTCACCGCGACCTGCTTGTCGTCGAGGTCGGCCCAGCTCGCCTCGTGGTCGGGCGTGAACACCAGCACCTCGTGGATGCCGCTGGCCGCAGCCTCGGTGAACACCGGGCCGAGATGGGCGACCTGCAGGATGTCTTGACCATCGAAGATCGGATACCGGTTGGGCACCACCCGGACGGTCCACCGCCCGCCGCGGTCGTAGGTCTCGAGCGCGGGGGGTGTGGCCTCCTCGTTGCCGGGACAGAACGGGCACGGATGGTGCGCGTCGGACCCCCAGGGTTCGAGACGGGACACAAGATCGGCGGGCCGAGCTGCCCGGTCGATAGCCACCACCACCCATCGCCCGGTCAGGGGATTGAGCCGGAGCTGGCTCACCGGGCGTGCGCTGCGGATCGTTTACTGCCGCTTACGGACACGCGGCCAAAGCTAACCCGAAACGGCGACCCTGGGTGGCTGCTATTGGACCCCTGACGTTCCGAATCCGGCGTCGCCCACGGGAGCGGCCGCCGTACCGGGCGCCCATGGGGAAAGATGAGGCCGTGCAGCACGACGCGGGCACCACCTGGTCGGTTCCCGGCTCCCAGGCCGAGCCCCAGGACGCCGTCGCGCCACCGGGCGGCCCCGAGACGTCCACCGGCCTGCGCGCCCGGCCGGCCCCGCTCGACGACGCACCGCGGACCGGCGACCCGACCTTCGCTGCAGCGGGTCCCCTCACGCGACGCTCCGGCCAGACCGACGGGGTCGACGTGCCAGCGGTGCGGATGCAGCCCATGACCGTCGCCGACATCCTCGACGGTGCGTTCGCGATCATCAAGGCCCGGCCGGCCCGTCTGCTGGGCCTGGCGGCGGTGTTCGTCGTCCCCGTCCACCTCCTGATCGCCTACCTGCAGCGCGACGCCCCGGGCCTCGGCCTGTACTGGGACTCGCTGACCGCCAACGACCCCGCGGTGCGCGCCGAGGCCACCGAGCAGACCAGCAGCACCGAGGAGTTCTGGCTCGGCCTGATGGTCATGTTCCTGCCCACCTTGGCGCTGGTGTTCGTCGCCGCGGCGATCGCCCACCTGGTCGCGGCCTGGTCGGCGGGGCGCGACGTCACGTTCGGCCAGCTGCTGGGCGTGGTCGGGCGGCGTTGGTGGGCTCTGCTCGTGTCGTTCGTGGCGATCCACGTCCTCGAAGTCGTCGGGTGCTACATCGGCACGCTGTTCGTGATGGCGGCCTTCGTGGTGACCGCACCGGTCATCGGTGCCGAAGGCCTCGGCCCTTTCAAGGCGATGGGGCGGTCGGTCACGCTCACCATGCGCCGCTTCTGGCCGGTGCTGGGGATCAGCCTGCTGATCGGTGTCGTGGCCATCCTCCTCGGGAACGCGCTGGGCGGGCTGCCGTCGGTCGTGGCCTACTTCCTCGACTTCGAGCTGGCCTGGATGATCCTGGCGGCGGGCAGCGCCGCGGGTGCGGTGATCGCGACGCCCTTCGTCGCGGCGGCCACCGTGCTGCTCTACCTCGACCTGCGGATTCGCACGGAGGGCCTCGACATCGAGCTCGCGGCGATCGACATGGCCAAGCAAGCCCCCAATGCTGGCTGACCTCCTCGTCCAGCTGGGCGTCGCCGTCCTCGGACAGGAGCTCCCGGAGTCGGAGCACGATCCCTCGCGGGTCCGCGAAGCGGCCGACGACATCATGTCCCGGCCCGAGTACCAGGAGCCGCCGAAGACCCTGTTCGAACGCATCGTCGACTGGATCGGCGAGCGCCTCGGCGACACGGTCAGCGGCCTCAGCCTCGGCGGGGCGCTACCGCAGTTCGTCGCGTGGCTGATCCTGATCGCACTGCTGGCCGGGGTGGGTTTCTTGATCGTGAAGAGCGTGCAGGCGGGCAGCTGGGGCCGGATAGCGCGGCGTCGCACGGAGGACGCCCAGGTGATCACCTCGGCCGAGCGGCACCGCTCGGCTTCCGACTGGATGGCCGAGGCCGTCGGTCACGAGGCCGGGGGACGCTGGCGGGAGGGGCTGCTCTGCCGTTACCGGGCGCTGGTCACGCAACTGGTGGCCCGCGAGGTGCTCGCCGAGGTGGTGGGGCGCACCGCGGGCGAGTACGTCCGCGACGTCAGCGCCCGTTGGCCGAATGCCGCGGCCTCGTTCGTGGCGGCCACCGACCTGTTCGAGGCCGCATGGTACGGCGGCCGCGAGACGGGGCCGGCCGAGCGGGACCGCTTCTCGACCCTGGCCGAACGGACGCTCGAGGTGCTGTCACCCACGGCGGCGGACGGTGCCCCGTGAGAGGCGAGGCCCGCGGCGCGGGCATCGCGATCGCCGTCCTCGTCGTCCTGGTGCTGGGGATGTGGCTGATCGGATCCCCAGGCGGTGACGCGCCCCTGGATCCCCGCTCGCACCGGCCCAGCGGCACCAGTGGCCTGGTCGCCCTGCTGCGCGAGCTGGGCGCGACCGTGCAGCTCGACGCCGACGTCCCCTCGCCGTCGGGTCCCGGCGACTCGCCCGACCCAGACGTCGCGCTGGTGCTCCGCGACCGGTTCGACGACGACCAGCGGGCCGACCTCGAACGCTGGGTTCGCTCGGGCGGCGTGCTGGTCGTCGTCGATCCGGGGTCGCCGCTCACCCCGTCGATCGAGTCCGGCGACCCATTCATCGACGACGGCGACGCGGACGATCCCGTCGACGACCTCGGCGACGACGACGAGGGCTTCGGATTCACCGTCACCCAGGGCCCTGGGGTCTGCGACATCGGGCCGCTGGACGACCCGGACATCAACCAGGTCGACATCTACGGCGGCCCGGTGCTCTACGAGGTGGGCGCCGACGACCAGTCGTGCTACGGCGACCCCGCCACCGCCTACGTGGTCGCCACCCCCGCAGGCGACGGGACGATCGTCGCGCTCGGGGGATCGGGGATCATCGTCAACCGGACGCTCGACGACCGCGACAACGCCCCGGTGATCGCCGCGCTGCTGGCCCCGCGGTCGGGCACCAGGGTGTCGGTGTTCGATCCGACGGCGCCGATCCCGGGCGAAGAAGGCGACGAGACCCTCTGGGGCCTGGTGCCGACCGGTGTCTACCGCGGGCTCGCCCAGCTCGGCGTGGCCTTCGTGGTGTACGTGGTCTGGCGGGTGCGTCGGCTCGGCAGGCCGGTCGCTGAGCCCCAGCCCGTCAAGGTCGCAGGGTCCGAGCTGGTCGCCGCGGTGGGCGGGCTGCTGGAACGGGCCAAGTCGCCCCAGCATGCCGCTGACGTGCTGCGGCTCGACCTGCGCCGCGACCTGAGCGTCCACCTCGGGCTGGCGTCTAACTTGCGCCCCGAGACCCTCGCCGGGATCGTGGCCGAGCGCACCACCTTGGATGCCGCTCGGCTGCAGGCCGCACTGGGGCCCGGTCCGGTCACCACCGACGCGGACCTGGTGGCGGTGGCCCAGCTCATCGAGATCGTTCGCCAGGAGGTCCTCGACCATGTCGGAACATGAACCCGCCACGCCGTCCCGGGAAGCGAGCGCTGGCGCGACCTCCGACCGTCGACCTACTCCTCCGCCCCCACCACCACCGCCGCCCCCGCCCTCGGCTCCCTCGGATCCGTCGGCTCCGTCGGATTCGGCGGCCGTCGGTCCTCCGTACCCGCCGGGAGCGCCGAGCGGGCTGCAGGACGCCGCACCGACCTCGTCTGGCGCCCGCGACGCCTTGCTGCGGGTCCGCCAGGAGGTCGGCAAGGTGGTTGTAGGCCAGGACGGGGCACTGTCGGGGCTGGTCGCCGCCCTCCTGGCCCGAGGCCACGTGCTGCTGGAGGGCGTGCCCGGCGTGGCCAAGACGCTGATCGTCAAGGCGATGGCTGCGTCACTGGACCTGGAGTTCCGCCGGGTGCAGTTCACCCCCGACCTGATGCCATCGGACATCACCGGCCAGCTGGTCCTCGACGGACGGACGGGACTCGGCGGGGGCGCCGCGGGGAGCGTCGGTGCCTCTGGCGCCGGCGGAGGCGCCGCGGATGGTGTCGGCGAGCTCGGTGTGGGCAGCTTGCGGTTCCGGCCGGGGCCGATCTTCACCGACATCCTGTTGGCCGACGAGATCAACCGCACCCCGCCCAAGACCCAGGCCGCGCTGTTGGAGTCGATGGAGGAGCGCCAGGTCACGATCGAGGGCGAGTCCCATCCGCTGCCGGCGCCCTTCACCGTGGTCGCCACCCAGAACCCCGTGGAGTACGAGGGCACCTATCCGCTGCCCGAGGCGCAGCTCGACCGGTTCCTGTTCAAACTGCAGGTCGGCTACCCGACCGCCGAGCAGGAACAGGAGGTGCTGGCACGCCACGACCGCGGGCTCGACCCCCACGACATGGTCGCCGCGGGAGTCCAGCCGGTGGCCACCCTCGACGACCTGGTCGCGGCCCGGGCCGAGGTGGACCAGATCCGGGTGGAGCCACCGGTGCAGGGCTACATCGTGGCGCTGGTCCGGGCGACCCGCAGCTCGCCGTCGGTGTCGCTCGGCGTCTCGCCCCGGGGCGCGGCGATGGTGTTGCATGCGGCGAAGGCGTGGGCCTGGCTGATCGGTCGTTCGTTCGTCACCCCCGACGAGGTCAAGGCGGTCGCCAAGCCGTGCCTGCGGCATCGGATGCAGATCCGGCCCGAGCTCGAGATCGAGGGCACCACGGTGGACGGCGTCCTCGACGGCATCCTCGCGTCCGTCCCGGTACCCCGGTGACGCTCCGCCCGTCCGCTCGGCGCCACCCGTGAGCTCGTCGGTGCTCCGATCACCCTGCCCTTCGCTTGACATGATCGGTGGAGACGGCCGTGGGGGGAGGCGGATCGCATGAGGCTGCTGCCGACGCGGCGGTTGGCGCTGGTGGCGGCGCTGGCCTCGGTGGGCGTGTGGGCAGCCCCGGGCGACAGCTGGCTCTGGCTGCTGGCGGTCGATGGGGGTCTGGTGGCCCTGGCGATCGTCGACGGTCTGCTCGGGCCACCGCCCCGCGCCATCGCCGTGGAACGGCGGTTGCCCGCGGGCGCGACCCTCGGGGGCGAGGGCGACCTGACCTGGACCATCCGTAACCCGACTCGCCGCGCTGCCCGGGTGCTGGTCGCCGACGAGCTGGCGCCCTCGCTGCGAGCGACGACCCGTGACACCGGTGGTCGCATCCCCGGCCGGGGTCAGCTCCAGGCCACCGTGCGGCTGCGCCCGGCCCGCCGCGGCCGGTTCCGTCCCCGCCGGGTGGTGGTGCGGGTCGAGGGCCCGTTGGGCCTCGGTGCCC
Organism: Acidimicrobiales bacterium; assembly: GCA_050744325.1. GTDB lineage: Bacteria > Actinomycetota > Acidimicrobiia > Acidimicrobiales > VFJN01 > DASXTK01. Next base: position 57,256 of record JBOGHK010000120.1, read on the forward strand.
GCCAGGGCGTGCGCGACCTGCCCGGCGAGCTGCGGGTGTTCCCGTCGTTCCGGTCCAAGGACGAGGCCGAGCTGCGGATCCGCCGAGCCCGCATGCTGGAGGTCGGCCTTCGCTCAGCCCGGGGCCGTGGCGGCGGCACCGAGTTCGAGCAGCTCCGGGAGTACGGCGTCGACGACGAGTTCCGGCGCATCGACTGGGCGGCGACGGCCCGGTCCGGCAAGGCGATCGTCCGCACCTATCGCTCGGAGCAGAACCAGACGGTGCTCGCGCTGCTGGACAACGGCCGGGTGATGGCCGGCCGGGTCGACGGCGTGCCCCGGGTCGAGCACGCCATGGACGCGGTGATGGCGCTGACCACCGTGGCCACCGGGCTGGGCGATCGCTGCGGGCTGGTGGCCTTCGACCGTGACATCCGCGCGGTCGTGCCCCCTCGCCACGGTGCCGGACAGCTCGCCCGGGTGGTCGACGCGCTCTACGACCTGGAGCCCGCCCTGGTCGAGAGCGACTACGCCGAGGCGTTCAGCGAGACGCTGGCGCGGTTCCGGCGCCGGACGATGCTGGTGATCCTCACCGACCTGGTCGAGCACACGGTCAACGAGTGGCTGGTTCCGGCGCTGCCGCTGATCGTCAAGGAGCACCTGGTCGTCGTGGCCGGCGTGGCCGACCCGGACGTGACCCGCTGGGCCGACAACCCGCCGACGGACCGGTCGTCGGTGTACCGCACCGCGGCGGCGGTCTCGGCCATCGGTGAGCGTCAGCGGGCGGTGGCCCGCCTCCGGGGCCTCGGCGCCACCGTCGTCGACGCCCGGCCTGGGCGCCTGGCCTCGGTGCTCGCTGACACCTACCTCGACATCAAGGCCACCGGCCGGCTGTAGCGGGCGGCTCGCCTGCCCGCGATCGAGCACCAGATGCCCATTGTGGGCCGCGGTTCGAGAACCACCAGAGCGCGTCATGCTGCCGCTCGCACGGCTCTTGGTGGTCGCAACGGCCGAGCCTGGTCGGACAACTGCTCCGACCAGCGGCGACCCCTACCGCGCCCAGGCGCGCTCGCGGGCCGACGCGAGCTCGTCCCAGCCCCGGTCGAGCTCGCCGAGCTCGCCGGTGAGGCCACGGGCGGTCGCGGTGCGTCCCTGGATGACGATCCAGCTGAGGAAGGTCAGCTCCGCGACGACGCCGATCGCGATCCGCAGCGCTGTCGGTGCGCCGCGTCCGGTGATGAAGCCTTCGATGAACCCGGCGACCACGAACGCCACGACCAGACCGAGGACGATGATCACCGAGCGCCGCGCCTCGGCCCCGAGCGCCTCACCGCGGCCCCGGTCGCCAGGGGCGATGATCGCCCACCCCATGCGCAGGCCGGCGGCACCGGCGATGACGATCGCCGTCAGCTCCAGCAGTCCGTGGGGCAGGATCAGGCCGAAGAACTTGGCTTCCTCGCCGACGGCCGCGAACTGTCCGCCGGCGACGCCGATGTTCGCGCCGTTGAACACGAGGACCGCGGCCGTCGGGATGCAGAGGAGGATCCCGCCCGCGAAAGCCTGGATGGCCACCTGGATGTTGTTGATGGTGACCTCGGTAGCGAAGTTCGTCGCGGAATCCGACGAGTAGTAGGCCTCGAAGTCCTCTTCCAGGTAGGCCTCACGGACGGCGTCCGGAGCCGACAGCTCCAGCGCTTCGTCGCTGTTCGCCAGCCAGATGCCGATGGTGAAGGCGGGGACCAGCAGCAGGGCGGCACTCGCCGCGACGAACCGGCCGCTCTGGTAGACCGCGGCGGGGAACCGCCAGGCGAAGAAGTCGCGCACCGCACGCCCCGGACGCGACCGGCCCCGGTAGATGACGCCGCTCGCCTGGCTGACCAGAGTGGTCAGACGCATGGTCAGGCCCGGGTCGCGGTACGCCGTACGGGCGTGGGACAGGTGCGACGACGCCCGTTGGTACAGCGCGACCAGCTCGTCGATCTGGGTGGGCTCGAGCCGAGCCAGCCCGTGCCGCGCCTGTGACGTCAGCTCGGCGAGCCGCTGCCACGCCGGCGTGTTCCGGGCGATGAAGAGGTCGATGTCCACTCGGAGCAGGACGCTAGCCGTCGTTCTGTGTCCTGGATATCTCGAGATCGGTAGATATCCAGTGCACAGAACCTGAGGGTTATCGTGCGATCCATGAGCGTCGAGCCGCGGATCGTCACGCCCGAGGCGGTGGTGCTCGACGTCGAACGGGCCGGTGTCGCGTCACGGGTGTTGGCGATCGCGATCGACTTCGTCGCGCTCGCGGTCCTGTGGCTGGTTCTGCTGCTGGTCGCGATCTGGACCTTCGCGGAGTCCGAGGGCGTGATCCGGGCGGTGCTCGCGGTGATCGTGAGCTTCGGCCTGTGGCTGGCGTGGTTCGCGGGCTTCGAGACGCTCTGGCAGCGCACGCCGGGCAAGGCCGCGCTCGGCCTGCGGGTCGTGAGCGCCGACGGCACCCCGGTCCGCTTCCAGCAGGCGTTCCTGCGGGCGGTGCTGGGGCTGGTCGACTTCTTCGTGGTGCCGGTGGGGTTCATCGCCGTGGTGGTCACGCTGCTGTCGCCCCGCGACCAGCGGCTCGGCGACCTCACGGCCAACACGCTCGTGGTCCGCCAGCGCTCCGCCGGCAGCTTCGTCGCCCCTGCGCAGTTCCCCCCGCCCTACGGCTACGAGGCGTACGTCGCCTCGCTCGACGTCACCGCGATGAGCGACGAGCAGTACGGCTTGGTGCGGCGGTTCCTACTGCGGGCGCAGAGACTGAACCCGACGGCGCGGGTGCAGCTCGCGGTGCGTCTGGCCAACCCGCTGGCCGGGGTGCTGCACCACCGGCCGCCGAGCTACCTGCACCCCGAGGCGTTCCTCGCCTGTGTCGCCGCGGCCTGGCAGCAGGCCCACGGCGGCCCGCCCGTGCCGCCCTGGACCAGCCCGAACCCCTATGCCCAGGGGCCGCTCCCGCCGTGGTCGGCCGGCCCGGCTGGGCCCGGGCCCGTCCAGCAGCCACCGCTACGCCCACCGCCTCCGGTCCGGCCGCCACCCCCGCCGCCGGGTCCACCGCCTCCGGTCCGGCCGCCACCTCCGCCGCCGGGTCCACCGCGTCCGCCCAGTCTCGGGTGACCGTCGGCGCAGCCAGGCCATCCCCTGGGCGCTGCGACAACGTGTGGTGGCTCCGCAGTCCCGGGCTGCGACAATGGCGCCATGGCCGGGCATGCCACGCAGCTCACCTATCTCGACCACGCCGCGACGACGCCGCTGCGGCCCGCAGCGCGCGCGGCGATGCTGCCGTGGCTCGGCGAGCAGTTCGGGAACCCGTCCGGCGCCCACGCCGTGGCGCGTGCGGCGCGGACGGCGATCGACGAGGCGCGCGACGTCGTGGCCTCGGTGCTCGGCTGTGCCCCCAACGAGGTGGTCTTCACCGGCGGTGGCACCGAGGCCGACAACCTGGCGGTCCAGGGCGTCGTGGCCGCCCGGCCGGGGCCCGTCGTGGTCACGGCGGTCGAGCACCATGCAGTCCTGCACCCAGCAGACCATGTCGACAGCCACACCGTCGGCGTCGACCGGCGCGGCGTGGTCGACCTCGACGCCCTGGCGGCGACCCTCCAGGACCGGCCGGACACCACCCTCGTGTCGGTGATGGCGGCCAACAACGAGGTCGGCGCGGTCCAGCCGATCGACGAGGTCGGCGACCTGGTGCGCAAGCTCGCTCCGGATGCGACGGTCCATACCGATGCGGTGCAGGCCGCGGCGTGGCTCGACGTCGCCCACGTCGCCGACACGGCCGACCTGATCTCGATCAGCGCCCACAAGTTCGGTGGCCCCCAGGGGGCGGGCGTGTTGGTGGTCCGGCGCGGCACCGCGATCCGGGCCCGCAATCTGGGCGGCGGGCAGGAGCGCGACCTCCGTAGCGGTACCCACAACGTCGCCGGGATCGTCGGCCTGGCTGCCGCACTGGAGGCCAAGGTGGCCCGGAGGGATGCCGAGGACGCTCGGGTCACCGCGCTGCGCGAGCGGTTGGCCGACGGGTTGCTCGCGGCGATCCCCGACTCGTGGGAGACGGCCGTGCCCGCCGAACGCGATCGCTCGCACCTGCTACCGAACATCGTCCACCTCACGATCGCAGGCGTCGAGAGCGAGGCCCTGCTGTTCCTGCTCGACGAAGCGGGCGTGTGCGCCTCGGCCGCGGCGGCGTGTGCCAGCGGCGCGCAGGCGGCATCACACGTGCTCGCCGCGATGGCCGTCTCCCCGCAGGCCAGCGAGGGTGCCTTGCGTCTGTCGCTCGGCTGGCCCTCGACGGACGCCGACGTCGACCGGGCGCTCGACGTGCTGCCTGCGGCAGTCACGCGGCTGCGCTCGGCTCGGCGACCCTCGACGGTGGCGGTGGGACGATGACGCCGACGTCGCCGTCGTGTACGCCGATGAAGGTCCTGGTCGCCATGTCCGGGGGCGTCGACTCGTCGGTCGCCGCGGCGATGCTGCTCGAGGCAGGCCATGACGTGGTCGGGGTGACGATGAAGCTGTGGGGTGGCGAGTCCGACACCGGCTGCTGCTCGGTGAGCGACGTCGACGACGCGCGCCGCGTCGCCCAGCAGCTCGGGATCGCCCACCACGTGTGGACCTTCACCGACGACTTCGAGCGGCGGGTGGTCGAGCCGTACGTCGAGGCTCACCGGGTCGGCCGGACGCCGAACCCGTGCATCGAATGCAACCGCCACCTCAAGTTCGACCGGATGCTCGAGCGGGCCGACGCCGTCGGCTTCGACGCTGTCGCGACAGGACACCACGCGCGCGTCGTCACCCGGCCCGACGGCACCCACCGGTTGGCCCGCGGCGCCGACGCTGCCAAGGACCAGAGTTACGTGCTCTACGTCCTGGGCCAGGCCGAACTGGACCGCACGCTGCTACCGGTCGGCGACCTGACCAAGGAGCAGGTGCGCGCCGAGGCCGTCCGCCTCGGGCTGCGCACCGCCGCCAAGCCCGACAGCCAGGACGTGTGCTTCATCACCTCGACCGCGGGGCGGGCCGGCTTCCTCGCGCGCCGGCTCGACCTGCACCCGGCCCGGCTGGTCGACGACGCCGGCCACGAGGTCGGCGAGGTCGACGCCGTCGAGCTGGTCACGGTGGGCCAGCGCCGCGGCCTGGGCCTGGCGGGCGGTGGTCGCGAGGCTCGCTACGTCGTGGGCGTCGACGTCGCCGAGCGGACGGTCCGCATCGGATCGGACGCCGAGTTGCGGGTCGACGCCGTCGAGCTCGAGAACATGGTGTGGGCCACCGATCCGGTGACGGGGTCAGTCGATGCCCAGTGCAGCGCGCACGGGGTGCCGCGTGCGGCTGCCGTCGCGCCTGCCGCGTCGGACAGTCGTGCAACCGTGCGGTTCGCGGCGCCCGAACGGCGGGTGGCCGTCGGCCAGTCCGTGGTGCTCTATCACGACGACCAGGTCGTCGGCGGCGGTGTCGTGGCCTCCTGACGGTTCGGGTGGTCTCTGACGGCGGCATTCCGACCTGACGGGCGTCAGAAGGCCGGCGTGACAGAGTTCACGGACTGACCCGTATCGAAACTTAGTCGTCTCGTAATAGGGTCGTTGGGGTATGGCGACTGTGACGACGACCCCCGATCGCACCGGGACGGCCGACCCTCGCCGGTGGCTGGTCCTGGCGGTGATGTGCCTGAGCCTCCTGCTGATCGTGATGGACAACACGATCGTGAACGTGGCCCTCCCCACCATCCGCGAGGACCTCGACGCCACCACCGGCCAGCTCCAGTGGATCGTCGACGCCTACATCCTGGTCTTCGCCGGCCTGCTGCTGACCATGGGCGCCCTCGGCGACCGCTTCGGCCGACGTGGCGCGCTCGCCATCGGCCTGACGATCATGGCCGTCGCGTCGATCCTCTCGTCGCTGGCCAACAGCCCCGATCAGCTCATCGCGACGCGGGCGGTGATGGGGATCGGTGGTGCGCTGGTGATGCCGGCGACGTTGTCGATCATCACCAACGTGTTCACCAACCCGCGTGAACGCGCCCAGGCCATCGCGATCTGGTCCGCGACCGCAGGAATGGCCGTGGCGATCGGCCCGGTGACCGGCGGCTGGCTGCTCGAGCACTGGTGGTGGGGGTCGGTGTTCCTCGTCAACGTCCCGGTCGTTGTCGTCGCCGTCGTGCTCGGCCAGCTGGTGGTCCCAACCTCACGTGACCCCGAGGCGCCACCGGTCGACATCCCGGGCGCTGCCCTGTCGATCGTCGGTCTGACCGCCATGGTCTACGCCATCATCGAGGGCCCGAACGGATGGACCGCGCCGCATGTCCTCGGTGGGTTCGCCCTGTCGGTCGTGCTGCTCGGCGCCTTCGCGCTGTGGGAGTGGCACACATCGCACCCGATGCTCGACGTCAGCCTGTTCCGCAACCCGCGGTTCAGCGCGGGCTCCATCTCGATCGCCTTCACCTTCTTCGTGATGTTCGGGTCGTTCTTCCTGCTCACCCAGCTGCTGCAGTCGGTGATGGGCTACACGCCCCTGCAGGCCGGCATCCGCCTGCTGCCCATGGCGGCCACCCAGATGATCGTTGCCCCGGCGAGCGCCAAGCTGGTCGAACGCATCGGGACCAAGGTCGTCGTCGCCACCGGGATGATGATCGCCGCTCTCGGTCTGCTGCTGACCAGCGGGCTCACGGCCGGCGCCAGCTACGGCGAGGTCGCTGCCTGCCTGGTCGTGCTGTCGATCGGCTTCGCCATGATGATGCCGCCGGCCACCGAGGCGATCATGGGCTCGCTGCCCCCGGCCAAGGCCGGCGTGGGCTCGGCGGTCAACGACACCACCCGCGAGCTGGGTGGTGCGTTCGGCGTGGCGGTACTCGGGTCGGTGGTCAGCTCGACCTACGGGCCGCAAGTCCGTGACGCGGTGGCGGGATCTCCCCTTCCCGCCACCGCGGTCGAGGCGGTCAGCGACCAGATCGGCGCCGCGATCGAGACGGCCGGCCAGATCGGCGGCGAGCCGGGACGGCTGTTGGCCGAGGCCGCGTCCGGCGCGTTCGTCGACGGCATGTCGACCGCCATGGTCATCGGCGCGCTGGTGATGGCGGCGGGCGCTGTGCTGGTGGCCCTGTTCCTCCCGGCCCGGGGCCGCGACCACGAGCTCCGGAGCCAGACCGGCGACCACGGCGGCACGGCACCCGCCAACGGCGACAGCGCTGGCGCCACCAGCGACGACGTCTCCAGCGAAGTCCCCGTCGGTCCGGCATGATCGGGGACGTGTCGCCCGCGCGTGACCAGGTCCCTACGTCGCGTCGGCCCGGGCGGCCCCGGGATGCCCGGGCCGACGAGGTCATCCTCGATGCCGCGGCCGCCGTGCTCGGCGAGTCAGGGGCCCATGGCTTCTCGGTCGACGCAGTAGCGGCGCGAGCCGGAGTCGGCAAGGCGACCATCTATCGGCGCTGGCCGTCGCGAGCGCAGCTCCTGCTGGAGACCGCGCACATGGCGACGCCCGACGTCCCCGACCCGGACACGGGGTCGGTTCGCCGCGACCTGGTATTGCTGATGGCCGGGCTGCTGACGAAGATGCGCGACACCCCGGCCGGCCGCCTGATGCCGGCGGTGATGGCCGAGGCCGCCGTCAACGCGGAGATGCGCGAGCTGCTCCAGCGATTCGTGGAAGATCGCCGCAGCCGGGCGGTCGCCGCGGTGCGGCGGGGGATCGACCGTGGCGAGCTGCGCTCCGACGTCGACGTCGACCTGGTTGTCGACCTGGTGGCTGGGCCGATCTTCCAGCGGCTGTTCATCACCGGCCAGCCCGTCTTCGACGCGCTGGCCGAACGAACCGTCGACGCCGTCCTCGACGGTGTCGCCGCCCCTGCCTGAGACGGTTCTCCGCGTCAAGCCAGACCTGACCTATGGGACCACCCTCGACGGCTCGCTTATCCTCCGGAGATCCGGCCGTCAGCGGTCGGACGACGAGGAGAGAACCAGGCGGCCCGCCCGTTCGTCACACTCGATGGTGGGTCGGGGAGGGGGAGGAGCCGCGGGTGGCGTCACGAGCTCGGGCGGTTCCGGGCACTGGACGGTGGCGTCTGCGCCCACGTGCCATGGGTCCCAAGCCGGGCGACCCTCGAGCCGGTCGAGTGACTACCGCACCGCGCGCCCGTGGCCCAGACCGGCCGATACGGCGATTCACGCTCGCGGCGGTGATCGTCCTTGGCCTCGTACCGAGCACCGCCGCCGGCGTCGCCGCGCGGCCCGGCGCGCCGCTGTCTCACGATCAGGGCGGCCAGGACATCGACGACATCCGGCTGCAGGTCGTCGGGGGCGTCGACGGGTTCGTCGCTCCGGGTCGGCCGTACCCGGTCACCGTCACCGTCACCGCCGACCGGCGGGTCCATGGCACCGTACGGGTCGGCGTATCGGCGGCGGGCGCATGGGTGACCGTCGAGCGACCGTTCGAGATCCCCGGCCGCAGTAGCCGGCAGATCTGGTTCCTCGCCCCACCCCCGCCCGACGGGGCGGTGCCACGGCTCGTCGTCCAGCTGGAGGAAACCGGCATTCCGGAGACCAGGACCGAATCGGTCAACCTGCGGTTCGATCCCGACAACGAGCTGGTCGGCGTCCTGCCTGACGTCATGCCCCATCGGTCGTCCGCGACGGTGTCGGTCGAGCTGGCGATCGACGACGTGGGTCTGGCCCGCTTGGCACCCGTCGCACCCGAGCTGCTGGAGCTCGGACCGCTGGCACTCGAACCGTTCGACCAGCTCGTGGCCCGGCCGAGCGACCTCGGTGCGCTGTCCACCGGACGCCGCGCCGCGGTCACGACGTGGGTCGAGCGCGGCGGACAGCTGTTGGTGGTGTCCGGCGGCGGCCTCGGTGTGCTGCCCTCAGCCGTGGACGGCGATGGCGGCGACGGCGGTGTGCTGCCCCCGGCGGCGGCCGGCGACGGCGGTGGGAGCCTCGACGACATCTTGCCTGCCGGCTGGCAGCTGCCGCAGCCCGGCCAGCCGGCGCGCGCCGGCCTGGGTCAGGTCCGTCTGGTCGGCGAGCGGTGGGCTGACCAGCTGCTGCCGAGCCCGACCCGGTCGGCCGACGAGGAGCAGCTGATCGCCAGCGACCTCCCCGGCGGTCCGATGTCACTCCCGTTGGGCGAGCTGGCACGCGCTCGACTGCTTGCGGCGAGCGGGCTGGGCCTGCTGCTCGCGGGCTACGTGGTGGTCGTCGGGCCGGTGGTGTTCGTCGGTCTCCGGGCGCTGCGCCGTCGGCAGGTGGCGTGGGCGATGGTGCCTGCCGTGGCGCTGGTCGCGACCGGCGGAGCGTTCGCCCTCGGCGAGGTGTTCCGGTCGCCGGATGCATCGGCGCAGGTCACGGTCTACGAGACCGGCCCCGGCGGCACCGTGGCCACGTCGTGGTCGCTGCTGACCCGGAACCCGGTCGGCGAGGTCGCGGTCGAGCTGCCAGCGGGCTGGACGACCGACGGTGTGACCGAGTGGTTCGCCGAAGGCGTGCACCGTGGGGTCGTGGTGGAGCCTCACGGCCGCGATCAGGGCGCCTCTATCGCCAGTGCCGGCTCTCCCATCAACGGCTACGGCTTGGTCGGCGCGTCGGGACCAGTTGCCGGGATGGAGGACGCCCTGGTGGTCACAGCCTGGTCCGAGGTCGACGGCCAGGTAGTGGGAACGGTCCGCAACCGACTCGACGTGCAACTGGAGCAGGTGCTCGCGCTGGTGAACCGGGTGGGCCTCGCCGATCTGGGCACGCTGGATCCGGGCGAGGAGCGCGGCTTCGAGATCGACGGCGCCACGACGTTCCGGTGGGGCGGCCCGCATCCGGAGGAACAGGTCTGGCCTGCCGGCCCGGTCGACGGGATCATGCCGGGTGCGGTCCCTGCACCCGACGTCGGCGCCGGCCCTGACGGCGTGGTCCTCGCACCCCCGGCCATGCGGCCGGAGGGAGCGGGCAGCACCGGGAGCGACGACGTGGTGGTCCCGGCGGCGTGGGCCGAGGTCCTCCGTCAGACCGGTTGGAACTATCGGCCTCCGGGCCAGGTCGTTGCCGTCGGGTGGACTGATCAGCTCGACAGCCCCGTCACCCCCCACCGCGGCACCGCAGGGCTGGCGCGCTCGCCAGCGGCGGTCGTCGCCCGAGGCACGGTCGTTGCCTCCGGCGACCGTCTGACCGATGCCTCGGTCGTTCGCACGCTCGTGCGCGGGCCGGTCACCGAGGACGGCCGTCTCGACGTCGCCGACGACGGGGGCGCCGACGGGTTGTTCGCGTTCTCGCTCCCGACCGAGGTCGACGGCCGTCCGGTCGACCGTGGCCGTCTGGTCCTCGGCCTGCCGCCCTGGTACGAGGCCGCGGAGCTCTGGGTCGGCGACCGCTGGGTGCCCCTCGACGTCCCCGACGCCGAGGGCGGCGAGATCCGTATTCCCCCCGACGCCGTGGTCGACGGCACGGTCTTCGTGCGCGCCGCGATCCAACCGAGCCCGCCGGTCGGGGGGCGCAACTTCGTCCTCTACGAACAGGAGGCGGCCTTGTGGCAGGCGACGCCACCGCCGTGAACGAGCTCGAGGCGATCGAGGTGGAGCTCGAGGTGCTGCCCCCACCGGGTGGTGCGGCGGACGAAGCGGCCATCCAGACCTTCGGCCTCACCAAGCGCTATGGCAGCGTGTTCGCAGTACGTGACCTGAACCTGCAGGTGCCGCGGGGCTCGGTGTTCGGCCTGATCGGGCCGAACGGCGCGGGGAAGACCACCACCTTCGCCATCCTCGCCTCGCTGCTCACCCCGACCGCGGGTTGGGTGTCGGTGCTCGGCCACGACCCGGCCCGCCATCCGCGCGCGGTGCGCCGACGGCTGGGCTACATGCCCGACGTGCTCGGTGTCTACCACGGGCTGCGGGTCGACGAGTACCTCGAGTTCTTCGCTGCCGCCTACCAGATGCCCCGGGGGACGTGGAAGGCCACCATCGACACGCTGCTCGAGCTGGTCGACCTGACCACCAAGCGCGACGCGATGGTCGACTCGCTGTCGCGGGGCATGAAGCAGCGCTTGTCGCTGGCGCGGGCCCTGGTCCACGACCCCGAGGTGTTGGTGTTGGACGAGCCCGCGTCAGGCCTCGATCCCCGCGCCCGGATCGAGCTGCGCAACCTGCTGGACGAGCTGCGGCAGATGGGCAAGACCATCGTGATCTCCAGCCACATCCTCGCCGAGCTGACCGAGATGTGCACCGACGTGGCGATCATGGAGAAGGGCAGGCTGCTCGCCGCCGGCACCCCCGAGGACATCCGCAGCCGCATGGGGCAGGGGCGCCAGATCCGGGTGTGCCTCGCGGGCGGCGACGAGCGCTCGTACACCGTCGGCAGCGAGGACGAGCAGGTGGCGTTGCTGCGGTCACTGCTGGACGAGGGTCTGCCGGTGCTGGAGTTCAACGAGGTCGGCCACGGCCTGGAGGACCTGTTCATGCAGGTCACGACCGGGGAGGTGCAGTGATGAGGGTGCCGGCGCTCGCGGGGGTGAAGGTCAACCCGGTGCTACGGCGCGAGCTGGTGGAGCGGATGCGGGGCTGGCGGGCCGGGGTCATCCTGACCGTCTACCTGACCCTGTTGGCCGGAATCCTGTACATCGCCTACCGCTCCGGGCAGAACACCGACGACAGCCCCTTCGACCGCTCGATCAACCAGGCCGCGGGCGTCGGCCGCGGCATCTTCGAGTGGCTGTTGTTCCTGATGCTGATGCTGGTGCTGTTCCTGGTACCGGCCCTGACCTCCGGCGCCATCGCGGGTGAGCGCGAACGCCAGACCCTGCTGCCCCTCCAGGTGACGCTGCTGCGGCCCCGGTCGATCGTGCTCGGCAAGATCGGCGCGGCGATGGCCTTCCTGGCGCTGATGATCGTTGCCGCACTGCCGATGCTGGCGGTGTGTTACCTGATCGGGGGCGTGTCGATGGGCGAGGTGCTGGGTGGCGTGGCGCTGGTGTTGGTTCTCGCACTGGCGATGGCGTGCCTGTGCACCGCGGTGTCGAGCCTGGTGCGCCGGGTGCAGTCGGCGACGGTCCTGGCCTACGGGCTGGTGTTGTTCCTGCTGGTGGGCACGCTGCTGGTCCGGCAGGCGGCTAGCGGCATCGACTCGTCCCGGGGGGGCGACGGGACCAACCTGCCGAGCTGGCTCCTGCTGGGGAACCCACTGGCGACCGTGGCGGACGTGGTCGACGACGGCGAGGACTTCGGCAACGCCATGGAGACGCCGTTCGACGGGATGGAGGAGCTCTTGCACCGCGACGAGGAAGGCGGGTCGACGGCGGTCGCGGTGGGGGCGGACGCGGGCTTCGGGGTCGTCCAGGTAGGGCCTGGCGGCCAACCGATTCAGATCGAGGTTCCCGTAGGGCCCGACGGCTTCGGCGAGGTCGACAGGGTCGACGAGAAGAGTCCGTTCTGGTGGCAGTCGTTGCTGCTGCTGAGCGTGGTTTCGGCGCTGGCCGTGGTCGTCGCCTCTTGGCGGCTACGCACGCCGACGAGGAACGAGCGATGACCGAGCGCGGTGCTCCCGCTCGAGCAGCTTGTCCGGACCGTCGACCGCGGGTGGGCATGGCCCGCCAATGGGAGCGCTCCCGCAACGTTCGGTATGGGGCTACGCTCCACGAGTGAAACGAGCGATGGCCGAGTAACCAGGGGAGGGGGGATCCGATGCCTACGTCTCGACGCATTGGAGTCCGGCGGTCGGTGGCGGCGCTGACGGTGCTGCTGGTCGGAGCGATGTGGGCCACGCCCGGCGTCAACGCCCAAGAGGCAGGAGCCGAGCAGGTCGTCAACGGCGACTTCTCGAACGGCAGCGCACCGTGGTTCTCCTTCCCCGACCCCGGCACGCTCACCGACGGGGTGTTCTGCGCCAACGTTCCCGGCGGGCTCGCGAACCCGTGGGATGCGATCGTCGGCCAGAACGACATCGCGCTCGAGGAGGGCGTCACCTACCAGCTGTCCTTCGATGCCTCGTCCACGCCGGCGGCCAACGTGCGCGCGCTGGTGGGCCTCTCGGTCGAGCCGTTCGACGCGTACTTCGCCGCCAGCCCGGTCGTGAGCGAGACGATGCAGAACTACAGCTTCGCGTTCACGCAGCCCGCGACCACACCGAACGGCCAGGTGGCCTTCCAGCTCGGCGGGGCGAGCGCCACCCACACGGTCTGCCTCGACAACATCTCGCTGCGCGGCGGCGCCGAGCCTGAGCCCTACGTCCCCGACACCGGGCCGCGGGTGCGCGTCAACCAGGTTGGTTACCTCCCGCACGGGCCGAAGGGCGCCACGCTGGTCACCGAGGCGACCGGTCGGCTGACGTGGGAGCTCGAGAGCTCACGGGGTCACGTCGTCGACCGCGGCCGCACCCGTCCGGCGGGCGTCGACCGCACCTCGGGACTGAACGTGCACACCATCGACTTCGGTGACTTCACGCGGGCTGGCCAGGGCTACACCCTGATCGCCGACGGCGAGACCAGCCATCCGTTCGACATCGCGTCCGATGCCTACGAGCGCCTCCGGGTGGACGCCCTGTCCGTGTACTACCCCCAGCGCAGCGGCACGCCGATCGACGGGGGCATCGTCGGCGACGACGCCTACACCCGCACGGCGGGTCACGTGGGCCTCGCCCCGAACCAGGGTGACCTCGACGTGCCCTGCCAGCCGCCCGAGGTCTCGTTGCCGATCTACGGCGAGCCGTGGACGTGCGACTACACGCTGGACGTGGTCGGCGGGTGGTACGACGCCGGCGACCACGGCAAGTACGTCGTGAACGGCGGGATCTCCGTCCACCAGCTGATGAGCACCTGGGAGCGCAGCCGGACCGCCCGCAGCGCCGATCGGGGTGCGCTCGGCGACGCGACCCTGCGGGTGCCGGAGCGGGGCAATCGAGTGCCGGACGTGCTCGACGAGGCCCGCTGGGAGCTCGAGTGGATGCTGACCATGCAGGTCCCGGCGGGCGAGCCGCTGGCCGGGATGGTCCACCACAAGGTCCACGACAACGCCTGGACGGGCCTGCCGCTCGACCCCGCGGCCGATCCCATGCTGCGCGAGCTGCACCGGCCATCCACGGCGGCCACGCTGAACTTCGCCGCGGTGGCCGCGCAGGGCGCCCGCGTCTTCAAGCACTACGACCGAGCCTTCTCGACGCGGCTGCTCAGCGCGGCCCGGGTCGCCTGGTCGGCGGCGAACGCCAACCCGGCGCTGTTCGCGCCGGCGGCGGACGGGAACTCGGGCGGTGGCCCCTACGACGACTCGGTCGTCACCGACGAGCTCTATTGGGCCGCGGCCGAGCTCTACATCACGACCGGCGAGCGATCGTTCAAGAACGCCGTCCTGGCCTCGCCGCTGCACCGGGCCGACGTGTTCGACCTCAACGGCTTCGACTGGGGCCACGTGGCTGCCCTCGCCCGCCTCGACCTGGCGACGGTGCCAAACCATCTCCCGGACCGCCACCGGGTGAGGCGGTCGGTGGCGGACGGGGCCGACGCCCTGATCGACCTCCAGGGCGAGCAGCCCTGGGGGCAGCCGTACGCACCGGCGGACAACTTCTGGGCCTGGGGCTCCACCAGCCAGATCCTGAACAACCTCGTCGTCGTGGCCACCGCGTACGACCTGACCGGTGACGACGACTACCAGGAGGCCGTGGTCGAAGGGATGGACTTCCTCCTCGGTCGGAACGCCCTGAACATCTCCTACGTCACCGGCTACGGCGACGTGTTCTCGCAGAACCAGCACAGCCGGATGTACGCCCACCAGCTCAACGCCGAGCTGCCCAACCCGCCCGTCGGGTTCATCGCCGGCGGGCCGAACTCGGGCATCCAGGATCCCGTGGCCCAGGCCTTGCTCAGCGACTGCCCGGCCACGCCACAGTTCTGCTACATCGACGACATCGAGTCGTGGTCGACCAACGAGATCACGATCAACTGGAACTCGACCCTCTCGTGGGTGGCGTCGTTCGTCGCCGACCAGGACAGCGGAGGTCGATCTCGACACCACTGAGCCCGGGCGGGCACGAACGTCGGGTCTGTCCCACGGACCGCAGCATGGACGGAGTCAGGGCTCGGTCGGAACCAGTTCGAAGTGGACGGTGCGGCCGGCCTTGCGGCGTCCGATGCGGTGGCTGAGGGGCACCACGATGCCGTGCAGCACGGGGTGCTTGCGGGCCAGGAGTCGCCCCGCCCAGCGTGCTTCGGCGCCGTCCAGCCGGCGGGCGCGGGCGGTGATGGCCGACCCCAAGGGTCTCCCCCTGGCGGTGGACGCGGCGACCTCGAGGCGGGGGTCGCCGCGCAGCCGCTTGGTCTTGCCCGCCTTCTCGAAGCTGCGGACGAAGGCCCGGTCGCCGTCGACCGCGATGCTGACCGGGGTGGCCACGGCGGTGCCGTCGCACCGGAACGTGGTCACCAGGACCGTCTTCTGGTCGACGAGCGGCGCCAGCGCGGCGTTCGTGGCCGTGCCCACCCGGCCGACGACGTAGTGCAGCTGACGCAGCCTGAGGGCCAGCGCCAGACCGGTCGCGAGCGACAGCGCCCCGAGCAGCCAGGGATCGCTGTCGCGACCCCCGAGGTCGAGGTCGATGCCGTGGTTGACGGCGTGGATGGTGTTGCTGACGACGAAGCCCGCGAGGGCGACCGCCGGCGGGTCGCGCCAGATCAGCGCGAGCACGAGCATGAGGCCGATCCCCACCTGGAATGCGCCCAGGTCGTGCAGGAAGTGCTCGTGCTCGGGGAAGTCGACGAGATCGGCGAACGAGGCCGGGTCGGCGAGCGCCCAGACCCCGGCGACGATCATGAACAGCGCCGCCAAGGTGGCCATCGCCGCGACATAGCGATCGGTACCCGTGGGTTGCGCTGCCCGGCCCGTGCTCCAGAGGCCACGAGGCGGCCCATCCGGCGCAGTCGTCACCGGATCGTCGTGCATGGTCATCGCTACGTCCTTTCATCTCCTTAGTGCCGTGACCACGGCACTAGATCAGACGAGACATGGCGTGCCCGTGTGACACCTGCCCGCGCTCGGTCCCGTTCAACCGATCCGCCGGCTGTGGGCGGCGGTCAGCAGCGCGCCCGGGCGAGTCGGGGTCAGAAGCAGCCGGTCGGCGTCGACCGTGGCCGCCGGTCGGCCTCGACGGTCGGCCAGCACGCCGAGCGGCACCTGGTCCTTGAGGTGCACCTCCACGGCGAGCCCGAGTGCCCCGCGAGACAGGTCGAGGGCGTCGCTGCCGGCCGGCGCAGGCCCGAACGCCACGACCTCGCCCCGGCGCAACAGCACCGGATCACGCAGTGCGAGCTGGTCGTGCAGCACCATCCCTGCCGGGACCAGCACCACCCAGCGCCGCGCCAGCGTGTGCAGCACCCGCGTCCCCCACGACACCGCCGCGCATCCGACGACCAGCACGAGGGCGCCGACCACCCACTGCTTCGCCGCCAACAGCAACGGACCGGCGACGGCCCCGGCGACCACCACAGCCCACACGCCCTGGACCACGCCGAGGAGCAGAGGCCCCGGGATGCGCAGGGCGAAGCGCTGCTCGTCGCCGTAGGCGGACCCATTGAGGAAGGCGTGGCTGGTCGACGGAGCGAAGGCCATGCCCACGGCGACCAGCACGATCACCGAGCCCCCGAGCCGCCACGGGACGGACTCGTGGCCGACGGCCACCGCGGCCAGCACCGCGATGCCGGCGGCCGGCGCCACGATGCGCAGCGCCGTCAGGCTGACCGTGCGGGGCATCATTGTCGCGACCAGCACCGATGCCCATGCTGCCCACAGTCCCGTCGAGGCCACGACCTGCACCGGGCGGCTGGCGTCGTCGAGGGCATCGGCAAGCACCGGCCCGGCGAGAAGCGGCAACAGGAGCCAGGCAACGCGCATCGCCTGGAGTCCTGGGGCCGAAACACCGCGATTCACGGGGGGAGATTTGCCTATCGCGCCCGTAGATGGCTATTCCAGGCAATGGCGTCAACCTTCGGGGGAACCACGTGACCACTATGGAGCCGTGGCGGGCGGAACCATGAGAGATGTGCTCTTCCCGGTGGGCCTGTCGACGGGTGTCGGCAGCCTGCCGCATCAGGATCCGGTGGCGGCGGCGCGATTCGCTCTCGACTGGCACGCCCGCCTCCCTGCCGCTCCCTCGTTGCCCCGACGGTCCGCGACCGAGGGGATGATCGCCCAGGCCGCCTGGGGTATCCCCGGGGTGCTGGTGCTCGACGACGGGTCGTTGCTGGTCGACGAGGCGACCATCGACCCGGCGACGCCACTGGTCGACCCAGGCGTGGACGGCGAGCCGTTCGTCGGGCTCCGGGTCTTCCTCGCCCAGATCGCCGGGCGGGTCGCACCGTTCAAGCTGCAGCTGACCGGGCCGCTGACCTTGGCGTTGGCGCTGCACGCGGTCGGCGTCGAGGCCGGGCGAGCCTTCGCGGTCGCCGGCAACGCCGTCACCGCCCGGATCGAAGGCGCTCTCTTGGCCGCCCGCCAAGCGGCGCCGGGTGCGACACCGGTCATGCTCCTGGACGAGCCGGGGTTGACCGCCGCGCTCGACCCCGGCTTCCCCTTCGACCTCGACGACGCGCTCGACCTGGTGTCCTCGGCCATGGCGGTGGTGGAGGAGTGGGCGATCGCCGGCCTCCACTGCTGCGGCCGGGCCGACTGGCAGGCGGTGCTCCAGGCCGGTCCGCAGATCCTGTCGCTACCCGTGGGCGCAGGCGCGGTCGAGCACGCCGGCGCTCTGGCCGGCTTCCTCGACCGGGGCGGATGGGTGGCGTGGGGCGCCGTGCCCACCGACGGTCCGTTGACCACGTCGGCCGAGGTCCTGTGGCGCCGCCTGTGGGCGGAGTGGGACCAGCTGGCCACAGCCGGGTGCGACCAGGCCCTGCTGCGTGAGCGGGCCATCATCACCCCCACCTGTGGGCTGGTCGGCTTCGACGTGCATCAGGCCGAGCAGGTGGCCGAGCTGGCCTCCAGCCTCGCGCTCCGCCTCGAGGCCCAGGCGTTGGGCACCGGCACCGGGGTCGAGCTCCACAACTGACCGACCATCCGGTCCGGGCGATTGTCTGGGCATAGAATACTGCGTATTCTACTCGGTATGGGAACGACCGGCCGTCTGGCTCCCCGCCGGGCGATGGTGCGATGGGCGTACCGGATGCTCCGCAGCGAGTGGCGTCAGCAGCTGATGGTGCTCGGCCTCCTCACGGTGGCGGTGGCCACGGCGACCGCCGGCATGGCGGTCGCCTCGAACTCGGTTCCACTGCGGGCCGGGGAGTTCGGTGACGCGCAGCAGCGCATCGACGTCGACGCCAGCGACCCGGCAGCCCTCGCGGAGGCCCTCACCGCCGCGGACCACACGTTCGGCACCGTCGAAGTCGTCGGCCATCGGGATGTCACGCTCCCCGGAACCACCGACCGTCTGGACCTCCGCGCCCAGGATCCCCGAGGTCCGTACGGCACGCCGATGCTGGGGCGGCGCGAGGGCCGCTACCCGAGGGACGACGCCGAGATCGCGCTGACCGACGACGTCGCCGTTCGACTGCACGTCGGCCTGGGTGACCTGGTCACGCTCGACGGCCGCCCGTGTACGGTCGTCGGCACGGTCGAGAACCCGGCCAACCTCGATGACAGCTTCGCCCTGGTGGCGACCGCGGTCGCACCCGGTCCGGGCACGTCAGCCCCGCCCGGCGATCGGGTCACCCTGCTGGTCGACGC
This sequence comes from Acidimicrobiales bacterium, assembly GCA_050744325.1. GTDB lineage: Bacteria > Actinomycetota > Acidimicrobiia > Acidimicrobiales > VFJN01 > DASXTK01. The sequence goes on from JBOGHK010000120.1 coordinate 75,919, forward strand.
CCCTGACACCGAGCTCGCGGCCTTCGAGGCGGCCGTGGAGCTGCCACCCGGCAGCCTGACCGAGCGAGGGCAGACCGAGAGCACCACCGCGGCCATGGCCGCGCTGGCCGCGTCGGCGGTGGTCCTGCTGTTCGTGGCGCTGCTGGCCTCGGCCGGGTTTGTGGTGGTCGCACACCGTCGGCTGCGTCAGCTCGGCATGCTCGCGGCGGTCGGTGCCACCGACCGCCACATCCGTCTGGTGCTCCTGGCGAACGGGGCCCTGGTGGGCGCGCTGGCCGGGACGCTGGGCACGACGACCGGCGTGCTGGCGTGGCTCGGGATCGCTCCCCGGATCGAGACTGCCGTCGGCCACCGCGTGGACGTCGCCGCCATCCCCTGGGGGACGATCCTGGTCGGCCTGTTGCTGGCGACGCTCGCCTCGACCCTGGCGGCCTGGTGGCCTGCGGTGGCCGTCACCCGGGTCTCTGTCGTCGACTGTTTGGCGGCGCGGCCGCCGCGACCGAAGCTGGCCCGCCACTCGGCGGTGCTGGCCGTCGTGCTCATGGCCGGAGGACCGGTCGCGCTGGTCCGGGCCGATCGCTTCAACGTCCCGCTGATGGTGACCGGAACGTTGGCGACGGTCGTCGGGGTGCTGCTGCTGAGCCCCACGGCGGTGCGGATGCTGGCCGCGCTCGCCGGGCGAGTGCCGGTCGGCGGCCGGCTGGCGCTGCGGGACCTCGGTCGCTACCAGGCCCGCTCGGGGGCGGCCCTCGCGGCGATCAGCCTGGGCCTGGGGATCCCGGTCGCGATGGTGGTGGTGGCCTCGGCCGCGCAGCCCGGCGCCGACGAAGGCAACCTGTCCGACCGCCAGTTGCTGGTGCTGGTCGAAGGCTCGGAGCCTGGCCTGGGCCTGGTGCCCCAGCACGCCGCCGACGTGGTCGCCGGCCAGGCCTCCACCCTCGAGGACCTGGCCGCCCGCCTCGGCGACGCGACGGTCGTCCCCCTGGAGGTCCCCGTCGACCCCGAGGTCCCGACCGAACGGGGCCCCGCCGGCACGACCGTCGAGCGCTCCGCGGTGCTGGGCCAGCCGGTCGGTGGCACCACCCGCGGCCGTGAGCTCTACGTGGCGACGCCGCAGGTCCTCGCCTATTACGGAATCGACCCGGAATCGACTCCCGCCGACGCTGAGCTGCTCACCGCGCCGCCCGATCAGCTGTGGCCGAACGACGACCGCCAGGGTTCCGGTCCGCTGGTGGTCCAGCCGCCGGCCGCCGAGGACCTGGCAGCCGAGGCGGTCACGATCGACGTTCCCGGCTACACGCAGGCGCCGATCTCGCTGATCACCCCCGAGGCGGTCGCCGACCACGGCTGGGAGCGGCGGACGACCGGCTGGTTCGTCGAGGCCGACCGGCCGATAACTGGCGCCGAGCTGGACGACCTCCGGGACCTCGCCGCCGACCGGGGCCTGGCGGTCGACGGCCGCGATCCGCACCGGTCGCTCGCGCTACTGCGCACCGGCGCCACTGCCGTGGGCATGCTTGTGGCGCTGAGCGTCCTCGCGATGACCGTGGCGCTGATCCGCAGCGAGGCCCGGGCCGAGGTCCACACGCTGGTGGCCACCGGCGCCAGCTCGTGGCTGCAGCGGACCATCACGGGGGTGAGCGCCGGGGCCTTGGCGCTGCTGGGCGTCGCTCTGGCCGTCGGCGCGGTGTATCTGACGCTGGTCCCGGCCTACGCCAGCGAGGCGCACCGCCTGGAACGGGTGCCGTCGGCGCACCTGCTGGTCCTGGCGATCGGCATCCCGCTGGTCGCCGCGGTGTCCGGGTGGTTGGTCAGCGGTCGCGAACCGGCGGCGCTGGGACGGGCGCCAACGGACTGACGACTGGCACCTTCGACCAGGTCCGCCAGACTGGCCTTGTCGCTGCCGTCTGGTCCGTGTGGTCCGTGTGGTCGCCGAACCCGAGGGCAACAAGGTCTGCGTGCTCACCCCTCGTCGAGTCGATCCGCGCCGGCGCTCGCATCCGCAGTCGCGCCCCCGTCGGCGCCCGGTCCGGGGTCGAGGTCGCGGTGGGCGCCGGTCCGCAGGTGGCACGACGCCAGGTGGCCGGACATGTCGGGCGACGGCAGCAATGCGGGGACCTCGGCGTCGCACACGCCTGTAGCGGCGATCGGGCACCGCGGGTGGAAGGTGCAGCCTGACGGCGGGTCCAAGGGGCTCGGCACCTCGCCCTTCAGCCGTATCCGAGACCGTTCCCGCTCGGGATCGGCCACCGGGATCGCCGACAGCAGCGCCTCCGTGTACGGATGCTGTGGCGCCCCGAACACCCGGTCGCGTTCGCCGATCTCGGCGATTCGCCCCAGGTACATGACGGCCACGCGGTCGCACAGGTGCTCGATCACCGCGAGGTCGTGGGCCACGAACAGCAGGGTGAAGTCGAGCTGGGCCTGGAGGTCACGCAGCAGGTTGAGGATCTGCGACTGGATAGACACGTCCAGCGCCGACACCGGCTCGTCGGCCACCAGGAACCGTGGCCGGACAGCCAGCGCCCGGGCGATCCCGACCCGCTGCCGTTGACCGCCCGAGAACTGATGCGGATAGCGCCGGGCGTGGTACGGCTCGAGCCCCACCAGCTCGAGCACCTCGTGGACCCGGTCGCGGCGCTCGGCCGCTCCGACCCCGTGGGCCCGCAGGCCCTCGGCGATCGAGTCGGCGATCGTCGCCCGCGGATCCAACGACGAGTACGGGTCCTGGAACACGATCTGCATCTGGCGGCGGAGCGCCCGGAGCTCGCGACTCCCGGCCGTGCCCACGTCGGTGCCGTCGAAGGTCACCGTCCCGGCCTCGGCCCGCAGGAGCCCCAGCAGCACTCGGCCCAGCGTGCTCTTGCCGCATCCCGATTCCCCGACCAGGCCGAGCACCTCACCCGGGTAGATGTCGAGGTCGACGCCGTCCACCGCCCGTACGGCACCTGCAACCCGCCCGCGCAGGCCCCCGTGGACCGGGAACGTCTTGACCACCCCGCGGGCGACCACCAACGGCTCGCCCACTACTCCGTCTCCGCCGTGAGAGCGTCGGCGACAGGACCCGTGAGCGGGATCGCCAACTCCTCTACCTCGTCTACCTCGTCGCTGTGCAGGTAGCAGCGCACCTGGTGCCCGGGCTCCACCTCGACCAGGGCCGGCAGCGCCTCCGTGCACCGGGTCAGCCCGTGGGCGATCCGGGCTTCACACCGGGGCGCGAACCGGCAGCCCACGGGCAGGTCGACGAGGTCGGGCACCCGGCCGCCGATGACCTCCAGGTGCTGCCGCCGTTGCCCGATCACCGGCACCGACCCCATCAGCCCGACGGTGTAGGGATGCAACGGCGAGCGGAACAGCGTACGGGTGTCGGCTTCCTCGACGATCTGGCCGGCGTACATCACCGCCACCCGGTCGCACAGCTCGGCGACGATGCCCAGGTCGTGGGTGATGAGCAGCACGGCCATCCCGAGGTCGCCCTGCAGGTCGCGGATCAGGTCGAGGATCTGCGCCTGGATGGTGACGTCGAGCGCCGTGGTCGGCTCGTCGGCGATCAGCAGCTCGGGCTGCGCCGCGAGGGCCATGGCGATCATCACCCGCTGCGCCTGACCGCCCGACATCTGGTGGGGGAACGAGCGCGACCGGCTTGCCGCGTCGGGGATGCCGACCCGGGAGAGCATCTCGATCGCTCGCATCTCGGCCGCCTTGCGCGGGAGGTCTTCGTGGACCTCGTAGACCTCGCCGACCTGGAAGCCCACCCGGTACGACGGGTTCAGCGACGAGACCGGCTGCTGGAAGATCATGCCGATGCGGCTGCCGCGCACCTTGCGCATCTGCTCATTGGATGCGGCCCGCAGATCGCTCCCGGCGAAGGCGATCGACCCGTCGACGATGCGCCCGGGCTCGTCGATCAGCCGCAGCAGGGAGAGAGCGGTGACGGTCTTGCCGGATCCGGACTCGCCGACCAGGCCGACCACCTCGCCGGGAGCGACGTCGAGGTCGACACCGTCCACCGCCTTGACCATCCCGTCGGACGTGTCGAACCAGGTGCGCAGCCCTCGAATCTCCAGCAGCGGCGCCGCGGCGTCCCTCGGTCCGTCGGTCACCGGTGCAGCCTCGGGTCGAGGGCATCGCGGAGCCCGTCGCCGATCAGGTTGAACGAGAGCACGTTCAACATGATCATCACCCCGGGATAGAACACCAGGTGGGGCGAGGTGAACAGCTGGTTCCGCTCCTCGGCCAGCATCCGCCCCCACTCGGCCTGGCTGGGGTCGCCACCCAGCCCGACGAACGACAGCGCCGCCAGCTCCAGCACGGCGGTGGCGATGCCGAGCGTGCCCTGGACGACCAGCGGCGTCAGCGAGTTGGGCAGCACCCGGTGCACCAGGATGCGCAGGTTGGACACCCCGAGCGCTCGGTCGGCGGCAACGAAGTCCTGCTCGCGTACCGACAGCACCCGGGATCGGACCACCCGCGCGTAGATCGGGATCGATACGATCGAGATCGCGAAGACCGCGTTGTACAGGCCTGGACCGCGGGCGGTGACGATGGCGATCGCCAACAACAGCGCGGGGAACGCGAGCAACACGTCCATCACCCGCATCACTGCGTTGTCCAGCCAACCGCCGTAGAACCCCGCGGCCAGTCCCACGATCGTCCCGGTGATCACCGCGAACGCCACCGCCACCACCCCAGCCACCAGGGAGACTCGCGCTCCGTAGAGGATGCGGCTGAACACGTCGCGGCCGTTGCCGTCCAGTCCCATCAGATGCTGGGGCTGGTCGCTGGAACAGGAGAACCCGTTCGCTTCGCCGAACCGCTCGATCTGGCGGAGCACAGGGAGGTCGGGGATCCAGTTGATCGACACGTGGATGCAGGGCTCGGACCGCGGCCTCAGGCCTTCGGTCTCGATCAACACCTCGCGCTCGCCGTACGGCGCGAGCACGGGGGCGAAGACCGCACAGATCACCAGCACCGCCAGGATCCCAAGACCGACGCGCGCCGAACGCCGGCGCAGGGTCTCGCGCCAGGCATCACGCCACAACCCGCGCTCGCGCTGCGCAACCGTCGGCACCTCGGCGGCCTGCTGCTCCGAGAGCGGGATCTCCTCGATGGCCACTACGACACCCGGACCTTCGGGTCGAGGAAGGTGTAGAGGATGTCGGTGATCAGGTTCACGATCACGAACCCGACTGCGACCACCAGCGTGAATCCCTGCACCACGAAGTAGTCACGGCCCGAGATCGCCTCGAACAGGGTCTGGCCGACGCCGGTCAGGTTGAAGATGGTCTCGGTGAGGATCGCACCGCCGACCAGCGTGCCCAACGACAACCCCATCACGGTGACCACCGGCAGCAGCGAGTTCCGCAGAGCGTGCCGCACGACCACCACCCGCTCGCGCAGGCCCTTGGCCCGGGCGGTGCGCACGTAGTCCAGGCCCAGCACGTCGAGCAGGCTCGACCGGGTCATGCGGGCGATGACCGCCATCGGGATCGTCGACAGCGCCAGCGCGGGCAGCAGCAGATGCTGGAACGCGTCGACGAACACGTCCCACCGCCAGATCAACACGGCGTTGACCAGGTCGATGTTGGCGATGAATTCCCACACCGTGTTCTCGCGCAGGCCCCACACCTCGTACCAGGGATCGGGCAGGCTGCCCGCGGTGAGCTGCCCCGACGGCGGCAGGCCGAAGGGGGTGTCGGCGAGCTGTTTCGCGAACAGGTACTGCAGGATCAACCCCAGGACGAACACCGGTATCGACACGCCGACGTTGGCGCCGACGATCGTGGCGACGTCGGTCTTGGTGTTGTGCCGGTAGCCCGCGATCACGCCGAGCGGCACCCCGATCAGCGCCGCGAAGAACAGTGCCGCGGCCGTCAGCTGCAATGTCACCGGCAGGCGCTCGACCATAAGGTCGGTGACCGGCCGGCGGAAGCGGACGGAGTCGCCGAGGTCGCCGGTGGCCACGTCGCCGAGGTAGTTGCCGAACTGCACCAGGATCGGCTGGTCGAAGCCGTTGCGGCGGTTGAAGTCGTCGCATGCCTCGGGGGTGGCGAGCTCCTGCAGAGCCGCCTGGCACGCGTCGCCCGGCAGGAGCCGGGCGATCGCGAACGTAGCCAGCAGGATGCCGAAGAGGACCGGGATCGAGCTGAGCAGCCGCCGTCCGACGAGCCGCGTCATTGATGCCCTGCCACCAGGCGTCCTCCGATCCTCTCCGGCGTTCCGTCCTCAGCGCTGGCCGTCAGCCTCCCTCAGGTGGGGGGTTGAGGAACCCGCCGAACAGGGCGCCCCAGTAGGTGAAGTCGCCCTGGCGGCCGACGTGCAGCGGATCGCCGGCGTCCCATTGCACCCGGTAGGTCTGGACCACGTCGTTGGCATCCAGCGCGCTGCCGTCGTGGAAGGTGACGCCCTCGCGCAGGGTGAACGTCCACTCGGTGAAGTCGTCGTTCGGCTCGGGCATCTCGGCTAGGGATGCCTCCACCTCGGTGCCGCCGACCTCATAGGCCAGCAGCGACTCGTTGATCTGCTCGCAGGCCCGGAGGGTCTCGCCGTCGGTCTCGTCGGCGCAGTAGAGGCCACCGGGCTCGGCGCCCTGCATCCAGACGAACTGAGCCGCGTCCTCGATGTTCATAGCCTCCATCGATTCGTTGGCCAGCGGGCTGGCGTGCGCACCCTCGACCTCGGCCTTGTAGGCGACGCCCGACCCGCCGTACGCGATGGGGATCGCCGGCGCATGCTGCATGAACACGTCGTTGGCCTCTGCGTAGAGATCGGCACGCTCGCCCTCGTCCACGGTGCCTGCGGCTTCGGTCAACACCTCGTGGAGGTCGGGGAAGCCTGTGCCGAACTGGTTGGTGCCACCCTCGCCGAAGTGGAAGTCCCAGAAGTTGGTGGGATCGGGGAAGTCGGCGTTCCAACCGAGGAGGTGGAAGCCCAGGTTGCCGGCGTTGGCGTTGTCGATGAACGCCACCGACTCCTGCTCGTCGAGGGTCACGGTGATGCCGACCTGGGCCAGCTGGTCGCGGATGTCGCTGGCCACCTGCGCCGGTTGCGGTAGGTAGGGCCGCGGTTCGTTGCGGTAGCTGAGGGGACCCAGGTCGATGCCGTCGGGGAACCCGGCCTCGGCCAGCAGGGTGCGCGCCTGGTCGGGGTCGTAGGTGTAGGCGTCGGCGCCGTCCTCGTACGCGGGCATGCCTGGGGCCAGGAACTGGTCGGCGACTTGCGAACCCGGCGGGTAGAAGTTCTCGATCAGCCGCTCCTTGTCGATGGCGTAGCCGACGGCCTGGCGGACCGCCTCGTTGTCGAGCGGCGGGGTGTCGACGTTGAAGCCCACGTAGAAGATGTTCAGCGGCTCACGCTCGATCAGCTGGAGGCTGTCGTCGCCGGCGATGGTCTCGAAGTCCTCGGGGCCGATGTTGTCGATGCCGTCGACGGCGCCTGACTGGAGCTCGACCAGGCGCTGCGCGGACTCCTGGCTCCAGCGGAACACCACGGTCTCGGTCGGGGGCTCGTCACCCCAGTACTCGGGGTTGCGGGTGAGCACGAGCTGGCTACCCCGTTCCCATCCGCCCTCCTCGAGCATGTACGGCCCGGTGCCGATGGGGTTCTCGATCGGTGCGCCGCCGGTCTCTTCGAGGTGCTCGGACGGATGGATGCCGACCGACGAGAAGGCCACCTTCGCGGGCAATGCCACGTCGGGGTTGCACAGGGTGAAGCGGACGGTCAGCTCGTCCACCGCTTCGAGCATGGCGAGGTTCCCGGTGTACGGATCGACCCCGCACTGGTCGTGCTCGTCGTAGCTGATGGCCTCGAAGTCCCCAGAATCGGCGGGCTCGTCGCCGGCGTCGTCATCGTCGTCGTCGGCACAGGCCGACGCGACGAGGGCGAGAGTCGTGAACGCGGCCAACCAGCGCAGGCGCGGCTTGGTCATGCTGTCCCCCTCAGGTGCTGTCGTCGCTGTCGCTGCGGCGATTGTTGCACGATCTTGCTGGTTCGTTGGGCATTTCTTTCGCCGGCCCGCCCCATCGGACGACGATCTGCGCTCACTCACCCGATGCGGCGTCGCCGCGTCACCGCGGGTACCCGGGTGTCCCGTTACGATCCGGGACACCATGGCTGACCAGGAGACGGAGCAGAGGGCGGCCCGCCTGCGGGTCGAGATCACCGGGCACAACCGCCGGTACCACGAGCTCGACGCTCCGGTGATCTCCGACGCTGACTTCGACGACCTGCTGCGCGAGCTGCGTGCGCTCGAGGAGGAGTTCCCCGAGCTGATCACCCCGGAGTCGCCCACGCAGCGGCTCGATCGCCCCCGGTCCGAAGCCTTCGCTCCGGTGACGCATCAGGTGCCGATGATGAGCCTCGACAACGCCTTCGACCAGGGCGAGCTGCAGGCCTGGGGCGACCGCCTGCTCCGCCGCCTCGACGCCGGGCGCCGGCGGGCCGCCGGGCTGGTGACGCCCACCCCGGCCGACGCCGCCACCCTGAGCGACGAGCAGGTGCAGGAGGCGCTGGCCTTCGTCTGTGAGCTGAAGATCGACGGGCTGGCCGTATCGATCCGCTATGAGGACGGCCAGTACGTGCAGGCGGCCACCCGCGGCGACGGTCGGGTCGGTGAGGACGTCACCGCCAACGTCGCCACCATCGGCGCCGTGCCCAAGCGACTCGGCAAGGGCGGGCCTTCGGTCCTCGAGGTCCGCGGCGAGATCTACATGGCGCTGTCCGCGTTCGCCGCGCTCAACGAACGCCAGGTCGAGGCGGGCCTGCGCCCGTTCGTCAACCCCCGCAACGCCGCCGCTGGAGCGCTGCGCCAGAAGGACGTCACGGTCACCCGCAGCCGGGTGCTGTCTCTGTGGGCCTACCAGCTCGGTGCGGTCGACCTGAGCGCTGCCTCCGACTTCGAGACCCACCACGAGACCCTCGACTTCCTGCGCGAGCTTGGGTTCCCGGTCAATCCCGAGATCCGTGCCGTCGACGGGTTCGACGACATGTTCGCCTACTGCCGCCATTGGCAGGAGCACCGGCACGACCTCGACTACGAGATCGACGGGGTGGTGGTCAAGGTCGACGACCTGGCCACCCGCGAACAGCTCGGCTCGACCTCCAGCGCGCCACGGTGGGCGATCGCCTACAAGTTCCCACCCGAGGAGCGCACCACCTCCCTGCGCGACATCCTGGTCTCGATCGGGCGGACCGGCCGGGCCACTCCCTACGCCGTGCTCGAGCCGGTGTTCGTCGGCGGTGTCACCGTCGGCCAGGCCACACTGCACAACGAGGACCAGGTGAAGGCCAAGGACGTGCGCCCCGGCGACCGGGTGATTGTGCGGCGAGCGGGCGACGTCATCCCCGAGGTGCTGGGGCCGGTGCTGGCCGAGCGGCCGGAGGAGCTGTCGCCCTGGCAGTTCCCGACCACGTGCCCCTGCCCGATCCGGTCGGAGCTGATCCGGCTGGAGGGCGAGGTCGAGCACCGCTGCGTGCATCCCGAGTGCCCGTTCCAACGCCAGGGCGCCATCGAGCACTTCGCCAGCCGCGGTGCGATGGACATCGAGGGCCTGGGGTCGCAGCGGGTCGTCCAGCTGATCGACGAGGGCATGGTCCGTAGCGTGGCCGACCTCTACGACCTGGATTGGGACCGGGTGGCCGACCTCGAGCGCATGGGCGAGCTGTCGGCTGCGAACCTGCGGGCGGGCATCGAGCAGTCCCGGGCGAAGCCACTCGAGCGTCTGCTGGTCGGGCTGAACATCCGCCACCTCGGGCCAGCGGGGGCCGAGGCGTTGGTGGCGGCGTTCGGGAACCTGGACGCGATCATGGCGGCCTCGCCCGAGGTCCTGGCCGCGGCTGAGGGGCTCGGGTCGGTGATCGCCGAGTCGGTGCACGCCTGGTTCACGACCGAGGCCAACGGCGAGCTGGTCGAGCGGCTGCGGGCTGCGGGCCTCAACTTCGAGGGCGGCAGGACCGACGGGCAGCGCAAGGTGCTGGCCGGGATGAGCGTGGTGGTGACCGGCACGCTCGAGGGGTTCAACCGTGAGGAGGCCGAGGCGGCGATCAAGTCCCGCGGCGGGAAGTCGCCGGGCAGCGTGTCCGCCAAGACCACCGCGGTGGTTGTCGGCGAAGGGCCAGGCGCCTCGAAGCTCACCAAGGCCCAGGATCTCGGAGTGCCGATCCTCGACGAGGAAGGTTTCCGTCACCTGCTCGACACCGGCGAGCTGCCCTGAGCCTCGTTCCGGCGTTCCCTGTCGCGGTGCTCGCGACGTTCGCAGGCCGGTAGGCCGTCAGATCACCTCGAAGCACCAGTGGACGGTGCGCTCGCCGTTGCCGCGACCCGAGGCCGACCGCCACACGAGCGCTTGGGCGCACAGCCGGCCGGGAGTCAGTGACTCGAGCACCTGCCCAGGCCCGGGGGTGAACGTCACCTGGTTGAGGGACGCGCTGACCGCCAGCTGGTCCTCAGGGATGTCCTGGCCACCGAGCCGGAGGACCCCCTGCCAGCCGGGCTCCAGGTCGATCCCGACCGTGGACTGCTGCACGACCTGGCTGTTCTCCGGTGGCAGTAGCGCTTCGACGAACTCGCTGGTGGCGCCCGATCCGGAGCCTGGCTCGTCGTCCTCGGTCGCGAGCAGATAGGCGAAGCTCAGCAACCCTGTCGCTACCACGACGACGACGGCGGCGACGATCTTGAACTGCGTGCTGTAGATCGGGCCGGCAGGAGCAGGGGGTCGGCTCATCGCGTCAGCATCCTCGCACGCCCGTCCGGGACCCCGGAACTCGTGCACTCGTGACCGGTGCCCAGGCTGCGTACCTTCTGTTCGGCTGGTCGGCCAGCTGGTCCGCGCGGCGCCGGGACCCGCACGCGTTGGGGCATGGCTCACCCGGGCCGGGTGAGGACGGCTCGCCCGCCGTGCCCGACCCTGATGCGATGACCTCCGCTGGCGACCGTTCCGAGGACGGCGTCGAGCGGGACGAGTTGGAACGGTTGCGACAGGAAGCAGCCGATCTGCGGCAGGCACAAGCAGTGCCGGGGTCGGGGTCGGGGCCGGCTCGTCGCCGGGGGTGGCGGTTTGCCGGCGGTGCCCGGTGGACGGCGGTCGCGGTCCTCGCGGTTCTGCTCGTGCTGCTGACGCCGGTCACCCTGCTGGCCCGCTACGCCCACAGCGAGCTGCTCGACACCGACCGCTACGTCTCGACGGTGGCTCCGTTGGCCCGCGACCCAGCGGTGCAGGACCAGGTCGCGGCCGATGTGACCCGCGAGGTCTTCCGCCACCTCGACATCGAGAACGTGACTCGTGACACGCTCCAGCGCCTGGCCGACAGCGGCGCGCCGTCCGCTGTCGTCGACCTCGCGACCCCGATCGCGGCACAGGTCGAGGAGTTCGCCCGCAGCGAGGTCCGGACGCTGGTGGCGACCGAGCGGTTCGCGACGTTGTGGGCCGAGGCCAACCGGGTGGCGCACAGTGAGCTGCGGGCTCTGCTCACTGGTGACGAGGGCGCTCTGCAGGCCGAGGATGACCGCGTCACGCTCGAGCTCGATCCGGTCGTCGCAGCGGTGAGGCAGCGGCTGATCGACCGGGGCTTCGGCCTGGCGTCGAACATCCCGGGCGTGACCACCGAGCTCACCCTCGTGGAGTCCGACGGGTTGACCCGGGCGCAGACGGTGACGCGCCGGCTGAACACCGCCGCGACCGTGCTGCCGTTCGTGGTGCTGGTCCTCGTGGTCGCTGCCGTCCTGCTGGCGCCCAATCGCCGCCGTGGCCTGCTCACCGCAGCCGTCGCGGTCGTTCTCGGCGCGCTCGTCCTCGGGGTGGCGCTGGCCGTTGCGAGGGGCTGGTTCGTCGACGACCTCACGTCCGACAGCCTGTCGACGGAGGCTGCGACGAGCATCGCGGACGCCCTGCTCGGTCCGTTGCGGACCTCGCTACGTGCCGCCCTGGTGGCCGGGTTGATCGTGGCGGCTGCCTGCCTCGGTGGTCCTGCCGCGCTCGCCGTTGCGCGCCGCCGCGGCGCGACCCGCGGCGCGACCGGCGTTCGACAGGGCGCGACAGCGGGGTCCCCTCCCTCGGCGGCGGAGGCCTGGGTCGGTGCGCACAAGCCGGCCCTGCGCGTCGGCGTGGTCGCGGCAGCGGCGTTCGCCCTCGCCTTCTGGAGCGACCCGACCGCCGGCGTCGTCCTGGTCCTGGCGGGCTTGACGCTCCTCGGCCTGGCCATCGTGGAGCTCCTCGCCGCCGGCGTCACGCCCCTCGCGCCCGAGCCGGCCCAGGAGCCGACGAGTGGCTCCACCGACGGTCGCTCCTAGTGGCGTTCCCCGGGGCGCATGCAGCAAGGTGCCGGGGACCTCTCGGGCGAGGCGATGGTGGTCACCGGTTGGTCACCCGAGGCGATGGTGGTCACCGGTGGCTGCACTAGGACCGTGGCCTGGCGGGCCTGCGTGGCAGGGGATCGGTGAGCGCCGACGCGAGGCGGTGGGCCGAGAACTCGATCAGGTCCCGGGCAGGGAACGGGTCGAGCTTGCGCCGCTCGGTCGTCAGGTGATCGGCCAAGCCGTTGAGCGCCGACCACAGGAAGCTGGGGACCATCCGCTCGTCGGCGACGCGCCGCCCGTCGCGTCGGGCCGCCACCCGGAGGCTGTCCATCAGCAGGTGGTTGTGCTCGATGGTCGCCTCGCGCAGCTCGGCCACCAGCTCGCGGGGCACCCGGTTGGTCGGGGGTGTGTCGGTGTCGTGGCGCATCACCGACCACAGCGTGAAGTGCCGGCCGTAGGTCGCGTACAGCTCCAGGTGGTGGTCGATCACCGCGGTCAGCAGGCTGACGAGATCGTGGTCGGCGGCTGCGACCGGCCGGAACGCGTCGGTGTGACGCCGGATGGCCAGGGCGTACACCGTCGCGAAGAGATGTTCCTTGGTGGCGAAGTAGGAGTACAGCGTTCCGGGGCTGATCCCGGCGTCTGCCGCCAGATCGCGCATGTTCAGCGCGAGGTATCCATCGGCCGCGATCCGTGCCTGCGCTGCCTCGAGGATGTCGACACGCCGTTGTTCCCGGTCGCCCCACTTGGTCGACGTCCGCCGACGGGCCGGAGTCGCCCGAGGGGTCTCAGAAATTCGAACGGCGTTTGATTCGGACACCGTTCAATTCTAGGCTGACGGCACGGGACGAAGGAGCCGTACCAGGGGGGTTTCGATGACCGACCACGACCTGATCATCCGGGGCGGCACAGTGGTCGACGGCACCGGCGGCCCGCCCCGCACGGCCGACGTCGCCATGCGCGACGGCACGATCACCGCCGTCGGCCGGGTGCCCCACAACTCCGCTGCCCGGACGATCGACGCCGACGGCCTGCTGGTCACCCCGGGCTTCGTCGACATCCACGCCCACTACGACGGCCAGGCCTCCTGGGACCAGCGGATGATCCCGTCCTCGTGGCACGGCGTCACGACCGTCGTCGTCGGCAACTGTGGCGTCGGCTTCGCGCCGGTCCGGCCGGCCGACCACCGGCGGCTGATCGAGCTGATGGAGGGTGTCGAGGACATCCCTGGCGCGGTCCTCGACGAGGGCCTCTCCTGGGACTGGGAGTCGTTTCCCCAGTTCATGGACGTCATCGGTGGCCGCTCCTTCGACATCGACGTCGCTCTCCAGGTTCCGCACGGTGCCCTTCGGCTCAACGTGATGGGCGAGCGGGGCGCCGCCCGCGAAGCCGCGACCGACGAGGACATCGCGGCGATGGCCGCGATCGCCCGCGAAGCGGTGGAGGCCGGCGCGCTCGGGTTCACCACGTCGCGCACGCTCAACCACCGCACCAGCCGAGGCGAACCGACGCCCACCCTCACTGCCGAGGCCGACGAGCTCGTCGGCATCGCCCGGGCCATCGGCGCCAGCGGCCGCGGCGTCCTGCAGGTGGTGTCGGACTTCGGCGACGTCGACGGCGAGTTCGGCACCTTCCGCCGCATGGCCGTCGAGTCGGGTCGGCCTCTGTCGTTCTCGCTGGTCCAGATCGGGGAGTGGCAGTGGCGCCGGCTGCTCGACCTGCTCAGCGAGGCCAACGCCGACGGTATCCCGATGGCCGGCCAGGTGGCCCCTCGTCCGGTCGGGGTGTTGCTCGGCCTGCAGTGCACGGTCCACCCGTTCATCCGGAACCCGGTGTTCCGCGAGCTGCGCGACCGCGAACTGCCGCTCGCCGAGCAGGTCGCCATCCTCGCCGAGCCCGCCACCCGCGAGCGGGCACTCGCTGCCGCCCGCGCCGAGCACGACGAGCTCCACAGGAGTGGGGGCCGCCGTCGGCTGCACGTGCCGCCTGAGGCCATCTACGAGCTGGGCGACCCACCGGACTACGAGCCCGACCCGGCCACCAGCATCGCCCGGCGCGCCGAGCGCGAGGCCCGCGACCCCTTCGACCTGGCCTACGACCTGATGCTCGCCGACGGTGGCCGCAGCTTCTTCTACCTTCCCTTCCTCAACTACTCCGACGGGAACCTCGACGCCGCCGGCGAGATGCTCGCCCACCCCCACACCGTCCCCGGCTTGGGCGACGGCGGCGCCCACGTGGGCACGATGTGCGACGCGAGCTTCCCGACCACGTTGCTGACGCTGTGGGGTCGTGACCGCGACCGGGGCCGACTCGACCTCGCGTACCTCGTCCGGCAACAGACCCACGACACGGCCCGTACCGTCGGCCTGCTCGACCGGGGCGTGCTCGCCCCCGGGCTCCGGGCCGACGTCAACGTGATCGACTTCGAGCGCCTGACCGCCCGACGACCCGAGATGCGCCACGACCTGCCGGCGGGCGGCCGCCGCCTGGTACAGGCAGCGGAGGGCTACGTGACCACCGTGGTCGCCGGCGAGGTCACCTACCAGCACGGCGAAGCCGTGGGGCCGCTGCCGGGGCGTCTGATCCGTGGCCCGCAACCCGCCCCGGCCACGCACGGGACCAACGGAGGAGGAGCGCCGTGACCGCCACCGACGCAGCCCCGAGCCCGACCGACCTGCAGCCCCTCGAGCCGCACTGCGAGTGGCACCGGGACGAGGTCGGTGACCGCTACGTCTTCCACCTGACCGACGCCCACGTCGCCGAGCTCGACGTTGCCCTGATCCACGCCGAGCAGCACACCGACGACGTGCTCGACATCACCCGCGATCTGTTCCCGCTGCCCGCGCTCGGTCCCGAGCTTGCACGGATCACCCGCGAGCTGATCGACGGCCGGGGCATGGCCCTGATCCGTGGCGTCCCGGTCGCCGACTACGGCAAGGACCGCGCCTCGGCCATCTACTGGGGCGTCGGCATGCATCTCGGCCTGCCCTGGCCCCAGAACGCCAAGGGGCACCTGCTCGGCGACGTCACCGACCAGGGCAAGGTGCCCTACGACCCGACCGCCCGCGGCAACGAGATCGGCGGCGTCGGCCTGCCGTTCCACTCCGACGGCTCGGACCTGGTCGGGCTGTTCTGCCTCGACGCCGGCGCCGACGGTGGCGACAGCCTGGTCGCCAACGCCGTAGCCATCCACAACGACATGGTCCGCCAGACGCCCGAGCTCGCCGCGGTCCTGTACGAGCCCTTGCCCTACGACATGCGGGGCGAGCAGGCACCGGGCGCGCGCTGCTGGTACGAGATGCCGGCGTTCACTCGGCAGGGTGACCGCCTGTTCGTGCGCTACATCCGCCCGTTCGTCGAGTCCTCGCAACGTCACGACGACGCACCCCGGATCTCGGACGTCGCTCGTCAGGCTATGGACCGCCTCGACGCCCTCTGCGCCGAACCGCAGTACCAGGTGGCCATGGGCCTGCGGCCGGGTGACATGCAGTTCATCAACAACTACCACGTGCTGCATGGGCGGGCGCCCTATCGCGACGACCGTCCGGCTGGGCGGATCCGTCACCTCAAGCGGCTGTGGCTCGAGACCGACCTCCTCCCCGGCGACGCGAAACCCCAGCGCTTCTGCCTCGGCCGCACCGACGGCTACTGGTCGAGCAAGGGCCGTACGAAGAGCGAGATCGTCGTTTGAGGCCGCCGCGCTGTCTCGTCAAAACCCCTCGTGGGATAACCTGCGGCTCTCGTTGATGCACTGCGCGGACGTGGACGGCGCAGCTCCAGGGAGGCTGGCGCCCTGCTCTCAACAGCCAACATCGGTCGGGTCGTAGGCGAACGGTACCGGCTGCTCGCACCACTGGGGTCGGGCGCGTCTGCCGAGGTCTACCTCGCCGACGACGTGCGGCTACGCCGCCGCGTCGCGGTGAAGCTGTTGCACGCCGCGCTCGCCGATGACGAAGCCTTCCTGCGGCGATTCCGCGCCGAAGCCCGGGCGGCTGCGGCGCTCAGCCACCCCAACATCGTGGCCATCTTCGACTGGAACGGCCATGAGCTGCCTCCCTATCTGGTCACCGAATACCTCAGCGGTGGCAGCCTGCGCTCGATCCTCGACGCCGGCCACCGCCTAACGCCGTCCCAAGCGCTGGTGGTGGGTCTCGAGGCCGCCAAGGCGCTCGACCACGCTCACCGGCAAGGCTTCGTCCACCGCGACATCAAGCCCGCGAACCTGCTGTTCGGGGGTGAAGCCCGGCTGAGGATCGCCGACTTCGGCCTGGCACGCGCCATCGCCGAAGCGGGGTGGACCGAGCCGACCGGTGCGGTAGTGGGCACCGCCCGCTATGCGTCGCCCGAACAGGTCAGGGGCGAGCCGCTCGACGGTCGCAGCGACGTGTACTCGTTGGCGCTGGTGCTCATCGAGGCCGTGACCGGCAGCGTGCCGTTCAGCGCCGACACCACCATAGGCACCCTGATGTCCCGGCTCGACCGGGCGATCCCGGTGCCCGACGAGCTCGATGCCCTCCAACCGGCGCTCGCCCGGGCCGGCGAGGCGGCCGCCAGCGATCGCCCCGACGCGTCGACTCTGGTCAACGACTTCATGGATGCTGCCACCGAGCTGCCCCGACCGGCTGCGCTCACCTTGGTCGGTGCCTCGCGGGCAGGCAGCAACGGCAACGGCGAGGTTGCCGCCGACCCGACCATGCACGGCCCGACGGCAGCCGGCGGTGCGGTCGACCCGAGCGCCCTCACCGCGGTGGGTGGTGGCGGCCCCGGCCCGGCGCACATGGCTCGTTCGGGCGCTGTCCCCCCCGGTCCGGCCGACGGCGGCGACCACACGATGGTCCATGCACGGCCCCATCCCGCCCCTCCGGGTCCGGGCGGGCACGTGCCGCCCGACATGCTGCCGCGCGGGCCCCGCGACGTCCGCACCTGGGCCGTCCGGATTGCCGCGGTCACCGCCGCGATCGCGGTGGGCGCGGTCGGTGCGTGGCTGTTCCAACAGTGGCGGATCCCGTCCCACGAGGTGCCCGAGGCGCTGATCGGCGCCAACGAAGACCAGATCGACAGCCTGGTCGACGAGTTCGGCTGGCGCATTGATCACCAGGAGATCTACCGCGACGGCACCGAGGCCGGCGTGGTGCTCGAGACCGTTCCCGAGCCGGGCAGTCAGCTCCGCGAGGGCGAGGAGCTGGTCGTCAAGATCTCGCTGGGCCCGACCCAGGTCGATGTGCCAGGCAACGACCAGCTTGCCGGCCTCACCCAGGACCAGGCCGACGGTCTGCTGCGCAGCCCGGGCGTCGAGCTGGTGCCCGACTTCCTGCCGACGCCCAGTCGCGACGTCGAGGAGGGCCATGTCATCGGACTGGAGGAGGGCACGCCCGATCACCTGCCCAAGGGAACGACCGTGCATGTGCTGGTGTCGATCGGCGACGACCCGGTCGAGCTGCCCGACGTGCGGGGCTGGGACGCCGACGACGCCGAGGACGAGTTGCGGCGCCTGGGCTTCGACGTCGAGCGCGAGGACGGCTTCAACCGCGACCTCGGCGAGGGTCAGGTGATCCGCACCGAACCCCGTGCTCGCCGCGAGGCCGACCCGGGCGACACCGTCACGATCGTGGTCAACACCGGCGACGAGGACGACGCCGGCGCTGTCGAAGTCCCGGACGTGACCGGGATGTCCGTCGACGACGCCCGCGACCGGCTGGACGAGGAGGGCCTTCGGCTCGGTGACGTGCGTGGCCGCGACGACGGCACGGTGCTCGCTACCGACCCGGTCGCCGGCAGGACGGTCGACCAGGACACCGAGATCGACCTGTTGACGTTCTAGACATTGTGACTTCGTGACTTTTTGCGGCCACTTTGCGCAGTGGTCTTGACCATCCGGTCAGTTCACGTCACGCTGATCAATGACTTGGGGATCGGTGCCCGAAAGCCGTACGGCGTGGTCGGCAAGGGCTTCTCATGGCGGGATACCAGGAGGTTTAACGGCGGAGCTGGTGGCTAGATAAGAAATTGTCGGATCTCTCCGGCAATGGCACACATAGCTCTCTGCATTTGTTACACTACTGAGCGTGCCGGGCTGGCTGGGGCGGTATGCCGGACGCGGTGTTCCCCAGCCGCCGCGATGAGGCTGCCGCCCCAGCCAGCTCGGCACTTTCAACGTCCCCGCTTCGGCGGGGGCGTTTCCGCGTCCGGCCACGCAGGGCGTTGACCGGGCGCGTGAAGGGCGCCCCGGAGGGCGCCCTTTCGAGACTGCTGAGG
>JBOGHK010000121.1:0-9830 GCA_050744325.1 Acidimicrobiales bacterium
CATGGCCTCGAGGGTAGGGGCAACTGGTAGGGTGATCGCTCCTCACGGGGCTATAGCTCAGTTGGTAGAGCGCATCCATGGCATGGATGAGGCCGCCGGTTCGATTCCGGCTAGCTCCACGGTCAGCAGTTGGAGCGCGTCAGCCACGCGCGCGCTCGGCGGTCCACTGGTCGACGTCGGCGTCGGGCTGAAGGACCACCATCACCACCTGGACCGGCCGCTTGTGGTCGTTGCGGTAGGCGTGCGGCCGATCGGCATGGAAACAGCGCGGCGCCGCCTGCGGCGATGGAGTGCTCGACACCAGCGACCTCGAGGGTCAGCGTTCCGGCCACCACGTGGAGCAGCTCGCGTGTGCCGTCGACGTGAGGCTCGGAACGTGAGCCGTCGTCCGGAGCCAGGGCCCAGTGCCACAACTCGACGTGCTCGCGCTCGTCGGAACCGACCAGCAGCTTCGCTGAACTGCCCTCGTCACTCCGCCACAGCTCGTGGTCGCAGTGCATAGGCCTCGTCGCGCTGATCCTGGCCGCGCCCGTCATCGGAGGCGAACCCACCGGCCGGGCGCTGGCCGTCGGTGCGGTGGCCGGCATCGTCGGCGCGGTCGGTGTCACGCTGTTCTACCAGGGGCTCTCGCAGGGAACGATGAGCGTCGTCGCGCCGGTGGCAGCGCTGCTGTCGGCGGCGGTCCCAGTCGTCGTCGGCGTCGGCGGCGGCGAGCGGCCGGACCCGATGGCCCTCGCTGGCATCGGGCTGGCGCTGGTGGCGATCACCCTGGTTTCCCGGGAAGGCCCAGGATCCGACTCCGGCAGCGTCAGCCGCCTCAAGAGCCGAGCGCTGGTCCTCGCGCTGGCTGCCGGCCTCGCCTTCGGGCTGTTCTTCGTGATCGTCGACACAGCCGGCTCCGGGTCCGGGATCTGGTCACTGGTCGCTGCTCGGACCGCGTCGGTCAGCCTGTTCGGTGGCCTGGGCGCCGCCGGCATCATGGCGGCTGCGCCACCTCGACGCGACGTGGCCGTCACGGCCGCGGGGGCCGGCGTTCTCGATGCCGTCGCCAACGTGTTCTACGTCCTGGCACTGAGCCACGGGCTGCTGACCGTGGTCTCGGTGCTGACCACGCTCTATCCGGTCGGCACTGTGCTACTCGCGCGGTACGTCCTGGGCGAGACGATGACCCGTGGTCAGCAAGCTGGCCTGACCGTTGCAGGAGCGGCCACCCTGCTCATCGCGACGTGAGCGCTGGCTGCCACTCGACGCGCGGCACGTCGGTCCACAACCTCTCGAGCTCGTAGTACTCGCGGACTTCCTGGAGGAACACATGGACGACGACGTCGCCGTAGTCGAGAAGCACCCACCGACGCTCGTCACGCCCTTCGACGCGTAGCGGCCTGGCCAACCCGGCCTCCGCCACCTTCAGCTCGATCTCGTCGACCACCGCCCGGACCTGGCGGTCGTTCGCCGCCGAGGCGATCACGAACTCGTCGACGACGGTCAGAACACCCGCCACCTCGAGGATCAGGACATCGGTCGCGCCCTTGTCGTCGGCGGCGCGTGCCGCCACGACCGCCAACCGGCGGGCGTCCTCGCGTGCTGATCCGGCATCTTCGATTGACGTCTGCTGTGACATGCGTCGGGGTGTTGTCTCCAGCCTGTCCTACCTCCTGATTGCCCCGGGTGCATCTGCTCCCAGGATGATGGTCACGTCGATCTGCTCTGGTTCGTCGACGACATCAGCATCCTGGCCCGAGGGGTCGGGTTCCACCTCACCAATTCCCAACAGCGCCCGGTACCCACTCGCGGTCGACCGTAAAGTCGAGCCGGCGTAGATGATCCGGGTGGTCGGTTCGTCGAAGGAGTTGGCATTGCCCGAGATCGTGATCTCGGCCCCGTCCCCGACCAGGAGCTCGGCGACTTCGGCCGTCAAGCCAGCGTCACTGGTGCCGTTGAGCAACCTGATCCTCGGCCGCACCCCAGGCGCCGGGGACTGAGGGTAAGGAATGCTACGGGCCAACTGCTCGGTGGCCAAGGTCTCGTCGATCGCGAACTCCTCACCGGTCTCGCCGATGGTGACGGCCACGGCCAGGCCGTCGACGTCCGCACCTACGGCCAGGCTCCGGACGAAGCGTCCCAACCCGCTGTCGAGCTCGCCGGCTACCGCGTCGTCCCCACCGCTGGCGACCTGCTCCAACCAGGCGCGCCAGAACTCCTCCTGCCGAGCCGTACGACTCAGTCCGCTCTGGTCCGGCTCCCGGGCGACGAGGAACCGCCCCATGTCCGCGGGCTCGACGGTCACCATCCCCACCGACCACTCCGCCACCGGCGCGTCGAGCCGCATCGTGAGCGAGCCGACCGGGTCGAGCAACGTCTCCCAGCGCCGGCTGTCGATCTCGACCGTCTCGTGGACAGCCACCGACGTCACCACCTCGACGAGGCTCCGCGCCCCTGCCGCCCCGCCCTCCGCGTAGGCGCTGGCGAACGACACCGGAGTATCACCAACCAGAGCCTGGGTCGCCGAGGGCATCACGATCACCGCGCCCCCTTCGTCTCCGGGCTGCAACGCCAGCAGCGCCGCCCCTCCCAGCTCGCCACCTGTCGTTCGCAACAGCACCAGCATGGTCGGGGTCGGCGTCACGAACGCGGCATAGCCGGGATCGTCAGGCTGGAGGGACGGATCGACGTAGTCGCCAGCGGTGCTGCCCCTGACCTGCCTCCAGCCCACCGCCACCAGTCCGCCACCTGTCATCACCAGGACCGTCATCACTGCCAGGACGAGCCGCCGCGACCGCCGCAGCTTCTCGGCGCGGCCATGCCGTGCCTTGCCTTCGCGTGGCTGATCGGGTGACCGGGGCGGTGGCACCGTGACCGGAGCAGGCGCAACGACGTCGTCGGCAATGCCCGGGATGGTCGCCGCGACCGGGGCCGGTGCCGCCACCCGACCGCCGTCCCGCGCCACGCAGCCGCTCGCCAGCGATGGCACGGTCCAAGCGTCGGGCGGGAACGGCGCATGGTGCGCGTCGGAGCCCCGGCCGGTGCGCGCACGCCGGCGGGCCTGCGCACGCGCCCGCTTGGTCGTGCCCCGTGGCTGGCTGGGATCGCGGCCACCGGTCATAGGACGAACTCGGGAGACCGATAGAGCCCACGGGCTTCGATGCAGTCGATCACCGCCGGGGTCAGCAGGTAGTCCAGCGGTCGGCCCTCGACGACGCGCGCCCGGAGCTCGGTGCTCGACACCTCGAGCCGCGGCACCTCGACCCGGGCCCATTGCCAACCAGCGGGCGGGTCGAGCTCGCGCATACCCGGCCGTTCGACGACCACGATCGTCGCACCGCTCCGCACCTCGTCCGCCCGCTCCCAGGTCGGTAGCCCGCCGGCCGCGTCGCTGCCGAGGATCACGAACAGCTCGGCCGTCGGGTGCTTCGCCGTCAGTTCGGCCAACGAGTCGGCCGTGTACGACATCCCGGGTCGGTCGATCTCGATCCGGCTCGCCTCGATGCCTTCGACGTCGCCGACCGCCGCCTCGACGAGCGCGAAGCGGTCCTCGGCCGGCGTGATGGGCCGCGTGCCCACCTTCTGCCACGGTCGCCCGCTCACGACCAGCAGCACCCGGTCGAGCTGCAGGTCATGGCGGACGTTGACCGCCGTCACCAGATGGCCGACGTGGGGCGGGTCGAAGGTCCCTCCGAAGATGCCGAGCCGGAGCCCTGGCCGCCCCGCTGGTGGAGGATGGTTCACCCGGCGGCTCCCAGCTCGATCTGCACCCGGCGAGCCATCGCCTCCAATCCGGAGGACAGCTCCACCGGCCACGGGCCCGGGGCGGACGCGCTCGGTGCAAGCGACCGCAGCCCGTCGGGCAGCGCGGCGAGGGCATGCATCCCCCGGGTCCGAGCCTGCTCCAACGGCTCGCGCCCCGCGTCCGTCCGCCGGCCGCGCTCCATGACCTGGACCTGCAGCGGCCTCCCGACGTCGACGTCCTCATCGTGGAGACCCACCACGTCGCGGTCGGCACACCGCCAGACCTGCTTCCGCCCGGGCAGGGTCACCTTGCCCTCGGCCAGCTTCATCTTGGGCCCGTCGGCGTCCTCGACCAGCTTGTAGACGGCGCCGAGCGAGGGAGCATCGGCGCTGGTCCCGAGCTGGGTCCCGACGCCGAAGGCGTCGATCGCTGCGCCCTGTGCGACCAGCGCGGCGACACGGTGCTCGTCGAGGTCGCCCGAGGCGAAGATCCGCACCGGGTCGAGCCCGGCGTCGTCGAGGATGCGGCGCACCTCCAGCGAGAGACGGCCCAGGTCGCCCGAGTCGAGCCGCACCGCGGCGATCTC
Source organism: Acidimicrobiales bacterium (assembly GCA_050744325.1). Taxonomy (GTDB): domain Bacteria; phylum Actinomycetota; class Acidimicrobiia; order Acidimicrobiales; family VFJN01; genus DASXTK01. Next base: position 4,314 of record JBOGHK010000121.1, read on the forward strand.
GATGCCGTCGCCGGCGAGCTCGTGGGCGACCTCGACGACGTGACCGGCGCCAACGAGGGTGTCGTAGGTGTCGAGCAGCAACACGGCGTTCGTGGGGAACGTGCGTGCGTAAGCCCGGAACGCGTCGCGCTCGTCGTCGAAGGCCATCACGAACGAGTGCGCCATCGTTCCCGACGTCGGGATGCCCCAGCGCTGGCCCGCCGCGACCAGCGAGGTCCCCGCAGCCCCCACGATCCAGGCCGATCGCGCGGCCGCCATCGCCGCCCCCACACCGTGGTCACGCCGGGCGGAGAAGTCGACGAACACCCGGCCGGCACACGCCAGCGCCACCCGGGCCGCCTTGGACGCCACCATGGTGTTGCTGGCGATCTGGTTGAGGAGGAAGGTCTCGACCAGCTGCGCTTCGAACAAGGGTGCCGTCACCCGCACCAACGGCTCGCCCGCGAACACGATCTCGCCCTCGGGGACAGCCCACACGTCGCCGGTGAACCGCAGCGTGCCCAGGACGTCGAGGAACCCGGGCGGGAACAGCTCCAGCCCGTCCAGGTAGGCCAGGTCGTCGTCGCGGTACCGGAAGGCCTCCAATCCCGCCAGGGCGTCGTCCAGCCCGGCCATGACCAGGAACCGTCGCTCGACGGGAAGCCGCCGCACCGACAGCTCGAAGGACGCCTCGTCATTCATGCCGGCCCGCCAGTAGGCCGCCGCCATCGTCAGCTCGTAGAGGTCGGTGACCATCGCCGCCGTGGGGGACGTCGAGGAGCCCATGCCGTTGGGATGCGCCGGGGCGAGCGCCGAATCCAGGTTCACGCGATGACGACCCCGGCCTCGCGCATCTCGTCGAGGGCACGCTCGCCGTCACCGGGTTGCAGGTCGACGGGCCGGACCGCCTCCGCGATCACCATGGTCGACAAGCCGAGCCCGATGCCGTCCAGTGCGGTGGCCTTGACGCAGTAGTCGGTGGCGAGGCCGACGACGACCAGGCTCGCGACCTGGCGCGCGGCAAGCAGCTCGGCGAGGCCTGTCGACGTCGTGGACCCGGTGACCGGGTCGGCCATCGTGAAGCCCGAGTACCCATCCTCGCCACCGGTCCCCTTGCGTACCCGCTCGCCGTCGACGACCAGCGCCGGGTGGAGCTCGGCGCCCCAGGTGCCGGCGACGCAGTGCACCGGCCACGTACCGCCGTCCTTCGCGAAATGAGGCGTGTCAGGTGGATGCCAGTCCTGGGTGTAGACCACCGTCGCCTCGGCATCGTGCGCGGCTCGCACTTCGTCGTTGACCACACCGATGACCGCCTCGCCGCCTTGAACGTAGAGACTGCCGTTCAGATCGGCGAAATCATTCTGCACGTCCACGACAACCAAGGCGGTTTGGGAGTCGTAATGCGCGCTCACATTGCCACGCTATTCGGTGTTCCCACGATCCGGACGACGAGCATCATGGGCCACGTCCCTCCTGTCGTGTCGCTTGCCATGGCCGTCCCTGGTCTGAACAAGCTCGGCGCTGAACCTCCACGTTCCGTGGCCGCTCAAGCACGGTATGTCCAGTCCGGTTCTTTGAGCGCTTGCATCTCGTCGTAGACGGCTCGACCATCACTCAATTGGACGATCTTCGGCAACAGAAGATTCCGCACGGGTCGAGGCTGTCCGTCGAGGGCTGCGGCGATCTCCTCGGGGAACGCTTGGAGGATGCTCGTCACCACCCGGCGCTCCTCGACCGGCAAGTAACAACGGTTGCCATCCGTGCATGTCTCGAGCCGGAACGCCACGACGTCCAGATCGTCGGGCACGGCAGTTCCCCCGGCGAGGAGGTCGAGCCGCTCGGTGATCGCGCCCGTGCCCAGCTTGCAGGCCGGGCACTGCCCACAGGACTCGACGTACAGGAACCGCGAGATCATCTGCGCCACCTCGATCATCGAGGTGGTGTCGTCGAACACCATGAACCCGGCCGCGCCGAGCCCGGAGCCGATGGCCTCCATGCCCTCATAGCTGCACGGCACGTCGAGGTGATCCGCCGTGACCACGGGGTTGGAAACCCCCGAGAGCACAGCCTTGACCGAGCGACCTTGGGGCAGCCCGCCGCCGACCCGCTCGATCACCTCGCGCAGTGGTGTCCCCAACTCGACCTCGCCGACCCCGGGCCGCAGCACGTCGCCGACGACCGTCGCCACGACCATGCCCGGTGACCGATCCGTGCCCATCGAGCGATGCCACTCCGGCCCTCTGATCAGGACCTGGGTGGCGGTGGCCAGGGTCTCGACGTTGTTGACCAAGGTCGGGTTGGACGCCGGGAACTCGGTGCTCACCTGGCTGGCCGGGACGGCTGCCCAGCCCGCGGTCGGCGTCGTCGCGAACAGCCCGTGCATGTACGGGGGCACGTTGCGCGGCAGTGGCGCCTCCCCTTCCACCACCTGGAGGAGCCCCGTCTCCTCGCCGTACAGGTAGTGGTCGGGACCGAGCACCACCTGGATCTGCACCGGCCCGATGGCCTCCGCTGCGGTCAGCTCCTCGATGGCCTGCGCCAGCCGCTCGATTTCCGGTTCGAAGCGCTCCTTGACCGCGACGAACGCCCTCTCGGCTCCGACCGAGAACGCCGCGATCGCGACGCCCTCTATCACGGCGTAAGGGTTGGCCCGCATGATCGCTCGATCCTTGAACGTCGCCGGCTCGCCTTCGGCGCCGTTGGCGACCACGAACGTGCGATTGTCGGCGTCGGACGTCGCCAACGCCTCGCGCACTGACTGCCACTTCCGCCCCGTCGGGAAGCCAGCGCCGCCTCGGCCCCGCAATCCAGACAAGATGATTTCCTGGATCGTCCCACCAGGGCCTAAACCCACAGCTCGCCGGTAGCCTTGTCCTCCTCCCCCTTCGAGGTAACCGGTGACATCGGTCACGGGCGGGTCAGGTAGCAACGCGGGTACCTGCATGTCTGCATCCTTTCCCCTGCACGTAGGTTGAAAACCGCCTGCTGGGGGGAATCGCTTGTGGGTAATCATGGTTGTTCAGATACGAGATGAGTGATTCTGTGGGTCAGTACCTCAACGAAATCGGCCTCGTCCCTCTCCTCACCGCGACCGAGGAGCGCGAGCTGTCGCAGATCATCGAGAAGGGCCGCGAGGCTCAGGTTCGGATCGACGCGGGCGAGCGCGGCCGCGAGCTGCGCAAGGCCGTGCACGCGGCAGCCGAGGCCAAGGACCGCTTCATCCGTGCCAACCTCCGGCTGGTCGTCAGCATCGCCCGCCGGTACCCCCTCCCCCCGTCGATGGAGCTGCTCGACCTGATCCAGGAGGGCAACCTGGGCCTCGAGCATGCCGTCGACAAGTTCGACTGGCGCAAGGGCTTCAAGTTCTCCACCTACGCCACCTTCTGGATTCGCCAGGCGATCGGCCGGGCGCTCGACCAGAAGGCCAGCCTGGTCCGACTGCCGGGCGACCGCTCGGCATCCCTGCGGGCGGCGCTTCGCCAGGTGGCGGGCGACGGGGAAGAGCTCGACGACGAGAACGCCCGGCTGTATCGCCTCACGACGCCGACCTCGCTCGACCGGCCCGTCGGCGACGACGACGGCAGCGAGCTGGTCGACCTTCTGGCCGCCGACGTACCCACCCCCGAGCAGGTGATGGTCGACCGAGAGGAAGAGCAGGATCTGCACGATCTTCTCGGTGTGCTCGACTCCCGGGCACGCTACGCCGTCGAGCAGCGCTTCGGCCTCACCGACGGCCGCAAGCGCAGCTACCGCGAGGTCGGCGACGAGCTCGGAGTGACCGCCGAGGCCGCTCGGCGTCTGGTCAAGCGGGCGGTCGAAGCGGTGCGCGAAGAAGCGCTCAGCCGCTCCAGCGCCGCATAGGTACGCCGCCGTCAGGACGGTAGGCTTGGTGTGCAAACACCGTTCCCACCCGGGGATGCCAGGCTCCCGCCCCCTGGCTCCCCTTTGCCAGCCGCCCCCTCCCCGCCCCGGGGGCGGCTGGCTCGCGTCAGGCACGATTCCAGCCTGCGGCGAGCCACCCCGGTGATCTTGCGAACGAATCCGCTTTGCGGGCTGCACCCCGCCCGGCAACGCTGGTGGGCCATGTCAGCCCCAGCACTGCCAGCCGATACGACGGTCCAGCCATGACCACTGGCTGGTCACCGTCGTCCTGGCGGGCCCGTCCCGCCGCCCAGCAGCCGACGTGGCCCGACGCCGAGGCGTTCGAGCGCATCCTCAAGGACCTCTCGGCCCTGCCGCCCCTGGTCTTCGCGGGCGAGGCCCGCGACCTCACCGGCTATCTGGGCGACGTGGCCGAGGGGCGCGCGTTCCTGCTGCAGGCGGGCGACTGCGCCGAGTCGTTCGACGCGTTCTCCGCTGACGGCATACGCGACAAGCTCAAGGTCATCCTGGAGATGGCGGTGGTGCTCACCTATTCGACCGGGGTGCCGGTCATCAAGGTCGGCCGCATCGCCGGGCAGTTCGCGAAACCCCGGTCCGCCGCGTTCGAGACCGTCGACGGCCACGAGCTGCCGTCGTTTCGGGGGCACATGGTCAACGACCCGGCGCCCAACGAGGGCGCCCGCGTGCCACAGCCCGAGCGGCTCCTCCAGGCATACCACCAGTCGGCGTCGACGCTGAACCTGTTGCGGGCGTTCACCAAGGGAGGTTTCGCCGACCTCCGCCGGGTTCACCAGTGGAACCAGGAGTTCGTGGTGTCGAGCCCTGCGGGACGGCGTTACGAGCGGATGGCCGACGACATCGAGCGGGCGCTGCGGTTCATGCGGGCGTGCGGCATCGACACCGAGAGCCAGCCGGCGCTCCACGAGGTCGACTTCTTCACCAGCCACGAGGCCCTGATCCTGGGCTACGAGGAGGCACTGACCCGCCAGGACTCGCTTACGGGCGGGTGGTACGACTGCTCGGCACACATGCTGTGGGTGGGCGAACGCAGCCGCCAGCCCGACGGCGCCCACGTCGAGTTCCTGCGCGGCGTGCACAACCCGCTCGGATGCAAGATCGGGCCGGACGCCACCGCCAGCGAGGTGCTGGCGCTGTGCGAGACGCTGAACCCCGAGCGGATCCCTGGCCGGTTGACACTGATCAGCCGCATGGGCGCGGCCAAGGTCGCGGTGCGCCTCCCCCCGCTGCTGGCGGCGGTTCGCGACGCAGGCCACCCGGTGGTCTGGGCGTGCGATCCGATGCACGGCAACACGTTCACCTCGGACACCGGTCGCAAGACCCGCGACTTCGACGACATGATGGCCGAGATCGCCGGGTTCTTCGCGGCGCACTGGGCCGAAGGCACCTGGCCAGGCGGGGTGCACATCGAGCTGACCGGCGAGGATGTGACCGAATGCCTCGGCGGCGGCGATGCCCTGGGGCATGCCGATCTCGACCATCGCTACGAGACCGTCTGCGATCCCCGGCTCAACGGCCGACAGGCGATCGACCTGGCATTCCGGGTGGGCGAGCTGCTCGACCGGCGCTAGCGACCCCATGCCTGATGTTGTAAGTTGCGATTCACCACACCCACGTCGCCCCACCCCTCCGGGGGTG
>JBOGHK010000122.1:0-54112 GCA_050744325.1 Acidimicrobiales bacterium
GGCCAACAACCTCCCGGCCGCGTCACCCACCAACCGGGGTCACTGTCACCCAGGTACCGGGGCCGCGTCCCAAAACTGTCAACCACCTACCGGGGCCACGATGTCCAGCATGAACCGGGGCCGCACACACTCGACGTAGCCATGGTGGCTTCGTTGCTGGCTACGTTCGGGTGATTCGCCGAAGCGGCTGGCGGCCCGACGACTGCTGTTACCAGGGGTTCCCTTGGTGGGCCGTAAGGGACTCGAACCCCTGACCCCCTGCGCGTCATGCAGGTGCTCTAGCCAACTGAGCTAACGGCCCGATAAGGCGAGTCACCCTAGCATCGTCCAGACGACCGCCCTTACCAGCGTGTGCGGGGTCGCCTGGGCAGGTAGCCTGGTCCGGTTGCTCGACCGACAAAGGACGCATCCTGACCGACTCGACGCCTGATCCCGTCCCCGCAGAGCTGGCACCGTTCCTGGCCAATGCCCACTTCAACCTGGCGGCCGCAACCGAGGGTCTGCAGCCGGACGAGGTCGTCCATCACCTGCAGACGACGGTCGCACGAGCGGAGATCGAGGCCTCACGGCTAGGGATTCGGTTCGATCAGCCCACCGCCGACGGCGAGCCGCTGAACCTTACCGACGGTGGCCCAGTGGTCGTGATCCGTCGCCTCGTCGAACCCGACGAAGAGGCCTGAGCCACCCTCACCCTCACCCTCACCCTCGGGTGAGAAGCGGGTCAGAGCGGGTCAGAGGTTGCCGCGGGCTTCCTGCGCCCGCTCGATCGCCTGGAACAGCGCCTTGAAGTTGCCCTCACCGAATCCCCGGGCGCCCTCGCGCTGGATGATCTCGAAGAACACGGTCGGCCGGTCGCACACGTTCTCGGTGAAGATCTGGAGCAGGTAGCCGTCTTGGTCGCGGTCGACCAGGATGCCGAGCTCGGCCAGCGCCTGCCACGGCAGGTCGATGCCGGCTAGCCGCGCCTTTGCCTCGTCGTAGTACTCGGGCGGCACGGTGAGGAACCGCACGCCTCGCTGGCGCAACGCCCGAACCGCGTGGACGATGTCGGGCGTGTGGAGCGCGAGGTGCTGCACACCGGGCGAGCGGTAGTAGTCGAGGTACTCCTCGATCTGGCTCTTGCGCCGTCCGTCGGCTGGCTCGTTGATCGGCAGCACGACCTTGTCGTGGTTCCACACGACTGTTGACATCAACGCCGAGTACTCGGTCGAGATCTGGTCGTCGCTGAAGTGCAGCAGCTGGTCGAAGCCCAGCACCGCCTCGTAGTAGTTCACCCACTCGTCGAGGTGCCCCCGCTCGACGTTGCCCACTATGTGGTCGAAGCGGGCCAACCCGACGGGCGTGCCGCCGGGGACGGTCAGCGTCGACGGGACGAACCCCGGCGCGAACAGGCCCTGGAAGTTCGACCGGTCGAGGAAGGTGTGCACGGTCTCGCCGTAGGTCCGCAACGCTGCGTGGTGGATGACTCCGCCCTCGCCTTCGTCGATGGACGGGGGGCGCTCCGTCCGGCCACCGCGGGCGATCGCCGCTGCGTAGGCCAGGTCCACGTCGTCGACCAGGAAGCACACGTCGCGCACGCCGTCACCGTGCTGTCGCACGTGGGCGGCGATCGGCGAGTCGGGCGACAGCGCCCCCGTGACCAGGAAACGGATGCTGCCTTGCTCCATCAGGTGCGAGACCCGGTCGCGCCGTCCGGTCTCGGGGCCGGCGTAGGCCACCGGCTGGAACCCGAAGGCCGAGGCGAGGAACCCGGCGAAGGCCCGGGCATTGCCGACCCACCACTCCACGTGGTCGATGCCGCCGAGCGACGGAGGCGGTGGCTGGTCGACGCTCTGCGCGCCCACCGCATCCTGACTGATGGTCGTCACAGGCGAGACCCCTTCCTGATCACAAACTGACCATCTCAGACAACCGCCGGACGGCGAAGAGGTCAAACCATCAAGAAGCCACTGAACAATCTGGTTAATAATTTGCTGGATGTGCTAGACAGCCTGCTCATGATGCCTATTGGGATCGATGAGCTCGATGCCCGGCTGATTCGCGCCCTCTGCGAGACACCGAGAGCGGGCGTCATGGAGCTTGCGCGGCAGCTCGGCGTCGCCCGCGGGACGGTACAGGCGCGCCTGGACAAGCTCCAACAGAGAGGTGTCATCAGCGGTTTCGATCCCGACCTCGACCTGCGCGCCATGGGCTACGACGTGCTGGCGTTCGTGGGCCTCGAGATCACTCAGGGCCGGCTCAACGACGTGTGCAAGCATCTCCGCGAGATTCCCGAGGTGCTGGAGCTCCACTCGGTCACGGGCCCGGGCGACCTGCACTGCCGGGTGGTGGCCCGCAACAATGAGCACCTCCAGTCGGTGATCAGCCACATCCTCGAGGTCGGCGGCATCGACCGCACCTCCACCCAGATCGCCATGACCGAGCAGCTGCGCCAGCGGGTGCTGCCCCTGGTGGAGAAGGTGATCAACGACCATCCGAGGCGTCAGGACTCCGGCACGAATCCCTGACGCAGGGTGTTCTCGGTCACCACCCGGGTGTCGAGGAACTGCAGCAGGTAGTCGGGGCCTCCCGCCTTGGAGCCCATCCCCGACAGGCCGAAGCCGCCGAACGGCTGACGCCCGACGACTGCACCCGTGATCGCCCGGTTGACGTAGATGTTGCCCGCCTGCAGCTCGGCGGTCGCCCGCCGGATCGCGCCCGGCGACCGCGAGAAGATCCCGGCCGTCAGCGCGTAGGGCGTGTCGTTGGCCAGGGCGATCGCGTGGTCGAGGTCCCGGGCCCGCAACACCGCCAGCAGCGGCCCGAACACCTCCTCACGGGCCAGGGAGTCGTCGGGGTCGGGCACCTCGACGATGGTCGGGCCGACGAAGTAGCCGACGTCGGGCACGTCGTCGCGGCGCAGCAGCACACGGCCGGTCGCCGCCCCGTGGTCGACCCAGCCGAGCACCCGCTTGTGGGCGTCCTCGTCGATCACCGGGCCGACCTGGACCTCGGCATGGCGTGGATGGCCGACCACCAGCTCGCGGCTACATCCCACCAGCCGCTCGACGATGTGGTCGTACACCGCGTCGAGGACGATCAGGCGGCTCGCCGCCGAGCACTTCTGCCCGGCGAAGCCGAACGCCGAGCTCGCGGCGGCCGGGACCGCCTGGTCGGGATCAGCGTCGGCGTCGATGATCAGCGCGTTCTTGCCGCCCATCTCGGCCACCACCCGCTTGACGTGGCGCTGGCCCGGCGCGTGGACCGCGGCTTGCTGGTTGATGGCAAGGCCGACGTCCTTCGACCCGGTGAACGCGATGACCGCCACCTCGGGATGGGCGACCAGCGCCGCGCCCACCACCTCGCCGACCCCGGGGAGGAACTGGATCACCCCCCGCGGCGCGCCACCGGCCACGAGCGCGTCGACCACGAAGCGGGCGGTCAGCGGCGTCTGCTCGGCCGGCTTGAGGATCACGGGGTTGCCCGCGACCAGCGCAGCGGTCGTCATCCCGGTCGGGATCGCGAGGGGGAAGTTCCACGGCGCGATGACCGCCGCGACCCCTTTGCCCTGGTAGCTCATCCGGTTGGCTTCGCCCGGCGGGGACTGGACCCGCTCGTCGCCGGTGGCATCGAGCCGCAGCATCTCGCGGCCGTAGTACTCGCAGAAGTCGACGGCCTCGCAGACGTCGGCGTCGGCCTGGTCCCAGGGCTTGCCCGCCTCGAAGACCTCGACGGCCGCTATCTCGGACCGTCGGGCACGCAGCCACTCGGCGGCCCGGAACAGCACCGCGGCGCGGTCGGTGACAGGGGTGCGACGCCAGCGTTCGGCCTCGCGCGCTGCGACGGCGACCGCGGCCTCGACCTCGGCGACGCTGCACGATGCGGCGCGGGCGATGACCGTGTCCGGACCGGCGGGATCGACCGAGGCGATGGTCGCGGCGGTGTGCACCTGCTCGCCGTCCATCAACGCGGGCACGTCGACGTCGCGGAGCCGTGCCGCCCCGTCGACCGCGTCGCCGAAGGCGACCCGCACCTCGGCGCGGCGCCACTCGTTGACCGGCTCGGGGTCGTAGGGGCCGGGGTCGCCCGGATCGGTCGCCGTCCGCCGGATCATGGCGGTCGCGCCCGGCACGCCGTCGACCCCCGGCGAGGCCAACAGCTTGCGCAGGTCCTGGCGCTCGGCGAACCGGTGCCGGACGAAGGACTCGTTGGACGTGTTCTCGAGCAACCGGCGAACCAGGTAGGCCATGCCGGGGATCAGCTCGCCGACCGGCGCGTAGACCCGCAGCCGCAGCCCGAGCTGGCGGATCGCCGCGTGCATGGGCTCGGCCATGCCGTAGATCATCTGGATCTCGTAGCCGTCGTCGGGGATGCCGCGGTGCCGGGCGTAGGTGATCGCGTAGGCCAGGGACCGCAGGTTGTGCGACCCGAACGCCGCCCGCACCTCACCGTGGTGGTCGTGCAGCAGCCGGACGCACCGCTCGAAGTTGGCGTCGGTCTCGGCCTTGTTCTCGAATGTCGGCACCGGCCAGCCCTCGGCCCGGCTGTGGACGGTCTCGGCGTCCCAGTAGGCGCCCTTGACCAAGCGGACCGTGATCGGCCGGGACCGGGATGCGGACCACGCGATCACGCCGGCCAGGTCGTCGCGCGAGTCACGCAGGTAGGCCTGGATGACGATCCCAGCCTCCAGGTCGGCGAACTCGTCCTCGTCGAGCAGCTGGCGGAACAGCTCGTAGGTGAGCGACTTGGCGTCGTAGTGCTCCATGTCGAAGTGGACGAACGCCCCGCGCTGGCGGGCCAGGCGCAGGATCGGACGCAACCGGTCCTTGGCCTCGGCCAGCCCGACGTCGCGGGTCAGCGGGGCGTAGTGGGGCGCGAGAGCAGTCGGCTTGATGCTGACGTTGACCCGAGGCAGCTGGCCGAGGTCGTCGTGCTCCAACCGCTCGTTCGCCGCCCAGGTGGCGGCGGCCTCAGTCACCGTCGACACCAGCTCGACGACCCGCGCCGCATAGCGGTCGGCCTCCGATGACACGACGGTCTTCTCGCCGAGCAGGTCGACCGAGAACGCCCGCCCGCTCAGCCACAGGTCGTGCAGGCCGCCGACGGCCTCGGCCGGGCCTTCGCCCACGATGAACTGCCGGGCCATGCGCTCGATGTTGCGCCGTGCCACCCGAGCCTCGATCCGCTCGCCGAACGGCAGGTGATCAGCGATCGCATTGCCCCACCGCAGCAGCCACGGCGTCTCGCCGCCGGCGAAGTAGTCGTCGATGTGGCGGGCGACGTCGGCGGGGTCGGTCATCGCCGGGAACACGTCGACGAAGCGGAACAGCTGCGTCTTGAAGGCCGGGCGGCGCATCGCCCAGTCCATCAGTCGGTCGTTCCACCAGGACAGATGGAAGACGCCGGACTTCTCGCCTGCCCCGAGATCGGCGATGTGCCTCGCGAGGGCGATGGTCTCCCTGTCCAGGGTTCGCTCGGAGGTCATACGCGGAACGGTACCCAGCCCGGTAGACACCCGGCGGAACGCCCAGATCTTGGGCAGATTTCTGACTCGGCGAGGCAACCGACCCGCGAACGCCTAGCCTCTCTGGGCAGTGGCCGGACACGCCGAAAGGCCATATACCAGGGCCGGCCCCTGACAGAAGAGGCAAGTGCAAATGGCTATCGGAACCGTCAAGTTCTTCAACTCCGAGAAGGGCTACGGCTTCATCTCTCGGGACGACGGTGACGACGTGTTCGTCCACTACTCCAACATCGACGGCAGCGGTTACCGCACCCTCGAGGCCGGCCAACAGGTCGAGTTCGAGATCGGTCCAGGCCGCAAGGGCGACGAGGCCCAGAACGTCCGTCTGGTCTGACTGGCTGATCCGAGATCGAGGCAGGAGCGGTCGCGTCGACTTCCGCTCCTGCCTCGATTTCACATCTAGAGCTTGGCGAGGATCGACTCCGCCGAGCTGACGTCGACGCCAGGTGACGCCTCGACCTGCAGGTCGGTCACCACGCCGTCCTCGATGATCGCCGCGTAGCGCTGGGAGCGGGTGCCGAGCCCGAAGCCTCGGCCGTCCAGTTCCAGGCCGACTGCGGCGGTGAACTCGCCGTTGCCGTCGGCCAGCATGGTCAGCTGGCCGTCCGTGTCCTGTTGAGCAGCCCATGCGCCCATCACGAACGGGTCGTTGACCGCGATGCACGCGACGGTGTCGACGCCCTTGGCCTTGATGTCCTCGGCCCGCACCACGTAGCCCGGGAAGTGCTGCTCGGAGCACGTGGGCGTGAACGCGCCCGGGACGGCGAACAGCACCACCCTGCCCGAGCCCAACACGTCGGTGCTCTGCACCGGCTTGGGGCCTTCGGCCGTCGCGGCCATCAGCTTGACGTCAGGGATCTTGTCACCAACGGAGATCGTCATAGCGGCCGAACCTATCCGAGTCGGTAGCTAACCGCGGACGGTCACCACGCTGGCTGCGGCCTGCTCGACGTCATCTGTTGCGAACGGGACCTCGCGCCAGGCCTTGTCCGAGAAGCTCTGGGTCACCTCGGTGAACACGTCGCTGCTGCGGTCGTCGGTGTTTCCGTAGGTGAGGAAGGCCCTGGCCTGCGGCCCGTCGTCGGTGAACGCCAGCGCCAGCAGGAACGACGTGCCGTAGTCGATGCCGTAACCAGCGCGGTCGCCGACCTCGCCGAGGGCCGAGCCCGTTGCGAACGTGCCAGCGGTGATCTCGGGAATGTCGGGGTCCATCGACGACGGACGGCCCGAGGTGGTCACAACGTTGGTGGTGCCGTCCCGGCCGTTGCCACCGTGGATGGGGATCGTCTCGCCGTCCCGGAGCGCGACCTGGACCTCACCCAGGGGTGCTTCGACCGGGATGCCCGCGGCGCCGAGGGACTGGACCGCGCGGGCCAGCGCCTCAAGGATCGGGTCGGGCGCCCCCGCGGGCGGCTCGGCCAGCCCGCTCGGCGTGTCGAGCGGACGCGCGGGGTCGAAGGGCTCGGCCCATAGCTCGCCCGCGTCGGACAGGGCCCCGAAGCCGAACCGGCTCATCACCTCGCGCCACACCGGCGGCCCGACGCGGTCGAGGTCGTACACGCCGTCCCACTCCCCCAGCACCGCACAGGCGTCGGCGACGTCCACGGTCGCCGCCGGCAGGCCGGGGGCGCCGTCCTCGCCCGCCAGCGCGGTCACCTCGACCGACGGTACCGGCTCGCAGCGGGCCACGACGGCCTCGAGCAGCATCCGAGCGGTGAAGCCGCGGTTCGCCAACGTCGCGTCGGCGAGCTCGTCGAGGGTGAACGCTCCGTCCTCGCCGGCCGGTCCCTCGGCGGACGTGTCATCGAGGACCGTGGCGTTCTCGCGGGTCCGGGCGGACCGAACCTTGCCCTGCTCGCCATGGAGCGGGGAGTAGTCGCCCTCCAGCAGCTCGGTCGCGTGTGGCATCCAGAACGAGTCGTTGGCGTTGAAGACGTAGTCGTCGCGTTCGACCTGAGGCAGCTCGTCGGTCGGTACGAGGCCGGGGTCGCGGGCACCATCCTCCTCCTGCCACTCGTAGACGGGGTCCGAGCCGTCGAGCAGCACCAGCCCGTTGTCGGCCGCGGCGCCGATCAACGGGTCGGACTCCTTGGCCTGCTCGTAGGCCGCGAGGCCCTCGTCGGACAGGTTGGGTGTGGCCGAGTAGTCGGCGTACCAGGCCCGGCCGTCGTCGGAGGCGGCGATGGTGTTGAACAGCGGGATCGCCGCGTACCGGTCGTGCGCCTCGACGAACTGGTCGAAGTCGTCGGCCTGCAGCATGGCGAAGTACTGGTCGAGGAACTCGTCGTTGTCGATGTTGGCGTCGCGGTAGGTGAGCGCGATCTCCTCGGACCACCCGACGCCGAAGCTCGGCACCGAGATGATCGGCCCGTAGTGGCTGGACCACATGGTGCGGGTCTGGTCGGTGACCGTGCCGTCGTCATCGAGCACCTCGACGGTGACATCGGTGCCGGTCATGTCGCGCTGCTCGTCGCCGTACGCGTAGGCGGTCGGGTTCCCGGGGACCAGATCCAGCCGGTAGGCGGTGAACCGGGCGCCGGCCGAGACCGTGTGGGTCCAGCCGAAGTGCTCGGTGAAGCCGATGCCGATCCCGGGCAGGCCGGACAGCTGCACGCCGTAGGCGTCGACCTCGCCGGGCACGGTGAGGTGCACCTCCCAGAACCGCAGCTCGCCCTCCCAGGGGAAGTGCGGGTTGGCAACCAGCATGCCGCCGTCGCTGGCCGAGCGGTCGGCGCCGATGGCCCAACCGTTCGATCCGAGGTCGCCCGCGGCCCACGGCGCCGCCCCCGCAGCGAGCTCGTCGGCCCCCGCGCTCGCGGCCGCCCGCACAGCGGATTCGCCGCCGTCGCTGGCGCCGTCGGCCGCCGGAGCCGTGGAGTCGGCGCTCGCGCCCGCGGCTTCCGTCGCCGGCGGGCCGCCGGACGGCGGTTCGGCCTCGGCGACCGCCTGGACCAGGAGCTCGTTGCCGCCGCTGGCCAGCAGCGCGATCGACCGCGCGTAGGCGTACAGCTCGACGGCCTCGACCGGGCGGACCCACTCGGCACCGGCGCACCAGCCGGTCAGCCCGTCGACGCCGACCTCGTCGAGCTGCGCGTTCCAGCCCGCGGCGAAGGCGCCGAGCAGGTCACGGATCTCCTGCGTCGGCCCGTCGTCGCTGTCCCACTCGTCGGACGCGCGGTCGAAGATCCCGATCGAGCGCCAAGCGAGGTCGCTGTCCACGTTGGCGTCGTCCTCGCCAGGCCCGAACCACCGGGACCGCTCGCCGCGGACCTTCAGGATCTGGTCGACGAGGTCGCAGCTGCGGTCCTCGCCGCTCGCCCAGCCCTGGCCGAACGTAACGTCGGCGACGGTCTCGCCGCTGATGTGGGGGACGCCCTCGGCGGTCCGGCGGATGACGGCCTGGTAGTCGTCACCGGAGCCGATCACCTCGCCCTCGGGCTCGGCGACGGCGTCAGCGTCGTCGTCCGTGCACGCCGCGGCCGCGCTGATCAGACACGCCGCCGTCACGACGGCAACCAACCGATGCATCCGCTCCGCCATCGCCAACCCCCTCGTCACGATGGCGGCAGGCTACTGGGGCACGAACATGTCAGCTCCGGGGGTAGCGGATGGTCACGTCGCCGTTGTCACTGGTGGCCTCGATGGTCCGCCGGCTGGACGGACTGCTGTTCACCTGGGTGGAGACGGCACCGTTGTCGGTGTCGGTGTCGAGCCGGTAGACCTCGCCGTCGTCGGGCAGCACCACCTCGACGCTGCCGTTGTCCGAGTCGACGACGACCGACCGTGGTGCCCGGTCGAACTGGGCGTGGACTCCGCCGTTGTCCGTGGTGGCCTCGACGTCGTCTGCGGTCAGCTCGACCAGGTCGAGCGAACCGTTGTCGCCGTCCGCCCGGATCGTCCCACCGATCCGGGCCAGCTCGATGCGGCCGTTGTCGGAGTCCGCGTCGACGTCGCCGTCGATGTCGCTGATCGTGATGCGGCTGTGGTCGGTCGTGGCGACGATGTCCAGGTCGCGGGGCGCCTCGATCGTGTACCGCACCGAGCAGAAGTTCGACCCGAACTGCGGACAGCTGCTGTCGAGCACCAGACCGTCACCCTCGACCCGCTCGGTGTGCCCGGTGCGGCGCAGGCCGTCGTCGACCCGGCCGGTCACCGTGATCGTGTCGGTGTCGGCGCCGACGATGCGGATGGCGCCGGCGGCCCCGTTGTGGACCTCGATGCGGGCGATCCCCGCAGCGTCGAAGGACTGGTCGAAGGTGTACCGCTCGTGAGCCAGCGACACGACCACCTGGTACGCGCCGTACAACAGCATCGCGCCCACGGCGAGGCTGCCCAGGATGCGCCACGCCCGGCGCACGCGCGGGCCTCCCGGGCCCCGTTCGGCCATCCGGTCCTGGGTCGTCGTCGATGCCACGGCCCAACCCCTAACTCTCGAGCCACCGCAGCACGGCCAACACCCGGCGGTGGTCGTGCTGGGTAGGCGGCAGGTCCAACTTGGTGAAGATGTTGCTGACGTGCTTCTCGACGGCCCCGTCGCTGACCACCAGCGCCTCGGCGATCGCGGCGTTCGAGCGCCCCTCGGCCATCAGCCCGAGCACCTCGCGCTCACGGGGCGACAGCCGGTCCAGCGGGTCACGACGACGGGTGCGGGCCAGCAGCTGTGCGACGACCTCGGGGTCGAGGACGGTGCCGCCCTCCCCCACCCGGCCGACCGCCGACAGGAACTCGGCGACGTCGGCCACACGGTCTTTGAGCAGGTAGCCCAGGCCCCCGGTCTGGCGATCGGCCAACAGGTCGGTGGCGTAGCGCTCCTCGACGTACTGGGACAGGACCAGGATGCCGACGTCGGGCCAGCGCTCGCGGATCTGCTGCGCGGCCCGCAGGCCGTCGTCGGTGTGGGTCGGCGGCATGCGGACGTCGACGACCGCGAGATCGGGTTGATGGCGGTCCACGACCTCGATCAGGGTCTCGGCATCGCCGACCGTGGCGATCACCTCGTGGTCGGCGTCGGCCAGCAGCCGGGTCAGCCCGGCTCGGAGCAGGACGGAATCCTCGGCGATCACGACTCGCACGGCATCTCCACCAACAAGGTCGTCGGCCCCCCGGCGGGGCTCACCACGTGCATGGTGCCACCGTGCCCGGCGACCCGATTGCGCAGCCCCGCCAGCCCGGTGCCCGTGGCTGGATCGGCGCCACCGACGCCGTCGTCGCGCACCTCGATGACCAGCCGGTCGCCGGCCCGCAGGATCGTGACCTGCGCGGCGCCGGCCTGCGCGTGCCTCGCCACGTTGGTCAGGGCTTCGGACACCACGAAGTAGGCGGTGCTCTCGATGGCCGGCGACGGGCGGGGCTCGACGTCGACCTGCAGGCTGATCGGGACGGGTGAGCGGGCCACGATCGCGGACAGCGCCGGATCCAGTCCCCGGTCCTCGAGGATCACGGGATGGATGCCGCGCACCAGGTCGCGAAGGTCCTTCAGCGCTGCCTTGGCTTCCTCGTGGGCCTCGGCGACCAGCTCACGGCCACGGTCGGGGTCGCTCTCCAGCCGCTCGCGCGCCGTCCCCAGGCCGATCGCCAGCGACACCAGCCGTTGCTGGGCCCCGTCGTGGAGGTCGCGCTCGATGCGTCGCCGCTCTGCCTCCGCACTGTCGACGGCGGCGACACGGCTGGTCTCCAGCTGGGTCACCCGCTCGCGCATCTCGTCGCGCGGGGCGGCGGCCAGCAACCGTCGCCCTACCCAGGTGTGCAGCTGGACCAGGAGGACGGTCAGCCACGGGGCGATCAGGGCAAGGCCACTGACGCCGACGGCCGCGGCGGCGAACGCGCCGAGGCCGAGGTCGAGGTCGAACAGCCAGAAGTGGGCGGTGTCGCCGGGCAGCGAGCGGACATACAAGGGCAACGCGACCAATGCCGCCGAGCCGCACCAGGCGGCGAGAGCCGCGACCGAGGTCACGACCCCGAGCGGCAGCATCAGCAGGCCGTAGCCGATCTCACGCCAGCGGGGGCGGACCCGGAAGCGCTCGAGGAACCGCCGCCAGACGGTCGTGGCGGCCAACGGTGGGACGGGATCGGTCATCTCCACGCCCAACAGGGCGGCGAACCGCGAACGCTCCACCTGGCCGATGATGCGTCCGGCGAGGAACATGGCCCAGAGGGTGACGGCGGCGATGGGCCAGGTCACCGGCACCAGGATGGTCCCGAAGCTGAGGGCCAGGAGGCTGAAGATCACAGGGAAGGTCACGGTGCCGACACCAAGGCCGACGACCACATGGACGAGGCCCCACCAGGTCTGGCGGCTTCGCCACGGACGGAACAGCTCACGGATCACGACGAGCACGCTACGAAACGGGCGAGCCGGCCACCATGGAGGGACCAGGAAACCCGCAGGTAGGGACAACCCCCGGCCGCTGACCTCATCCACTACCGTACGCGCGGCCGCCGACAGGAAGGGACCGCGCGTGGGGACGCAGGTGTCCGTAGTACTTCCCGCCTACAACGAGCGCCCGAACCTCGCGGAGCTGATCCCCGAGACCGTCGCCGTGCTCCAGGATGCCGGCGTCACCTTCGAGCTCGTCGTCGTGGACGACGGCAGCACCGACGGCACCCGCGGGTGGATGGTCGAGCACCAGGCCCCGGAGTTGACCTATCTGCGACTCCGACGCAACGCCGGCAAGTCGGCGGCCCTCAGCGCCGGGCTGGCGAGGGTCCGGGGCGAGTACATCGTGCTGATGGACGCCGACGGCCAGGACGACCCGCACGAGATCCCGCGCCTGCTGGCGATGCTCGACGGCGATGCCGACCTCGATCTGGTGACCGGGCGCCGCGCGGTGCGCCACGACCGGTTCGTCAAACGCACGACATCCAAGCTCTACAACCGGGTCACGAGCCTGGTCACAGGGGTCGACGGCAGCGACTTCAACAGTGGCCTGAAGGTCATGCGCCGCGAGCTGGCCACCGGCCTGGAGCTGTACGGCGAGCTGCACCGCTACATCCCGGTGTTGGCGCAGTGGCAGGGCTTCCGGGTCGGCGAGGCCGACGTGCAGCATCACCAGCGGCGCCATGGTGCTTCCAAGTTCGGACGTGCCCGCTTCTGGCGCGGCTTCCTCGACCTGATCACCGTCAAGTTCCTCACCACCTACACCGGCCGGCCGTTCCACCTGTTCGGCGGGCTGGGCGTCGTGATGGGCCTGGTCGGCTCGGGCCTCCTGGGTTGGATGCTGGTCGAGCGGGTGCAGGGCCACCAGATCGGCAACCGTCCGGCGCTGCTCACCGGAGTGCTGTTGGTGGTGGTCGCGGTGCAGATGGTGTCGTTGGGTCTGATGGCCGAGCTCAGTGTCCACCTCCGCCGACGTCGCAACCTCGACGCTGCGGTCGAGATCGACGAGGGTTAAGGCCGTGTCGACGCCGACGACCGACATCGAGCGCGCGGGCGCGGGCCCGGGCGCACGCGCGCCGATCGGGCTGGCCCCGGGGGTTCCCCGCGAGGCCGCCGGGCAGGATGCCGCCAAGTACGGCTCGTCCAACCCGGTGGTCCGGCGGCTGCTCGACCGCTGGTCCGGGCGGCTGCGCGAGGTGGCTGGGCCGATGTCGGGCACGGTCGTCGACGTCGGCGTCGGCGAGGGCCTGTGCCTGGAACGCCTGGTCGGAAGGGCGGCGGCCACCACCGCGACGGGGGCTGATGGCCGCGCCAGATCCGTCGAGTCAGAGCCGATGGCCGACATCGAGACACGGCTGGTCGGCGTCGAGTACCGCTTCGACAAGGCCACCGTGGCCCGCCGCCTGCCGCCGCTCGACGTCGTCGTCGGCGACGCGGGCATGCTGCCGTTCCCCGACGATGCCGCCGACCTGGTGCTGTGCATCGAGGTCCTCGAGCACCTGCCGACGGTGGCCCCCGCGGTCGCCGAACTGGCCCGGGTCTGCGGCGGCCGCTGTGTGGTCTCGGTGCCGTGGGAACCGTGGTTCCGGCTCGGAAACCTCGGGCGGGGCAAGAACGTCCGCCGGTTCGGCAACGACCCCGAGCACGTGCACGCGTTCAATCCTCGACGTCTCCGCCGAGCTCTGGAGCAGGCCTTCGACCAGGTGCGGGTGGTGCCGGCCTTCCCATGGCTGATCGCCGAGGGCCGACCCCGGCACTGAGTGCTCAGCCGTCCCGGGGGATCTCCGCGGCCGTGGCGTAGTCGAGCAGCTCGTCGCGGTCGAGCAGGTACACCTCGAGGTCGAGGACCCGGAGACCGGGGTCGGGGAAGGATTCCAGCAACTGCTCCATCAGATCGTGGTCCAGGCGCGGGTACTCGGGGGGATACCGCAGCAGGATGTCCAGGACATCGGGGTCGCTGAGCACCGGTCGGGCATCCTCGGTCAGGCTGGCGACCCGGAACCCCCGCAGCGCGGCGACCTCTTCGGGCTCAGACGCGAGGTACGCCTCCAGGTCGTCGCCGAAGCGCACCGGCTCGCCCGTCTCGGCGGCCGCGACCAGCTCTTCGAAGGCTTCCTGGTCGAACCCCGATGTGCTCACCGCGGCGATCCGTTCGCCCGGGATCTGCTCGGTGCGGGGCTCGGAAGGGTCCTCCATCGCGAGCACGAGCCCGCTGTCGACGGTGTCGGGGTCGACCAACCGATCGGCGTGGACCCCCTGCCCGCCCGTCCAGTGCGACAGGCGCACGTCGACGCCGCGCTCGGTCAGCTCCACGGTCAGCCCTGGGCCGAACCCGTCGAGGAGCTCGCCGCCCCGCTCCAGGACCACCGTCACGTGACCCAGGTCGTCGGACCGGGCCATGACCTGATCGCCGAGGGCGTCGAAGGAGCGCCGTTCGACCGGGGAGTACGCCGTGCTCAGGTTGTTGGAGGGTCGGTCCGAAGCCGAGCTCAGGACGGCCGAGACGACCACCGCCAGCAGAGCTGTCGTCGCGCCCACCGGCCGGAGCCAGCGACCGGCAACCGCCCCGGGTACCCATCTTCGCACCCCGTCGGCGAGCGCCAGCCCGAACGTGACGACCACGAAGAACGCCAGGGGCCACACCCACTGGTACAGCGCGATCCGACCCTGCTCGAGAGAGTCGGGCACCGACGACCCGCTGACCAGGCCACCGACGGCCAGCACCGCCACCATCGCGACGAGCGCCGCACGCCGTCGCTGCGAGCCGCGCCACCACCACCAGCCGACCGCTCCGGCGGCGACGATCACCAGGCCAGCCGACAGCCAGGTGGTGACCGAGGCCTCCTCCAGCAGGGTGTTACCCGTGACCCGGTCGCGCCCGAGGATCGGTGGCCACGCCAGGACGTTGGCCACCTGCCGAGCGCCTGCGCCCCACCCGATGGTGGATCGGTCGCTGTCCCGGGTGAACTTCGCGAGTGCCGTGAGGTTCGGCTCGTCGCCGAACAGCTGTTGGATGAGCACGGGCGCCCACACGACCAGCCCGACCGCGGTCGCCACCACGGACCATCGAGCGAACCGGGACCTCACCGCCGGGTCGCGCAGGCGCCGGCCGGAGGCGACACCGACGGCGGTGACCACCAGCACGACGGCAACCGCCAGCGCGGGGACGACCGAGAGGTGCTGCTGCGCGGCGAACGAGACGACAGCCACCGCCAGCGGCAGCAGGCGCAGGTCGCCGCACAGTAGGCACCAGAGCAGCACCATCGAACAGAGCACCGGATAGCCGGCGATGTTGGAGCTGACGGGGTTGACCAGCGACGCCGCGCCGGTGGTGTAGGTGATCGCACCGAGGGCCACCGCGGCGACGACCCCGCCCCGCGGCCCGAGTTGGCGGAACACGGCCCACGCCGAGAGGAGCACGCTCGCCGCGACGATCGCCAGCGAGACCACCAGCATGCCCAGGGCGGCGCCGAGCAGCCGGACGGGAATCGCCATGAGGTAGAAGTGCAGTGGGCCGAGGTGGTGGACGTGGGGGGTGCCGAGGTCGCCGTCGTAGGCGCTCGACGTCGACGGCTGGCCGGTCAGAGGATGCCGCGGCGTCCCGACATCCAAGCTCCGCAGAGCCATCAACGCCGGGTCGCTCGCCGGTGCCCACTGGGGCGCGGCCCAAGCGAAGGCCAGCACCGGCGCAAGCAGCAGCGCGGCTGCGAACAGCACGGCGACCCAGCGCGCTCGACGGTCGAGGTCGCGGAGACGGTGGATCGTCGCCGAGGCCGCGACAGGCGGTGCAGGCGTGCCGGCGCCGCCGGTCGTGGCGGCATCCGCGGTGAGCTCGTTCTCCGCATCCTCCGCGATCGCCGTCAGATCCGGCACCCCCTTCGCCCCCAGTGTTCGGCCGGCTGTCGCTTCCTCGACGGGCCCGGCACCGGACAAAACCTAGAGGATCCCCCAGGTGCAGCCCCAGCACCACCGTGGCTTACCGCAGATCCGCGATCCTGGCGACCGAGCAGAGTCGCCTCAGGTCACGTAGCGTCCGATCATGGCCGTTATGCCCGTTGACAGGCCGGAGACCCTCGGGATCGACCCCGACAAGCTGGCTGCGCTGCGCGCACGAGCCCGCCGCGAGATCGACGAGGGCCTGCTGCCGTCGTGCCAGCTCGCGCTGGCACGTGAGGGCCAGCTCGTGGCGTTCGACGTGTTCGGCGACGCCCAGCTCGAGACCCGCTACCTGATGTTCTCGGCCACCAAGGTGGTCGTGGCCAGCGCAGTGTGGCAGCTGATCGCCGAGCAGAGGATCGACGTCGACCGCCCGGTCGCCGAGTACATCGGTGAGTTCGGCACCAACGGCAAGGAAGTGGTCACCGTCGAGCAGGTGATGCTGCACACCTCGGGCTTCCCGCACGCGCCGCTCGGCCCCCCGAGGTGGTTCGGTCGGGAGGACCGCCTGGCCCGGTTCGGACAGTGGCGGCTCAACTGGGAGCCGGGCACGGCCTATGAGTACCACGCCACCTCCGCCCACTGGGTGCTGGCCGAGCTGATCGAGCGAGCCACGGGCGAGGACTACCGCGACGTCATCCACCGGCGGGTGACGGAACCGCTCGGCCTGCCCCGGGTTCTCGGCCTGCCGCTCGACGAGCAGGACGGCATCGCCGACTTCGTCCTGTGCGGTGCCGAGGCGACGCCCGATGAGCTCGAGGCGGTCTTCGGGGTGCGTGAGCTGCCCGAGACCGAGGTCACCGACGACACCCTGATGATGCTGAACCAGCCGGAGAACCGGGCCCTCGGAGTGCCCGGCGGGGGTGGAGTCACGACCGCGGCGACCATGGCGCTGTTCTACCAGGCGCTGCTCCACGATCCCGAGAAGCTGTGGGACCCCGAGCTGCTGGCCGACGTCACGGGCCGCGTACGCAACCGGTTCCCGGATCCGTTGCTCCACACCCCGGCCAACCGGGCACTTGGCGTGGTGGTCGCCGGCGACGATGACAAGGCGACGCTGCGTGGATTCGGCCACACTCAATCGCCACGCACGTTCGGCCACAACGGCGCCGCCGGGCAGATCGCGTGGGCCGACCCCGACTCGGGGCTGTCGTTCTGCTACCTGACCAACGGCAACGACCGCCACGTCATCCGGCAGGCCCGCCGCACGATCGCGCTGAGCAGCCTGGCCGCGGTCTGCGCGTCCTGACCTTGGCCTTCGAAGCTGGTTTCGAAGCCCGGGTCACCAGGTGTCGACGCAGGGACGCTTCTTCCCCGACCGCGGGACAGGAGGCGGCGCAGCGGCGAATGCCGTGGTGATCCAGCGGCGGCTGTCCGCAGGGTCGATCACGTCGTCGATCTCGAAGTAGGTGGCCGCATTGAGCGCCTTGCCCTGGTCGTAGGCCCGGGCGACCATCTCGTCGAACGCCTGCTCGCGCTCGACGGGGTCGTCGATCACGTCCAGCTCGCGCCGGTAGCCCAGGCGCACCGCGCCCTCAAGGCCCATGCCGCCGAGCTCGCCGGTCGGCCAGGCCACGCAGAACAGCGGCGCCTTGAAGCTGCCGCCCGCCATCGCCTGGGCACCGAGCCCGTAGCCCTTGCGGAGCACGATCGTGCCGAACGGCACGGTGAGGCTCGCACCCACGACGAACAGCCGGCTGACGTGCCGGACCAGCGCGGTCGTCTCGGCCTCGGGCCCGACCATGATCCCGGGCGTGTCGCACAGCATCAGCAGCGGCAGGTCGAACGCGTCACACAGCTGCATGAAGCGAGCCGCCTTGTCGGCGCCGTCGGCGTCGATGGCCCCGGCCTGGTGCAGGGGGTTGTTGGCGACCACACCGACGGCACGGCCGTCGATGCGCACCAGGGCGGTGACCATGCCCAGACCGAAGCCGGCCCGCAGCTCGAGCACCGATCCGGCGTCGGCCAAGGCCTCGACCACCCGACGCACGTCGTAGGCCTCACGCCGGTTCTCGGGGATCAACCCACGCAGGGTCGCCGCGTCGACGCCCGTGTCCCCGCCGTCGGGGCTGGCGGGCTCGTCGGAGGCCGCGAAGTACGACAGGTAACGCTTGGCGACCGCCACGGCCTCGGCCTCGTCGGCCACGGCGACGTCCACCACCCCGGCGTGCACCTGCACGTCGAGCGGGCCGATGTCCTCCGGGGCCCAGACGCCGAGCCCGCCGCCCTCGACCATCGCCGGACCGCCCATGCCGATGTTCGACCCCTCCGTGGCGATCACCACGTCGCAGCAGCCCAGGATCACGGCGTTACCGGCGAAGCACCGGCCCGAGACGATCCCCACCGTGGGGACCAGGCCGCTGAGCCCGCCCCAGAGCTGGAACGCCAGGCAGTCGAGGCCCGAGACCCCGGTGCCGTCGGTGTCCCCCGGCCGGCCGCCGCCACCTTCGGCGAGGAACACCACCGGTAGGCGCTGGCGCTCGACCAGCTCGAACAGGCGGTCCTTCTTGCGATGGTTCTGCAGGCCCTGGGTGCCGGCGAGCACGGTGTAGTCGTAGGACATCACCGCGGTCGGACGACCGCCGACCCGGCCCACTCCTGCGACCAGGCCGTCGGCCGGGGTGCGCTCGATCAGCTCCTGCAGCTCGCGGCGGCGCCGCTGGGCCGCGATGACCAGGGGCCCGTACTCGACGAAGCTGCCGGGATCGCACAGGTCGTCGACGTTCTCGCGCGCGGTGCGCTGGCCCCTGGAGTGGCGGCGCTCGACGGCGTCGGGCCGGGCCGCGTCGAGGCCGATCTCGTGGCGCGCCTGTACCTCGGCCAGCGCCGCCGTGGCGGCGGAGCGCCCCTCGGCTGCGCCGGCCCCGCCACTGACCATCGTCGGCGTCGCCGAGGCGGGCCCGCCCTCGGGGGCTCCCGTGTCCACGTCGCTGCCGTCGGCACCGGGGGGATCGCCCTGGGCCGGTGTCAGCACCACGAGCAGGTCGCCGCGCTGGACCGCATCGCCGGGCGCCACCCGGACGTCGCCGACCGTGCCGGATTCGCCGGCGCTGACGACGTACTCCATCTTCATCGACTCGACCACCAGCAAGCGGGTCGTCGGCTCGACCGACGAGCCGACGGTCACGTCGATCCGGAGAACGGTCCCCTGCAGCGGCGAGCGCACGTCACCCATGTCCGGGACGGTCTAGTACAGCCAGGCGTCGGCTGAGGAAGAGCCGCTCGGTGGGCTGGGTCGCCAGCTCGTAGGCCCGGCGGTAGGCCGCGACGGCGTCGTCGGTCCGGTCCAGGCGAGCCAGGAGGGCGGCCCGTGCCGCGTGGAACAGGTGGTACCGGTCGAGCCCGTCCAGCTGGTCGACGAGGTCGAGCCCCTGCTGGGGACCGTCGGCCATCGCCACCGCCACCGCGTGGTTGAGCGCCACCACCGGCGACGGGTCGAGGGTCCGGAGCTTCAGGTAGAGGGTGGCAACCCGTTGCCAATCCGTGCTCCCCGCGGCGGCCGGCCGGGCATGCTCGGCTGCGATCGCCGCCTGCAACGTGTACCTCCCTGGCGGCGACGGCGCGCCGACCGCGAGCACGGTCAGCCGCAGGCCCTCGGCGATCTGGCCCGCGTCCCAGCGGGAGGGGTCCTGGTCGGCGAGCAGCACCAGCTCGCCGGCGCCGTCGACGCGGGCGTCGCGGCGGGCGTCCTGCAGCAGCAGGAGCGCGAGCAGCCCGAGCGCCTCGGGCTGGTCGGGCAGCAGCGTGACCACCAGGCGCGCCAGCCGGATGGCCTCGGCGCACAGCTCATGGCGCACGAGCGCGTCGGTCGCCGTCGCGGCGTAGCCCTCGTTGAAGATCAGGTAGAGGCAGGCCAGCACCGAATCGAGGCGCTCCGGCAGCTCGCGCAGCGACGGCACCCGATAGGGGATCCCGGCATCGCGGATCTTGCGCTTGGCCCGCACCAGCCGCTGCGCGAGCGTCGACTCCCGCTGGAGGAAGGCCCGAGCGACCTCGGCGGTGCTGAGCCCGCCGAGGAGCCGGAGGGTGAGCGCGACCTGGGCCTCGGGCGCGAGGGCCGGATGGCAGCAGGTGAACACCAGGCGCAGCCGGTCGTCCGGCACGCCGTCGACGGCCCGGTCGTCCTCGACCCCGGTGACGTCGGCGTACAGGAGCCGACCCTTGTCGTGCAGGCGCTGCTCGCGCCGGATGTGGTCGATCGCACGGTTGCGACCCGTGGTGACGATCCAGGCAAGCGGGTTCGCGGGAGCTCCGTCCCGGCGCCACCGGTCGACCGCGACCACCAGCGCCTCCTGCAGCGCCTCCTCGGCCAGGTCGACGTCGCCGAGCAGCCGGATCAGCGTGGCCAGCGCCCGTCCCGACTCCTGGCGGAACAGACGCTCGACCGCCGCTTCGGTGCCGCCGGAGGCTCCTATGCCCCGTCCTCCGCGACGGCGCCGCCCGCGCTGGTCATGCCCATCGCCTCGTAGTCGATGACCGGCCGGACCTCCACCGATCCGGCGCGGGCATCGGGGATCCGCGCCGCCCAATCGATGGCCTCGTCGAGGCTCTCGCACTCGATCACATAGAACCCGCCCAGCGCCTCCTTGGTCTCGGCGAACGGGCCGTCGGTGACCGTCCGCTTCCCGTCGCGGACCCGCACCGTGGTCGCCGTGGACACCGCCTCCAGGCCTTCGCCACCCGCCAGCATGCCCTTTGCCTTCAGTGCCTCATCGAGGGCGACATACTCCTGGAGGATCTGCTGCTGGGTCTCTTCGGGGATCCTGTCCCACTCGTCGTGGTCGGTGTAGAGCAACAGGGCGTACTTCATCGCGAAACCTCCTGAGCTGGGGCGGCTTCCTCGCCGCCCGTTCTAGACGAACCGACACTGCCCAGATCGACACATAGGCCTGGGTTCCGCGCCGACAGCTCGCGTGAGAGACTCGAAGCCATGGCGAATGGGGGCGGCGGAGCGCGGGCGAGCGACGCCGAACGACAAAAGGTCATCGAACTGCTTCGGCACCATACGGGCGCGGGCCGCCTCACCCTCGACGAGTTCGCCGACCGGGCGGGCGACGTCTACGCGGCGCTCACCCGTGACGAACTGGCGCAGGTCGTCGTCGACCTCCCCGAGGGCGTCCGCCCCGAGGTGGGTCCGGCAGCGGCGACGGCCGCGCCCGCTTTCGCCACCCCCGCCACGGGCAGCAGTGTGACAGGGCCGAGACGGCGCCGATTCCTCGCGGTCATGGGCCACGCCGAGAACCGCGGCCGCTGGCGCGCCCCCGACGACATGACTGCCTTCTCCTTCTGGGGCGCCGTCGACATCGACCTGCGCAATGCCCTGATCGACTCGCCGGTGATCGAGATCCGGGCCTGGGCGATCATGGGCGCGGTCGAGGTCGTGGTGCCGCCGGGGATACCGGTCGAGATGGACGGCCTCGTACTGATGGGTGGGGCCAACAACCGGGTCCGGTCCGACGAGCCGATCCCGGGCGCCCCGCTGGTGCGGATCCACGCCCGCGGCCTGTGGGGCGCGGTGGTCGCCCGCAACCCCAGCAAGCGGCGCCGACGCCACGGCCATCACGGCCACGAGCGCCCCGACCGTCGTGAGCGCCGTGAACAGATCCACGCCGACGTCCACCGCCTGGTCGACGACGCGCTCAGGACCGCGCGCGGCACCGTCGAGCGTGCGCTGACGACCGGATCGGTGTCCGACCACATCCCCCAGGTCAGGGGCACGCCCGCAGCGGCCGAGGCCGCCACCACGGCGAGGCCGAACGCGGCGCCGACCCAGGCGCCGACCTCGAACAGCGCGCCGACCTCGAACAGCGGGTCGAGGCCGAACGACGGTGCGGCGGCCAACGGCACGGAGCCGACGCCGTCCGGCCGCATCCCCAGCGGCACGCTCACCATCCTGGTCAGCGACATCGCGGGCTCCACCAAGATGACCGAGCGGTACGGCGACCAGGACTGGATCGAGATCCTCCAGACCCACAACGCGATCGTGCGCCAGCAGGTGGCCGGGCACGGCGGCACCGAGGTCAAGGCGCAAGGCGACGGCTTCCTGGTGGTGTTCCCCAGCGCCCGCGAAGCGGTCCTCGCCGCGATCGGGGTCCAGCGGGCGATGTCCGACTATCGGCGCGACCACCCCGACGTGCCCCTCGACCTGCGACTCGGCCTCCACACCGGCGAGGTCGTCGCCACCGACGACGACGTCTTCGGCCACAACGTCGCCGTCGCGAGCCGCATCGCCGACACCGCAGCACCGGGCGAGATCGTGGTCTCGGGGCTCACCCGCGATCTGACGGCGTCCGCCAGCGACCTGGGCTACGACGACGGCACCGACGTCAGCCTGAAGGGCGTCTCGCAGCCCTGGCGGGTCCACCGGGTCCGCTGGACCTGAGCCGTCCCGGCACCTCACGTCCTTCGTCGAGGTCGACTGTGCCGCCCGACCGCCACCAGCGGGACCCGTCGGGCAGTCGGTCGAGGAAGCCCTCCTCGACCAGGTAGCGCCCGAGCGCGGCGGTATCCGGGTGCCAGCGGGCGAGCGCATCCCGCACCTGGTCGGCGCGGTAGGCCTGCCCGGGCTCGAAGTCCTGCGCGACCAGGTCGAGCAACGGCAGGCGCCGCCGTCGCTTGACCGGCAGTCCGACCAGGCGCCCGTCACGTACCCAGATGCGGTAGGCGCGGTCGGCCTCCGCCACCGTGTAGGTCACGTCACCGAGCACAGCGCTCATTCTGCGCCCGGAGCAGCGGGACCCCACCCCCACTGGGACCTCAGAGCAGGGCGGCAGCCGTGGCGTCGAGGGTCGACAGCAGGGTGTCGGTGTCGAACGCCAGCACCGGGACGATGACCCGGTCGACCCCTAGCTCCTCGTAGCGCTGCAGGGCGGCACGGTCCACAGGCTGGAAGTAGGGGCTGACGCTGATGGTGAAGCCGTCCCGCGACCGTCCACCCTCCTCGAGGATCCGGTCGAGCCGGGTGAGCGCCTCGGGCACGTCCTCGGGGAGGCGATTGAAGCCGAACCAGCCCTGGCCGAGGTCGGCGGCCCGCCGCAGCGCAGCGTCGGTCTCGCCCCCGACGTGGATCGGGGGGTGCGGCTGCTGCGCCGGCTTCGGGTAGAAGCGGCACTCCGGCAGCTGGTAGTGCTCGCCGTCGTAGGCCGAGACCTCGTCGGTCCACAGGGTCTTCATCACCGCGACGTGGTCGCGGGTGCGATCGCCTCGCCGCTCGAAGGGCACGTTGAGCACGTCGAACTCCTCGCGGAGCCAGCCGATCCCGATGCCCAGCTCGACGCGTCCCCCGGACAGGACGTCGAGGTCGGCCACCTGCTTGGCCGTGTACACCGGGTTGCGCTGGCTCACCAGGCAGATGCCGGTGCCGAGCCGCAGGGTGTCGGTGACCGCGGCCAGGTAGGTGAGCGCGGTGAGCGGTTCGAGGAGCCCGGTGTCGCCGGGGCTGGGGAACCGGCCGTCGGGCGAGTACGGGTAGCGGCTCGCGTAGTCGTCGAACAGCACGACATGCTCGGGAACCCACACCGACTCGAAGCCCCGCTCCTCCAGCGCGGGCCCCAGCGCCCGGGCGAAGGTGGGGTTGGTGTTGTAGGTGGCCAGCGGAACGAATGCACCCAGTTTCATAGTGGCCGTGATCCTGTCAGCACCCCGGCGCGACCGCCACCCGGAGCGACGACCACTCGGAGCGGCCGGCCTGAGCTGCCATCCTGGTGCGGTGACCGGCATCATGGACGCGGAGCGCGCGCTCGCCGCGGCCGACGAGGCCGCGGCGCGCTTCGACGTCGAGGCCCTGGTCGCCCACCTGTCCGCCGCCATCCGGGGCCTCACAGCGGCCGACGACCGCCGTCGCGCGGCGATGGCGTGCGCGCGGCTGGGCGACGCGCTGGCCACCGGCATGGGCAACATCACGGCGAGCCGGGCGTGGTTCGCGCGGGCACGGCGCCTGATCGGATCCGAGCCGCCGTGCCTGGAGCAGGGGTGGGTGGCCGTCGCCGCGATGGGCTGCGAGGTCGACGACCCGGCCGAGCTGCAGGCCGCCGCCGAGCTCGCCCTGGACCGCGCCCGGCGCTTCGGCGACGTCAACCTCGAGACCAAGGCTCTGGCCGACGGTGGGTTGGCCCTGGTCCAGTCGGGCCGGTTGGCCGACGGGATGGCCATGCTCGACGAGGCGATGGCGCTGGTTTGCGGCCCGGCGGACGACAGCGACGTAGCGGCGAAGTCGGTCTGCTCGTTCTTCACCGCCTGCTACCACGCCACCGACTTCGAGCGCGCCGGCTCGTGGGCAAGCCTGCTGCGGCAGCACGGACTGATCGGCGGGACTCCCGGCGGGCCGATGTTCCTGTCCAGCCACTGCGACAGCGTCCAGGCGGCGCTGCTGGTCGAGTTGGGGCGGTGGGGCGACGCCGAGGCGGTGCTGACCAGGGCGAAGGCCGACTTCGAGGCCATGATCCCAGCGCCCGCGTGGCATCCGGACATCGCGCTCGCCGACCTCCGCATCCGCCAAGGGCGCCTGGCGGACGCCGAGTCGCTGCTGTTGGGCAAGGACCAGGCGATGCAGGCACTCCTCCCCGCGGCGCGCCTGCACCAGGCACGGGGCGACTACGACCTGGCCCGTGCCAGCGTCCGCCGCGGCCTGCGCGCGGCCCGCGACGATCGGCTCCGGGCCATCGAGCTACTGGTCGTGCTGGTCGACGCCGAGTTGGCGTGCGGCCGGCTCGAGGCGGCCGCCAACGCGGCCACCGAGCTGGTCGACCGCACCGGCGACGTCGAGGTCCCGACCCTCCAGGCACGCACCGCGGCCGCCCACGCGCGGGTCCTGGCCGCGACCGGCGACGTCGGCCGCGCCATCGGGGTCCTGGAGACTGCCGTCGACCGGCTCGACCCCCGCCAGCTGCCGTGGCCGTACGTCACGCTGCTGCTCGACCTGGCCCGGCTACGCGACCGCGCCGGCGACGAGGCTGGCGCGACGGTCGACGCCACCGCCGCCAGCGCTGCCTTCGCCGACCTCGACGTCGTCCTGGCGCCGGACGACCTGGCCCTCCTCGCGCGACTGGTCCCGGGGGCCGCCGACGGCCGCCCGCCCACCCGGACCGCGGTGCTCGCCCGGGACGGGAAGTGGTGGGTGGCCTCGTGTGACGGCACCAACGTCCGGCTACCGGACAGCAAGGGCCTGCGCTACCTGGCCCAGCTGATCGCCAGGCCGGGGGTCGAGTGCCACGCGCTCGACCTCGTCGACCGCATCGAGGGCCTGTCCCCGGACCGGCGCGGGGTGGACCGACGACAGCTGGGCGATGCCGGCGAGCTGCTGGATGCGCAGGCCCGCGCGGCGTACCGCCGCCGCATCGAGGAGCTGCGCGCCGAGGCCGACGACGCTCTCGCCGACGGCCGGCTGGATTCCGCCGAGGCCCACCAGGCCGAGGTCGACCAACTCGTGGGGCAGCTGGCGCAGGCGTTCGGGCTCGGCGGCCGCGACCGTCGTGCCGCGTCAGCGGCCGAGCGCGCCCGGCTGAACGTCACCCGCGCCCTGCGGACGGCGCTCGCCCGGCTCGCCCAGGCCGTGCCCGTGGCCGGTGAGCTGCTCGACCGCCGGGTGCGCACCGGCCTGTACTGCGCCTACGAGCCGGCCGACGCCGACGAGGTGCGCTGGATCGTTCAGACCTGAGTGAACAGGACCGTCCCGTCGTGAACGCCATGGAGGCATGGAACCCATGCAGTCAACCGTGGACGAGATCGCCGGCGGCATCTACCGCATCTCGACCTGGATCCCCGACGTGAGCCCCGAGGGCTTCACGTTCAACCAGTTCCTCCTGGCGGACGACGAGCCGCTGCTGTTCCACACCGGGCCGCGGGGGATGTTCCCCCTGGTGGCCGAGGCTGTGGCGCAGGTGCTGCCCGTGGAGTCGTTGCGCTGGATCACCTTCGGGCACGTCGAATCCGACGAGTGCGGCTCGATGAACATGTGGCTGACCGCGGCGCCCGACGCCCAGGTCGCCCACGGGACACTCGGGTGCCTGGTCTCGCTGAACGACATGTGCGACCGGCCGCCGCGTGCCCTGGACGAGGGCGAGGTGATCGACCTCGGCACCAAGCGGGTTCGCCAGATCTCCACACCGCACGTTCCGCACGGCTGGGAGGCACAGGTGCTCTACGAGGAGACCACCAACACCCTGCTGTGCGGTGACCTGCTCACCCAGGTCGGCAAGGGCCCGGCGGTGACCGGCGCCGACCTCGTCGAGCCGGCCCTGGCCGCCGAGGGCATGTTCCACGCCACCGCCCTCGCGCCGCAGACCGCCTCGACCATACGGGCGCTTGGCGACCTGGGCCCCACGACGCTCGCGGTCATGCACGGGTCGTCCTTCGAGGGCGACGGCCGCCGGGCGCTGTACGACCTGGCGCGCGGGTACGAGGCGTTGACGGCCGCGGCATGAGCTCTGGGGGCTCTCAGCGCGTCATCGAGCACTGAGACCCCCCAGATCGGCGGGTCAGGCGTCGGTCTCCGCGAGGACGGCGTACAGCTTGCGGCGGGTCTCGTTGAGGATCTCGAGCGCGCGCTGGCGCTGGTCGTCGGTCCCTGCCGAGCCCACCTCCCACAACGCCTTCATGAGACCGAACCCCGCCATCCGGAAGTCGTTGGCGGTGTTGATCTCGTCCTCGTCGGCGAACCGCGACCACGGCGCGCTCTCCGCGGCCCGTGCCGCTTCCTCGCCGCCGGCATCGGTGAGTGTGAAGCGGCGACGGCCGTCGCTCTGCTGGCTGACGATCAAGCCCTCGTCCTCGAGCATCTGGAGCGTCGGGTAGACCGACCCGGGGCTGGGGCGCCACAGGCCGCCGGTCCGCGAGTCCAGCTCCTGGATGATCTCGTAGCCGTGCATCGGTCGCTCGGCCAGGAGGCCGAGCACCGCGGCCCGCACGTCGCCGCGCCGGCCACGACCGCCGCGCCGCCGGCCACGACCGCGGCCGGGACCCCAGCCCGGGAACGGCGGGACGTGCCCTCCCCAGTCGCCGAAGGCGTGGCGGCGGTGGTCCCAATGGGTGTCGAACTTTCTCATGGTGGAGATTCCTTCCGTTCGGTTGTCGATAGTCCTCGATAACTCAACGATATATCGCAAACTATCGTTTGCCACCCTCACTACGATCCTTCAGTGGCGATCAGACGGTTCCGCCGGGCGGACGACGTCGACGACATGGCGCTGCTGTGGGAGCACGCGCTGGCCCCGACCTGGCCACTGCTACCGGCGGGGCTGCAGGTGCTGCGCGATGGCTACGTCGCCGAACGCGACGGCCAGGTGGTCGGGATGGTCGGCACCGACCCCGCCGGCTCGGTGACCCTCGTGATCGTCCACCCCGACCACCGACGGCAGGGCATCGGGCGCCAGCTGGTCGAGCGGGCGCTCGCCGACTTCCGGGCCGCCGGCCTCACGGCGGTCACTGCCGGCAGCGGGGGCCGCGACCACATCTGGCCCGGGATCCCGACCGACCTGCCCGGGGCGCTCGCCTTCTTCGACGCCCTGCGGTGGCCGGCGAGCTACGTCGCGACCGACCTGGTGCAGGACCTCCAGGAGCCCGGGGCCGACACCCGGCTCGACGTCGCCACACCTGTGCCCGGGGTCAGCCTCCGTCTGGCAGCCGTCGCCGGGCTGGAGGACGCCGTGCTCGACTTCGAGGACCGGTACTTCCCGCAGTGGTCCCGCGCGTTCCGCAAGTCCGGCGAGGAGCCGCTCGTCGCCATAGACGCCGACGGCACGGTGGTCGGTTCGCTGCTGCTCGCCGGCCCCGGCCGGGTGTCGCGGTACTGGCCGCTGCTCGGAGAGCACAGCGCGACGATCGGCTGTGTCGGGGTCTCCCCCGAGCGGGAGGGCGCGGGGATCGGCAGCGCTATGGTCGCCGCTGCCAGCCGGGTGTTGGCAGGCCGGGGCGCCGGGAACTGCCACATCGACTGGGTGGTGCGGGTCGGCTTCTATGCCCGCCTCGGCTACCGACCGTGGCGCGAGTTCTCGATGCGAACCCTGCCCCTCCGCGGCCCGGCGATCCCGACCTAGTGCAGGCCTCGCTGCTAGAGGCGAGGGTCGACGGGCTCGCTCTCCAACGCCAGGACGCCGAACACGCACTCGTGCACCCGGTAGAGCGGCTCGCCGGCGACGAAGCGCTCCAGGCCCTCGATCCCCAACGCGAACTCGCGCACGGCGAGCGACCGCTTGTGGCCCAGGCCGCGGTGGCGCAGCTGCTCGAGCTGGACCGGCGTCGTGTACTCGGGCCCGTAGATGATGCGGAGGTATTCACGGCCCCGGCACTTGACCCCTGGCTGAGCCAGCCGGCCCTTCTGGTCGCGTGCGACCACGTCGCGGGGCTTGACGACCATGCCCTCGCCGCCAGCACCGGTCAGATCGTCCCACCAGGCCACCGCTGCAGCCGTCGAGGCGGGGTCGTCGAGGTCGACGTCGACCACCTGCGTGGCCCGGAACAGGCCCGGATCGTGGGCCACCAGCCGTCGGGCGACCTCCAGGTGCCAGGGATGGGGCCGCAGCGCGTGCACCGTGCCTTCGGCGGCGAGCACCTGGAACGGAGCCAGCGCGACGCCGTCGAGGCCGTCGACGGGCCAGCAGTACCGGCGGTACGCGTCGACGAACGCCGCTGCCATGCCCTGGCGGGTGACAGCGCGTCCGGCGAGCGGGGCGGTGTCGTCGAGTCGAGCCGCGACCGCGGCCAGCACCGCGGCCTCGGCTTCGAGGGTTGCCGTCGCGGCCGCGCCGACCGCGGCGTACTGGGTGCGCACCAGCTCCTCGGCTTTCGCCGACCACGGCAGCAGTTCGGCGTCGAGCACCGCCCACGCCGAGCCGAGCTCGTCCCACAGGCCCGCAGCGTCGAAGACCGACCGGAGGCGGTCGAGCAGTGCCCGTTCGAGCGCTGGATCGTCGAAGAACCGCCGCCCGGTGCGGGTGACCACGATGCCCGTGGCGCTGCCGGCGTCGTCGCCGGCGCCGCTGGCACCTCCGGCGATGCCGAAGCGGTGGCGGGTCACCTCGTCGTCACGGCAGACGACCACGACCGCCCGCGATCCCATGTGCTTCTCCTGGCACACCAGGTGGCGAACGCCGTCGCGGCGGTACTGCTCGAACGCCTCGGCCGGGTGCTCCAGGAACCCCTCGAGGCGGCTGGTCGCCGGCGGCGCCATCGTCGGCGGCAGGTACACCAGCCAGCGGGGATCGACCGCGAACCGGCTCATGACCTCGATCGCCGCAGCGGCGTTCTCCTCGCGGATGGTGACCGTGGCGCTGAGGCCGGTGGTGATGATGCGCTTGCCGAGCACGTCGTCGACGTCGAGCAGGTCGCTCGGCCGGTCCCCCGTGGAGCCTCGCTCGCCCGGTGTGTCGACGTCGCCCTCCTCGGCCTGCGGGCGTGCCGCCAGGTAGTGGACGGCAGTCGCCGGGAGCGAGACCAGCTCACGCTCGGGCCACCGCAACGCGGTGAGCCGCCCGCCGAACACGCAGCCGGTGTCCACGCAGATCGTGTTGTTGACCCAGGACGCCTCACGGGTCGGCGTGTGCCCGTAGACCACGGCGGCCTTGCCGCGGTAGTCCTTCGCCCACGGATACCGCACCGGGAAGCCGAACTCGTCGGTCTCACCGGTGGTATCGCCGTACAGGGCGAACGACCGCACCGCACCGGACGCCCGGTTGTGCATGGTCTCGGGCAGGCCGGCATGGGCGACGACCAACCCGCCACCGTCGAGGACGACATGGCTGACCAGGCTGTCGATGAACCGCTCGACCCGCTGGCGGAACTCGGGCGTCTCGGCACCGAGCTGGGCGAGCGACTCGGCGAGGCCGTGGCTGACATGCACGCTGTGGCCCTTGAGCGCCCGCTGCAGCTTGTTCTCGTGGTTGCCCGGGACGCAGAGGGCGACGCCGGCGTCGACGAGGTGCATGACCAGGCGGAGCACCGCCGGGGTCGCCGGCCCGCGGTCGACCAGGTCGCCGACGAACACCACCATCCGCCCGTCGGGATGCCGGGCATCGGCGCCGTCGGCTTCGACCTTCCAGCCCAGAGCACCAAGCAGGTTGACCAGCTCTTCGTGGCAGCCGTGGATGTCGCCGATGATGTCGAACGGGCCGGTGAGATCGCGCTTGTCGGTCCACAGCCGCTCACGCTCCACTGTCGCTGCGGCGATGTCGTCGGGACCGCGCAGCACGAACACCCGGCGGAATCCCTCGCGGGCGAGGTGGCTCACCGACCGCCGCAACGCGGCGTGCTGGTTGCGGACCACGTGCCGCCCGAAGCTGCGGTCGGGCCGCGCGGCGTTGCGTTCGGCGCAGAGCTCGGGCGCGACGTCCAGGACCACCGCCACCGGCAGCACGTGATGGCGCCGAGCCAGCTCGACCAGGTGCTTGCGGTCCTCGGCACGGACGTTGGTGGCATCGACCACCGCGAGCCGCCCGAGCTCCAGGCGCTTCGCGACGATTTCATGGAGCAGCTCGAAGGCCGCCGGGGTCGCCGACTGGTCGTTCTCGTCGTCGCTGACCAGACCGCGGCAGAAGTCCGACGACACGACCTCGGTCGAAGCGAAGTGGGTGCGTGCGAACGTCGACTTGCCCGAGCCCGAGACTCCGACCAGCGCGACCAGGGCGAGCTCGGGGACGGTGATGCGGCTGTTGGACCGGCTCATCGGCTGAACACCGCCATCTGGGTGGGCGCGCCACGCTCGTCGTCGACCGGGCCGATCGGGGTGAAGTCGACGGTGTAGCCGTAGCGCTGCGCCACGCCAGCAGCCCAGGCGGCGAGCTCGGCGCGGGTCCACTCGAAGCGGTGGTCGCGGTGGCGCAGCTGCCCGGCGGGCAACCCCTCGAACAGGGCGTTGTACTCGACGTTGGGGGTGGTCACGACCACGGTCGCCGGTTGGGCCTCGCCGAACACCGCCCGCTCGAACGCCCCGAGCCGAACCGGGTCGATGTGCTCGACCACCTCGACCGCTGTGGCCGCGTCGAAGCCGCCGAGACGCCGGTCACGGTAGGTGAGCGCGCCCTGGACCAGCTCGACCCGATCGCGCTGGCGGGGCGACATCGTGCCCAGGTCGAGGCGGCGCGCCGCTACCTCCAGGGCGCGCCAGGCGACGTCGACGCCCACGACGTGCTCGACCCATGGCTCGCGCAGCAGCGCGCCGATCAGGGTCCCCTGCCCGCAGCCGAGGTCGACGATGCGGCGCGCGTTGGCGGCGCGCAGTGCGGCGACGACGGCGGCGACCCGCTGGTCGTTCAGCGAGAGGGATTCCGACCCGGGGTCCGAGGCGCTGGCGGACGAGGCTGGACCGGTGGCGACCGGGACATCCGCCTCGACCGCAGCCTCGGCGGCGGCGTCGGCCTCCTGCTCGGCGTCGGGGTCGCCGACCCGGTCGTCGACTTCGACGAGGCGGCTCAGCGCCTCGCGGGTCAACCGGCGGTCGTGACGCAGGTAGCGCCGGGTGATCAGGTCGCGTTCGGGGTGGCCTACCAGCCACTCCCCGCCCCGGCGCAGCAGCTTGTCGACCTCGTCGTCCCCGACCCAGTAGTGCTTGTCGTCGTCGAACACCGGCAGCAGCACGAACAGGTGCTCGAGCAGGTCACGCAGCCGGACCGTGCCCCGCAGCCGCAGGTCGACGTAGCGGCTGTCGCCCCACTCGGGGAACGCGGGATCGAGGGCAACGGCCCGGATCCCGAGCTCGTAGCCGAGTGGTTCGAGCACCTGTCGCATCAGGGCCGGCCCTCCACGGCACGGCACGACCGGCAGGTGGGCCTCGAACGGGAGGGCCCGGTCGGCGAGGTCGGGTCGCTCCTTGCTGCGCCCCGACAGCGCGGTGCCGTACATCTTGTTGAGCGCGACGGCCAGGAAGGACGAGGCGGCGTAGGGCCGGTCGCTCACGTACTGGGCCAGGGCGAAGCCCGCGCCCTGTGACCCGCACTTGCGGCTGCGCACCAGCTGGACCGGGTCGATGTCGACGATGAGGGCCGCGGTGCACCGACCCTCGGTGGCCTCCGGGTAGCAGACCCGGGCCGTGCCGAAGGACAGGTCCTTGTCGTGCAGCCTCCCGGGGTTCTTGTGGAGCAGGAACCCCAGGTCGGTCGCCGGTGGCGTCGTGGAGGTGATCGTCAGCAGCACCCGGTAGCGGCCTCCTCATCCCTGCCCTCTGTTCACCTCGTGCGCGGCGTGAAACTACTCGGCCTCAGAGACGGTTCTTAGCCAGTTCTCACGGCCCTCTCAGCCTGGCGCGGTACACGGGAGTGCAGATCACGTGTCCGCAGACGACGGGGGGTCGATCATGCGACGGTCACGGCGCATCAGCGCGTTGTCATTACTGGGGGTCTTGGCGCTTGTCCTGCTCGCGGTGTTCCCGGGGTCGGCGTCCGGCGATTCCGGCCGCTCGACCGCGAGTGCGACGCTGCGGGACGCGAACGGCACGGTGGTCGGCCGGGTGGTCTTCGCCACGGCCGGCGATTCGGTGGTGGTCGCGGCCCGGGTGGACGGGGCAACGCCGGGGTTCCACGGGTTCCACGTCCATGCCGTCGGTGTGTGCGAGGCACCGTTCACCACCGCTGGTGGGCACCACAACCCCACCGGGGCCGACCATGGCAGCCATGCGGGCGACATGCCTCTGCTGCTCGTCCAGGGCGACGGCGCGACGAACGCTGCCGCGCAGACCGACCGGTTCACGGTCGACTCGCTGTTCGACGCCGACGGCAGTGCGGTCATCGTCCACGTGGCATCGGACAACTACGCCAACGTCCCGACCCGCTACGTGTCCACGGACACCGGCGTGGCAGGCCCGGACGCGGCCACGCTCGCGACCGGCGACGCCGGCGCCCGCTTCGCCTGCGGCGTGATCACCCGCTAGCCACTCGGCGTTCAGCGTTCGGCGTTCAGCCCTCAGCGCTCGGTGGCGTCGCTTGGCGGCGTCCCGCGTCCGGCGCTCTGTGTGCCGGGTATCTACCGGACCCGGAGATATCCGGTACACAGGGCAGATGGTGAGCCGCTTGGCACCGGACGTGATCCAGGCGCTAGCCGACTACCTGCGGGCCTGGCGCCGCGCCGCCCGGCTGGGACGCGAGCCCGAGCCCGGGGCTGGCGCCAGTGTTCACCGTCGGCGCCAGACCGCGGGATCAGCGCTTCGCCGACGTCGTCGACCGGCTGACCGATGTCGTCCTCACGCGGCTGGTCGACGGCAGGTGCAACTCGCGGGCCATCGCCGAGTCCCTGCCCGAGCTGGCCAACCCGACCTGGATCAGGGCCAGTGGCGTCAGCGGTCGGGTCCTCATCCGGTGGGACACCCGCACCACGACCGTGGTCGAGATGCCACTGGCGGCCGTCGACCCCGACGGAGCCCGCCGCAGCTGGCGTGTCGCTTCCTCCACTGGCACGGTCCGGCGGGCCCCGGCCACTTCGCCAAGTGGGCGGGCGTCACCCGCGAGGACGCCGAGGCCACCTGGCGGAGCCTCGCCGACGAGATCGTGCCGATCGCGGTCGGCGGCCGAGGGCGGTGGTTGCTCCGCTCAGACCTCGACGCGCTCGTCGACATCGAACCGGCGTCCGTGACGGCGTGATCGCGCGCTCAGGGACCCCAGAACGATCCGGGCCCACGCGACGGCAGAATCGTCCGGTGCCGACCGTCCAGTCGTGGATCTCACCGAAGGCCCGCAAGGGCGAGCCCAGCGACATCGCGGGCCGTGGCCTGTTCGCCGTTGCGCCGATCGCCGCAGGAGAGGTGGTCGCGGTCAAGGGCGGCCACGTCGTCGACCGCGAGACGATGCTCGCGTTGCCCGAGAAGCTGCAGAACTCGGAGATCCAGATCGCCGAGGGGCTCTACGTGACGGCGCTCACCGACGACGAGTACGAGCCGGTGATGCTGTTCATCAACCACTCGTGCGAGCCCAACGTCGGCGTAGCCGGCAACGTGGTGCTGGTCGCGATGCGCGACGTCGACGCCGGCGAGGAGCTGACCACCGATTACGCGCTGTTCGACAGCCCGACCGCGGCGATGGCGTGCTCGTGCGGCACGGCCAGCTGACGGGGGACGATCACCGGCGAGGACTGGCGCGACCCGGTGTTGCAGCAGCGCTACGCGGGCTGGTTCTCGCGCTACCTCGAGGACCGCCAGCGTCGGCAGACGTAGGCGGGCCCGTCGTGCTCTGGAACGGCACCGAGACGACAGGGGTGAGCGGCAACCGCACGCCGGGCCTGGCAGCCTGGAGCCGACGCGATCCCCATCCCGATCGGTAGCGGGGTGAACCGCCTCGGCATTCTGCGTTCACAGGCTGCCTGAGAGGACGTCCTGGGACGTCTCTGCTCGTGGGGTGAGACGTCCAGTCCCATCGGCAACGATGCGATCGCGGGGCTCGGAGGAATGACAACCAACAACACCAAGCTGTGTTGCTGGCCACTAGGGAGTCGGTCACCACCTCCGAGCCCCGTTTCGTATCCCGACCGACCCGTTCATAATGCGATCAGGGTCGATCAAGGGGGGAAACGATGGTCAGACTGACCACTGGGCGCCTGGCCCGGCCGCGGCGCCGTCTTGCACTACTGGTTGCACTCGTCGCGGCTGCGGGCTGGAGCGTCCTACCCGCGCCGGCGGCGTCGGCGCAGACACCGCCGGGGTCCTATGTCGCTCTCGGCGACTCGTTCACCGCGGGCCCGCTGATCCCGACCCAGCAGACCAACCCGCTCGGCTGCCTGCGCTCGGACCGCAACTACCCGCACGTCTTCGCGCCCGCCAGCGGGCAGCCGGTGTTCCGGGACGTCAGCTGCTCCGGGGCCGACACCGACGACATGTTCAACGCGCAGGGCGTGACCCCGGGCCCGAACCCGCCACAGCTCGACGCGCTCGACGCCAACACCCGACTGGTGACGCTCGGCATCGGCGGCAACGACATCGGGTTCTCGGGGATCATCGAGGACTGCGCCGCCGCCCTGCCGTGGAGGACACCGTGCCGCGACCGCTTCACCGCCGGCGGCACCGACGAGATCTCGGCCCGGATCGCCGCGACCGCGCCCAGGGTGGGTGCGGTGCTGGACGCCATCAGGGCCCGGTCGCCGCAGGCCAGGATCCTCGTCGTGGGCTACCCGGCGATCCTCCCCGACAGCGGGTCGGGCTGTTGGCCGTCGATGCCGATCGGCTGGAACGACGTGCCGTACCTGCGGGCCAAGCACCGCGAGCTCAACGCGATGCTCGCGTCGCAGGCTGCGTCACACGGTGCGACCTACGTGGACGTGTACACGCCGAGCATCGGGCGCGACGCGTGCCGCTCGTCGTCGGTCCGCTGGGTCGAGCCGATCGTCCCGGGCAACATCGCCGCGCCCGTCCACCCCAACGCGCGGGGCATGGCCGGGATGGCCGCGGTCGTCGACGCCGTGGTCTAGGGCTAGGTGATGGGGGTGGTGAGCCGGTCGAGACCCAGACGGTCGCTGGCGATGTAACGGGACGTCCTGTGGTCCCCAATACTTGACATGAGCCTGGCCGGACAGCTGACCGACACGGAGCTCCTCACCGCGGCACCTGCCGACCTCGCGGCGTTCGAGGCCTTCTACCGTCGCTACGTCCGCCGGGTAGGACGGCACCGAGGTCATCGACGGGCGGGAGCTGATCCGGCTGCGGACCCCTGCGGAGCCGAGTGAGCACACCTACTACGTCGACCCGGAGACCTACCGGCCCGTCCGGTCGGAGGGTTATCCCGACGACGCCAGCGTCCCCATGTACGTCAGGACCTACGAGTACCTGCCCCGGACCCCGGGGACCCTGGCCTTGCTCGTCGCACCGATCCCCGAGGGCTTCACCCAGGCCGACGAGCTGCGCGGAGACGGCGCCCGGTTCGATGCGGGCTGCGGCTACTGAAGAGCGTACTGAGCGCTCCGTCCTCCTGGTCTCGAACCCTCGACGCCGGGAGGACAGCGGCGCCGCTTCGGCGGGTCACGGGAGCCGGCCCGCTCGCGCGAACAAACCGGGCGCTCCAAACGTTCATTGACCGCCCAGCCGCCAGGCGGTCACGGCCAGAGCCGTCCGGTGGGCCGACCACTGGGTGCAGGCGACGTGGGGGAAGCGATGAGCTCGACCAGACGAGGACTTCGCGGGCGCTGGCTCGCAACGACCGCAGCGCTGTTGGCAACCATGCTGGGCGTACCCATGGATCCTGGTTCGGCGAGCCCCGACCAGGTCGCCGTGTCCCAGTCCGCACCGGGGAACCTCGCGGCTGGGCCGCCGGACGTGCTACCAGCGAGCGAGAGCTGGACGGTCACGCTGGTCACGGGTGATGTGTTCGACGTCAGCTCCGACGCCGACGGCCGGATGTCGGTGGCGGCGAGCGAACGCCTCCGACCGTTCCAGACCGTGCGCATGCCCGACGGCGACCTCTACGTGCTGCCTCTGTCGGTCACGCCGCTGGTCGACCGAGTGCTGGACCTGGAGCTGTTCAACGTCACCGGCCTGATCCGCCAGGGCTATGACGATGCGTCGATCGACGTGGTGCCGCTGATCGTCCAACGACAGACGGGTGTCGACGTAGGGGCCCGGCTGGCAACCGCTCCCGGCGAACGGCCGCTGCCGTGCTCCCGACGGGTGGGATGTTGAAGTTGACCCGGAAGAGGTTGTCCGGGTCGTAGCGGGCCTTGATGTGCTGGAGGCGGGCGAAGTCCTCGGGCCCATAAGCCCGACGGACCGCCTCGATCGATGTGTCCTCGACCCCCGTGAAGTTGACGTACGTCGTTCCGGTGGCCCACGGCTCCATCGCGGCGAGCAGCCGGTCTCGGCGGAGTCGGTCCTCGATCGCCGGGTCGCTGATCGCCAGCAACGAGAACGCCGCATCCCGGCCACCAACCGCGTTCGGGACGGTAGGTGGGCGGGACAACGCACCGCCCCAGGCCCGCAGCTCGGTGAGGAACGGCGCCCCGGCTGCCGGGCCGGCGTACTTGGCCAGGATCGCGGCCGCGTCGTGGTCGAAGTCTCTCAGCAACAGGTTCCGGTCGAACGCGGGCACCGGTTCGTCGGTCGGCTCGTGGTGGATGGTGCCGACATCGGCGTAGGGCATCGGTCGCACCGAGTCCAGGAGCCGGGGCCCGATCCGCCGCAACCGGTCCACCCATCGTCGACCCTCGGCGTGGTCGTCGCCGCTGTAGGCGATCCGCACGTGGG
The DNA here is from genome assembly GCA_050744325.1 of Acidimicrobiales bacterium. Taxonomy (GTDB): domain Bacteria; phylum Actinomycetota; class Acidimicrobiia; order Acidimicrobiales; family VFJN01; genus DASXTK01. The sequence goes on from JBOGHK010000122.1 coordinate 36,958, forward strand.
TGACGTGCCGGCCCCGCAGGTCCTTCGGGACCACCGGATCGTCGGGGTAGCCGAGCAACAGGACCGAGGACGCCATGGTCTCGGGTACCTCGCGTGCCCAATCGGCGTAGGTGTGCAGCACCTCCTCGGACGCGTTCGCCGCGACGCAGAGCTCCCCACCCAGCAGGGTCGCCACCGGGAACAGGTCGACCTCCATGGCGGTGACCACGCCGAAGTTCCCGCCAGCACCGCGCAATGCCCAGAACAGGTCGGCATCCAGGCTCGCATCGGCGCTCACCCGCCGGAGCTGCCCGTCCGCAATGACCACCTCCAGCCAGCGGACGTGGTCTGCGGCGAACCCGAAGCGTCGCGACAGCAGGCCGATGCCTCCACCGAGCGTGTAGCCGACCGCCCCCACGTGTGGGCTCGACCCGTTGAGCGGTGCGAGCCCGTACGGGGCAGCGGCCGCGATCACCGCACCCCATGCCGCGCCACCGCCCATCCGGGCCGTCCGCCGGACGGGGTCCACGGCCACATCGTTCATCCGGCCGGTCCGGATCAGCACCGCGCCGTCGGCCGACACCGACGGCCCGTGCCCGGTGTTCATCACCGCCACCGGACGACCAGCACGTGCCGCCAGCTTCACCGCGGCGACCACGTCGGCCGCCCCGGCAGCCTCGACGATCACGTCGGGGCGATGATCGATCGCGATGTTGAACCCGGATCGCCGAGCGTCGTAGCCCCGGTCACCGGGTCGGAGGACAGGTCCCGAAGCCGTGTTCGTGCCCATGGCCGCATGATGAGCGCCATCGACCAGGAGGTATTGAGCGTTCCGGACATCAGCGAGGCCGTCGACCCGGTGTCACGATGTGGTCAGGCGGGAGGTGCCAGCATGAATGTCCAGTCGGGAACCGTCGGGAGAAGTGTGGCCAGCAACGACACCATCCGGAACCATGCGGCCTTCACCTGGTCGGTGGCGGACCTGCTCCGGGGGACTCCAGTCCGAGTACGGCAAGGTCATCCTGCCGCTGACGGTCCTGCGACGACTGGACTGCGTCCTCGATCGAACGGTGCGGTGTCGACAGTGGTGTGGCCGTAGCCGCGATCAGCGGTGACCATCTCGGCGTTGAACGCCTCGACGATCGAGGGCGCCGGTGGCGGGTTTGGTGGCTGGCTCGCCGGGGCGATTTTCTGTCGGTGGGTGTGACCTGGACGTATGTTCGTGTGGGTGGTCGGGGTGACGTGTGGTGGTCTTCTAGTATGTTCACATGCCTGCGACAGTCTCCCACGACGAGACTCGTGATCTCGTCGCCCGGGCCCGCGATGACACCCTGACCTGTCGGCTGGCCCGTTTGGAGGGCGAGTTGGACGGGCTGGTCGGCTTCGACGTGGCTGGTGTGGACCGGGGCGAGTTGGGTGATGCGTTGGTGGCGTCGCAGCGGCTGCGGTCCAAGCTGGCCGCGGTGGAGGCGTCGCTGGTGGGGTGTTTCGATGCGGCGCGGTCGTATCGGGCCGAGGGCTCACGGTCCACCGCCACATGGCTTGCTGCCAGAACCAACACGCCCCGCCAGACGATCCAGGCGGTGGTGCGTCTGGCCCGCAGGCTGCGGGCCATGCCCGCAACGCGGGCCGCTCTGGGCGATGGCCGGCTGGCGCCGGAGCGGGCTGAGATCCTGGCCCGTCAGGCCGGGTCGCCCCGCAAGCCCGTCGCCGACGCCTTCGCGGCGGACGAAGACGAACTGGTGGAGTCCGCGGTGGGCAAGGGGTTCGGGGACTTCTGCCGCCACGTCGGCTATTGGCGTGACCGGGTCGATCCCGACGGCGGCGAACACGACGCCGACAAACTCCACGACCAACGCCGCGTGCATCTATCCCAGTCTTTCGAAGGCCAATGGTTCCTCGACGGGCTCCTCGAACCGGTAGCGGGCGAAGAAGTCCACGAAGCCCTACGGCGCATCTACGAGGATCTGCACCGTGCTGATCGACGGGCGGCGGAGTCGATCCACGGCGAGGGCTGCGCGGAGGACCTGTTGGCGCGGACGCCCCCACAGCGCCGCGCCGACGCCCTGGTCGAGCTCGCCCGCCGCGCCATGGCGTCGCCTGCTGGTGGCCGCCAGCCCCGGCCGCTGGTGTCGGTGCTGGTCGGCTACGAGTCGTTCTGGGGACCGGTGCGTGAGATGTTCAACCGCACCGTCCTGTCCGCCGGCCAGATCGCCCGGCTGTTGACCGACGCCGACATCGAACGCGTCGTGTTCGCCCCCGCCAGCCGCAACATCAGCGACCTCGGCCGCAGAACCCGCCTGTTCACCGCCGCACAACGGCGGGTGGTGGAGATCCGCGACCGCACCTGCGGCGAAGACGGCTGCGACATCCCCGCCGAACAGTGCGACATGAACCACTGGCCGGCGGAATGGGCCCGAGGCGGCGAGACCAACCTCGACAACGCCCGAGCCGACTGCCCCCTCCACAACCGAATCACCCCCAACACCGGAACCGACCCACCGACCTAGCCCCGCGCTAGCTCGGTTCGTCACGAGAATTTGGGGCTGCGTAGGCGCTCGGCGCCAGTCAGTTGGAGCCACACGTCGGGTGCGGGACCTGGCAGGCTTGGCTCGGCGGAGAAGGCGGGATAGCAGAGGGGCGGCGGCCTTGGACGTTCAGCACCTGCGTTGGTCGACGGTCGATCAGATGTCGCGTCTGGTGGACGACCTACGCGAACCGGCCCGTACCCAGCTGAGTCACGTGACGACCTGCGCTTCTCCATCGTCATGGCCACCGGGCGTGCGTCACGACCTGGTCGGGCAGGAGGTGAGAGCATGAGCATTCCCTCGGGGACCTTCGGGAGAAGCATGGCCAGCAGCAACGACACCATCCGGAACCATGCGGCCTTCATCTGGTCGGTCGCGGACCTGCTCCGCCGGGACTACAAGCAGTCCGAGTACGGCAAGGTCATCCTGCCGCTGACGGTCCTGCGACGACTGGACTGCGTCCTCGAGCCCACGTGGACGGCCACGACATCTGCCGTGTCCACGTCGGCCCGTCAGGGTTCCCGGTCCACGCCAAGGTCATCTACCAGAACCCCAACCAGTCCAAGGAGACCCGCACCGAGTTCTTCGTCCGGGTCGCCAACGGCACCAAGGCCCTCGACGCGGTCGAACGCGAGAAGTACATCGCCGGCCGCTGGGCAAGCGCGGCTGTCGCGTGAGCTTTGGCGGCGATCGACCACGCCCGACCTGACCACCCAGTCACACAGCCACGTGTGACATCGCCGAGTACCCAGACCGCAGCGCTGGCACTACAGGCACTCGGCGGTCCGGTCGAGGTCGCGTCGATGGATGATCCGCTCGACCAGGTAGCCCTCGTCCGGACGGTCGTCCTCCGGTAGCTCGGCGAGCAGGTGGCTCAGTTCGTCCGGGGCCAGTGGTCGGTAGAGGACGCGGTACAAGCCGACGCGCAGTCGCAGCCAGGGTTCGGCACCGACCAGGGGTTTGACGTCCACGTTCTCCGGCTGGGGCTCCGCGGCAAGGCACCGACGCAGGCCGTCGGCGATCCGTACCCGGGCTGGCTTGTCCAGCTGGCGGAGGTCCTTCTCCGCGCGACGGGTCAGCTCGACGTGCTTCATGTGCCATCCCCTCGACCGCGTTCGCGGCCGATCGCTAGGAGTCGTCGAGGTCGGCAAGCACCCGATCGAGCGACTGGGTGCGACCCGCAGGGAGTTCGGCGTCAGCCCGCTTGCGGCCTACGACGTAGTCAGGGGAGTTCGCCAGCACGAAGTCTTCCAGATCGGTCACGTTGATCGGGACCACGGCCGCAACCGGCCGACCGTGCTTCGTCACCAGCGCCGGGCGCCCGGACTCGGCCACCTGAGCCACGACGGCGCTGGCATTGTTGGCGAGCTCGCGGATGGTCACCGTCGACATGGAACAAATATACCCACAAGTGTGGGTACAAGTCTGCCGGTTCATCCCTCGACATCGGTGACGGTCGAGAACCTGGCCCGGCCGGAGCACTCGACCAGCCCTGAGGTCTCCCGCTTCTCGACGAATCCCATCAGTGGCCACCCCCAGGAGGTGCTCCCCGGTGAGCGGGAACCGCTGCGCGGTGGCCGACGGAGGAGTTTCAGCGGCACTACCACGTCGGCGACGCAGTGCCAATGACCTGGGAGAACAGTCTCCCAGGTGCTGGAGGCGGCGACCGGAATCGAACCGGTGTAAGCGGCTTTGCAGGCCGCTGCCTAAACCACTCGGCCACGCCGCCGTGAGCGGATCACCTTAGCGGCCCCCGTCACGCGCCCCGGCGACCGTTCCGGCCCCACGCTCCGGCGTGCGTCCGCGGCCGTGCCCGCGGACAGCCGAAACGACGGCGGGGCACGCTCAGGCCACGAACTCGACGGCCTCCAAGGCGAGCAGCTCGTCGAACCGGCGGCGCAGCTCGGGGCGGCGGCCGCGGTCGTGGGCCAGGTTCACCAGCTCGTGCGGATCCTCCTGGAGGTCGTACAGCTCGTGCTCCTGGTCCTCGAACGCCGCGTCGGGGCCGTAGAGCATCGCGGTCGAGCGGCCACTGAGATCGTCGTTCGGGAAACCGCCCCCGACTCCGAAGTACCGGGCGTACTTGTAGCGGCCGTCGAACGACCCGCGGATCTGCCATCGGGTCGAGCGGATGTTGCTGGTGTGCGCGGTGGCGTGACAGAACAGCACCTGGTCACGCACCAGAGCCGACGGCGTCCGCAGCACCGGCCCCAGGTCCACCCCCCGCATCGCCGGAGGTGGCTCGACACCGGCGAGACCGCAGATGGTCCGGGCCAGGTCGACGTGGCTGGTCAACGACGACGACACCGCACCCGACGGCGTCACATCGGGCGCGCGCACGACGGCGGGCACCTTCATGATCTCGTCGTACACGAACGGGCCCTTGGACCGCAGGCCGTGAGAGCCGCACATGTCGCCGTGGTCCGAGGTGAACACAACCACCGTGTCGTCCCACGCTCCGATGTCCGCAAGCGCACCGAGCACCGCGCCGAGGGACTCGTCGGCCAGTTCGTGCAGCCGCACGTAGTAGTCGAGGTGCCTCCGCCAAGCCCGGGAATCGTCCGGATCGATCGTCCCCCACAGGCTGTGCTGCTGGTCCCAGCGCCACTGGCGATGGCAGGCCGGCTTGGAGATCAGGTCGTCGTCGAAGTTGTCCGGCAACGTCTCCACGACCTCGGGGTAGTCCTCGGAGAACGCCGGGACGACCTCTCCCTCCTTCCAGCGCTGCGCCGACAGGAACTCGCGCACGTAGCGCAGCTCGTCGGGGTGCTCGGCCTGGTAGGCCGGCTGGTCGAGCGGGAACCACATCACGTCGTGCGGGTTCACCAGCGCCACGGTCAAGAACCATGGCTGGTCGAGCGTCGTGCCGTTGGTCCGCAGCCAGTGGGCCGCGTTGTCGGCGATCACCGGGTCGAACGCGACCCCGGTGCCGGCCCAGCCCATGAAGTGCTGGTCGTTGCCCTCCCAGTCGCTGTAACCGTAGGCGGCCATCGGGGGGTTCGGGCCGTAGCTGACGTGCCACTTGCCGACGTAGCTCGACCGGTAGCCCGCATCGCGCAACACCGAGCCCACCGTGGGGACGGCGGCGTCGAGCGAATGGTGCCACGGGAAGATCGTGTTGTCGGCCACCCCGTGCTGGGGAACGTGCAGGCCGGTCTGGATGGTGGTCCGCGACGGCGAGCATGGCGACGAGTGGGTCCAGTGGTTGGCGAGGGTCAGGCCCTCGGCGCGCAGCCGCTCCCGCCACGGCAACCGCACCGACCCCGGCAGCCACGACCAGCTCCGCTCCTGGTCGGACAACACGAACAGGATGTTCGGCCGGCGCCCCGCCTCCCCGATCTGACGACCCGTCATATTTGGAGTCTGGCACCGTCCCGGCCGACGCGGCCATCCCTGACTCGTTCCGACGTTCGCCCGGCGCCAGCACCGCCACAAGCGAATGCCGGGTCGCGGGAGGTCTTGTCCATCAAACGTTCGTTTGAGAGACTGCCTCCATGGCGCCGCCGTTCCCCATCGACCCGATGGATCCTCGCTTCTACGACGATCCGTGGGACGCCTACCGCTGGCTCCGCCAGAACGCCCCCATCTGGTGGGACGAACGCAACGAGATGTGGATCGTCACCAAGCACGCCGACGTCAGCCACATCAGCCGCCATCAGGAGCTGTACTCCGCGGCCCAGGGCGTGCGGCCCATGGCGCCTGCGGCGATGTCGCTGATCTCCATGGACGATCCCGAGCACAACCGCCTGCGCCGCCTGGTCAACCGGGGCTTCACCCCGCGCATGGTCCGCAAGCTCACCGACCACATGCGCGGGCTGACCGCCCAGCTCATCGACGAGATCGCCGAGCGGGGCGAGGTCGAGTTCGTCGAGGACTTCGCCATCCACCTGCCGCTGATCGTGATCGCCGAGCTGATGGGCCTTGACCCGGGCTCACGCGAGCGGCTCTACCACTGGAGCGACGCGATGATGGCCGGCGACGGCCATGTCGACTACGACGACCCGGTCCTGCTGCGGGCCGCCGAGGCCGCCGGCGAGCTCGGCGCCGTGCTCACCGAGCTGATCGACCAGCGCCGCCGCGACAGCGCCACCGACGACCTCATCGGCATCCTCACCCAGGCCTACGACGACGGCGCGCTGACCCAGGTCGACGACCCGGCCGTCGGGGAGATCGACCTGGACCAGGCGATGACCAGCGACGAGCTGCTCATGTTCCTGTTCCTGCTGCTGGTCGCGGGCAACGAGACCACGCGCAACTCGATCAGCGGCGGCCTGCGAGCGTTCACGTTGTTCCCGGAGGAGCGCGCCAAGCTGATGGCCGATCCCGCTCTGATCGACCTCGCCGCCGACGAGATCGTCCGCGTCGTCTCACCGGTCATGAACTTCATGCGCACCGTGACGACCGACCATGCCTACAAGGGCGTCCAGTTCGCTGCGGGCGACCGGGTGTTCATGCTCTACCAGTCGGCGAACCGCGACGAGGACGTGTTCGACGAGCCCGACCGGTTCCGGATCGACCGCGACCCCAACCCGCACCTCGGCTTCGGCATCGGCACCCACTACTGCCTGGGCGCCAACCTGGCCCGCAACCAGATCAAGGTGGTGTTCGAGCAGCTGTTCGCCCGGTTGGGCGACATCCGGGTCAAGCACCCGGGCACGCTGTCGCGTGGCGACTCCACGCTGGTCCTGTTCATCGACCGCCTGCCCGCGGTGTTCACCCCCGAGTCGGCCCAGCTCCGATGACGCTGGCCACGCCCAAGCGCGGCGATGCCGGCCAGCGAAGGCGCATCCTGGACGCAGCGCTCAGCCTGATGAGCGAACAGGGCTCGGCGGGCACCTCGATGCGTCGGGTCGCGGCGGCGTGTGGCCTCAACGTCGCCACGATCTACCACTATTTCCCGTCGAAGGCCGAGCTGCTGCGGGCGGTCATCGAGGAACGGCGCTACGGCGAGCGCCTCGCGGCCGAGGAACCGCCGATCGACCCGTCGCTCGGCGCCCACGACCGCCTCGTCGCGCTGATCGAGTGGGTGTGGGCCCAGACCCAGACCGAGCACACGGTCCTCCGCCTGGCGCTCGGCGAGGGCGTGCGCGGCGACCCGACCGCGCAGCAGTCGACCCGCGAGCTGGTCGCGACACTCGACGCCGGCCTGACGGCGTGGATGGCTCAGGGATTCCCCGAGCTGACCGAGCGGGGCATCGACCCGGTGGACGCCGGGCGGCTGATCCGCCGTCAGCTCCTGGCGCTCGAGGCCGAGTACCTGGCGACGGGTGCGGCGGACGGCCGCGCGGCAGCAACCGACGTGGCCGCGGCCCTGTTCCCGTGAGGCGAACCGCTACGTGCTCGGCCGCTCGGCCATCACGTCGGGCTCGGCCCGAGCCGAGCCCGGGGAGTCGACCATCGCGCGCGCGACCGGCGCGTTGTACAGCTGCAGGCCCTTGAACCCGGCCTCGGGCGTCAGCACGGTGAACACGGCCCCGTGCGGATCGCCGAGCACCGCTGCTCGGCCGATCTCGGGCATGTCGTAGGGCTCGACCGCCACGTCGCCGCCGAGCTCGGTGGCCGCCGCTGCGACGCCGTCGCAGTCGTCGACCGCGAAGTACGGCATCCAATGCGACGGCAGGCCCCGCGGCCAGCTGCGATCCATCTCGACCATGCCCGCCACCTCGCGACCGTCCAGCCGGAAGCGCGTGTAGGTCGACGTCTCGTAGGGGCTGGTGAAGCCCTGCCAGCCGAACACCGCGCCGTAGAACCGCTTCGCAGCCTCGATGCTGCGCGACGCGAGCTGGCCCCAGCACATCGCGCCGGGCACCCCCACCATCTCGGCACCGGCGTGGTTGCCGGCCTGCCACACACCGAACACCGCACCGGTCGGGTCGGAGAACATCGCCATCCGGCCGTCGTCCCGCACGTCGGTCGGGGCGATCAGCGTCGCTCCGCCGTTGCTGACCACCACCCCTTCGACCTCGTCGACATCGCGCACGGCGATGTGAACGGTCCACGCGGGCGGCTCGCCCGCCGCGACCGCACCAGCCGCCATGGGCGCGACGCCCGCGACATCCCGACCTTCCACCTGGAAGGCGAGAGACCCGCCCGTCACATCCGCCGGCCCGCGAGTGGCCGTATCCCAATCAAGCAATCCGCCGTAGAAGCGGGCCGACACGACCAAGTCCGGGCTTGCCAAGTCGACCCACGATGGCGTGCCCGGGGCGTGCTCATGTTCACGCTCGTAGCCCACCAATCACCTCCCGCACCGCTCTGCGCGCGGAATCCACCCGCCATGGGCGCGCTCCGTGTTGCAGAAGTTGCACCTAGTTCCGTTGTTATCCCGTCCCAGAGCTTGCTCGTCAACGCCGACGAGAACCCTGCCCTTCATATGCAACCAAGCAAACGCCGCGATTCACCGCTCACTGGCGACCGCCGTCCACCACGAGCCACGGCTTGACTGCACTCCGAACACGGTAGCGGGTCTGTCCCGCGTCGAGGTGTCCCCTACTGGGAGAGGTTGGCTTTCTGCCGCTCGCGCTCGGCCTGGGGCAGTGAACACGCCGCCGTTCCGCCGGGCATGCGGTGACGATTCCGCGAGATCAGGCGGTAGATCGGCCACGCCAGCCATCGCACCGGGGGGAGGTCGAGCACGACGCCGAGCATCCGCCACGCGCCACCGGCGTCGACGAGCAAGCGGGCGATGGCCTCCGGACCGGCAGCGACCGCGCCGTCCCCGTCGATCCACTGCACCGCGGCCTCGGCGTCGGCCTGGGATACCCCGAGTGGTGCCAGCTCGACCCACTGCCATGGCGCGACGCGGGCGTGGCTCGGGATGCGCCGCTCGATGAACTCGGCACAGCGAGTGCAGAAAGCGCAGTCACCGTCGTAGAGGAAGACCGGACGGCTGAGGCTCACGGTGTCCTTGTCGGACGAGGCGGCTGCCATTCCCCCAGTATGGCGGGCGGGTACCCGCGATCTGGCCACGCACCGGCAATGAGGCCTCGCAGGTTTCGCCTATGCCGCCCGAGATCCGCACTCCTATGTGAGACGATCGGCACGCAACGTGCCTGATCAAGTCGCGCCGGTAGGATATGAACAATTGAATATAAACTTCCCCCGTGCTTCCACATGGGGGATCGGAGTCGCCACATGGAGTGGTATCGCGAGCGGTTCCTGGGCAAGACCGTGCTCGTCACCGGCGCATCGTCGGGCATCGGCCGTGCTACCGCGGAACGGCTCCTCACCGAAGGTGCCACTGTCGTCGGAGCGGACGTCGGCGAGTCGCCCGCCCTGACCGGTGGTGCTGGTCGCTTCATCTTCGTCCACACCGAGATACGTGACGAGGAGGCCGCCGTCGACGCTGTGACCACCGCCGTCGAGGTGGGCGGCCGGCTCGACGGCGTCGTCCATTCTGCGGGCGTCAGCTCGGCCGGGCCTGTCCATCAGGTCGAACCCGTGGAATGGGATCGGGTCATTTCGGTGAACCTGACCGGCACATTCCTCATCACCAAGGCGGCACTTGCCCAGATGATCCGCCAGGAGCCGGTCGACGAGGAGCGCGGTTCGATCGTCACCATGGCCAGCATCAGCGGCCTCCAGGCGATGGGTGGAGCGGGTTCCTACAACGCCTCCAAGGGCGGGGTCGTCCTGCTGACCCGCACGCTCGCGGTCGAGTACGGGCCCGCCGGCATCCGGGCCAACGTCGTCTGTCCGGGAGTCATCGCCACGCCGCTGTCCGACGCCATGCTGTTCAGCGCCCCCGAACTGGTGGAGACCGCGGAGAGCTACCGCAACGCGCACGCCCTGCGCCGCTTCGGTCGTCCCGAGGAGGTCGCGGCCACAGCTGCCTTCCTGCTGTCGAGCGACGCCTCGTTCCTCACTGGCGCCACCATCACCGTCGACGGCGGCTACACGGCCGGCCGCGACCACGGCGTCGCCACCCCGTTCCCCCGCGACTAGTGGCGGTGGGGTTACGAGCCGCGGAGTGCCTTGGCCAGGTCGTGCGGACCGGCCGGCATGTAACCGCCTCCTGCCTGGACCGCGGTGCTCCAGCCGCGCAGGATCCTGGCGAGCTCGTCGAGGTCGTCGTCGAGGGCTTCCACGATCGGCCGGCACTGGCGGTCGGTCGCCCGCTCGACCTCCTCGCGGACCTCGCGTCCGCGGTCGGTGAACGCGCCGTCGGCCACCAGGCCCCGCGCCGCCAGCCGCGCCTCGGCGGCGTCGAGCTGGTCGTCCGACCAGGCCCGGGACCGGACATAGGTGCGCATCGACAAGCCCCAGTACAGCTCGGTGAGCAGGCCGATCTCGGTGGCATCGAAGCCGGCGCTGGTCCATGCCGCGGTGTGGGCGTCGCCGCGGAACTCGCGAAGCCGGTCCGCCAGCCGCCACACGTCCGCGAGCGGCTCGCCCGGCAGCCCCAGGGCCAGCAGGCCGGCGTACAGCGGCCGGCCCTCCGGACGGAGGCCGTCGACGGCCCGTTCCAGCAGCACCCTGGCCCGGTCGAGGCCCTCGGGCTCGGGGCCGAGGATGCGGATCAGCTGGGCGACTGCGCCTCGGGTGCGGGCGTCGCTGATGGTCGCGGCGTCGGTCATGCCCCAGCCGTAGTCGACGGCAGGTACGACGGCGGCCGGGTTGAACACGGCGAAGGCCGACGCGACCAGCTCACCGGGGACCTGCCCCAGTGCCGAGCCACGGCTGCAGAAGTAGGCCGGCCCGTCCGGCAGCTGGACGGAGCCCAGCGAGCGCGGGCTGCCGCCGAAGCCGAGCGCCACGTATTCCTGGTGGCACTCGGGCGAGAAGTACACCTGGCCGACGAACGGCTCGAGCGAGCCAGCCAGGGTGCGCGCCCGGGCGCTGACCACGTCGTCGCTGATCATGGGGCCCCCTTTGCGTCGAGGCCGGCGAGGAAGTCGAACAACGCCGCGTTGACCTCGGCCGGACGCTCCTGCTGGATCCAGTGCCCTGCGCCCGGAAGCATGACCACCCCGCGCAGGTCGTCGACCCACTCGCGCATCCCGTCGGGCGGCCATGCGACCACCACCGGGTCGCGGTCGCCGCCGACGAACAGGGCGGGTACTTCGACCCTCGCCGCGGCGTAGGCCTCGGTCAGCTCCCAGTTGCGGTCGAGGTTCCGGTACCAGTTCAGCCCACCCGTGTAGCCGGTGCGGGTGAAGGCCGCGGTGTAGTGGTCGAGGTCGGCCGGCGTCAGCCATCCGGGCAGCCCGTCCGGCTCGGGCATCCGGTCGAGCATCCCGCGGCCGTCCCGGACGCCGGCCAGCGCCGACAGCTCGTCCAGCGTCGACTCGCCGGCGATCGCGCACATGAAGCGGCGCATCGTGGTCTCGGGGTCGCGGGCCAGCTCGGCGTCGGCCACCCCGGGCTCCTGGAAGTACAGGATGTAGAACCACGTGCCGGCGAACAGGAACTTCATGGTCTCGATCGGCGGCCGCTCGGACCGGGGCAGGTAAGGGACGCTCATCCCCACGACGCCGCGCACCCGCTCCGGGGCGCGGATCGACATGTGCCACACGACCGGGGCACCCCAGTCGTGGCCGACGAACACCGCATCCTGCTCACCGAGGACGTCGAGGAGGCCGAGCAGGTCGTCGGTCAGCGCGACGATGTTGTAGTCCTCGATCGCAGCCGGCCGGGTCGTACCGTCATAGCCCCGCTGGTTCGGCGCCACCGCGTGATAGCCCGCCGCAGCCAGGGCCGGCAGCTGGTGGCGCCAGGAGTAGGACAGCTCGGGGAAGCCGTGGCACAGCACCACCAGCGGCCCCTCCCCCGCCTCGTCGACGGCCATGTCGATGCCGTTGGTGCGGATCGTGCGGCGCGTGACCGCCGCTGGCTCAGTGGTCATGTCTGCTCCGCCGGTTCCCCGGCTGCTGCCCCGTCGCCATCACCGGCGGCCTCGCCCTCGCGCTTGGCCTTCTCTTCGGCGTGGCGCTGCATCGAGGTCATGATCGCGGCCCCGGTCGCAGTGGCGAACGTCGGCCGGTTCTCCGCCGCCCAGTCACGGCTTGCGGTCGTCGTCGTCGCCGAGCCCTGGAACACCGGGATCACCTCGCGAGCGAACAGCTCGTAGGAGCGCAGCGTCTCGAGCCGGTCGGCCCACTCGTGGGCCATCACCAGGTACGTGCCGAAACCGCCGGACTGCTCGGCCAGCCGGTTGAGCTGCGCGATCGCGTCGTCGGGGGTGCCGATCACCGCGACGCCCGAGTTGTTGAGTGCGTCGACCAGCTCCATGCTGTCGTCGCTCTCCGGAGCCAAGGGCAGCGCAGCCACCCGCCGGAAGTAGTCCATCCACTGGGCCAACCCGAACTCGACGTCCCGCGTGGCCTGCTCGCGGGTCTCGGCCAGGTGGATCGGCCCGACCAGCCGCCACGCCCGACGGTCGACGGTGGTCTCGAACTGCTCGGCGCGCTCCTCCATGACGCCCCAGTGGTAGCCCAACGCGTCGAACCCGCTGGCCTGGGTGGCCCCGATCGACAGGAGGCTGCATCCGAACCGCCCGGCGGCCCGCGGGCCGCTCGGCGACACCATCGCAGCCACGGCGACCTCGAAGTGCGGGCGCTGGTAGGGCCGCAGTTGCAGGCGGGCATCGCGGAGCGTGAACCAGTCGGTCTCGTAGTTCACCGGCTCGTCGCTGCGCAGCAGCAGGAGGACGGCCTCGAGCGCCTCCTCCATCATGTCGCGCTGCCGGGCGACGTCGATGCCCATCATGAAGGCGTCGGACGGCAACGCGCCCGGGCCGACGCCCAGCATGGTCCGACCGCGGGTGAGGTGGTCGAGCAGCACCATCCGGTCGGCCAGCAGCAACGGGTGGTGGTACGGAAGCGACGAGACGCCGGTTCCCAGGCGGATGTGCCGGGTCCGTTCGGCGGCAGTGGCGATGAACACCTCGGGCGACGCGATGATCTCGTAGCCAGCCGAGTGATGCTCACCGATCCAGGCCTCGTCGAAACCCAGCCGGTCGAGATGGCTGATCAGCTCAAGGTCGCGCTCGAGCGCAAGCGTCGGGTTCTGGCCGACGGGATGGAATGGAGCGAGGAAGGTCCCGAAACGGGACGGGCCCCCTGCGACCGCCTCGGTCATGCGTGCCTCCTCGGTTGGTGGTTAGAGATGGCGTACGAGGACCTTGCCGTGCTGTTTGGGTTGGCGCAGCGCCTCGAACGCGCCCGCCACCCCGTCGAGGCCCACCTCGTCGGTGACCAGGGCGTCCGCACCCGGCACCCCGCGGACCAGCCGGTCGAGGGTGGTCGCGAACTCGGCGGTGGTGTAGGCGAAGGCGAAGCGCACCTCCAGCTGCTTCACCACGGCGAAGAACGGCTCGATCCGATCGGGCTGCATGCACACGCCGACGACCACCACCCGGGCGCGTGGCGCCGCACCGTCGATGATCGTCTGCAGTACGCCGGGGGCGCCGACCGCCTCGAAGATGACGGCGTCGGTGCTGTCGACGCCGAACATCTCGCGGGCGGCCCGATCCATCAGTGTCGACGGCACGCCGAGGTCGGCCCAGCGGTCGTAGGGCGAGCTGGCGGCGGGATCCACGACCTCGTCGGCCCCGAGCAGCTCGGCCAGGCGGCGCCGGGTCGGCGAGAAGTCGGCCGCGATCACGGGACCGACGCCGCGGACCTTGAGCGCGGCGATGACCGCCAGCCCCACCGGCCCGCAGCCGACGACCAGGCAGACCTCGCCGCCGTGCAGGTCGGCGACGGCAACCGCGTGCTCGCCCACCGCCAGCGGCTCGGTGAGGGCGGCGATCGCCGTGTCCAGCTCGTCGGGCACCGGCAGCAGCAAAGCCTCTTGGAGGACCATCAGCTCGGCCAGCCCACCCGGGTACCGGTTGGAGTAGCCGATGGCCTCGGGCCCGGCCGTGCCCAGGATCGTCGGCACCGAGCAGACCCGGCTGCCGACGGGCAGGTTGCGGGCGGTGTCGGGCCCGTAGTCGACGATCTCGGCACAGAACTCGTGGCCAAACACGACGCCTGCGTCGACGTCGAGGCCGTCGGACATCCCCACCCGCTGGCCGAGCTCGACGAAGTGGTCGATGTCCTGGGCGGCGTGCAGGTCGGACCCACAGATGCCGCAGGCCATCGACCGCACCAGCACATGACCCGACCCCGGTGTCGGATCCTCGACGTCGTCGACCTCGATCAGCGCTGCTGTCGAGCTCGTCCCCCGTCTGACAACCGCCGCTCGCATGGGGGTCAACGTATCATCTGAGACGTGAGTCTCACTCCTGACACTGGTATCAGATACGAACCTCCAGAGGCCTCGCTGCGAGCCCGCAAGAAGCACCGCACCCGTGACCGCATCTACCGCGCCGCCGTGGACCTGTTCGCGGTCCGGCCCTACGACGAGGTCACGGTGGACGAGATCTGCGAGCGGGCCGAAGTCGGGCGGGCGACCTTCTTCCGGTTCTACGGGTCGAAGGCCGGTCTGCTCGGCGAGTTCAGCCATCGTCTGGCCGAACGGATCGCCCACCGGCTGGACGAGCGACCCGAGCGCAGCTCCACCGAGCAGCTGTGGGTGGTGCAGGACGAGATCGCCACCGCCTGGGGCCTGAGTGCGCCGTCCACCCGGAGCCTCGCCCGCGAGTGGGTGCGCAACGCCACGGCGAGCGACCTCAAGGATCCCAGCTCGCCCGAGTTGCTCGCCCTGGTTGCCGACATCGTGCGCGACGGCCAGGGCTCGGGCGAGTTCACCAGCGACTACGAGCCCGACTTCGTGTCCTGGATCATCCTGGCTTCGTTCTCGTCGATCACCGCCGGCTGGCTCGACTCCGAGGACGACGAGTCGCTGGTGCGGGGAACCCGGGACGCCGTTTCGTTGCTGCTCGGTGGGCTGCGAGGGTCGAGCCGTGACTGACCCGACGGGCTCTGCTGGCCCGATCGGCAAGGTCGCCCTGGTGACCGGGGCGGCGCGGCCGCGGGGCATCGGGCGGGCCACCGCGCTGCGGCTCGCGCGGGCCGGCGTCGACGTCGCCTGCCTCGACATCGCCAAGCCCTACGACGACGCGCCGGCCCACTCCACGGCGACCGCCGACGACCTCGACGACGTGGTGCACGAGATCGAGGCGCTCGGTCGGCGGGCGGCAGCGCTGCGGGCCGACGTCTCCGACGAGTCGCAGGTGAACGCCGCGGTCGCGACCGCGAGCGAGGCACTGGGCACGATCACGCTGGTGGCCAACGTGGCCGGCGGCAGCGGCCCCGGGTTCGGCCTCGGACCGCTGGTGAGCCTGCCGGTGGGCGAGTTCCAGCGGGTGCTCGACGTCAACCTGGTCGGCACATGGCTCGTTGCGCGCGCCTGCGCGTCGCGCATGGTCGCCGCCGGGCTGCCCGGCCGGATCTGCAACGTCTCCAGCCAGGCGGGCAAGCGCGGGATGCCCTTCCTCGGGGCCTACTGCGCCGCCAAGGGTGCGGTGATCCTGCTCACCCAGACCATGGCCCACGAGCTGGGGCCGTCCGGCATCGCCGTCAACGCCGTGTGCCCGGGCACCGTCGACACCGACCTGCTCAACCCCGACGGCATGTTCGAGCAGATGCTCGGCGGCGCCGACGGCCTGGCCGCCTACCTGGAGCGCGAGATCCCGTTGCGGCGCCTGCAGACCGCGGACGAGATCGCCGCCACCATCTGCTGGCTGCTGTCGGACGATGCGGCGGCCATCACCGGCGAGGCCGTCAACGCGAGCGCCGGCCAGACGATGGTCTGACCCGAGGCGATGTCGCCCATCCCGACGGGCTCGACGTGACGTTGGCCGTTACGGGCAGCACCACCTCGACCGTGCCGACGTGGGCACTATGTCCTCGGGACGACCGCTCGCAGGTAGGCCTCGCCGCGGGGCGAGAGGCGGTAGCCGACGTCGAGGCTCAAGGTCAGGCCGAGGCGCTTGAGCTTGCGGACGTCGATCTTGAACGGCTGCCGCTCACGGCCCAGGGCCTCGGCCAGGACCGTCGACACCACCGCCGGCCGGTCGGCGATCAGCCGTAGCGTCTCGCGGGCCCACGGCCCGTGCGCGCTGGCGGCGTCGAGCCGGTCGAGTCGGCGCGTGATCTCGGCGACGTCCTCGACGGCCAGGTCATCCTGTTCGGCGAGCACCGGGGTCGGATCCGGCGCTACCCGGTGGAACGCGACCCGCCAGACCAGCGTGTCGTCGGTGATGTCCCGCTTGGCCGCGGGGGCATAACGGCCCGCGGGACGGCCCGCCAGCCGGGTGACGATCCCGGCTCGATCCTCTGCCCCTGCGCGCCGGGCCTCGTCGTCGGTGATGTCGCCGACGCGGACCTCGCGGACGTCGTCCACCAGCAGCGTGACCTCGGCAGCCTGGTAACGACCGCCGACCTTGGCCTGGGGCCGGCTCCACGCCCGGAACGTCAACGTGATCGCCCCACTCGCCAGACCGGGATGGGCATCGGCAGTGAACCTCACCGGCCCAGCGTCGCGCGCGTGTCGTCCCGACCGCCGGGCTAGTGCCGTTGCCGACCGAAGGTAGGGTCGGACCCTATGAAGTGTCCCGTGGATGACTCACCGCTCTCCATCTCGTCCCGCGAGGGCATCGAGATCGACTTCTGCCCGCAATGCCGAGGCGTGTGGCTCGACCGGGGTGAGTTGGACAAGATCATCGACCGGGCGTCCACGTCGCTGACTCCGACGGGTGG
>JBOGHK010000123.1:0-17210 GCA_050744325.1 Acidimicrobiales bacterium
GCGCCGAAGATGTCGCGCAGCAGGAGCCGGAGCCGTTCGTCGTCGATCTCGGGGTGGGCGTCGTCGGGTCCGATCAGCTCGGCGTGGCCTTCGACGGTGGCCCATCTCCAGCCGGCGCGGGCAACGACGGCGATGGTGGGGTCGGTGCGCAGAAAGCCGGTCACACGGGCGCGAGGCTGTCGGCCGTATAGCTCGCGAGCCAGTCGACGATGAGGCGGCTGACCTGGCTTGGCGCCTCGCGGTGGACGAAATGACCGGCGTCCGGGACGATCTCGCGTCGATAACCGGCACTGAAGAAGGCTTCCTCGCCCTCGGCGAGCTTGCCGGGCAGGTCGTCGCCTCCCCAGATCGCCAGGGTTGGCACCGGGTACGACCCGAAGACCTGCTCGGGTGCCTCGGAGCCCAAGGTGAGAAGGGCCCGGTAGTAGCCGAGCACGGCCTCGGGGGCTCCCGGCATGTCGAGCGACTCGCGCTTGACTTGGGCGATGTGCTCGCGGTCGTTGAGGCCGGGGCTCCAGAAGCGCCAGAGGTGGTCGACGAGCGCAAAGTCGTCGTGCTGCAGGGCCCGCTCGGCCAGACCGGCCGCCTGGAAGAACCAGAAGTGGAACACGTGCTGGATCTGGCGGGGATCCTTGAGGACGGCCCGCAGCCGGGCCGGATGGGTGGCGGCCATGATGACCGCCGCTCGCACGTGTTCGGGAACGAGCGCCATGGCGGCGGTGGCGGCGATCGCACCCCAGTCGTGACCGACGACGAAGACGGGCCCGTCGCCGAGTGCGTCCGCCAGGCCGACGATGTCGCCGGCGAGCGCGCCGGCGTCGTAGCGCCCGTCAGCGGGGATTTCCGTCGGGGCGTAGCCACGCATGAACGGTGCCACCGCGTGGTAGCCCGCGCCGGCGAGCGCGTCGACCTGATGCAACCAGGTGCGGGCGTTGTCAGGGAACCCATGAAGGAGCAGGACCAGCGGCCCCTCGCCCGCCTCGAGATAGCTGAACCGGATCCCGTTGACGCGAACAGTCGACTGCTTGATGTCGGACATCAGATCCCCTTGGCTCGCCATCAAACAAATAGGACAACCGTCCACATTATTTGGCGAGCATGGAGACCTTGTCAAGGCCTCCATGACCCCCTGCGGTGGTCGCCCGGGGGGATGAGACTCTGGGAGTGCCGCCCGCTGCAGCCCGGAACACCCACTGGTGCCGTGGCCCGATGTCAAGACTGGTGCGGGGACCTGGAGGCACCCTGGATTGTTGCTTCGAGCACGAGTATCAGAGTCTTGATACGACCGGTCCCCTGGGTGGCGTGTCCCGAAACCGGCATTCGAAGGGAGTGCTGATGGATGTGATCGTGGACCGGTGCGCGGGTTTGGATGTGCACAAGAAGTCGGTGATGGCCACGGTTCGGTTCCCCGACCGGCAGGGTGGCCGTGGTCAGGAGACCAAAAAGTTCGGCACGTTCACGGGCCGGCTAGCCGAGATGCGGGACTGGCTGGTGGCCCATGGTGTGACCCAGGTGGCGATGGAGGCGACGGGGGGTCTATTGGAAGCCGGTTTGGTATGTGCTGGAGACCGCGGGGTGCGAGTTGTTGTTGGTGAACCCGGCGCATTTCAAGAACCTGCCGGGCCGCAAGACCGACGTGGCGGACTCGGAGTGGCTGGCACAGCTGTTGGAATGCGGGCTGCTGCGAGGGTCGTTCATCCCGCCGAGGGAGATCGCCCGGCTGCGGGACCTGACTCGCTATCGGACCAAGATCATCCAGGAACGAGCCCGGGAGACCCAGCGGGTCCAGAAGGTCCTCGAGGACGCCGGCATCAAGTTGGACTCGGTGGCCAGCGACGTGCTGGGTGTGTCGGGCCGGCGGATGATCGAAGCGCTCGTCGCCGGTGAACGCGACCCCGAGGTGCTCGCGGAGATGGCCCTGACCCGGATGCGTCCCAAGATCGGAGATCTGCGCGAAGCCCTCGTCGGTCGATTCGATGACCACCATGCCCTGCTGTTGCGGATACATCTGGATCACATCGACGAGCTCACCACGATCGAGCGTCGCCTCGATGTTGCCGTCGATGAGTTGATGGCCCCTTTCGCTGAGGCCGCCACCCGGTTGATATCGATCCCCGGGGTCGGCAAACGCGTGGCGGAGGTCATCGTTGCCGAGATCGCCACCGACATGTCCCGGTTCCCGACCGCGGCGCATCTGGCGTCGTGGGTGGGACTGTGCCCGGGGCATCACGAATCGGCCGGCAAACGCCGCTCCGGACGTGCCCGCAAGGGCAACCCGGCGCTACGCACCGCGATGTGCGAGGCCGCCTGGGCGGCATCCCATACCAAGGACACCTACCTGGCCGCCCAATATCGGCGATTCGGGCGCCGGTTCGGCACCAAGGGCCAGGCCAAGGCCATCTTCGCGGTGGCCCACACCATGATCGTGATCGTCTGGCACCTCCTCGCCAACCAGTGCGCCTATGACGAGTTGGGCGCCGACTACTTCGAGCGTCACGTCGACACCCAAGCCCGCCAACGCCAGCTCGTCCGTCAGCGCGAAGCCCTCGGCCACAAAGTCACCCTCGAACCCGCAGCCTGAACCGTCCGAGCGTCGACCACCGCCGGGCTACGCCCGGCCCGCCTCGCGCCCCGCGCCCTCACTCTCCCCGAGGACACGGAGTTTCGTATCAGGGGAAGCAGCCTGTAGGCGGGCGAGCACGGCCCGGCGGGCCCGCTCGAAAGCTCCGGCCTCGTCACCGAGGACGGCGGCGCTGTTGGCGGCCATGGCCAGCGCGTCGATCTCGAACGCGAGCTGCCCGGCATCGGTCTCCGGGCCCAGCTCCCCGGCCTCGATCGCGTCGCGGATCGCCTCCTCGTAGACGGTCAGCCAGGCGCGACGAGCCACCGTGATCGCGTCCCGCACCCGGCCGGGGCGGGCGTCGAACTCGGCGGCCACGGCGAAGAAGAAGCATCCGCCCGGGAAGACAGGCTCGCGGGCATAGTCAAGCCAACGGTCCAACAGCGCGAGGAGTCGTTGTCGCCCGGGCGCTGCCTTCGCCGCCGGCACGACCACGCGCTCAGAGAAGACCTCGCCGGCGGCGGCGACGACCGCGAGCTGGAGGTCCTCCTTCGACCCGAAGTGGGCGAAGACCCCGCTCTTGCTCAGCGACAGATCAGCGGCCAGCCGGCGCACCGTCAGCGCCTCAAGGCCCTCGACCGAGGCCAGGTCGACCGCGTGGCGGAGGATGGCAGCCCGCGTCTGCTGGCCCCGCAGCAGTCGTCCATCGGCGTCGGCGGTGCCCATGGCCAGCACGATACGGCCGCCACCTCGGCGCCTGTCGGCAGCGCACGCCCGGCTGACGCAAACGACGACAGGGCACAAACGACCAGCAAGGTGCTTGGCTCTCGCCTGCCCCGACATGAACGACCACGTCGCCTACCAAGAGATTGGTAGGATGATGGCATGCGAGCAACCATTGACAAGGCAGGTCGGTTGGTAATACCGAAGCCATTACGAGATCGCGTGGGCCTGCGCCCTGGGGAGGTGGAAGTGTTCCCCGACGGAGCGGGCCTACGGGTCGAGCCGATTGCGGGAGAAGACCTGGAGGAGCGGCACGGGCGCCTGGTCGTGCCACCCTCTGGTGCCGTGATCGACGACGAGATGATCCGAGCGTTGCGAGATGCCGACCAAAGGTAAGGATCCCGAATACCTCGTCGACACCAGCGTTGCGGTTGCCCTGGTTCTGGCCGACCACCCGGGCCACAAGACGGTCCTCGATGCAATCGGTGGGCGGCGGCTAGGGCTCGCTGGCCATGCCGCCTTCGAGACCTACTCTGTGCTGACCCGACTTCCGCCGCCAGCGCGGCGGACTGCGGCTGCTGCCACCCGGTTGATCGAGGCCAACTTTCCGCAGTCGCGCTTCCTTCCC
This sequence comes from Acidimicrobiales bacterium, assembly GCA_050744325.1. GTDB lineage: Bacteria > Actinomycetota > Acidimicrobiia > Acidimicrobiales > VFJN01 > DASXTK01. The sequence goes on from JBOGHK010000123.1 coordinate 3,912, forward strand.
GCGGAAGCCGCCGCAGAGCTGCTGTCGTCGCTCGCATCGTCCGGCGTCGCTGGAGGCTCGGTCTACGACGCGCTCGTCGGCTACGCGGCCAAGGTCCACGGCTTCGTCCTGGCAACTCGTGACGAACGAGCGAGGGATACCTATCGGGGGCTGGGCGTGGAGTTCGAGTTCGTCGGCTAGCGCCCCCGGGTCGTCATGGCGGACCCCGAAGGCAACGAGTTCTGCGTCTGCAGCGCCGGGGCCGGATCCGCCAACCCTGACGGACGGAGCTCACTTCCCCGTCCGCGGGCGCGCTGGCCCTGAAGGGGTCAGGAACGGCGGGCGGCGGTGACGATCCAGATCGCCGCGGCGAGATGAACACCCGTGCTGTCGGGGAAGGGACGCGGACGTGAGCGATCATGACACCGACGAGTTCGACGCAGCCTGGCAGCAGATGCTGGCGCGGCAACGCGACATGCTCGATGTCGTCGCCGCTGTGGTCCGACTCACCGCCGGCGGCGCACACCCGGTCAAGGTCGCCCGGCTCGCCGCCGCCGTCGGCCGACCGGTCGACCAGGTCCGCCAGTTGGTCGACCAAGCCGACGCGGGGTTGCCGTCGTTGAGCACGGGTCACACCAGCGACGAGGTGTGGCTCGACTTCGCCACCAGCGGCACACCCCGGTTCCGCTACGAGATCGGTGATCGTCGCATCGGTGTGGGCGGGTGTGGACCGGACATCTTCGAGGTCGCCCAGGCTCTGGAGCAGCCGATGCGGGTGGACACGAGCTGCCCGATCACCGGCACCGCGATCAGCGTGGAGCTCACCCCCGACGGCGTGGGGGCCGTCCACCCATCGGACGCGGTGGTGGCCGTGCTCGACCTGAACACCGTGGCCGAGACGGCCCAGCTCACCGACGCCGCCCGGGTCGACGCCGAGGTGTGCACGCAGCAGACGTTCTTCGCCAACCCCGACGTTGCCCAAGGCTGGCTCGACCGCCACCCCGGCGGGCGCGTCATCCCCGTGGCCGCCTTCGACCAGTGGTGGCGTCACCTACGCACCAACACTGGAGGTGCGCCAGGGCCACGGCTGGGCACCAACACCGCACCACCATCGGCGGGCCATCACTGATCTCGTCCACGGCCCACGACCCACGGCCACGGGTGTCGACCCCGGTTGGCGGTCAGGTGTTGGGGCTTTGCTTGTGGCCGGCTTTGAGGAGCTCGATCACCCCGGCGATGCGCTCGGCTCGCTCGACTCGCGCGTCCGGGCGGCGTTTCGTGGCGTCAATCCAACGCAGTTGGGCGCGCCGGTAGAACCGAGCCAGCGAGTCGAAGAACACCCCGGCGTCCGGTTCGGCCGTGGATGGCAGCGCGGAGCTGGCCGATGGTGGGTGAGCCCGCCGTGCCCTGGGGTGTCGCGTACAGCCGGCACCCCAGCCCCTGGGCTGGCGTGGCAGGGAAGGGGTCACAGCCGTCGACGAGGATCGTGGGTGACCCCGCGAAGCCCTTCGCCACGTCGACATTGCCGGCGGTGACCCGCCGCCGGTGCACCGTCGCACCGATCTCGGTTGCGACCTGCCGGACCCGTTCGTCCGCGGTTCTCCAGTGCGGGCAACCGTCGAAGTACAGCAACTCGACATCCATCGCCATCTCTCCCGGACAGAGTCGCCGTACCGTAGACCTTCCTCCCAACGGGAAGGTCAAGGGCGGCAGGCCCAAGGGATCAGGAGGTGAGGACGATGCGCATCGGTGAGATCGCGACCCAAGCGAACGTGCCGGCCAAGACCATCCGGTTCTGGGAAGCCCAACGCCTCCTCCCCGAACCAACCCGCACTCCATCCGGCTACCGCGACTACGATCCGTCGATCCTCGAGCGCCTGGCGTTCATCCGCCACGCCCAGGCGGCCGGCCTCAAACTCGACGAGATCCGCCAAGTCCTCGATATCAGCGACACCGGACAGCCGCCCTGCCAGCACGTCCAAGACCTGATCGATGCACGGCTCGCCGAGGTCGAGGCGCGCATCGGCGACCTCATCCAGGCCCGCCGCACGCTCCAAGCACTGGCCCGCCGCGCCGCGAGCCAGGACCCCGCCGACTGCCACGGCTACTGCAACATCCTCACCGCACAGACCCCGCAGGCTTGACCTTCCTCCCGACGGGAACCCATAGGGTGCCCGCATGGACTCGTGCTGCGAACCTCTGCAGGTCGAAGTCACCGAAGCCGAGCACCAACTCGCCGTGCACGGGTTCGTGGCCCTCTGGAGCGGCCAGCGGCCCCACCCCAGCGACCTCGACGTCGACCCCGCCATCATCGGCACGATGCAACAGCACGGCCGCATCGTCCTCGACCGCGCCGGGCGGATCACCGGCATCCACGGCCTCTCTGCCCAACCCACACCCCACCGCATCACCCATGCCAACCAGCTCATCCACACGTGGTGCGCGCTCGACGCCATCGGCATCCCCGCAGCCCTCCGCCTCGACGCCCAAGCCACCACGACGTGCCCCACCTGCGGCCGCCAGCTCCAGGTCACCTTCACCAACGGCGAACCCGTCGCCGACGGTGAGCTGCGCCTCTGTCTCCCCAGCAGCCCGTGCGACCACCTGCTCAACGACATCTGCGTCCACGCCAACCTGTACTGCAACGCCCAGCACCTCGCCGACCACGCCCCGCCCGCGGGCAGCGCCCTCACCATCCCCCAAGCCGCGGCAATCGGCCGAGCCACCTGGAACGACGCCGCCACCGCTCTCACCACCTGGTAACCCATCCGGCCCGCAGAGGCGAAGGCATCGTCGTCGGCCAGGACCGACGTGGAGCAAGGTACGCGAGCACTCCACGTCACCTTCCTGGCGGGCGATCCTCGTGGTGGCGAGCCCGGGTCAGGACGACCGATCCGACCTGGTCTCGCAGCCACGGGGCGACGCTAGGCGTCGTCCTGACCTGCCCTGCTGGTGGGCATCGCTGCCGTCACCGTCCTGCGAACGCTGGACACGATGTCCCGGTCGCCTCGTTCCGCGGGTGGCTAGCAGGCTGCTATCAGGTCGCTAGCAGCCCGCGACTCATGGTTCCTCGTCGGCTGGCTCACCTATGGGTCGACGGCACCTTGCTCACGAGACGAAAGAAGAGGTCCAGGAACATGGGTAGAAGACTCTCTCGACCGATAATCGGACTGGCCACCCTCCTTGCGGCCATGAGCCTGCCGAGCGAAGTCGGGGCCGCGTCCGAGGAGGCGGTGACGTCTTCAGGCGATTCCGGGCTGCACTGCGTGTCCGAGGCCATCGAGGTCGGTTCCACGAGAGCGCCCGCCCCACCGGTGTGCTTCGACACGTTCGCCGAGTCCATCAGCTACGCAACGAATGGCACCGTCCAACTTCCAGCAGACGCGACCAGGGTCACCGAGGAAGACCTGGCCGCAGCAGCGACCGATCGCCGGGCACCGCAGGTGCTCATCGGGGTATCCGAGGACGAGGCTCTCGAACCCCTCACATCCGCTCGAACCTGGGCACACGTGGCGGCCACGGGTTGTGACAGCGACCCAGCCGCTGAGTGGCAGATCGCCAACGTCGGAAGCAGTTGGAACGACGACATCGACATCGGCATCGGATATGCCGGGTGCAACGGTCAGTACTACGAGCACGCGAACTTCGCCGCAGGTAGGAGCGTCATGACCAACTGGGCCTTCGGCCCGATGGAGGACCAGACGACATCGATCGCGTGGCGATGAGTGTCCGGTGCGGGTCTCTCCGGTCCGGCTGTGACCGGACAGACCCGCACCAGGGCAATACGACCAGCGACGAGCCGCCAGCGACCTCGACCACGAACACACGACCGAAGGGCCCAGACCCGCGCAGGTGGCGTCGCCCAGGCCACCAGGCGGCCACCGCCGCCACCTGGGTCGCCGGGATGCGGTGGCTCCAGGTTGCGGGTGCACGCGACCTGGCTCTCCAGGCCCAGAGAGTTGGAGGTCTCGGCGATGAAGGCGGTGTCGGTATCGTCCGGGCAGCCGCCGTCGGTCAACCCGAGCTCGCCGATCCCGGTGTCGACGGTCTCGCCCATGTGGGTGATGCGGGCGAACGTCCGATCGTCAGAGCACGCCACAGGCTCGACCTCCTGCGTCCCTTCACGCATGTCCTCGACCTCGGGTGGGACCTCCACGTCGGGTGGCAGGGTCGGGAGGGTCGTCGCGACTCCACCTGTCGGCATGACGCACGCGCCGACCTCCCAGCCGACCTGCTCACCACCGCCGTCACCGTCCGAGCCACCAGACCCTCCGCCGACGAACACCTGCCAGCGGACGAGACCCGTTACCGCAAGCGACACCCCGATGCTCACGGCGGCCACGACCACACGGGACGCACCGGACGAAGGCAGACCGGGACTCCTCCTCGAGCTCACACCGAAACCGTGTGACGCCGTCGTGACACGAACGTGCCGTCGCCCCGGGACACGGACGGGTGGCTTGTAGATGAGATCTATCTACAAGGGATGGACCTGTTGCTGTGCCCACGATCCAGGGGAGAGCCGGTCCGCAGGGGCCGGCTCTCCCCGTGCAGGAACCCGATCACCGCGGCGTTCACCTTGCTATGTCACCTAGCTGGTACAGCGACGTCAGCTGAGCGACCGTCCCCGCCAGCCGCTCGCGCAACGATGCCGGCTCCAGCACCTCGACCTGCGCGCCCAGCCGCAGGAACTGGGCCTCGGCGTGGCCTTCTGTTTCGATCGGCACCCGGGCCACGATCCAGCCGTCCGGCTGGGCTTCACCGGCGGCAGCCGCCTCGGCCACCGCCCGGCCCATCAGGTGTGGCAGCCGCTCGATCGCGTCGGGATGCAGGCGTACCAGCGCATCACCCTGGTGCAGCCGCGAGCGGAACTCGATGACCTGCTCACGCCAGTGCGTGGCGAGATCGAAGACCTCCGGCCAGGCGAACTCCTCATCCAGCATGACCAGCTCGTGGATTTGGCTGACCCGGAAGGTACGGATTCCGCGGGCAACGCGGCCGACCAGGTACCACCTGCCCGCCTTGAGCACCAGCCCGTAGGGCTCCAGGCGGTGCTCCACGGTCCGGGTCCAGTTCTCGTAGCGCACCCTTATGACCCGCTGCCGCCACACCGCATCGGCGATCAGCCCGACGTGATCGGAGGTATCACCATCCTCATACCAACCTGGGGCATCGAGGTAGAACCGCTGCCGCATGCGGGCGGCCAGCTCCCGTTGCGCCGCCGGGAGCGCAGCCGACAGCTTCAGCTGAGCGGCGGCGACCGCCTCGGCCAGTCCGAGGTCCGCCGCTGCGACCGGCAGCCCTGCCAGGACCAGCCCGCGAGCCTCCTCCGCAGTCAGCCCGGTGAGTTGCGTCTGATAGCCATCAACCAGGCGATAGCCGTTCGCATCGGCATAGATCGGGATGCCGGCGCTGCTGAGAGCCACCACGTCGCGATAGATCGTGCGAGCCGAGACCTCCAGTTCAGCCGCGAGCTGGCTCGCGCTGAGCCGGCGGCGGCTCTGCAACAGCAGCACGATCGACAGCAGCCGGTCCGCCCGCATGAGCGGAATTCTGCCAGCTGCCACTGACAGAAGACGTCAGAGGTGCGCCCATACCGTCGTCACCATGACCAACACGGATTTCGACTTCCTGGCCGGACGGTGGACCAGCCGTCAGCGACGCCTCGTGAAGATCCTGGCCGACTGCGACGAATGGTACGAGTTCGACGCGACCCTGGACTGCGAGGTGCTGCTAGATGGCAACGGCACCTTCGACGTGCTGCGGGCGCCGGAGCGAGACATCGAGGGCGTGTCGCTGCGGCTCTACAACCAGACCGAGCAGGTGTGGCGGATCTGGTGGGCGTCCAAGACCAGCGGCGGGATGCTGGACGAGCCGGTGGTGGGCCGGTTTGCCGGCGGGGTCGGGACCTTCGAGTGCGACGACACCTGGGAGGGCACCCCAATCCGAGTGCGCTACCGGTGGTCCGATGTCGACACCGAGCATCCGCAGTGGGATCAGGCGTTCTCCGCCGACAGCGGGCAGAGCTGGGAGGTGAACTGGATAGCGACGTTCAGCCGCGCCTAGCGCACTCAGCGGCTGATGTCGCTCAGCGACCAGCGGAGGAGGTCGGCGTCGGCCCAGGCGGTCTCAGTTGCCGATACCGCTCGACCCAGGGCGCGTAGGGCGTCGACGGTCATCGCCAGCGCGTGCGCGGGCTTGCTCACGAGGGTGGCGACGAGGTCGTCCACCGCTGCGTCGAGCTCGCCGAGTGGGACCACCCTGTTGACATAACCCCAGGCGTGCGCCTCGACCGCTGGGAGACGGCGGCCGGTCATGACCAGCTCCCGTGTCCGAGGTAGGCCGATCTCACGAACCAGACGGGGAAGCCCGGCCCAGGTCAGCGGGATGCCGAGGGCCAGCTCGGGGACGCTGACGATCAGGTCCTCGGCAGCGACCCGCAGGTCGCAAGCTGCGGCCAGCAACGCCGCCCCGCCGACCACGTGGCCCTGCAACCGGGCCACGGTCGCCTGGGGGAGGCGCTCGAGGTCGTCGAGCAACCTCTGCCACCGGCCGGTAGCCCGTCGCTCACCCAAGACACCGCCGTCGGACGGTGCCACCGGCCCTTGTCGCAGGTCGGCTCCCGCAGAGAACGCGCGGCCTGCACCGACCAGGATCACCACCCGCACGTCGTCGCGCTCGGCCAACTGGTCGACGGCCCGCTGCAGGCTCCGGCGCACGTCGTCGTTGAGAGCGTTGAGCTTGTCCGGCCGATCGAGGGTCAGCCGGCACGCCGACTGGGTGTCGTCGACCTCGACCCGCACCACGTCCCGGTCTTGCTCGTGGGCTTGCGGCATCGCCGGATGATGGACCATGCCCCGCTCCGTCCACCAACTGACCAGCGACCGGGGCTCCTTCACGAGCCGCTGAGATGCGTAGGGGGAGCGCGTCGTGGATCTCCGTCACGTCCGGGGTCTCTGGGGCGTATCGAGCGAGGAGGCTTGCTGGACGGGCGCGCGGGAGGGGTCGTGTCGTAGGTTCCGCGACCATGCGTCGTTGGGAGCTGATCGAGGAGGGCGAGCCGGGTACGAGCCTCGAGCTCGTCGACGTGCCAGAGCCGGAGCCGAATCCCGGGCAGGTGCTCGTGGAGGTGGAGGCGGTCGGCTTGGCGTTCCCCGACGTGCTGCAGTGCCGCGGTATCTACCAGGTGCCTACGCCGCCCCGGTTCACGCCTGGCGGTGAGACCGCTGGCGTCGTCGCGGCGCTCGGCGAGGGTGTCGAGGAGCTGGTCGTCGGTGACCAGGTCGCGGTCATGGGCGGGGGCCTCGCCGAGAAGGTGGTGGTGGCGTCGGGATCGTGCTTCAGGATCCCCGACTCGGTGTCGCCGGAGCACGCGGCCGCCATTCCGATCAACTACGGCACGACCTGGTACGCGCTCCACGAGCGCGGGTTCCTCAAGGCGGGCGAGACGATGCTCGTGACCGGCGCGGCCGGGGGCGCCGGGACGGCTGCGATTCAGCTCGGCAAGTCGGCGGGCGCACGCATCATCGCCGTGGCCGGTGGCCCCGAGAAGGTGAAGCTGGCCCACGACCTCGGCGCCGATGTCGTGATCGACCACCAGCAGACACCCGACTGGGTCGACACCGTGCGTGAAGCATCGGGCGGAGGCGTCGACGTCGCCTACGACCCGGTCGGCGGCGACACGTTCCGCCAGGTGCGTCGGTGCATGGCCTGGGAGGGTCGGTTGCTGGTCATCGGCTTCGTCGCCGGCATCCCCGACGCGCCGGTGAACCATGTCCTGCTGAAGTCGTACGACATCGTCGGCGTGCACTGGGGTGCCTCGGTCATGCGCGACCCGTCGTCGGTGCGTCGGCAGATGGACTCCGTGCTCGAGCTCGTCGGCCGCGGCGACTTCGTGCCGCCGCTGTATCCGCCTTTTCGGTTCGAGGAGGCGGCCCTTGCGCTGCAGGCGCTCGCCGACCGCAAGACCTGGGGCAAGGCGGTGGTGACCGTGCCCGATGCCAGCAACGCCTCCGGGTGATCGATCTCCCGGCCGCTCGGTCCTTGGCGAGCTGTCATTGTTCTCACCGGTTCGGCCGCGGTGGTGACGGCGCGAACCGATTGACGACGCTCGGCGTAGTGGACGGTCGACCAGTCTCGGCCATCGGACGATCGGCCGTCAGCCAAGGAGAGATCCGTGACCAGGAACCTGAGGTGGATGTGGAAGCGACTCCAGGCCCAGAGCGCGAAGCCGGGGTCGGAGTGCTGCGAGGTGGCCTCCAGCCAGCGTGTGCCCCAGGCGCCCATAGCGTCGATCACGCGGGCCAGGTCGCGGCCGGCGGGGGTGAGCGTGTACAGCGATCCCCGGCCGGTGTGCTTGGGGGTCGCTTGGATGACCCCGACGCGCTGTAGATCGGCAAGGCGTTTGATCAGCATCGATCGCGGCATGGTCGGCGCGCCGTCGTCGTCGTCTGCCAGCAGGGCTTGCAGTTCGTCGCCGACCGTTCGGCGGCCGTCCGCGAGATGCGCCGCGTCCTCTCGGCTGGCGGCCGTCTGACGGTCGGCGTGTGGCGCAGCATTCGGCACAACCCGGGCTTCGCTCTGCTCGCTGAGGTCCTGGAGCACCACGCCAGTGCCGCCGGTGCGATGATGCGCGCCCCGTTCGCCCTCGGCGACCAGGACGCCCTGCGTGCCTTCTTCGTCGAAGCGGGCTTCCGCCACGTGCACATCGCCATCGAGGCCAAGGTCTGCCGCTACCCCTCGCCCACCGAGCTCGTCCGACAGCAAGCGCTGGCATCACCGATCGGCGAACCATTGGGCCACCTCGACGAGTGTGAACGCACAGCCCTGATCGCTGACCTCGACAACGCGCTCGCTCCCTACCGGGACGACGACGGGCTGGCCGTGCCCACCGAGTCACACGTCGTACTGGCCCAATGAGTAGTGGCCCTCAGCCGGCCCGGTCACCGCTGAGCGCCACCTCGCCTCAGGGCGGACCGCCATCGGACACTCCTCGGGCCCACCTGCGTGCTCGCCGCCACCCACGACACCAGCCGGGTGCGCGACGAGCTGTCGGCCATCGAACATTGCGGAATCGTCCAGCCATCTGCGCCATCACACATGGACGCTCACCGAGGCCGGCGATCAGGGATACGTCCGGCAAGTAGCTTCCACGCCGTGGACGATGCGAGCTACGAGGTGGAGGTGTCGGCGGGCAGCCTCAGGCCGGCCGCGGGCGGCGTCGTTATGCCCCACCGGTGGACCAGCGAGGGGGTAGTCGTCGAGGCCGACTTCACAGGCGCGCACCTCTACCACTTGGCCGCTGCCGGCTGCGTCCTCAACGACTTGTACCGCGAGGCCGAACGGACAGGGATCAGGATCGACGGGGCATGGGTGCGAGCAACCGCCGGGTTCGATCCGGCCACGTGGGCGTCGACAGGCATCGACTACGAGGTCGATGTCGCGTCGGACGCGAGCGACGAAGAGATCGAGCGTCTCGTCTGGGTGGTCGACGACGTGGCCGAGATACCGAAGGCCCTTCGTTCCGGGACCACGGTCGCTCGCAAGGGCCTCCGCTGACCCGGCATCCCTGCCAACGACCCGACGTTTTGGCGGCACGCCCGGCCGGCCCGCTGACGTGGCCCGGCGGTCGGAGGGCACTAGGAGATCGTTTCTGAGGGTGGACGGAGTGTCATCTGGGCCGGGCGGGGGTCTTCGTGGTGGGCGGTGTGGTGGGTGGCGCGTCCGTGGAGGACGAGGGCCCAGGCCAGGCAGCCGAAGGCGGCGGTGGTGGTGATGGTCCGGACGATGTGCCAGGCGACCCAGCGGGTCTCGTGGAGGTCGTCTCGGACGGCCGCCGGGTTGGCGATGCTGTCGGGGTCGCCGGCGGTCCTTATGAGCTCGTTGAGCGGCTCGTGGATCGCCATGGTGATGACGACCGCCGCCAGGTAGAGGCCGAACGCCGCCGCGACCCAGGGCAGCGTCGAGTGGTCGCGGTCGCGGAGGTAGAGGACCGCGGCGATGCCGCTCAGCACCAGAGCGCCCATGGCGGGGAGCATGAACACGGGGTTTATGATGGCCTCGTCCAGGGCCTGGAAGGCACCGACGAAGGTCCGGTCGTCGGTGTTGTGCAGGCCCCGCATGATCGTGTGGGCCCAGTCCCCGAACACGCCGGCCGTGAGCCCCATGGTGAGGGTGGCGGGCAGCAGGGTGACGGTTTGCCAGGATCGCAGGTTCATCGGGGGCTCTCCGGGTTGGGCTGGTCGGTGGGGGTCCAGACGCCGGTGGCGGCGGTCTGCGCCGCGTAGTCGGCGAAGTCGCGGGCCGGCCGGCCCAGGGCCCGCTGGACGCCGTCGGTCACGTAGGGGTTGTTCCCGAGGACCTCGCTGAACAGGTAGGTCAGGAACCCGACGAACTCGGCGGGGATCCCGTGGTCGGCGGCGCCGGCCGCGTAGTCCTCGAGCGACACGGGGATGTAGCGGATCTCGCGGTCGGTGGCCTTGGCGATCTCGGCGACCGCGTCCGCGAAGGTCAGCAGGCGCGGGCTGGTCAGCTCGTAGACCTGCCCGGCGTGGCCGGGCTCGGTCAGCGCTGCCACCGCGACGTCGGCGATGTCGTCGGCGTGGATGAACGGCTCGAGCTGCGCGTCGGCGGGCAGGACGACCTCGCCGCCCAGGATCGACTCCAACAGGTAGTCCTCGCTGAAGTTCTGCATGAACCAGGCGCAGCGCACGATCGTCACCTCGGCGCCGGTCTCTTGCACCTCGCGCTCTGTTTGCTGCGCTACCTCTTCGCCGCGCCCGGACAGCAGCACCAGCCGGCCGACGCCGTGTTCCAGGGCAAGGTCAGCGAAGGCGCGGACGGCCTCGGTCGCGCCCGGGATGGCCAGGTCGGGGTAGTAGGAGATGTACGCCGCCCCCACGCCCTGCAGCACCGGGCCCCAGGTCGAGGGGTCCTCCCAGTCGAACGGTGGCTTGCCGGAACGGCTGCCGACCCGCACGGGCAGGCCGCGTGTCGTGAGCCGTTGGGCGACCCGGCGGCCGGTCTTGCCCCTGCCGCCGAGCACCAGTGTTGGCCTGTCGTCTCGCGAGATCTCGGTCATGGCGATTCCCGTCTCTTTCGGTGGTCGATGTACCTGTCGTCCATCTTGAGCGAGCCGAGCTGGCGGAACAATGACCGTCCGTCGTCGATTCATGCTCGTTCGTCCAGGGCCTGTGGACGTTCGCACCGACGGTCCGGCAGACTGATGCGCATGCGAGGCGCTGATCCCTGGACGACACCCGACCCGCTGGGCGAGGCACTGCACTTCTTGCGCATGTCCGGCACGTTCTACTGCCGCTCCGAGCTCACCGCGCCCTGGGGGCTGTACCTGCCCCCCGAGCCGCAGTCGCTGTGGTTCCACGTCGTCAACGCGGGGCGGTGCTGGCTCGAGATCGACGGCGCCGACCCACAGCACCTGCAGCCCGGCGACTTCGCGTTGGTGCCCCACGGCGAGGGCCACCGCCTGTGCAGCCAGCCCGGCGCACCCGCACCCCGGGTCGAGACCCTGGACTACGACTACGCCAGCGACCGCTACGCCATCCTGCGCCACGGCGGCGGTGGAGCGCCCTCGAGCATCGTGTGCGGCACCGTCCGCTTCGGACACCCTGCCGCCCGCACCCTGGTGGCGCTGCTGCCCCGCACGATCATCATCGAGGCGGCAGGGTCGCCCACACCCGAGGCCGACTGGATGCATAGCACCCTGCGGCTCATCGCCGCCGAGGGGCGGGAACTGCGCCCGGGCGGCGAAGCCGTGATCACCCGGCTGTCCGACATCCTGGTCATCCAGGCCATCCGCTCATGGATCGCCCGCGAACCGGCAGGCCAGACCGGCTGGCTGGGAGCGCTACAGGACCCCCGCATCGGGCGGGCCATGTCGCTCGTGCACCGCGATCCGGCGCAGCCCTGGTCGGTAGCGTCACTGGCCCGCGAGACCGCCATGTCGCGCTCCGCGTTCGCCGCTCGCTTCACCCAACTGGTGGGCGAGCCGGCAATGCACTACGTGACCCGCTGGCGGATGCAAGTGGCGCTCGACAGGCTGCAACACGACGACGTCGCTGTCGCGGAGCTCGCAGCCCACCTGGGCTACGAATCCGAAGCGGCGTTCAGCCGCGCGTTCAAACGCACCGTCGGCATCTCCCCGGGAGCCGCCCGCCACGCCACACCCGACGCGCTACCCCTGACACAGACGGCATGACAGACCCACGGCTCACTCACCCAGACCGGCACGGCGGGCCGCACGATCGGGTGCACCTGACCCAGCTCCTCCTCGGACCAACCCCGGAGGCTGGCGACCCACGCTGAGGCCTTGGCCGCAAACGCCTCGAAGTGGTCAGGTTCGGGTGCCACGGTGCGGTAGGCCTCCTGCCAGGCGCGGAAGTCGTCCTCGGTCGGCATGCGCCCGATGCCGGGCCGTGCATCCGGCGAGGTGATGTCGTCGTGGTAGCCCTGTGGGCTGGTGTGGACCGACGCCAGCACGAGCCTGCGTAGCCGTTGGGGGTGCCGGCGGGCGAGCTCGACCGAGACGAGGCCGCCCAGGCTGAACCCGAGCACGTCGGCCCGTTCCACGCTGGCTTGGGTCAACACCTCGGCCACGTCGTCGGCTAGCCGTTCGAGCGATAGCGGTCGATCGCTGTCGGTGGTGCGTCCGTGGCCCTGAAGCTCGATCGCCACCACCCGGTGCCGCTCGGCGAGCGCCGGCAAGACGTCCTTGCCGTCATGCGACTAGGACGATCCCACCGCCGAGAACTAATCGGTGGGCCCGGCGTCCGAAGGCCATCAGGACCTTCCCCTCTACCTGCCAGCGTCACGCTCAGCCGGCGATCTGGGGCGGTTGCCGGTCTCATCTCGGTTGCCCGTTCTGGGACACCCTCGGGTCAACGCGTTGACGCACAGAGCTCCCCTCCGGTCCGACGGAACCACCTCGCCGCTGGTCGGATCTCGCCGATGCGCACAAGCCGTGTCGACGGGCGGGCCCGCGGGCGGCTGCACCATTCGTCTGTCAAGGTGGCGGTGTGGGTGAGCAACAGCTCGATGGCGGGATCGCGAACGCGGGCCAGGTCGTCCGCGTCGGTCCGCATGTCCTTCGCCCCTCGAGTCCGCACTCGGGTTCGATCCACGCCTTCCTACGGGCGGTGAGACACGCGGGATTCGAGGGTGCCTCGTCACCAGTCGGCATCGACGAGGACGGACGCGAGCGCCTCGTGTTCATCGACGGCGAGGTCCCCGTGGCGCCCTATCCGGACTGGAGCCAGTCCGACACCGCGCTGGCGTCCATCGCCAGGCTGCTGCGCGGGCTGCACG